>CAZEJU010000024.1:0-10392 GCA_964512695.1 uncultured Gammaproteobacteria bacterium | reverse complement strand
GTCAGATGTACATAGCCGTGTGTTTGGTGTTTCATCTTTAGCTTGGTTTATTTATTTTGCAGAACAGCAGACTATAAAAATAAGTTTCTTTTTTTTAATTTTAACAATTTTTTCTAAAGAGGATATGGCGCTTTTAACGTTCATTATTAGCTGCATTTTATTTATAGTAAAGAGAAAAAAAGTTTTCCTTATATTTGCGGCAATATCACTTCTATATATTTTTATAATTTTCTTTATTTATTTTCCCTATTTCGTCGAGGGTGGATATAGATTTCAAAATCAAAAAGGATTACTTTCCCATATAGAAATTTCCAACCTTTTTAATACGAAAGAAAAAAAGGATGTAATTTTCTATTCCATTTTATGGTTTGGAGGATTACCTGTTTTAGCTCCGTTTTATATGCTTCCTTTCCTCTTTGATATTAGTAAATATTTCATTTTAGGTAATGATAATGTTACTTCAGCACACAGTATATTCATGCATTATAGATCTACCTTAGCTGTTTTACTCTTATGGCCGACAATCTACACAATCAAAAAGTTTACATTATTAAATAGAAATATTACAGGGATATATGTATTGATCCTCGCTATAACATTCCAATACTTTCTTCACCTTCCATTAAGTTATCTCTCAAAAAAATGGTTTTGGAGTTCATCACCAAGTATTACATCTATCAATAAAATGATATCTCTCATTCCATCGAACTCTTCACTGGTTACTCAGGTTAATATAGCTCCTCATGTTTCTCATAGAGATGAAATCTTTCTTTTATGGCCGAAACAAATATCTAAAAAAGACAATAGTGGTTGTGAGGAAGAAATATGTCATTGGCTTTATTGGCCAGGACGTCCTATGTATATGCTTATTGATACATCGCCTGAATGGGATTCTCGCCATCTCTTAACTAACAACCAAGAGTTTGTAAAAAGCATAAAGAATTTAGAAAAAGCGGAAAAAATCCATTTATATAAAGCTCTCGGGACTACTAAAATGTATCGAATAACCTATAAGTAACCTCTATATTTGTCTTCATAGGTAACTACGCAGGCTTTACGCACAAAGTCTCATCTGTTAAGATGATTACTATGTCAGAAGAAATAATATTAGAAGTCTCGCAACTAACGAAAATTTTTGGAGATTTTACCGCAGTTAATAACGTTTCATTCTCCGTACCTAAGGGTCAAATCGTGGGTATACTTGGTCCTAATGGAGCTGGAAAAACGACATTGTTACAAATGTTGCTGGGTATTTTAACCCCTACAAAAGGAAGCATAACCTATTTTGGCAAGCATTTTCACTCTTATAGAGAGTATATACATGAACATATAAACTTCTCTTCTACCTATACACATTTACCATGGAACTTAACTGTTAAGGAAAACCTCCATTTTATTTCCTATCTCTATACTATTGAAAATCGGAAGAAAAGAATTCAAGACTTAATTACTACGTTTAGACTTGATCCCATTATAGATAAACAAATTACACAACTTTCTGCAGGTCAAATTACACGTGTTAACTTAGCAAAAGCCTTGATTAATCTTCCTAAAGTGCTATTACTTGATGAACCCACTGCTTCTCTAGATCCTGAAGTTGCAGTATTCATTCGGGAATTTTTGCAGTCTCAAAGACAACAATTCAACATGACAATTCTTATTACCTCCCATAATATGGCAGAAGTAGAAGAAATGTGTGACAGGGTACTATTTATTAATAAAGGAAATATTATTGCAGATGATACTCCTGATGGCTTAACAAAAACAATAGAAATCAGTCATGTGGAATTGTTTATTAAGTCTGGTGTTAATAAACTCACAGAATATGCGAATACTCAAAGCATCCCTTTCACCCTAGAAGGCAAACGTATTACTTTAGATATAAAAGAGGCTTCTATAGCCAAATTTTTACAGCATATTACAGACCAAGGAATTGTTTATCAAGAAATAAGTATTAAGAAACCAAGCCTTGAAGATTATTTCTTACAAACTGCTAGACAGGAGGTAACAATGCATGAAGTGGCATAGAATTTATGGCATCATACTAAGGTATATGTACTTATTCCGACATAGTTTTGACAGGTTAAGTGATACTTTTTATTGGCCGTTAATAGATCTACTCTTATGGGGTTTAACTAGTACCTACTTAAGAAAAGTTTCACCAAATACACCTCAAATAGTAGTCATGATTTTAGCTGGATTAATTCTCTGGTTTATCGTATGGCGTTCCCAGTACGAATTAACAGTCGGATTACTTGAAGATCTTTGGAATAAAAACTTTGTTAATATTTTTGTAGCGCCTTTGCAGTTTAAAGAGTGGGTATCTGCATTGATTATTTTAGGAATATTAAAAGCTGCGATAAGTATTAGTTTCGCTTCAGTTTTAGCTTATCTTCTTTATAAAATGAACATTTTCGCCCTAGGATTCTCATTACTACCTTTTGTTTTACTTTTATTCATGACAGGCTGGTGGATAGGGTTTCTCGTTACAGGACTTATTATGCGTATAGGTACTAGAGTACAGACATTCGCATGGACAATGGCTTATGTTATTTCTCCTTTTTCAGCAGTATATTATCCCGTAGAGACTTTACCAAAATGGGCACAATATGTAGCAATGATTACACCAACTAGCTATGTCTTTGAAGGGGCTCGAGAAGTGTTGGATACAGGCATACTTGATTGGAATAAAGTTTTAATAAGTTTCTTGCTTAGCTCAGTTTATATTATTCTTACGTTTTTATTCTTTAAGAAAAGTTTTGAAAAAGTTTTACAGAAAGGACTTGTTAACCTATACTAAATGACAATTGATATTTTATTTAGTACAATACACGTATGTTAAAACAGAAAATACAAGACGATCTTAAACAGGCAATGCTTTCTCGAGATGAAATTAAAACGTCAACACTTAGAATGCTTAAATCGGCTGTGGGTTACTTCGAAATCCAGAAAGGTGGAGCAGGATATGAAGCAACCGAAGAAGATATCCAGCAAGTACTTCAGAAAGAAGTAAAACAAAGAAGAGATTCTATAGAACAGTTTACTTCCGGAGGCAGAACAGAACTTGCAGAAAAAGAAAAAAAGGAGTTGCAAATTCTTAAAGAATACCTTCCAGAACAATTATCGGAAGAAGAAGTTCGAAAGATTGTAGAGCAAGCTATCCAACAATCTGGAGCAAAAACTATGCAAGAAATGGGGAAAGTTATGGGAGTTCTCATGCCTCAAATAAAAGGAAAAGCAGATGGAAATCTTGTCAGTAAAATTGTAAGAGAAAATCTACAATAAACCCTGCTGTTCCAATGACTTCATATTTTAATAAAATTCAAACGTATTCTTCATTGCGATTCATTGTAGAAGTGACTATTCTTGCATTCCTTTCAAGATTTATTATAGTATTTCCTACGGCGTTCATTCTCCTTTTCCTTGGTATTAATATTGGAAGTCCAAATATTGATTCCTATGACTTTCAGAATGATATAGTCTTCCTTTTATTTTTTATTACAATCATTGGTCCTCTAATTGAAACAGTCATCTTTCAGCTTATTCCTATTAGTCTTTTACACTTCTTAAGACTTCCCACATGGTTTATTCTTATCGTTATTACTTTAATCTTCGCGGCAGCTCACTTGGAAGATGGTTTAATCAATTTTATAGGAATGATTCCAATTGGTTTTTTATTTAATTATGCCTTTTGGGTAAGAAAAAAACATTCAGTAGGTAAAGCGTTTTTCGAAGTCTTTATTATTCACGGATTAACAAACCTCCTAGCAATTTTAATGTACCTAATAACTTCATAAAGATTTTTTAACAATATCTAAGCATTCTTTAATGCCAGGTAAGCAAGGTAATTCAGAAACCTCATCAATAGCAACCCATTTGACATCTTTTACGTGATGATCAACTGTGCGTTCTTGTTCATTAATAAAAGTACAGCGAAAGGCAAATGCTAATACCTGATTTGTTCCCCATGAGTACTGCCAATAATTCGTTTGGACGAATGGAATCAGTTCACCAACTGATATTTCAACACCTGTCTCTTCTAAGAACTCTCGCGTTAATGCTTCCTGTGGAGTCTCGCCAAAGTCACACTTACCCGCAGGAAATTCCCAACGCAGATGTGCCTCAGGAAGTTCAGGCTCATGACGAAGATTCATTAATACTCTTCCATCGTTTATCAGTACACCTGAAAAAACAGTAATTTGCTGTTCTTCTTTTTTTGGAGTTTCGATACTAATCCAAACGTCATCATTATTACAATGAAAAATTCTTCTTCTATATATTCTGGTATTCTGATCATTGCTAACTTCTTCTCTTTGAAGTTCCATTAAGGAGTTACAGTGTGGACATACTGGAATATCTTCAGTTTTATTATTTTCCATTTTTATTTTTTGATTTTCTTTTTTGATCCCATTCGTGCCAGGATACGAGGATTGGAGCTGCATTAAAAATAGAAGAAAATGTACCACTAGCGATACCAATAATAAGAGCCACGATAAACCATCGAACACTTTCTCCCCCAAACAGTAATAACGTAAAAAGAACAAGTAACGCTGTAATGGAAGTATTTAACGATCGAACAAATGTTTGAAGAATAGAATCGTTAACTACTTGGGCAAAGGAAGTACCACCTGATCGGAGAAGATTCTCACGAATTCTATCAAAGACGACAATAGTATCATGTACTGAAAACCCCATAACTGTTAGTAATGCTGTTATAAATAAACTATCAATTTCCACATGTAAGAAATGACCGAGAATGCTGAATATTCCTACTAACACAAGCACGTCATGGAGAAGAGCAATTATTGTTGCAATACCGAATCTCCAACTGCTTGTTGGTTTCGGAACTTTTCTAAATGAAATAGCTATATAAAGTAAAATTAATGCTGAAGATAAAAGCACAGAATAAAATGCTTTTCGTGTTGTTTCTCCACCCACAACAGGACCAATGGTCTCAAAAGACTCCTGTTTTATGTTTTTAAATTTCTTTTGTAATTCTGTTTGAATTTCTTTATTTTTCTTTTCATCTATAGGAACTGTTCTTACAAATAATTCTTTTTCTGCAGTCTGTATTGTGGAAACTGCTACCTTCTCTTTAGCATATACATTTTTCACTTCATTAAGGGTTTTTGTATCAACATTTTTCTCAAAACGATATGCTATTCGCGATCCGCCCGTAAAGTCAATCGACAACCGTAAACCAAAAAGTCCTAACGATATGACACCAGGCACAATGAGAAATAACGAGATTAAATAATACCAATTTTTTTTATCAATTATATTCCACATACAACATTCTTCCTCTCCATCTTTTTAAAAAGAGAAATAATTCTTTATTTATACAAGTATCTTAAAAAAGTTCTTGTTACTGTGATCGCTGAAAACATAGACACGATAACACCTACTGCAAGTGTAAGCGCGAAACCTTTAACTGGTCCACTACCATTAAGATAGAGTACAAGACTTGTGATTAAACTCGCGACATTTGAATCTCTGATAGAATCCCATGCTCTTGAAAATCCCAGTTCTAAAGCCGTGTGTTTTTGTTTACCTTTTCTTATTTCTTCCTTCATTCTTTCAAATATAAGAATGTTTGCATCTACTGCAATCCCAATAGAAAGAACAAATCCTGCGATACCAGCTAACGTTAATGTAACAGGAATTAAACGAAAAAGTGTTAACGTCAATAATGTATAGATAGCAAGTGCAAGACTAGCAATAAGCCCCAGCCTCCCATATAAAATAATCATAAAAATAACGATAACGAAAAATCCAATTATCCCCGCTATAAAACTTTTCTGTAATGATTGATTTCCTAAAGTTGCTCCAATCGTCCTTTGCTCTAATATGGAGAGTTCTACTGGTAATGCACCTGCATTCAATTGTACAGCTAACTGTTTTGCTGTTTGTGTAGTAAATCCACCACTGATAACTGCAGTTCCCTGCGTTATAGGTCCTTCAACACGAGGAGCCTCAATAACAATATCATCTAGCACAATAGCCACAGGCTTACCAATATTTTTTTTCGTAATCTCCGCAAATTTTTTCGACCCTTCTGCCGTAAAACTAAGCTCCACAACAGGCCTACCGTTATTTTGATCGAATCCCACACGTGCTTGTTTGAGATCATTACCGCCTAAATTCGTTTTTTGAGGATTTGCTCCAAGAAAATTCGTCGCTCCCAGAGGTACTGCAGAAGAACTTGCAGTCTGCGCTGAAACAGTAGCTTCATTTTCCCCTAAAGATGATCCCTGCTCCCAAAATGTCAATTTTGCAGTCTGACCAATCAGTTCTATTGCTTGGTTCAAATCCGTAACACCAGGAATCTCCACAATGATTCTATAATCATTTCCCACTTTAGCTGTTTGTACAACTGGTTCAGAAACACCAAAAAAATTAACCCGTCGTTCTATTACATCTTTTGCCGATTCTAACGCAGCATCTCGGTTATCTCCAGGAACATCTTTCATATCCGCCCTCAGTGTAATACTTGTTCCTCCTTCCAGATCTAATCCTTTTCGGAACGATATATCCTTTTGTATACCGAGATTCTTTAAAATTGATTGCCCATCTATACCTACTTGTTTCTTTACAACAAACTTTTTCTGTAGGAAAGGAATAGAAGGCGTGGAAAATGATACAGGAATAACTGTTGTTGGAAGATTAATAATGATAGATAGGAAAGTAAGGATAAGAATAAGGCTGAGAAGGAATATAGGTTTCTTTTTCATGCTAACATAGTCTCCTCATCACCGATGACCATAATTCTAATATTTGACAATATTCCAGCAATAAACGGGTCATTCCTTTTTTTTCTAAACACAAATTCTTCATCGCTCATAGCTGTATAGTTAATCTCTGTTCCTAATCGCGCTTCTTCCTCCCTAACTAAAATAGCCAGCTCTGGAAGAACAACTGTTCCCACAACTAATATATCTACTTGTTCAGGATTCTTCTTTTGTTTTCGAACGAAATTTCCTGAAAACATAAGATATTTTATTTTACCTAGTTTTATTCGATTCTTTAAGATAGCATCTCCTATACCTGTTGTTTTAGAGCCAAGTGCTAGAAGATCGTGGTAAAAAGGATATGTCTTATCAAGCATATAATACACTCTATTGGCTCGATTCTCTTTCATCAATATTCCTTTTTTCTGTAAATGGAGTAACTCTCTTCTTACAGCATTAATTTCGTCTCCTGTTCTTCTCACGCACTCACGAACATGGTACATCTGGTAAGGATTTGCAAGAAATAATTGTAATAGTTTAATTCTCGACTTTGACGTAATAAGTTCTTCAAACATAGATAGTAATTTAAAAGTCAAAAAGCAAAAGGCAAAACTGCGAATTAAAAGTAAAAATTTTTGATATTGTACTTATACTTTTAAATTTTTAATTTTAACTTTTGATTTTGCATAGACATATATAAAATTCCTGGTAAAAGAAAATCTATATATGATCATCGAGGCAGGTTAAACATCTCAGGAGTATTATACAAAATTTACTCAGTTTCTACTACCCCATCAAGAGGAAGTATATGAAACCAAATTTTACCTCTATTCAATAGAACTTCAGAACCATCACTAGCAAATATTTTTGTCCTGCTATCTCGTGATGTTTTTGCCCACGTTCCTTTAATTTGCTTCCCATCCATAAAAATGGTAGCAGTCCCTTTTCCTTTAGTTTTATACAACAGATGAAGGTTATTTTCATACCCATCATTTGCATTACTTTCAGCCATCTCTAATATAACAATATTTTTGGCTTGCAGCTGTTGTTTCGTATTTCTATCTGCATGGACTTCCCCACCATTCTTTCGTAAATAACTATTTTCTTTCTTAGAATATACCCAATCTACAGCATAACTATCATAACCTTCCCAGTGTTCTATATGAACAGAATTTACGCTGGGGGCTGCTTTGTCTTCTTTAAATGAATATTTTTCAAACTCTTCGTCCCATGAGACACCTTCCTCATCAACGTGTGTTAAGCCTCTTTTCTCTGCAACTGCCCAAAGCTTAGAAGTTGAAGAATACATAGTATGCTCTGTAGCCACTTCCCGGTCTAATCGAGAAGTATCTCGTTTAAAGGTAGGAAGTCCTAGCGAGAACTGATTCATATCGTTATATCCTACCCAATCCATATCAGCTATTTGGCCAAGTGCGTTCGCGGGGCCAGGTGTATTCGCTCCACCTACATGTGCATAAAGAGGAAAATAACCATATTCGGAAATATAGTCGAGAAAATAAACTCTAGCAGATCGTACAGGGCCTACAATCCCTGCATCTTGACAATAATATACTGCTAAGAAGCGTGTTATACCGCCTTCTGCGACTGCTTCATAAATAACATCTGCAGCATTAAGGCCTGATTGTGGTCTTGCCTCTTGATGATTTTCTATCATAACGCCTAATGGTCTGTGCTTACTCCACCATTCTTTTTGTTTCTTAGAATATTTGACACCATTGAGAGGACATTCTTCTGTTCGTGGTTCTGATTGATCAAATTCGACAGCTTCATAGTCATTACCTTGTGTACCTTGAGGAATATTTGAAGTTAAAGGATTGGTATCAGTTAAAGGTGCTGTATTAGAAAAAAAAATGTAACTAAAACCTGTAGAAATGAGGTAGACTGCAATGGCAAATAAACTTACAAGTAACTTTTGATTATTCATTGTCTTTTTCAGTATATCAAAAAAATAAAAAGTAAAAAATGAATATTAATTTTATTATTTGATATTTATCTCTTATATTATTTCGCTATCTCTACTGCCTTCTTTTCTTCTTCCGAAAGTTCATGTTCCTTACCTTTCCCTTCTTCAACGTGCTTTACATACCACCGCATACCTGATCGTGCAAAGAGACCGGAAATAACAATACCGGTCTTATTTGCATCAAGTAAGGCTAAAATAAAACTCTGATCGCCTCCTGTATCATGAAAGGGATTAAAGCGTACTAATCCAATTTTCTGAATATGTGTTTCTGTTTGTTTTTCTAGCTTTTTAATTCTCTCATCGTGCAATTGAACATTTTTCCTTGCTTGTTCAATATCTTCAACGAATTGTTTTAATACTGCTGCGAGTGATTGCTCTTTTGCACTTCGAAAAATAAAATGAAAGTGAGAAAAGATTCTCCAGAGTAGAAATGAGAGAATTATCAGCCAAATAAATCCCAAAAATAGCCACAAATTCTGGAAATTAAAGGCCATAAAGTCATCTTAGCCTCTTGACAGCAAGAATGTCAATAGTGTAATCTAGCCTCATTCATGGCTAAAAGAAAAAAAACAAAAGATCAGAAAATCTTAGCTGAAATTCGTAGGAAAGAACAAGCTATTAAACCTGCAGCTGTAACGTATTCTCTGTCTTCATTTCATAAACAAAAAGATCAAAAAAATACATTAAGCGCTAATTCTATATCTGTGACAGAACACGAAAATGTTCACCATGTATTTCTAGACCTTCGTAAAACACTCCTTGCAACGGGTTTTATCATTATAATAGAGCTATTAATACACAATTTTCTTTTTTAATCTAAAGTAAAAGGGTGTGATAAAAATATTGAGCAGATATATGTATACGAAAAACATTTACTTCTTTTATGTACCTCAAACATTATCAGTAATGAGGAGAGAAAGGGGGTGAGTGTTTTTATGGCATCAATGTATTGTGTAAAATGCAGAGCAAAGAGAGATGTAGAAAACCCAGAAAAAGTTACCATGAAAAATGGTAAACCAGCATTAAAAGCAAAATGTCCAGTCTGTGGTACAGGAATGTACAAGATCGGTGCAAAGTAACTTTAAGAACTCTCTTCCTGATTATTGGTAACAGTAGTCAGGAAACATATACAAAACCCCGCCATAGAGCGGGGTTTTCGTTATAATAAAATCATGAATAATGTAATTTGGGTAGATGAAAATGATACTATCCTCGGTATAGTTCCCAGAGAAAAAGCACATGCGGAAGGACTACTGCATAGAATTGCTGTTGTATATATCACGAACGAAAAAAGACAAATTTTAGTGCAAGAACGATTAAGCGGTAGATTAGATCACTCCGTTGGAGGACATGTCGATCCACGTGAAACATACGAACAAGCAGCATATCGTGAACTATACGAAGAACTGGGTATTCAATATACAAATTTAACTACCATTACAACAGGAAATGCTTTAGATATCGTTAATAGATCAGGAAAAATAGAAAAAATTAACCATAAATATCTTATATTTACTTATCAAGGTTCACCGCAAAAAATAAATGCTAAAGAAGTGAAAGCAATCTACTGGTACAATCCCTATGAAATATTTGAAGATATGAAACAGTCTCCAGGAAATGATAAATACACCAATTGTTTTAAAGATTCTCTCCAAAAATATCTACAAAATAGTAAATAAT
>CAZEJU010000023.1:0-14271 GCA_964512695.1 uncultured Gammaproteobacteria bacterium | reverse complement strand
ATCTTACTTATTTTACGTTAATATTGATGCTCTTGATATGCAACACTAAGCGCAATAAGTAGAATTATCAAAATTATTAGTAATATTCTAATAATCTTTATTTGAAACAGAAATTTGAAAGTAATTCTCTTGTACTTCTTTTTCTCCACCTTTTTATTATAACAATCCTTTGCCTTAAGTAAGAACCATAAATAGTTACAAACATAAGGTAGTTTAAATTAAATTAGCCTCCAGAATATTAATATAGTATAATATCCTCTAGTAATTATGGGGAGAATCGAATGGGATCATAGTAACGGACCTTATCAAAGCAGAAATGTTGATGAACGCCTCATCCGCTCATTCGTCGCAGCCAACGAACGACGGGATTATGGAATTTATAAAAGATTTATGGATGCTGCTTTGCTTGCAAAAGCGCGTTCTATTTTCCCACATTTCGGCTCTATACACGAAGGTACAGTTATAGTCGATGCGGGATCTGGAACTGGACAACTCGCTGAATTAGCAGCAAGGGAATTTCGAGGATCGAAAGTGTATGCTCTTGATATCTCTCATGAATTACTAGAACAAGCAGCAAAAGATAGCTCACTTATAGAACTACTCTATGGTGATGCAGCAGAACAAAATTTCCCCAATAATTCGGTTGATATTAAATATTACTCTACTAGTGGTCATGAGATAGAAACATTCGGTGGGACAGGTAGTATGAAAAGAGCAATGGAGAATACCTTTCGTGAATTAAGACCAGGAGGAAGAGCAGTTATTAGAGATTTTGTTAAACCTTCTAGAAAAGATCCCCTTCTCATGCATTTTATTTCAAATGTTGGACTTAAGAATATTCCTGCAAATGTCCGTTTAGAGGATCTTGATTATAGTCTTCTTTCCACTGAAGCTTTGTTTCATAGATTTCATGCTGAGTTTAACAGTGGAAACGCTTTTCAGTATGAACAGGTGGAAAAAGACTCACTTAGATATTTCAGACTTTTACCAGAATGGGCATATGAATTTTATATGAGAAAAGATTATACGGCAAATTGGCGTCAGGAAATTAAAGAGAAATACTCTTACTGGACTCTTGAGGATCCTCTAACTATCTTACGAGCATTAGGATATACAAATATCCGAACAATTGAAGAATACAATGATTTTATTATAGACAATAGATTGGCAGGTAAAGTTGGTCTTTATGAGGAACGAAATGGAGTAGTACAACCAATTGATTTACCACCTACTCATATGACAATCGTTGCCGAAAAACCACAACAAACTACAAGTACTACAATCTATCCAGGTACTATAGAATCAACTGACTACAGTAAAACTTTAGAAACAATAAATATTGACCGCGAACAAGGCGTAGTTACAATAGACGACCAAATATTTGAGATAGAAGGTGAAGAAATACTAGGAACAAAAAAGCATATTTTCAGATTAAAAAATAAACCAGGCCATGTTCTTAAAGTAGTACGGCAAGACACACTTAATACTCATAATGTATTTAAGTCAATGTACCAAATTATAGAACGACAAGCAGTACTAGATGAATATAAAACGCCACATGTCCGTGTAATTTCACACGATTCCCAAAAACCTCCTTATAGATATTTAATACAAGAAGACGTACCGGCAGGATCGATAAATGCAGCAATGCTGATTGAGAATGGTGAACTAACTGAGGAAGACATCCGACAAATGGCTAGCATTATTAATAAGTATGAAAAAGGGAAAAAATGGCAGTTAGATACAAATCCTTTTAGTTGGTTTCGTGTTAAAAGAGAAGATGGAAACACGGAAATGGTGTATGTATCGAATAAAGTATATTTATATGATGAAACGTGGGAGTTCCGAAAAAAAGGACTTTTGCAATGGTTAGACCCTAGATATATTCAACATGCTCAAAACTTTAGTGCGGCTATTCCTACAAATCAAGCTTATGAACAATTACAAGAGGTTTGGGAACAAGGAGGGAACTATATAGATGAGTGGAAAAAATATCTTGATGAAGACGTTCAACCATAGTGGTAATTGTATAATAAAAATATGAGAATCGGTATTTTAGGAGGAAGTTTCGATCCTCCGCACGTGGGTCATTCAATCGTTGCAAATCACGTTTTAAAATACACTCCTATTCAGGAAGTACTCTTAATGCCATGCTTTAAACATGCTTTTAACAAAAAACTTACCCCCGCTAAAGATCGGTTACGGATGGTAAAATCTTTGGAAGTAAATCATATTAAAGTTTCTGACTATGAAATTAAGAAAAAAGAAATAAGTCTAAGCATAGAAACACTACGTTTTTTTAAAAAAAAATATCCTACTGATTCTTTTTTTTGGATAATAGGATCAGATCAACTTCCAGATTTTCATAAGTGGGATAACTGGCAAGAGATGCTAACTTTATTCGGTTTAGTTATTGTACCTCGATCCATCCTGCCCTCCACACTCGAAAATCAAATAAAACAATATCTATATCTTAACGAAATCCCTTCAAACATCTTTTTTATCAATAACCCAGATGTCGTATTGACAAATATATCCTCAACTCTTATAAGAGAAAGGATACAATCCAGAAAATCGATAGCAGATTTAGTTCATAAAAATGTAGAAAAATATATCTATAAATACAAATTGTATACATGAATGTCCTTAAAGTAGATGCAGAAAAAGAAACAGAAAAAATTGTAGACTTTATTAAAGCAACTTTCAAAAAAACAGGTTTTAATAAAGTTGTCATTGGGCTTTCTGGTGGAATTGACTCTGCTACTAGTTTATATCTCCTGTCTAAAGCGATACCAGTAGAGCATATTCATGTATTACATCTCTACTATTTTACTCCATATAAAAATTTAGAAATAATTCTTAGGGGTGCTAATATACCTGAAAAGAATTTTTACAGTTTTTCTATTAAAACAGCTGTTGATGTAATAAATAAACAGCTTAATATAGACAATAATCTACGTTTAGGTAATATTATGGCAAGAATGAGAATGATTTACCTTTATGATTATTCGAAAAAATATAATGCTCTCGTTTGTGGCACAGAAAATAAATCTGAACATTTTTTAGGATATTTTACTCGCTTCGGAGACGAAGCGTCTGATATTGAACCCATACGGTCACTCTACAAAACACAAATCCGGGAGCTAGCATCCTTTCTAAACGTGCCTCAATTCGTTATTGACCAAGCACCTACAGCAGGATTATGGAAAGGACAAACAGATGAAGATGAACTCGGTTTCTCCTACACCGAAGCCGATAAAATTTTATATTATTACTTTGAACAACATAAAACACGTACAGAGATTAAAAAATTAGGATTTAGAAATGTAGAAGAAGTTTTAAGAAGGGTGAACTCAAATACATTTAAACATCATCTCCCATATATTCTTGAAAAGGAATAAGTTATTGTAACTGCTCTATCATTTTTGTGTACTTTTCCTTATTTGTGTTTGAATCTTCCAGCGGACCTTGAATAATTAATTGCAATTTACTAAAATCCCAATTCTTATTCATAACAGTAATTAAATCTTTAACCGTAATTTTTTTTAAAATTTCAATATAATCTTCAGGAAGCAAAATTTTTTCCTTCCAGAGAAAATCTTCACTAATCCATTCCGCAATTGATCCTGGATTATCAAAAGCCATAAGCCAACTATTTGAAAGATAATTTTTGGTGAAGTCTAACTCTTTTTCTGTAGGACCTTCCTTACGGAACTTATCTACTTCTCCAACAATAAGTTCTATCACCTCATCTGTATGTTCAATTGATACTTCTGATGTTATAAATGCATATCCTAAACCAGGCCATTGGCTATCACTAGCAGTAATACTATAGACAAGACCTTTCTCATATCGAAGTAGTTGGAACAATCTACTTGTTCTTAATCTTCCAAGAATGATTAAAGCAATATTCTGTTGAATACGAAGTAATAAATTATCTTGAAGAGACAAGGAGGGGAATACGAGATCAATATAATTTACTTGTAGCTCGTTATCTGATCGTATAGCCACAGACCTCTCTAAAAAATGTTCATTATTGAGTTCCGGATATCCAGAAAAAGTTTGTGGAGATGTAAAAGAGCCGAAATATTCCTCAATTTTTGAACGGATATCTCCACTTTCCAAGTTGCCTATTAAAAAAAGATAGGTATTATTAGGAACAAAAAAATGTTTCCAGTAATCTTGAAGATCTTCGTGTGATAGATCTTTCACAGATTCTAGTGTTCCCCCTGTTCTTCGTAATAAAGGACTATCTTTTTTAAATCTGTTTTGCTTAAAAAACTCTTGAAATTTAAACCAGCGTGAATCCATATCCTGTTTAATTTCGTTTATCACTGCTCTTCGTTCTTTCTCTAAAGAATCTTCAGGAAAAAGGGGGTTAAAAAATACTTCACTTGCAATTTTAAGGGCATCTTCAGTATGTAGGAAAGGAACTGTAATCTCAAATGACACACCTAATTGGGATGTGTATGCATTGTATTTTCCAGCTAAACTCTCTATATATATGGACATTTTTTGGGCATTTGGAAATGAAGGTATACCCTGGACCAGCATATGCTCCATAAAATGGGCAATACCATTTTTTTCTTTTTGCTCAACTAATGACCCACCCTTAACATGTAACTGTACATGCACCGAACGCAGCGACGACATAGTATATGTCGCTACCTTTAAGCCATTTAAAAGTGTGAATACTTCTACCATATTAAAGATTTCTTAAAAGCTTAAGAACATGAGGAAGAAAAATGAGAAATCCTACAATAACAGAACCAGCAGCTGTTAAAAAAACCATGCCTGCTGAAACATCTTTCGCAATTTTCGCATCTTCTCTATGTTCTTTTGTAATTAAATCAACCATTCTTTCAATAGCAGTGTTGATCATTTCCGTAACCATAACGAGAATGATCATAGTACCAAGAATACCCATCTCAAAAGCACTGACTTTTAAAAGAATACTCATTAAAACCACAAGAGTAGCAATAAAAAAATGAATCCTTAAATTCTGGTCATAGCGATAAGCATGTTCTAGTCCTTCAAGCGCATGTCCAAATGATTTTATTAATCTCTTTGGTTCTATCATACTGGTATAGTATAAATATATTTTAACAGGATATACATAAAGAATGTTAAAAAAATACCGAGAAAAAATCCAACTGTTATTTCTTGCTTTGAATGACGCTTTATACGTATTCGTGACCAGGCAACAATAGGAATTAAGAGAAAAAGAACATACGGTAATGCATACAATCTTACTATGGTTATTAGTACTGCAGTAAGGGAAGCCACATGTAAACTAGCTTTTATTCTCATATTCACAAGAGATGCCATCAGTATACCTACCATACCACCCCAGACGGATATAAAAAGTATTGCAGGAGCTTGAAATATAAAAAGACTAACCATATATATCACTGTTATGAGTGCTATAACAGTAAATAAAAGTGGTCTTTGTTCTCTCTTAGAAACATCCATATCACTAAAAACTTTATGTTTTACTTCGTAAATAACAAAAATACCTGCTAGAAAAAGAAATATAAAAGAGAACAGTGTCCATTTTATGGCATATATGTGGCTGTATCCGAAACGATAGATAAGAAGAAAAGGTACAGGAAATAAAATAAATATGGGATTCGTAATAAATGATATCGTTTGGGCTAACAATTTCATGTGGACAATAAGCCAGTTAATCTTTGTAAAACCTTATCTTTTCCCAGTATAACTAAAGACTCAGGCAACGGTAAACCTTTCTCTACTCCTGTCACTATTTTATATAAAACAGGCATACGAATAGAGTATTTCTGCAATACTTCCTTAAATAGTAATAAAATTATATCTTTTTCCCATGTATCAATTGCTGAGAATTTATTTTTTAATTCTTCAACAATTTCTAATTCCTTTCCCGAAAGTGATATTGTAGGTTCTATAAAAAAATGACTAGCTAAAACTTCGAAGTCTTTTAACGTTTGCATTCTTTCTTTTACAAGTGGAAGTAGCAATGACACAGTCTCTTTATGATCATTTAACCAAGGATAAAAATTTAATAAACGCTTCAATAGTTCTGCATCTGATAAGACTAATATATACTGTTGATTCACCCACGTTAGCTTTTGCATATCAAATCTTGCTCCTTGAGAAGTTAATTGTGGTATATCAAAAAGCTTTATGAACTCTTCTAATGAATATATTTCTTTTCCTTCTGGGTGATTCCAAACAATATTAGATAAATAGTTAAGTACTGCTTCAGGAAGAAATCCTCCTTCTCTATAATAGTCAACAGATGCATGCCCATGTCTTTTCGATAACTTCCCTTTTCCATCAGCATTAAGAATAAGAGGTAAATGTGCATGTATGGGCATCTCCCATCCAAAAAACTCGTAAAGTAGAACATGTTTCGGTGTCGAAGAAACCCACTCACGACCTCGTAAAACATGACTTATTTTCATTAAGTGATCATCAACAACAACACCTAAATGATATGTAGGAAAACCATCAGATTTAACAATAACCTGATCATCAATGGAAGAACCTTCAAATTCAACAGTTCCTATTATAAGATCGTTAAACGAAATTTTCCTGTCTTTAGGCACTTTCATTCTAATAACATAAGGTACATTTTCGCTTACATTTCTCTTTATTGCTTCCTTGGATAACGTCAAACACTTTCTATCATACATAGGAGGAATTTTCTTCTCTATTTGCTCTTTCCTCATCTCATCTAGCCTTTCTTTGGTACAAAAACAGTAGTATGCATGTCCCTTCGACAATAACTCTTCAGCATATTTTCTGTAAATTCCTAAACGTTCTGACTGACGATAAGGTCCGAATGGTCCATTATGCATAGGGCTTTCATCTGGTTGTAAATTAAACCAATCAAGTGCTTTGTAAATTATTTGTTCAGCTCCTTCCACAAATCGAGAACGATCAGTATCTTCAACTCTTAAAATGAATTTGCCTTTATGTTTTTTAGCAAAAGCGAAATCAAATAAAACTTGGTAGATTGTGCCTATATGAGGAAATCCTGTAGGGCTAGGAGCAATTCGTGTACGTACACTCATAAGTTTCTGTGAAAATCCGCAATTAATCCGCGAAAACTATATTTGCATTCTACACGAAGCATTCTTTATACTCAAGAGAGAACCTATGACACTACATCAAACAGTAGAGGATCTACATAAAGCGGTAAAATACGGTATTGTATTATCAATATTTGGAATTATCTTATTAATCTTTTTTAGAATAGGCTCTTTAGTGTGGTTTATGTTTAATCCCCCCCCGCCTGATCTTCCAAATACTAAATTTGGTAAATTAAAGGTACTTCCATTCCCTGCAGGAAAAGTCACGGGCGATTTCATATACGTTCTTGATACGATTAACGGTGTATTACCGGTTTTTCCTGACCGAATCAATGTTTATAAAATGAAACAACCAGGCACTTCTCTTCTAAACATTACGCAAGCTAGGAATAAAATTAAAGGTATAGGGTTTGAAAACTCACTAACTTCAAACTTAGTGGAGATTGAAAAATCACAGATAGAATATCGATGGGAAATTACAGGTAGTAGTTTGCGTAAATCAATCGATATGGATATTGAAACGTTTAATTTTCAGTTCCGAACATCATATAAAGAACAACCTGAAATTCTACAACCTCCAACAAATGAAACTCGAGCAGCAGGTATGGCATATGACTTTTTGAATGCTATGCGTTTTGGATTCTCAGATCTCGATCGCACTAAAGTAAGAACCGAATATCTTGCACTACAAAATGGCACTCTTACACCTGTCCAAACTTTTGATCAATCACAGATAATAAGAGTTGATCTATACCAGATGGACGTAGATGAACTAGGTATTTATTATCCTGACTATCCATATACGCCAATGAATTTCTTAATTATGAGTAGAGGAAATGATATAAATGATGTCTTAGAAGCAAATGTCTCACATCAAGAACCCATCTTAGAAAAAGATGATCCTAAAACAAACGAAAAAATAGCTACGTACCCAATTATAACAGCAGAAGAAGCATATAAAGAACTCCAAGAAGGAAAAGCATACATCTCGAATTACTTTGGAACATCGAAAACAATAAAAATAACAGATATTTCGCTTGGTTATTATATAGGAAGCGATCGGCAAGAGTATCTTTTACCTATAATTGTATTCAGCAGTAATAAAAACTTCTATGCTTTTGTGCCAGCAGTACGTACGGAATGGGTGGAATAAGAATTTATTTAGGAGATATATTTTTTTTAAAATTTATAAAAGTAATATTATTACTAATCAACTGCACTAATGTCCTCGTATCCGCGAATCGATCTTTGCTCTTCATTACTACGATAATAAATGTTCTATTGTTTTCAACTTTTGCTGTTACTAAAACTTCACCAGCACCTTCTGTAAATCCTGTTTTAACCCCTACGATGCCTTCTTCTCCTAATAACTTATTTAGATTAAATACAGTATATTTTTTAATTCCGTCCATGGAAATCAAAACATGTTTTTTAGTAGCTACTATTCTTGAAAATGTTTCATTTTTTAAAGCTACTGAAGCAAGTCGAGCTAAATCAATTGCTGTCATATAGTTACCATCATCATCCAGACCTGATGGATCACTATAATGTGTATATGTTAGAGCAAGCTCCTTTGCTTTCTCATTCATTCTATTAACAAAGGCAACTAAACCTCCCGGATAATTTTCCGCTAGAGCATATGCTGCATCATTTCCTGAAGGTAGTAGAAGTCCATGGATAACGTCCTCAAACAAAAAAGCCTCACCGGCTTCAAAACCGACAACTGCTCCTTCGTTAATTTTAGTTTTAATGAGAATAACATCATCAAGCTTAAAATATTCTAAAGCTACGAGAGCTGTCATTATTTTCGTTGTTGATGCCATAGAAAAACGTAAACGAGGATTTTTCTCAAAGATTATAATCTTTGATGAATCATCTAGAATTAATGCCGACTCTGCAGACAGAGAGGGAACGATTGGATCTTTTAGTAAAGGATACTCATGAAAATGAACTTTCGGCAATGACTGTTTAATAGCAATTCTTGTAATTTCATTCTTTGTAGAGATATCATAAACAATAAGAACCAATAAGATAATAAGAAGGGATACAGTAAATAAAGTTACAGCAAAAGAAGAAAATAAGCTATCAATAGTTTGAAAAATCGATTTCCCAAATTTTATTGAGAGGGAAGAACTCTTATTACCTTTCGAATCTATACTAATCTTTTTTGCTTTTTTCTTTAGCGTTTTTTTGGGAGAATCTTTCATCAATACGCTCCATATCTCGAGGGAATAATGATGCTTCCCTTACATTAGATAATTCTAATAGTTTCATAGTTAATCTTTCAAGACCAAAAGAAAAACCTCCTTCTGGTGGCATTCCGTATTTAAAAGCCATCATATATTGTCCAAATGTATCAGGATTAATTCCTTTTTTCTGCATCATGGATACAAGTTGATCATACTTATTTATGCGCTGGCTACCACTAAGAATTTCTAACCCTCTAAAAAGCAGATCATATGACAAACTATATTCCGGATTTTCTGGGTCTGGATAAGTATAGAAAGCACGCTTCTTTGTTGGAAAATGTGTAATTGTAACAAAATCTGATTTATGTTCCTCTTTAGCCCATTCACAAATCTCTTTTTCATCTTCAGGATTTAAATCCAATTCTTTAGATAGATCTCTGCCAGTTCTTTTACTAACTATTTCTTGAGCTTCTCTTAATTTGAGACGAGGAATCTTCATCGATACCAATGGTTTTTCCACCCCAAAATCTTTTAAGATATTTTCATATTGATCGGCAACATTTTTTATCATAGACACACCTACAAATTCTAATGCATCAAGCAAATCTTCAAATTTCTCTATAAAACCAATTTCAATATCCATTTGTGTGGCTTCTGTTAAATGTCGTGTTGTTACTGATGGCTCCGCACGATATGCCTTAGCAATAGTGAACACTCGTTCTAAGATACTAACCATTATCTGTTTATATAACTGAGGACTTTGTGTCATAAAAGCCTTTTGTCCAAAATAGTCGACAGTAAACACCTCTGACCCGCCTTCTGTAGCTCCTGCGGCTATTGTAGGAACAAAAATTTCAGTACAATCTAAAATATTTGCAGCTTTTCGAAACTCACTTGCTATCGCTGCTTGAATTAAAAATATTTTACGTACTCGTTCATGTCGTAAGGTTAATGCGCGATAATCTAGCAGTGTAGGAAGTTCTAAATTAAGTTCTTTTCCTCCCATATCAAAGGGCATTTCGGCTGCTTTTTCAAGAACAGTAATTTCCTGAGCTTCCATTTCTATAGTTCCTGTAGGAATTGCAGAATTTACATAACGTTCACTTCGTTTTTTAACAAGTCCTTGAATATCTACTACATCCTGTGGAGCTAATGAAGATATTTGCTTGGCGAGTTCTGGTGTAAAACCTCCTATTTGTAGTAATCCAGATCGATCTCTAATATCTAAAAATGCAATTTTGCCATGCGCACGTATTGCATGTACCCAACCAGATACTTTTACAGTTCTGCCGATGTTAGTTAAACAGTCATTAATTAATGTTCTTTTCATTATACTGGCATATTCTACAGTTTCTACGCTTGATTGACAAGAGGCTCACACTGCATGCTGCTTAATATCCTTTACTTTTAACTCAAGGCTTGATCTTCCATTCCATGTATTTTCGATAATTGTATAAACCATATCCACCTGATCACCTATATGAAATGTATTCACCTTATCACCAAAACCAAATGCTATTGCATGGAATTCAGCACTCTCATGACTAACAGTTAACTTTAAATGTTTTCCATCCTTTCCCAGAACTTTCATGTTTTCTATTCTTACGTTTTTTGTTAAAAACACAGGTTCAGGATTACCCATACCGAAAGGTTCCAAATTCTTAAGGGCATTATAGAATCGTACATTTATAAAAAATAAAGGTATTTCACAATCAACGCGTAACGTGCGAATAAAGAGACCATCGTCTAAAGCTTCAGCAAGCCTTTCTAATGCTTCTTGCATGTGGATAATTTTACTTGTTTCTATAGTGAATCCTGCGGCCATAGGATGACCACCAACATTTACAAAAAAATCTGAGGACTGTCGTAAAAAATCAATAATATTAAAACCATTAATTGAGCGAACAGATCCCTTACTATATTCTTCACCCTTACTAATAACAATAGCAGGTCGATAGTATTCTTCGACAATTCTTCCAGCAACTAATCCAATGACACCTTCCTGGTATGTCTCATGTACTGCAACTAATAATTTTTTAAGATTTGAGTTTTGAGATTTGAGATTGTCTATTGCGTGCTTTGCTGCATCTGTCATTACAACCTGTCGCTCCTTATTTGTTATTCCAAGTAAAGCTGCTAACTCATTCGCCCGTTTCCAATCTTTAGTACATAGTAACCGCAAACTATCCATAGCAGTTGACATCCGGCCTGTGGCGTTCAACCGAGGAGCGATAATATGACCAACTTCATATACTCCAATCGTTTTATTATTGCAACCTGCTTCAGCAAATAATTCTTGTAGCCCTGGACGCTTCGTACGAGAAAGCGAATCTAAACCAAATTTTACAATTGCACGATTACATCCTTTTAATGGAACTAAATCTGCAATAGTACCCAAAGCTGCTAATTCAAGTAAAGAATCTTCCTCATTTTTCTGATTTGACATTTGAGATTTAAGATATCTTGCTACCAAATATGCAATTCCAGCTCCACAAAGTTTCGTAGTATGTACTATTGCATATGCGTTGGGTAAAGTTGTTCCTGTGGTATGGTGATCGGTTACAATTACATCAATACCCTTACTATTTGCAAAATCTATTGCGTCATTCGCTACTATGCCATTATCAACAGTAATAATCAAAGAAACATTAGGTGACTGTTTTATCAAATTTGAAATACCTTTTAAAGAAATACCGTAACCCTCTTCTATGCGATGGGGAATATAAGGTAAGACATCTATTCCGAGACTATGTAATGTCTCCCAAAGAATAGCTGAAGCAGTAATTCCATCGACATCATAATCTCCGAAAACAATCACCTTTTCATTGTTTAGTAAAGCTCTTTTTATCCTCTCTACAGCCTTCTCCACTTGTTTTTCATCAATTCCAGCCTTATGCATTGTGATATCTTCACGGCTAGTAAAAAGAAAACTCTCTTTCTCCTCAGTAGTAGACAACCCTCTATTATGCAAAAGTGCTTCAATAATATCTTCAATTTTGAGTTTTGCGCTTTTAACTTTGAGTTCGCTTAGAATTTCCCACTTTTTCATATGTACTTTAGTATTTTATTAATTGATTTCATAAAAAGGTTACCATCTATACCTACTGATTGAAGTATTACGAATTAATTTATACGTTTTTGAGTATTTTTTCATGTTATACTATAGCAAATATGCTCCAAAAAATCCCCAAAGAAATCATAGATATTGCAAATATATTTATTGAAAAAAAATATGAAATTTATCTTGTCGGAGGATGTGTCAGAAATATCTTATTACATAAAGATGTTGTTGACTGGGATCTTACAACGAATGCTACACCAGAGCAAATTCTAGAATTATTTCCTGATGCTTTTTATAATAATGATTTTGGTACTGTTGGAGTGCCGACAATATTACAAGAAACTGAGCATACAGGAGTCGTTGAAATCACTACCTTCCGTACAGAAAAAGGTTATACGGATAAAAGAAGACCCGATCAGGTTTCATGGGGAAAAACTATTCACGAAGATCTTCAACGCCGCGACTTTACAATCAACGCACTTGCTATCCAACTTTCATTTGTCCCTTCTCATGGAGGACAGCTTTCAACTCATCTTATTGACCCATACGACGGACAAAAAGATCTAAAAAATAACCTTATACGTGCAGTCGGCGATCCATCTTTACGTTTTAAAGAAGACGCGTTACGTCTTATCAGAGCTATACGGTTTGCTGCTCAGTTAGGTTTTTCTATTGAGACAGACACTCTCGATGCTATAAACCAAAACGCTCAGCTCCTATCATACATCGCCCAAGAAAGAATACGCGATGAATTATTTAAAATCTTGGCAAGTATATATCCTTATGAAGGCATTATGCTTTTAAAAAACACAAACTTACTAACCTATATACTCCCAGAATTGCTTGAAGGTATAGGTATAGGACAAGCTCGCCCAGGTCGTCATCATACTGAGGATGTGTTTACACATAATGTACTTTCATTAAAGTACTGTCCGTCTACAAATCCCCTTGTCCGATTTGCCACATTAATTCATGACGTCGGAAAGCCAAGAGTCGCTAGTACCGACGAGAACGGTTTAGTAGTTTTTTATAATCACGAAGTAATGGGTGCAAGAATGGCATACGAAATCTCCAACCGCCTCAGATTTTCAAAAGAACAACGCAATAAAATAGTAACTCTGATTCGGTGGCATATGTTCACTGTGGATGAACATATAACAGACGCTGCAATTCGCCGTTTTATCCGTCGTATTGGAGTTAATAACGTAAAGGATATGATGGATTTACGTATAGGAGATCGCCTCGGTGGCGGTACACAGACAGCAGAAAGCTGGCGATTAAAATTATTTAAAAAAAGACTTGAAGAACAACTTGCACCAGAACCATTCTCAGTAAAAGATTTAGCTATTGATGGCCACGATGTGATGAAAGAACTAAACTTGAAACCTTCAAAAAAAGTCGGAGACTTATTACAAAAGTTGTTTGAAGAAGTAGATGAAGATTTGTCGAAGAATACAAAAGAATACCTCATAAAAAAATTATATGAACTCCACAAGCCATGACTCCTCTTACATATAAAACAATAAGCAGTTGGATTCCATATTTCATTTCTTTTTTCTTTTTCATTCTCTATTCCATTTTAAGTCTCGTAAAACACGCACATTTTTTATCAGGATATGATTTAGCAGTAATCGATCAAGCAATATGGAAATACAGTCAATTTAAGCTGCCTATTTCTACAAATCATGCTTATCCTTTTACTTCGGTATTAACAGACCATGTAGAATTGATTTTTATTCTTATTGCTCCCTTCTATTGGATTATTAACAATGTATACATACTAATTCTTTTACAGAATGCTGTTGTAGCTTCGAGTGGAATCCCCATGTATCTACTCATGAAAAAACATGATATAAAGCCTTTTTTATCGAATGCACTACTCATTAGTTTTTTTATGTTTTATGGAATACAGCAAGCTATTTGGTCAGATGTACATAGCCTTGTGTTT
>CAZEJU010000022.1:0-16135 GCA_964512695.1 uncultured Gammaproteobacteria bacterium | reverse complement strand
GGAGAACATCTCCCTCTGATGCTCTATATTGCTTACCACCTGTTTGAAAAATTATATACTTCATATCTACAGTTAATGATTATACCAAACCTAATGATTCTGAGCAACTACGAAGTCTTATTGAATCTCCAGTATTTTCACTTTTCTATTTCCTACGCTTATTGAAGAGAGTATCCCTATGGTAATAAAATTTGCCAATAAGGAGCTTCCTCCGAATGAAACGAACGGTAATGTAACACCTACAATTGGAACTAATCCTAGATTCATGCCTACATTCACAAAAAAATGAAGAAGGATAAATAAAAATGAACAGATAATGAAAATCTTCCCGAAAATATCTTCAGTTCTTCTAAAAATCTGCAGAATACGAAAAAGTAGAAAAATAAAAGCTGCAATAATAAGAAATGAACCCAAAAAACCCATCTTTTCTCCTAATGACGCAAAAATAAAATCCGTATGGTTTTCAGGTAAGAAACGTAGTCGTGATTGTGTTCCTTCTCCCAATCCTTTACCTAAAAACATTCCCGAACCAACAGCTATTATTGCCTGTATCATGTTATAAGAAGTTCCCTGCGGATCACGCAAAGGATTTAAAAATGTTAAAACTCTTTGACGCTGGTATTCATGCAGTATATTCCAAATAAAAGGTACTGATAAGATAATAGGTAGATAGGTAACGACTATCCATAGTAAAGGTAAACCGAAAATAATAAGTGTTAAAATAAAAACTCCTAAATAGAGTAAAGCATTTCCTAAATCTGGCTGATAATATACTAGTGACACGATAGGTAACATAAAAACTAAAACTATACAGTATGTACGCAGGGATTTAAAATGTCTTGAAGCCAGATATCCAGCAAACGTTAGGGAAAGCAATGGTTTTCCTATTTCTGAAGGCTGTAGACGGATGCCGAATACTTCCACCCAGCGTATAGCACCTCTACTCTCGATACCTATGATAAAAATAATAAGTAATAAAATAAGGGTAAAAATGTAGAACGGTATAATGTATGGCTGATAATCCTTATATGGAATTTGTGAAAATACAAAAAAAGCTACAATAGCTATAGTTAAACTGAAAAGCTGACTTTGAAGATAGGCAGGATTAATTGATTGTAAAACAACAAGGCTTATAATTAATAAGACAGAAATCGGTGCAAGTAGCAACCAATCAATTTGATTAAGCAGAAGTTTCATATGAACAAAATCTTTTTAGAAGAAACTTACTTTTTTAAAAGCGATATTTGTATACTTTCTCCTTTGGATAATCTGTTAATTAAGGCGTTTTTCTTAATGTATTCTTCAAAGTCTTCAGGCCATGTAGGAAGCTGAACTTCAACTCTCTCGTCAATTTTCATTCCTTGCTTCTTTCTTTCTTCTTGAATCATTCTGACTATATCCCTAGCTTCTCCTTCTTTTTTTAATGAATCTTCAGAATACGGAACATCTTTTTCAGGATATTTTACCTTTCCTGCTATTTCGATATTTTTAACATTTAGTTCACTGAGAACAACATCCCATACTGCAGAAGATATCTTCGAATAATCGCCTTTCATATCTAAAATCATTTTACCTAAAGGTGTTCTTACTTTCTGACTTTTATTTTTTCGATCAGCATGGCCGAATTCCACAACTTCACGGGCAAGCCTCATAGCCTCTTCAAGTTCATCATTTATTGCTTTTTCGTTTACTTCTGGCCAATAGGCTAAATGAACTGATTCTTCACCGGTAAGGTTTCTATACATTTCTTCTGCTAAAAATGGCGTAATAGGAGCTATAAGCTTCGTTAATGTCACTAAAACTTCATAGGTCGTTTTATAGAATGCCGATTTATCTTCAGCATCATCTGCTGAAGGACCGACTCTATCTCTACTTCTTCTGATATACCACTTCGATAAATCATCAATAAAACGCTCTAGAGTTTCAATCGTTTTCACTGTGTCATAGGCTTCTAAATGTTCTGTTACGTTTTTAACTGAATGATGCAGTAAGCTGAGAATCCATTTATCTAATACATTTTCACTGACCATTTGTTCTTTACTATTTGCCACTTGCCAAGTATCTATATTCGCGTAGGTTATAAAGAAGTTATAAACATTCCATACCATAAGCATCAGTCCCTTTACTTGATTTCTATAATGCTCTTCTGAGATTACTGTATCTTCTCCTTGTATAACAGGACTCCGCATAAGGTATAAACGAAGTGCATCTCCACCGTACTTTTGAAGCATTTCTTTCGGATCAGGATAGTTGCCGAAGTTCTTGCTCATCTTTCTTCCATCAGTTCCTAAAATTACTCCATTTACTAAAACATTCCTAAAACCTTCTGTCTGATATAAAGCATTGCTAATAACGTGTACGACATAGAACCAGGCTCTGATTTGGCCAGTATATTCGACGATAAAATCCGGGGGAAAAAAGTTCTCTAACTTTGCATCCTTATTAAACGGATAGTGTCGTTCTGCGAAAGAGGCTGACCCAGCTTCAGTCCAGCTATCAAGAACTTCAGGGACACGTCGTACGCTTTTACCGCACCTTGCACAAGTGACGAAAACTTCATCGATTCCTGGTTTGTGGAGATCTGTTATCTTTTTTCCTGACGCTTTTTCCAATTCTTCAATAGATCCTGGTACAAAACGTTCTCCACAATCACATTCCCATACAGGAACAGGAGAACCCCAATATCTATTTCTTGATATATTCCAATCGGGAGCATTTTCTAAACTTTTTAGAAATCTTCCATATTTAAAATGCCCAGGTACCCAATTAACTTTTTCATTTGTTTGTTTCATTTGATCTTTTAAGATCTGAACGTTAACAAACCATGCGTCTTGAGGAGCATAATAAAGACGAGTATGACATCTCCAACATAGTGGGACTTTATGCAAATAATCTACTTTCTTATAAATTAATCCTCGTTTTTCTAAATCTTCGTCAACGTATTTATTTGCTTTCAGATAGTACATTCCTCCAAATAAAGGAACATCTGGTTTCACATTCCCTTCCTCATCTAAGTGCATCTCAATATGAACATTTTCTCTTTTCATAACTCCTAAATCTTCTTCTCCATAAGCAGCAATTGTAACAACACCAGTGCCTTCATCTGCTGTAACAAACTCCCCACCTATGATCTCAAAAGCTTTTTCATCTGGTTTTATCATGTAGTAATCATAATGAGGAATAAACTTTTTACCTACCAACTCTTTTCCTAAAAATTCCTCAACAATCTCATAATCTTTAACAATACTTTTATCGTCTCCTTTATCAAGCATTTTCAACGTCGATTTCGCAAGAATATAATATTCACTCCCCTGGTATACTTTTACGTACATAAGATCTGGATTAACAGCTAATGCAGGCGTCACAATTTTCGTCCACGGAGTAGTCGACCAAGCTAAAATATATGTATCCTTATCGTTTGCAAGTTTATACTTATATGTCGTGGCAGGATCTGATATTTCTTTATAGTTATCAGCATCCATAGCTACTTCAAAGTTAGATATAGGAGTTGCACAGTGGGGGCAATATAATGAAACACGCAAACCTTTATAGATAAATCCTTTATCATACATTTGTTTAAATATCCACATCACCGACTCCATGTATGGTAAATCCCATGTTCTATAGGCATTTTTAAAGTCAACCCAGCGGGCAATATGATCTATATACCATTCCCATTCATCGGAAATTTGATCCACATACCTTTTACATTCCTCAATAAAAGTCTCAACACCTACAACTTCTTCAATATCTTTTTTTCTTTTTATTTCGAGTTTATTTTCAACTTTATTTTCAACTGGTAGTCCATGGCCATCCCACCCCCAAACTCTTCGAACTCTATAGCCTTTCATTGTCCAGAAACGAGGGAATAAATCTTTTGCGATACTTGTTAATAAATGACCATAATGAGGAAGACCAGTAACAAAAGGAGGGCCATCAAGAAATGTCCAATATTTATCTTCCGGACGAGATTCAACCGTTTTTTCAAAAATTTTATGTTCTTTCCAATATTTGAGTATCTCTTCTTCTAATTGCGGAAAATCTATTTTCGGAGAAACAGGCTTAAACATGTTTATCATTGTATCGCAATTGAGCTATCACATCAAGCTAACACATCAGATAAATTACTACAACTGATATATAATTGTCTTACGCCTTTAACAATCAACATGAAAAAACATATTTTTATAGGAGTTGGAATATTCAGCACTATTATTATCCATACCACAATACTTTTACAAACAGTTTTTTGGCCAGCCAGCGAATTTCGAGTATTCCCCTATTTAACCGCAAAAGGACTTATTCCTTATAAAGAAATAATTGACCAACATTTTCCTGGAATCTTTTTTTTGCCAATTAATCTTTATACTCTCGGCTTGGCTACTCCCTATGGATTACGGTTTTTACAACTAATAATCGTCTTCGTAACTCATATACTTCTTTTTTTCGTGATTAAGAAAAAGACAGTTTCTTATAGAAAAGCGTTTTTCGGAGCTTTTCTCTATATATCTTTTCAAATCATGTATGAGGGATATAGCCTATGGATTGATTCTCTTATTACTCCGATAATATTCCTATCTTTTGCATTTCTGGTTGTACCGGAGCATAAGAAACCTTCATATTACTTTTTAAGCGGATTATTTTTAGGAATAGCTATTGTTTTTAAACAATTATTATTTACAAGTCTAGTATTCCTATTGTTATATTTTTTGATTGTACGAAAGACGAAAAAAGAAATATTACATTTCTTATTTGGCTGTTTCTTACCCCTCTTATATCTTCTATTTAATGGTATACAGAAAGGAATTATCATCGATTTCTTTTATTGGACAGTCATATTCAATGGAACTATTTATAAGCAGCTTGCATTCAGACAACCCATAATAAAAGAGATAATTTTGTATGCATTAATCTTTATTCCTTCTTTTTTTGCTTTATATAAAGGAATGCGAAGTAAACAACAGTATCAGCTAACAGGTTTACTCGTGTGTTATATGATTCCTCTATCACTGTTTGTCATAGGAAGATATGATTTTATGCATCTTCAACCATTTATTCCTTTTGCTGTAGTTTCTATGATTGTAATGTTAACCAATAAGTCAAGTTTATATGCTTCATTAATTTACGGAATATATGCAATTTTTATATACAGTACTATGTTTTTTCATATTTCTTCCTTAGGTAAATCTACGACATTAATTGATGATTCATATAAAGATACCATTACAACAATAAAGGAATTTAAAAAACAAAATAAAACTATTTTAATTTTAAATGGGAATTATGAACTCTACCAATTAACAAACACACTTCCAGCAAACAGGTTGTTTTCCTACAGAAACCAATGGTATTTAGACGTTATAGAATATCACCTTTACAAAAGTTTACAAGAAACTAAACCAGATATTATAGTGAAGCAAAAAGGTATAGAAAGTAACTCAAAAAAAATAGACGATTTCGTTGCAAAAAATTATAGCACCTATTCTGAAACAAATCGCATGGAATTTCTTACAATAAAATAATTACTCTCCAAACGGAAATTCATAGAGTTTATACCATGAAGATACCTCTCCTGTTGTTCGGTATAAATGAATTCTTTTAACTGTGAATTCTGTAAACGGTATCTTGATTGAAGATAGTATGTGTTTTTTTTCATCACTCGATAAAGTTCCATACAATAAACTCATATGCGGCATATACTCAGGTACTTCATTCATCTTGAATATTTCTTTCGCATCTTTATGGAGTTGTAATAATGGGTCTGATTTTTGTGCTTTGACATAAAGCGCTCTAAAAAAATAGTCTTGGTAATCTATACTTTCTAATGTAATAGTAAGATGTTTAAATTCAGAGGCTAATTTTTCTGATTTTTCAATAATCTCATGCTCATCTCCCAAAATTTCACCCAAAAGTGTAACATGAGGTTCAAAAAAAGGAGTTTTGTATCGTTTCACAATAGATTCAATTAATTTTGCTCCTTTAGGGTATATGTCACCCTCAGGCATTAACCAAAGAGAATATCCTTTTGCTTTCATACATTATGTAATAAATGAAAGAATTTGAGCATGTAATGCTGTATTTGTCGCTAAGATATCTTCCTCGAATACATCCCATTTTTTTCCTTCGGGTGTAGTAATCTTTCCTCCAGCTTTTTCTACCATCAGTGAAGCTGCGGCTACATCCCAAGGTTTCAGACCAGAGTGAATGTAGGCATCAATTCTTCCTGAAGCTAATTGTGCCAGATCTGCGACAGCGCTTCCCATAGATTTAATTTGCCGAACATGAGTGCTTAGTTTATCTAACCAACCCACAACATTTTTACGTTTTTCTAGACCCCATGCCCAGTCGCATGCGATAATTGACTCCCCAAGTTTCGTTACTTTCGAAACATGAATAGGTTCAGCATATCTATACACCAAAGGCTCGCTTCGCTCTGCCCAGTATAGCTCCTCAGTCATAGGTAAATACACTACCCCCAACTCAGATAAACCTGCATGAACCAGAGCTATCGATACTGCAAAATGTGACGTACCACGAGAAAAGTTTATTGTTCCGTCAAGAGGGTCTACTATCCAAACATTATCCAGGGTCTTCATATGCGTATAATCTTTCGGTGCGGTCTCTTCAGTTAAGAAGTTCGCGTGAGGGTACTTCCTTTTCAATTGATCAAGAATATACCTATCAACTTCTTCATCTGCTTGTGTAAGAAAATCGACTCCACCTTTACTTTTATGTGTGAAATTACGGGTGGTAAAATAGTCCCGGAGAATCTTACCGGCATGGGGAAGAATTTGTAAAACAAATGTTCTTGCTTCTACAGTAGAAATGAGTTTCTTATTGCTCATGATCTGAAAGTATTATATGACTTCTCAGCTTTAAACGCAAAATTATCGAAGTAACCATTTACCGAGTTCTGTTCTTTTCTTAAAAACTGCGTTACATGAAACAAGCGATACTGAATCAACAGTATAAGGTTCAAAAGAAAGTTGAGTAGATATTTGATGTACCCTTTCTTTAAAACTATCACTTACCGATTTATTAAATCGAGCAAGTGTCATATTTGAAAAGAAATACTTATCATTCATGTACTTTTTATCATCTCCTAAACTATATTTATCCAATGAATCGTTGAGGTCAAGAATAACTGTATCTAACTTTTCTTCAGTCGTTCCTACAAGAGCAAGATTTACTGAAAAAAGTAATAAACGATAAAAGTATACCTCAAACCTTTTATGCCTAGGAATAACTTTAGAATAAATATCTTTTGCTCTATCAATATCTTTTTCAGTAAAAAAAGGCGGATCATGAATTATTCTGATATTTTTAACAGTTATATGTAAAGAATCTTCTCCATAATAATAGTGTTCGGGGAAGTCTGCTTTTAATGGTTTAATAATTATATTTTGTATTCGGTCAATTAAAGATTGCTGAGGAAAGTGAACAGAAGTTAAACACATTCTTGTATCACTCTCATAGTCTGCCACAGGTGCAACCGTACTAAACTTCCCAGTGCTATCATTAGCTTGTCGTTCAATATCATTTATTACCTCAACCTGTCGTCTTTGATGTTCTGAGAAAATATACATATCCAGGATCTCAAATCTTATAAAAAAGGTTCGAGCAGAATCTATACCATAAGACTATTACCGTGTTCTTTTAACCACTTTATTTGCTGTCTATATGAAGGGTTAAATAAACGGACTTTACTCCAGAAAGCTGCTGAGTGATTTTTCTGTATCGTATGCGCAAGTTCATGAACTACCACGTAGTTTATAACAAGTAATGGTGTCATGACGAGCTTCCAGCTAAATTGTAATCGATTATCATGCGTACACCTTCCCCACTGGCTACTCGTATCAGAAAAGGTAAGGTCATTATATGATGTTTTCATTTGTTTCGCATACAGATTTACTTGCTCTGTAATAATTTTTTTTGCTTGGCGGATATACCAACTTGTCAATTCTTTTTTTATGCGGAACTGGAGAATATCTGGAAATAACATTCTGTTACCATCTAATCGAATATCTCGATATCTACCAAACTCAAGAATATATTCTCTACCGAGATAGAAGAATGTATTTCCTTCTTTATACGTTTTTCCCGTAGCTCTCGGCCGTTTTTGTATGACCTGCAGTTTTTCTTCAATCCAGTCGGTATGTTGTTGAATAAAAGAAGTAATGGTTTGTACTGACGTTCGAAGCGGAGCCTTAACAACTACTGTAGCATCCGGTAGAACTTGAAGAGTCAATGTTTTCCTGTTCGAGCGAATAATAGTAGGATCTATAACCATGGGCATTGAATAGGCTCTATAGTAGCATACTAGACGATAACAAAAAAGTGGTTCTAGTTATGTGAAATGCGTTTTCCACCTACCTATAACACGAATCCCATAATATTATTTTGATTTATCATGTTAGAAATCTCGGTAATCGTTTAATCAAGACTTATTCGGGCTGAAGACTATTATTGTCCATTAGCCACATCCAATAAATGCTCGTAAGGTATACCGTCTATCACTCATCCTAAATGATTTCAAGTAATTGACTATGAATTTTTGTTCCGTTGCTTGCCAAAAAAGCATTTCCTCTATCATTTATTTCAGGATGACCATCAAAACCTGTAATACGTGCACCAGCCTCCCGTGCGATAACCTTTCCTGCGACATAATCATAAATCTCGTTTTTATTGTTAATTATTGCTTCCATTTTTCCTGAAGCCAAAAGGCAATACTCGACTGCTGGAGACCAGTATTCCAGCATTCTTTTTATATCGACCAAATTCAAATTGTGCTTGAGTTTTTCTGTATACTCGCGTGAATTCACATATCCACAGGTATACGAAACTGTCGCCTTCTTAATATCAGACTCCTGATTTACAAAAAGCCGTTTCTTATCAAGATATGCTCCCTTACCATCCTGTGCAAAGTATGTGTGCTTTAATATCGGCAAGTGTATAACCCCTAAAATAGCTGTATCACCTTTTAGAAGCCCAATGCTTACTGAAAAGTTGGGAATGCCGAGGACAAAATTATTAGAACCATCGAGAGGATCGATGATAAAAGTATACTCAGATTTATTATCAACAAATCCTGTTTCTTCTGAAAGAATGTTAAAATCAGGAAACTTTGTTGTAATTACATTAAGAATTGCTTTCTCGGATTCAGTATCAGCTTTTGTTCGAAAATCTGCCAGAGTGGTTTTTTCTTCAATATCAAGGGCTTCACCAAAGTAATTGCGAATAATGTCTCCCCCATTTACTGCAGCCTGAATAACAGAATTTAAATCAACATTCATAAGTTTAGTTGATTATAACAAATAGCTGAGACGTCTCGATATACTTTTTGTACTTAGTGATTAGTAGAAGTGTGTATTGGAAAAATATGAATGCTGGATATCAATTTCTCTGTCTTAAGAATGCGGGGATTTTTAAGTCAGCGCTTCCTTTCAGACTCAATATTCGCCAAAGACTTTCAGTAAAACAAAAGCCTTTTTAAGTCATTTATACGGATTTATTATAGTTTATGCGGATTTTGGAATCAACGGTAAATATTAACCTTCATATGCAGGTAAAACTGGTTCACTTGGTTGGCTTTGCTCTTCTTTAAATTGAACGACTGCCGCTTTTATTAGTTGTAACTTTTCATTATTTCCATCTACACAAGCCAGGATTACTTCATCAGTAGCGTTTTCGACTTGTTCAATTGATGCAAGGTTATTCTCCAGTAGACGTGAATAATCTGGTCTTGAGAGTCTCGACGCTGTTATGGTTGCTAGATCAACTAGTATCGCAGGAATACCAAGCTCTAACCTGATCAACAGCTTCGGAATCCTATCGCCAAAATTAAGATCATGATTTAGTAATTCAGCAACCTTTGCAACAGTTGGTAACACGTCGCAAACTCTTTCATTAATAGTACGAATTGCACCGGATGCCCCATCAAACCTACCCCATGTTTGAGTTAGGGTTTGTTCAATTTCTTCTAACGGTTTGCCCGTGATCCAAAGTAAAGTAGATGCGGCTTTTTTTGCTCGCAATCCCGGCTGGCGCGAATCGGACACCCGACGGTTTAAACCAGAAAATACATTTGGTGCAATGCTTTGCCTTCTTACTTCGGACAACCAAGTTTGTGGTTCTGAACGTGATGTACGGTGCATTACGAAGGATAGTTTATCCAGTTCAACTGTTAACTGAGCGGCAACTAATAAAGTCGGGTCATTAATAGTCGCGAGATCGGTGCCGTCAAATGCTTCTACAAGTCGTATCACAGATTCAACCTCAACCCCAGATTCACCACAAAGTCTACCGAGTGGTGTTAGTGTATATTTTCCGTCTTGATCGACATCAATCAAATCATGTGAGGCTAATTCTTCAAGTGATCTGACTAATGCATCTCTATCCCAGCTCCAGTTAGGATTATTTAATTTTTCTTGAAATGAACCAAAACTTTCTTCCAAGAAGCTAACTACTTCTTCTTTCGGTAGTCCTTCCCCGGCGGTCTTTTTTGCAGCTACCAAGACTTTTAGTATTAATAATCTCGGATCTGTATCTCTGGAAAAAAACATAGATTTTAAATCTTCTGCTTGTCCTTTGACATATTTATTCCAGTTGAGATGCTCATCGCTATTAGTCATTGAAACAAGATATGATATGCCCTTTGAAGCCGCTCCCAATCTTCCGGCTCTGCCGATTATATTTTTATATTCAGCTATTGAGTATGGTCCATCCGGATGTTCCAAACCTGCTACAACAACAGCTTCTGCAGGAGTATTAATTCCCATTGCAAGAGTTGTTGTGGCAACGATTACTCTAATTTTACTGTCGGGCTTCCTGTACTCTTCTTCAACTATCAATCTTTGCTCGGCGTTTAAATCAGCATTATGGAACGCGATACCGCCTTGAAGCGCTGCTTTTAGTTTTGTTGCAACGACAGAATTATCACCATTTGGCAATCTATTTATTGCATCTTCTGCGGGAGGCAAACGGAGTATTGGTACAAGATAATTTGCACAACCAGTTGTGTCGCCTTTTTTGTCTCTAAAAATTAAAACTTGCTTGCCTTCATCAACTAACTTTTTCACTAATGGTTTGATTATTACCTGACTAGAGTTACTCCCACCATAATTGGGAACGACTATTTGATTTAACACTTTTTCTTCGCCATTAGAGGAATCAATGAATCTGAAGTCACCGTTTCCGTTTATCAAACCTTCATCTAAAGGTACTGGTCTTTCTATTCGTTTGAGAAGTCTAGCACCAAGCCACCTTTCAAGTCCATTAGTATCACCAATGACAGCAGATAGGCATATTACTTGCGGATCAATACCTTCCTTTTTCCTCGCTTTAATTAAAGTCAGAAGGAACTCCAAATTGCTTCCGCGAGACTTGTCAGCAATCATTTGCACTTCATCAATAACAATCGTATTTACTTGTTCCAGAATAAATGGATTTGCCAGAACAATAGCTGAAAACTTTTCATAAGTGAGTAGGCAAATATCATATTGACCTCTCATTAAGGGTTTTGTTTCATCAGATGTACTATCACCGGTTACACGAATAGTGCGAATACCAAAATCGCCATAGGTTTTCATGAAGTATCTTTGTTTGTCATTAACAATCGCCTTCAAGGGAAACAAAAATATTGTTCTTTTTCTTTGAAGTGCGGCCTGTAACGCAGCTAGTTCACCAATCATCGTTTTACCAGAAGAGGTGGGTGCAGAGACAACAAGAGGTTCTCCTTTTAATACCCCAAACTCATTTACCGCATCCAGTTGCAACTGGTTTAGTGACGGAATGACGCCAGACCATACTTCTATCAATTCTTGTGGGAATCCATATGTAGCAAGACTATTTAGATCACTAGTAACTTCTTTTGGAGCTCTTTCAGGGAACGCCTTTATGTATGTTTCTCCAGGTGTGAAGATAGGTAATTTGAATTCACCATCAATAGACCCTCTAATCGAGGGATTTTGTTTTTTTCCTGTTTTAGAAGTGGCATCTATAACTCTTCCTGTAACGTACTCAAGTAAAGAATAGACACTAACCTTTCCGTCTTTTCGAACTTCTTCTGCACCTTGCAGTGCTTCAAGTAAAAAGTTAGTCATCCAACCATGTCCAATCCTTGAGTTCTCCCATGACTTTTCTTTAGGACCAGATGCTGTGAAGATTAATCTTCCTTCTCCCGACAACTGTTCGAGTAGACCCTCTTCCGAACTTGTATCTCTCGAGTGATCTTCGACCTGGAATGCTTTAGCTCCCATTCCACCAGAAAAACAACAATCAAGAATACAAAGAACTTTTTTTGCTGTAATGAGGGAGAACCATTTTGTGAGCAGGTCTAATGGTATTGCTGTTTTTTCATAATCCCAGGGTTTTGCATCATACGTAACTAGCTGATGAGTTTCCGTTCCATGACCAGAGAAATATACAACCACAAAATCGTCCGGATCACTATTCACAAGTTTTTCAAAAGCATTTTGTATATTTAAAAGCGTTGCATCTTCATCAACAATCAAAGATGTCTCGCCACCCAAAGTATCTTTGAATAGCGCATGCATAGCAGTAGCATCTCGGACAGCACAATTCAGCCAATTTAAACGAGGTGATTCATAACGATCAACACCAACAAATAGTCCTTTAAATGCCATATTTTATATCCATCTCAATCTTTCCTGTCCTCCTATGGAGAAGGCAGTACACAATTTATACTCTTGCATAGTAGAATTGTCAATGGTAGAATTAATTACCACTATGAGTAATTTGACTGATAACGCAAAAAAAGTGTTTATCTTTGTCTCCAAGTTTCAATTAAAAAATGGCTACTCACCATCGATCCCAGAAATCATGGAGGCAACCCAGATAAAATCAATCCGAGGAGTTTCTATTCAGCTTGAGAAATTACAAAACCTCGGTTATATTCATCGAGAAAAAAAAGCACGAAGGGCTATTAAAATACTTCTTCCTCCCTTGCCAGATGATGATAAAGTAAGCCTACCTTTGATAGGGGAAATTAGGGCGGGTACACCGACATTAGCTCAAGAAAATATTGAAGAGTATCGTGATGTTGCGAAATCAGATATTCACGGCAGGACTGATGCGTTCTTATTACGTGTAAGAGGGGATAGTATGTCAAAAACCGGACTAAAAACTGGTGATATTGTCATTGTGGCACCTCAACCTGTTCCCAATAACGGAGATATAGTTGTTGCTTTCAATCCTGATGAAGAGACAGCTACTTTAAAAAGATTTAAGAAGATGGATGGGTATGTTGTACTTCTACCCGAAAGTCATAATCCTGAATACAAACCAATAATAGCAAAAGAAATTATGATTCAAGGTAAAGTAATTGGGAAATTATCTCACGATTAAGCAGAAAATTAACTTACTGATACATCTTTCGAGATATTCCTTGTGCCCAAAAGCTTTTGAGTTATACCTATAAGGTATAAAGTTACTTCAATCAATATTAAAATACTTATCCTTTTCCAACCTGGCATATCACTTACATAAATTGACTTCATAAACTTTATATATTCTCCCCTAAATTATTAAAAGAAATATACTTTGGTTTTTGATTGTGTTTTTTAGCAATTAGACCTATGGCTGAATTTAATTTTTGTAAATAGGGCCTTGTACGGACTATGGCTTGTTGGGAGGTAATTGCCCCGTGTGTCATTGCGAAATATATTGCTCGGGCTTCTGCTAGAACTTCTTTTAAATCTCCATCTATCTTATCAATCATTAAATCCTATAAGTATTATAGTTGAGACTAGTTTCAGGGTCAATAGTAAGTAGATGATCAGCCTATAGATTGAGACAGATATTGAAGTCTTGTTCTTCTTATACTGATATGAGGTCTTTTTCGGCTCTATTAAGTAGCACAGCATTTGTAGCAACGATGATTGAAGACGCACTCATGAGTAACGCAGACCATTCTGGACGTAACATTATATTGAATGAAGGATAGAAAAGTCCTGCTGCAACAGGAATAGCCAATAAGTTATATATAGAAGCCCAGAAAAGATTTTGCTTCATTTTTCTAACTGTTGCTTTTGATAAGCGTATAGCCCTAAGTACATCAGCCGGATCTGATTTCATAAGAACAACTTTTGCTGTTTCTATAGCTACGTCAGTTCCTGCTCCGATTGCGATTCCTATATCTGCTTGTGCAAGTGCAGGAGCGTCGTTGACACCATCACCAACCATTGCAACAAACTTCCCTTCTTTCTGGAGCTTTTTGACATATGACGCTTTATCTTCTGGCATGACATCTGCGAAAACTCTTTTTATCCCTAACTCCTTAGCAACTGCCTGGGCAGTCGTTTCATTATCTCCTGTGATCATTGCTGTTTCTATTCTAAGTTCATTCAGTCGCTCTATTGCTTTTCTAGCATTTGTCTTTATAGGATCAGCAGCACCTACGACAGCTTGTAACTTTCCATCAACTGCTAATACCATTATGGTTTGACCATTTTCTAGTAAAGTTTGTATCTCTTTTTCTAAATCTTTTATTTCAACGTTATTTTCTCTCATTAGTTTTACAGTACCTACAAGGACACTCTTTCCATCCACTACAGCCTTAACTCCTAGTCCTGATAAATTCTCAAACTTCTCAACTTTTTGTGGCAAGGAAAGTTTCTTACTCTTTAGTGCTTCGAGTACTGCATTAGCAAGCGGATGTGATGATTTTGCTTCTGCTGCACCGATTAGCTGCAATGCGTCATTTTCATTAAATCCACTGACTGTTGCGACTTTTGTGACTTTTGGTTTTCCTTCTGTAAGTGTGCCCGTTTTATCGAGTACGACTGCTTGAATTTTTGAAACTTGTTCAAGTGTCGGCGCATCTTTGATAAGAATGTTATGCTTTGCTCCAAGTCCTGTACCCACAGCGACTGCTGTTGGTGTAGCGAGTCCAAGAGCATCTGGACATGCAATGACTACAGCTGATATTGCAAAGGTGAGAGCCATAAGTAAAGGCTGACCTAAGACGAAATACCAGACAACAAACGTTAATAGCCCACTTCCTACTGCAAGAATAACCAAATATCCTGCAAATTTATCTGCAATCTTTTGTCCTGGTGCTTTTGAGTTTTGGGCAGTCTCTACCATTTTGGCGATCTGGGCAAGAGCAGTATCTTCGCCAATTTTCGTTGCTTTGAACTGCACAGATCCTGATTGATTTATTGATCCTCCAATAACTTGATCCCCTTTCTTCTTTGCAACAGGTATAGACTCTCCTGTAACTAAAGATTCATCTATAGCTGTTTCACCATCGATTATCTCTCCATCTACCGGTACTTTATCTCCAGGTTTTAATACTATGATATCGCCTATCTTTACATCTGAAGTTGCCACTAGTTCTTCTTTACCGTTTTTCAGTAACCTTGCTTGTGGAGGAACGAGATTAAAAAGAGCTTGTAGTGCATCAGTTGTACCACGCCTTGACTTCATTTCCATCCAATGACCGAAAAGGACGAAGGTAATAAGCATTGCAGCTGCTTCATAAAATGTTTCATGACTTCCAAGTAACGTTAGTACAACACTAAAACCGTATGCTGCTGTAATTCCCACTGCAATGAGAACCGACATCCCTAATTTTCTACTTTTCAGTTCATAATATGAGGAGTAAAGAAATAGCCATCCACCGTAAAAAAAGACTGGTGTCGTTAGTAAAAATAATAGCCATGGTTTTGGGATCGGTGAGGGTAGATCCCAGCCGAAAAGCATTTCTCCCATTGAGTAAGCAAGTATGGGTATGGTGAGAAGAAGTGAGAAAAAGAACTTATTTCGAATATCTTCTTCCATGAGCTTAGCCATCTCGCGTCCTGCTTTTCCCGTATGATCCATTCCCATAGTCATGGTCATACTCATTTTGAATTTTTCCCAAAATGTCATATCACCAACAGTTTTCATACTGTGCTCGTGATGACTTGTATGTTCATCATGTGCTGCGTGGTCGTTTTTCTTAGCTTCTACAAGTGACATACCGCATTTAGGACAGCGTCCAGGAGCATCTTTTTGTACTTCAGGGTGCATTGGGCAGGTGTAAAATTTTGAAGATGTGGTTGTAGTATGGTGATGCTCCATATTATTTATTTCTCTGGTGAATTTTATACATTCCCCAGCTATGGAGAACTAT
>CAZEJU010000021.1:11262-19783 GCA_964512695.1 uncultured Gammaproteobacteria bacterium | reverse complement strand
AGATGAAGAGAAAGAACAACAAGATGTTCGATCGCTTCCTATAACCTACAGATAACTACTTTATTTCTGGTATTTTACGATTGCGCTTTTTATAAATTGATATGTGGCTTCAGAATTTGATACATTTACGTTATCCATAAAACTATAAGCAAAAAGACCATATCCTGTTATTTCGCGTAAAAAATCATCCGTAAATACAGTTTTTACATCTGCATCGAATGTCGTTTGTGAGCCATTATCAGGTTTATAGTGAGAAAGTATAATTGGTTTTCCATATGCCCCAAGAATTTTACTCATAGACCGGATATCCTCAACGTTCGTACCAGATTCCATAGCCTGAAAAGCCGTAATATCAGATTCTTTAAGAATATCGTCAAAATATGGAATTAAAGAACGTCCTGCACCTTTACTGGGATCGTCCCATCGACTTATCCAACCTCCCCATGAAATACCGACTTTAGCATTCGGTGCATATTCTTTAAACACTTGCTTCGCGGCTCTGTATTGATCTTTTAGTGTTTTATAATAATTTTCATTTCCTACCCATGTATTATCTTCACAAGGATATGTTTGAAACTCTGTAAATAATGTTACATATAACTCTCCTGAACCGGCAAACGTTTGAGCAAGTTTTTTCATATCATCAAGCATCTTTGTAGTTAAAGGGTATTCTCTTCCACATGCAGGACCGTATGGCGTTTGAAGAGGAATTTCTGGATAATCTGTAAATGTAACTAGGTGAAGCATATAATTTTTAGTATATAATTGAGGAATTAAATCGTGCTTCCAGTTCATAATCCACGAAAGATCATGAGAACCATTAAACCAACTTGTTAACATCTTTACAGGTGTTTCTTTAACAAGTCTTGTTTGTAGAGCTTGGTCAGCTTCGGGTCCCATACCGAAGTTCATTTTCGGAGTCTGAGATTGCAGTGATTGGGTGAGTTGCAGAGTGGTAGTAGAGGAAGGGGTAGATGGAAGTATTGGCGTTACTGGTAGAGTAGGTGTAGCAGTAGCTAGAGGCGTAAGAGTCAATGTGGGTGTAAGCTTCACTTTCCTATTTCGTAACGGATTAAAAGCACTTTTTGTAAGAAAACGATGTCGTGCATATGAAGGAACAACAACTTCCCTACTAAAAATAAGCAAAGCAGCAGAGAGTACTATAAAAAAACTTGTTAATACTAACGCGATTTTTTTCTTACCCCGAAGAAATTGTGAAACATTTGGGCAGGAAAGTTTCATGAATAACCAGCATACACGACACGTTTGAAGTAGTCAAACACAACAAATACTCTGTAATCGATTTCCAGTTTTCAGTTATCGGCTCACTGATAACTGATTTTTATTCTCTGTTTGTTTTTTGTGTAGAGCTTGCGGTATTACCCCATAGATTCGGTAACTGTTTACTATAAAGTGCAGTTCCGAACCACCCCCAATTTTGTGTGTAATAATTCTTTGGATCGTCCCAATAACTTCTCTCTCTATCTTCGTAAAATTTCTTTAGTAATTTCTCTTTAAAAATATGATCTGCATGTTTGCTATCATGAATCATAAAGTAACCGATGTTTCCGCCATATGCCGCCACTGATTCATAATCTTCCCAGACTTCTCCATTATGTTTATAAGATGCAGCTATTTTTTTCTTTGTTTTATATTCTTCCTGTAAATGATTAAGAGAAGCAAGGTATTCTTTCGCTTTCTTTTCTTTATTCCATATATAATCAAGCGCTACTCGCCATGGAACACGAAAGGCGTTATATCCATATTCTGTAGCTTTAGCATCGGCCGCTTTCACCTGTCGGAATGTTCTCGTTTTTTTATCAAAAGCGCACCATTCTGGGGGTAAGATACCTGTATTTTGATCTAATTTAGCGGCCGTACACCCTTGTAGGACTTCATATGATGATTCTACTAAGGCATTCCAATTTCTCGATCGATCAACTTCAGCAAAAATTCTATATGACGCAGGGGAAAGATACGATGGATTTATGACTATCTCAGCTTTCATGTTTCCCCAATTTCCAGCTGAAACATAATAATTATTGTTAAATCTTACAATATTATTTGACCATATCGCTTGCAGTGTTTCCATAGCATCATCTTTATATGTTTCATCTTTCCATTTTTTTTGAGCGAATAGTAACGCGAGAACGATATCCTGGTCTGCATCTGTAGCATTTCCTTGATCGATCACTTTTCCTGAATCAGTAGAGCCTTCCCACTTCCAATAATATATACCAGTCGGTTGCCGTAAATACAGTTTCGTCCATCCATAGACATCATCAAATGTTTTTTTATCATTCATCCATACAGCACGTAATAGTGCATATGACTGTCCCTCAGATGTAGTAATGTCATTTTGGTACGGATCGATGACTCTGCCTTGTTTTATAAAATCTTTTTTGTAACTTTCCCATGAAGCTTTTAGTATACGTTCTGGATTCATACTTCCCCAGACGTCGACATCCCAATAGTCATTTGAAAAGATAGTTATGGGTCTAGAGTTTTTCCATGCCGCAAGTGTCATACCAAGTCCTGAATATGCAATATCGTTTTTCATCTGTGGTGTCAAAGCCACATAATCAACATTATTTTCATCTGAGTTAATCATATCTTCACGAACATCGGGGTCTTTATCCACTTTCCAATACCATTCGGTTTTAAATGAGGTATCTTTTTTTCGCTCTTGTAAATCAATATATCCATAATTATCAATAATCATAAATGTTCCCGGCGTTTCTCTGGCTAATATCCAATCAACCGCTTTTACCTGAGGTGTAACTTGATCTGAAGTGTACAAGTTTAAAGAATCACGGATATTCGTTGCGTAATAAAAAGAAGTTATAATAATTCCACTACACAAAGCAAGTGAAGGAATATGTTTTAAAACTCGAACATAGGAAAGTCTATCTAATAACTGCTGCATATACCATCCGAATAAAGCAATATTCATAGCCAGAAGCGGAATAATGGGAGTTATATAGAATTCAATAACCAGTCCTCCCCGCATAAGAAATATCCAGAAAAATACCGATAACCAACCGGCTACTCGCGCTGCAAAATTTTTAATACCAATCAGAATATTAAGTACCGTAGCTACAGCACCTAAATAAATAACAACAGGATCTTCACTTAACCACATACGCATCCCATACCAAAAAGAAGAATTCTCAAAATCAAAAATACTACCTCCTTTTCTGCTGGTTTGGAATTTTAATGCATCTATCAAACTAACATGTGGATACTCACCTCCTAAAGGTGTACCATATGGAAAAAATTCCCCTTTTAAAAGAGCATATAAAAGATATAAGCTCACAGTCATACTGAAGACACTTATCCATTGAATCACCGCAAAACGCTTATGATGTGAATGTGAAACGGCGTAAATAATATAGATATAGACTGGAAGTAAAAAGATGGCTGTTTCCTTGCTCAGAACTGCAATTCCGAAGGCAACGCCACTTAAAAAAATATATCGTAATTTATGCTGGTAATAAAAAGCAAAGACTAATGACAACAACATCCAAAAAACTATAATATTGTCGAGAAGAACACGTCGTTGATAATATATTCCTAGAGGTGATAAGGAAAAAATAATCACAGCGGTTGCACTTGCTAAAGAACTCTTCGTTAATTTCCTCATTATGAAATAGAGAAATATGCTAGAAAACACATGCAAAACCAGCATTAATACTCTTCCGGTATTTATAGAAAATCCGAATGTAAAGAAACCTCCTGTAAGGAATGTCCATAAGGCTATTAGTATCCAGCCTCCCGGCGCATGATCATACCAATATGTATATGGAGCAAGTTTTCCAAACTTAAGAAGTGACCATGCTTGTGACATATATACACCTTCATCATTCTCGTAGTAAGGGAAATGGAACATGTTATAGCCATGCGCGACTGCTGCTGTAACTAATAATGCCGCAAGTAATAATTTCTCACGAAATGTAAGTAATGTAATTTTTTTTAGTATTTGCATATTGCACCTACTTTTAATATGCAGGAGATATAGTAAACGATTCACGATGTGCATTCATATGCTGCGTTTTCTCCCAAACCATATTTCCGCTAACTAAACGCACAATGGCTCGAAAAGCACTAAAAGCAAGAACGATTTGAAATGGAAAAAACGTAATAAGTAAAAAAACCGGAAAGAATAATGAATACTTCTTTCTGTAATCTTTCGTAAATTCATACAAACCGATGTTATACGTAATAAATTGTAAGAGTAAAACAAATAGAGGGATAATAGTTAAAAGTGAAATAAGGACTGAAGGTTTAATAGCATAGCCTAAATAGAGTAAAACAGGCATAAAAACTATTGTTAAAAACTGTAGGATAGGAAGGAATAGGATATATGCCGCAAGAAAACGTTGTGAACCCTTCGGAAAGGCAAGCCATTCTTGTTTTAAAAGTATTTGTAAAAAACCATGATTCCACCGTGTGCGTTGCCGAATGAAACTGCTTAGCGTTAAAGGCGTTTCCTCTTGAGTAGCATAACGAGGGTTATACACCACAGCGGTTTTTGCACCTTCTATACTTAAGCGTATACCTATATCTGCATCCTCAGTGAGACATTCTTCATCCCACCCATCGATTTTATTCAGCCATGATCTTTTAAAAAATACTGTGTTTCCTCCTAGAGGTATAACTCCTGATTCTGCAAAAAAATGAAGGGTTGATTTAAACCAGAAAAAATATTCTAACACGTTAATCATTGAAAACCACCGAGAGCGGTAATTCATTAATTGCACGCCTGATTGAACGACATCAGAATCATCTGTAACGAATTTTTTATTTACAACTGCGTAAATATCTTTATGAGGTTGATCTTCAGCGTCAAAAACCACAACAATATCTTTCGTTGCATGTGCTAATCCAATATTTAAACTATGGGGCTTATTAATAGGATAATCGTCAAAAACTACGAGTTTTATATTACTTTTACCGATATTATCAATTGTTTTCTGAACAGTTAAAATTGTATTGACGTCATCACTCCGACAAATAACTAATGTTTCTTTCATCTGTTCTGGATACTCAATAGCAGAAACAGCGTGTAACGTATCTGCAATGACTTTCTCCTCATGTCTTGCAGGAATCAGCGCTGTAAATGAATGCATGGGTCTTACTAAAACAAGAGATTCATTATCTGTATCTTTATTTTTTATATCTTCCCAGACGTAAAGCATCCAGTACAAACTAAAAATTCCTTGAAAGGTTATTGCCATGGAAAATGCCATCATAAATGCTGTAGCAACTATCGTACTTTGGAGAAAGCCTTGTGTTTGTAAAAATATACAAGAAAGCCCTAGAAAAAAACCTATAAAAAAGAAGAAGATGAATGACGTAAGGTATGGGAGAGTAGGAAATCGTAAAGTAAAAGCTGTTGTTACAAATTCACTAATATCAGCAAAACGTATTTTCGATTTTCCTTCTTTTCGATCTATAAAATCTATAGGAATTTCAGACACAGAAGCACCTGTTTTTAAGGCATGATAGAGCAGGCTAATTTGGAATGCATATCCTTTAACTCCTAACTTCTGGAAATGAAGACTTCTTAAAAGTTCAGTTTTAATTGCACGAAATCCACTAGTACAGTCTTGAACGCCATGAAGCCCTGCAATATATCGTGCAAAAATATTACCCCATTTACTGTTTAACTTTCGTTTCCATGACCAATCTGCAGGAATAGAGCCACCTCGGATATAGCGTGAACCGATAACGAAATCTTTCCCTCTTTCAATTTCAGCAATAAATCGTGGAATATATGAAGGACTATGAGAAAAATCTGCATCCATCTCAAATACGATATCTGCATGTAGCTTTCTTATGGCATAGGTGAACCCCCGAATATATGCCCTTCCTAAACCTTGCTTTTTTCTACCAGTTAAAAGATGCACTTGTGGGAAGAATTTAGCATATTCTCTGACAATATCACTTGTCCCATCTGGCGATGAATCATCCACAACCACGATTGAAAGGTAAACATTCCTCACAAACTGTTGCTGTGTAAGGATAGCATTTAATAAGCGTTTAATAGTACTCCGCTCATTGTATGTAGGTAAAACAATAACTGCATGTTGCATAACAAAAAACCCAACGAGTTAGAAGACATTCATCTAAACTCGTTGGGCAGGAATACGTAAAATTCATTACGTTTATTACTTAAGCGTAGAGTATAACAAATCTTATGTGAGAAATGTGTAGGAATAATACTAACGTGGGTAGAATTTTACGATTAACCTTGCTAATAACTAGAGCAAAACTTTCCTTTAACGAATAACTGCCTGAAGTAGTGGATGGACTTCACTCACTGATTTGGTTTCCATTAACTTCATTCGTAACTCGCTTGCACCGTCAAAGTCTCTAATATAAATCTTAAAATATTTCTTTAGTGTTTGAAAAGGCAATTTTTCTTTCGTTTCTTTCTCATACAATAAAAGATGATATTGTAAAATCTCTAGTCGTTTTTTAAGAGATATGCTTGTTGGATCGAAGTCTTCTTTAAATACCCAAATATTCTCGAAAATTCCTCGTCCGATCATAATACCATCGAGCTTATAGCGCGTTGCTTTTTCCTGTCCTTCTGACACACTTTTTATATCACCATTACCTATTATTATTGTTTTCTTTCGCATTTCATCTCTTAACAAAATAACTTTTCCTATTTCATCCCAGTGAGCTGGAACTTTTGACATTTCTTTTGCTGTTCGACCATGTACCGTTAATGCATCAAGATCTTGGTCAAGTAAAAAACGTATCCATTCTTCTGTTTGTATAGTATTAAAACCGATCCTTGTCTTAACACTGACTGGTAACTGGCCAGAGCCTTCTTTCGTAGCAAGTATAATTTCTTTCGCTAGTTGAGGGTTTTTAATAAGGGCAGAGCATGCACCTCTCATGGTAACTGAATGCACAGGACAACCCATATTTATATCAACACCATCAAATTTTCTCTCGCCTAAAAGTTGCGCAGCCTTATAAAAATGCTCCGGATTCAGACCCCAAACCTGTGCTATTAGAGGCCGTTCTTTTTTACTATAAAATAATCGTCGTTCTATGTGTTTTCTTCCAGCTGAAAATAATCCCTCAACATTCGTAAATTCTGTAAAAAAAACATCAGGAGGTGCAGTTTCAGCAACCACACGACGAAATATACTATCTGTTGCTCCATCCATTGGAGCTAAAGCAAAAAATGGCTTTTTCTTCTGCGCTAAATCCTGCCAAAACGTTTTCATAAAAACCTATCTTACCATACTAGAGAAAGACAAGCCTCCTCTTTATCAATTGAGTTGAATGGTATTTTAAATATATTGTGTTAAATAAGCTTCATCTGGAACTTGTATCAATTGCTTATCAAGCGGAGATATGAAGAATGGTATAATGAATATTTCCTGCAGGAACCTGGATTGTTACACTCTCCCCAATTTGTTTTCCAAGAAGAGCTTTTCCTATGGGTGAAACTTCAGAAAGCTTTCCATCTAAAGGATCTGCTTCTAACTCTCCTACAATAGTGAACACCTTTTCACCGACTCCATTTTTTACTCGTACAGTACAACCAATGGTAACTACATCTGTTGACGCGACTTCAACTATTTGAGCATTTTTAAGTACTGATTTTAGATATAACAATCTACTATCGATAAACGAAAGTTTGGCTCGTGAAGCTTTATAGTATCCATTCTCACGAAGATCTCCTAATTCCCTAGCACGTGTTAGATTCTCTACCGCATCAGGCCTTTGGGCAAGAAGATCATTATATTCTTTCTCGAGTTTCACGTATCCTTGTTTCGTAGTGTGAATTTTTCTCATTGGATTCACTATACTCATGGCTTCATAATCTTTCTTGACAAAAAACGGACAAAATAAACACAAAAGAAGTTTAAACTGTTTCTAAGGAAGCTATTTGGAAATTCTGCAATAGAGAATCTGTCATAGTAGGAATAGATGTTTGATTATGAATTTGGAAAAGATACTCTGTTAAAGAAATTGTTTTTTTTATAGCTTCAGAAAAATATAAAAGGTCCTCCTTACCCGAGCTTACTGTTATATGAAACGATCCGACAGGATGTACTACCCAATTCCATTTCGTGACTCCTGAATATTCTGCTGCTAATGCACCGGTCTGCATTTTTATTAAACACATATATTCTATGAGAATATGCTCAAAAAGATGACCAATTTCAGTCCGGAGTACTTCTTTGTAAAAAGGAGTATTATTATCGTTATAACATGTAGATCGTAATACTGAGGGTATGGTTTTTTTTATAGTTTCCAATGTTCTTGGTAGCATTTTAGTATTTATAATATTGTTATTTATCCTCATAATCATTTTAGTTTCCAGACCTGTATGCTTAATCCGAAGAGTAAATGTATTAGAAGTGTAAAATTGTGTATAAAGTGACAGCGGTTTTATGGGCATAAAGATGTGATTCTTACGTTTTTCTTACGTACAATTTTACGATACAGTGTTTCTTTTTTTTTGTCAAACACAGCAAAAAAAGTTATCATA
>CAZEJU010000021.1:0-11252 GCA_964512695.1 uncultured Gammaproteobacteria bacterium | reverse complement strand
TTAGCTTCTTTTTTAAGAAAAACGAAGAATAATGTACAATAAAAAATGAACTGAAAAAATGTTATAATCAAATAACTATGAGACACATCCTTTCTTTGATTTTTTTTCTTTTCATTCTATTATTTTTTACCAAGCCTGTTTTAGCTATAGAAGATCCTCGGGTGTTACCAAATAATAAGGTTGGAATTCATATCCTGTTTGATCATGAACTCGATGAAGCAGCCGGACTAGTAAACTCTAATGGTGGAGATTGGGGGTATGTTACTATACCTATTCAGATTGGAGACAGGGACATTCTCAAATGGCAAACATTCATGGATCAAGCAAGAGAACACCATGTAATTCCCATAATTCGACTTGCCTCAGAGGGAGATTATTTTAATACAAAAGTTTGGAAAAAACCGCAATTCTCAGATATTGTAGATTTTGCTAATTTCCTTGATTCTCTAAACTGGCCAACAAAAAATAGGTACATAATTGTCTTTAATGAGGTAAATAGAGGAGATGAATGGGGTGGCGAAGTAAATCCTGCAGAATATGCAGAGATACTAAGTTTTGCCGTAACCATTTTTAAATCCAAAAGCCAGGACTTCTTCATTATAAGCGCTGGTTTAGATAACGCTGCTCCTGAGCAATTTCCGGACTATATGAACCAATATAACTACATGCGATTGATGAATCAGGCTGTACCCGGAGTTTTTAGTCAAATAGATGGTTTTTCGAGTCATTCGTATCCAAATCCAGGATTCTCTCAACCACCCTATGTCGATACTCCGAAAAGTATTTCAAGCTTTTCATATGAACGGGAGCTTATTCTACAGTACCGGAATAGAGATATTCCTATTTTTATCACGGAAACTGGTTGGAATGCACCGAGTATTAGTGAGGATACAAAAGCCGAGTATTATAAAGAAGCATTTGAATCTGTTTGGTCTGACCCAGATATCGTAGCAATTACGCCATTTCTTCTGCATGCAGGAGGAGGCCCATTTCATGGCTTCTCTTTCATGGACACAAACAATCAACCTACAAAACAATACAATGCAATAGAAAAATTGCCAAAGATAAAAGGTACACCGACACAAACGGCCTATGTTCTAGGTATACAGAGAGAAGCAAAACCTTTTTTACCGAGTCGGACATTCAATAAAACTTCTGATCAAACATTTTCTATTTCTGACACAGCTCAAGAAATGTTCCGATGGATGATGAAGTTATAAAAGTTTCTAAGTACACTCTACAATTAGGAATCTCCGAAACTTTGAAACTATAAACATGAAAAACTACCTGCTATACTTTTCTTGATTCCTAATTATAAATCCTGAATCTATGTTAACGTTAATTCATGGTGATAATCTTGCCGCAACAAGGAAACATCTTATTGACCTAAAATTTAAATATCCTAATGCAAATCTTTTCGAAGGATCTGAGATAACCCTGACAGACCTCGTACAGACCTTAGAAGGTGGTGGATTATTCTCTGATGAGAAAGTTATTTTTATAGAAAATCTTCTGTCGCGCAGGAAACAATCCACAGAGCTAAAAGACTTAATAATATATCTACTATCCCAAGCGGATAATGCAACAATTGTCATGTGGGAAGAAAAAGAAATAGAAAAAAAGACAGTTAGTACCTTGAAAAATGCAACTATCCGTACTTTCAACCTTCCCAAACCTCTTTTTACATTGCTCGACTCTCTACAGCCTACTAATGGGAAAAATCTTCTCCGACTTTATCACGAAGTTCTAGAAACCGTAGATGAAGAATTGGTTTTCTATATGCTTGTTCGCCATTTCCGTCTCTTTATTGCCCTACATCCTCAATCTAATTTACATCGGGAACGGAATGAAAAAACAGCGATAGAACCTATGGAGAATGACCCCTTCAGGATTACACAACCAATAGAAGAAGTAAAACGGATGCAGGAATGGCAACGGACGAAGTTAATTAAGCAAGCTAAGTCATTTTCCCAAGAACAGCTCGTATCATACTATATAAAGTTGTATGAAATTGAGAAAGGTCTAAAAACAGGAAGCCAATCCCAGCCACTTAAACGTTTAATTGACATTTTCCTTGTTGCTATGTAAACTGAAATGCATAATAGTATTCTAATCCAGGCAATATCGGGAGAAGAATCTTCTGCATAGCAATACCAATGCAGAGATATTTGCTATAATACTAAAAGTATGGATGCACAGCTCGCGCAAAAACTTTCCACAGCGCTTCAAGAAAAAAAAGTAAATAAAACTGCTCATGATGAAATTGTAAGATGGCTTACAGAAGAAGAGTTTAAAGAATTCGTCCCTCAGCTAACACAAGAAATTAATAATGAAAATTGGGAATCATTAATGGATCGTTTTTATAGGGTAGTGATTTTCGGAACAGGTGGCATCCGAGGCACGATGGATATAGGGACAAATAGAATAAATAACTATACAATCCGCTGGGCTTCACAAGCATATGCACAATATCTTCTTAAATATAAAAAAGATCAAATTCAAAAAGGTGTAGCGTTAGCATATGATAGCCGTAACAACTCCGACACACTAATAAGAGAAACTGCACGAGTATTAGCCGCTAATGGTATTCCTGTACACATGTTTAACTACTACCGAGCTACACCGGAACTTTCATTCACAGTCAGACATTTAGGTTGTGTGGGTGGTATTGTGCTTACAGCAAGTCATAATCCACCAGAATTTAATGGATATAAAGTCTACGATGAGAACGGGGTGCAAGTCTTACCAGAGGTAGGAGCGCAGATTGAACAAGAATTCAAATCAATAACAAAAATAAATAAAATGAGTTTCGATGAAGCAGTTTCACAAGGTTTGATCAAATATATAGGCGAAGATGTTGATAAAGCATTTGCCCAAGCCGCAAAAGCAGCTTCTATTTATGGAAGTAGAAATGTTAAGATCGTTTATTCACCTATGCACGGAGTTGGATCGCAATCAGTTCTACCAGTACTAAAAGAGTTAGGCTTTCAAGATATCATACTTGTAGAAGATCAAATGAGTCTGGATGGAAACTTTCCTAATGTAGAGGGAAGATTCCCGAATCCAGAGTTCCCAAACGTATATAGACAGGCGATAGATTTAGCGAAACAAGTTAATGCGGATATTGTTCTTCTCTCTGATCCCGACGCAGATAGACTTGGTATGGCTGTTCCTGACAGAACTGGTAACTGGACTCCTCTTAATGGAAATCAAGGAGCTGTTATCATGACTTACTTTATTCTCGATACCTTGAAGAAAAATGGAAAACTTCCTTCACATCCAGTTTTTGTTAAAACCTCCGTAACTACAGATTTATTCAGAGATATCGTCGAAGGATTTGGCGCTGAAGCGATTGGAGACTTACTTGTCGGATTTAAATTCATAGGTGATAGAATTCAGCATTTGCCTGCTGATAAACAGTTTATTTTCGCAGCTGAAGAAAGTGTCGGGTATTTATTCGGTACTGCTTATCGAGATAAAGGTGCAGAAACCCCAGCCATCGTAGCAGCAGAGATGGCAGCATATTGTAAAGACAACAATATAACGCCCATGGAACTTTTAGAATCTATTTACCAAAAATATGGATATTATGCAGAAAGACTCTATTATAAACTCATTGAAGGATTTGGCGCGCTAGACCAAATGAATTTAGCAATGAAAAAACTCCGAGAAGATTTACCGAAAGAAATTGCTGGTAGAAAAGTGGTAAAAGTACTTGACCGTCTTACAGGAGAACTACGCGATGGACAGACAGGTGAGCTTATAGAGACACGAGATTGGGATAAAGGAGATATGTTATCTTTCTTCTTTACAGATGATGAACGCACTGTCGTACATGCTCGTCCATCGGGTACAGAACCGAAAATGAAATATTATACTGCGGTAAAAGGTTCACTACAGGAGAAAACGAAAGAAGACATTATGAGAGAAGCAGAAATAATTGAGCAGGATATAGCAAAGAGATTCGAAAATATTCTAAGTACTATAAAAGTAGACGTTTTCTAACACCACATCATGCTCCAACCACGTGAATTAAGAGATTTACAAGTTCAAACTGCAGAAATTGTAAAAAAGGTAGGTACATTTGTTTTAAACTCTTGGAATAGTATTGAAGAAATATCGTTTAAAGACTCCCGGGATATTTTTACTAATGTCGATGTTACAGCTGAAAATATGCTTAGAGAAGCATTAAAGACACTCGTTCCTGATTCAGGAATTATTGTGGAAGAAGGCAAATCAAACAGAGAGAGAACATATAATTGGGTAATTGATCCCATCGATCAAACCAAAAATTATGTATCTCAATTTCCCGTTTTCTTTGTACAAATAGCACTTTTAGAAAATGACGAACCTATTGTAGGACATATTTATAACCCAGTAGCAGATCAATTATTCTCTGCTAGTAAAGATAATGGTGCATTTTTAAACGATAAGCTACTTCCTTATGTACCCCCTAGAGAACTAGATGCATCTATTATAAATGTCGATTTAGGTAAATATAATGAGGAGTATGCTAGCAATAATATGCGAGTTCTAGGCGAGCTGTATAAACAATTCTTTCGTTTACGCATCGCAGGTGGCATGTTACCTATTTATCTTGTAACAGGAACTATAGATGCTTATATAGTTTTAAATGTTAAAACGCAAATTTTTGATCAAGCACCGAGAACTATTATAATCCGCGAAGCTGGATATAAAGCAGATTATGTCTCAATTAATGAACACAACTTCATAGTAGCAGGAAATGATAGAAACTTTGCTGTTATCGAGGAGATTATTAAAAATACTTATAGTGAACACTAGTTTGCAGTTTTTGATAAACGAGTGGAAAAACTTGAAAGAAAAGTTTCGATAAACTAAAATAACACTATGAAACCATTTGACTCAAAAGATTTTGACAGCTCTCTGTTCTCCACAGAAGGCTATGTGCGAAAAATAGATAAACCATGGGGTTATGAACTCCATTGGGTACCAGAAGCCATGCCATATATGGGTAAAGTACTCCATATTGATGCTGGAAAACGGCTTTCCTTACAAGCACACGATACGAAACAAGAGTCTTATTGGCTAGTAAATGGTGAATGTAATCTTATAATTGAAAATGAAAAAAATGAGTTTGTGACTGTTAAAATGGAAAAAGGTAAAGGGTATACCACATACGTCGGACAAAGACATAGACATCAGGCAGTAACAGATTGTGATGTTCTTGAAGTTTCCATGCCTGAATCAGGACTTACATGGAGGTTAGAAGATGATTATAAACGCCCAGATGAAACCCCTGAACAGAGAGAAAAAGAAAGAAAAGGCATGTAACCAGTAGTCAGTTTCAGTTATCAGTTGTCATTATTAGTTTGTCTATTATAAATTTATTTGTTATTTTAAATTCATTACAGAATTAAACTGGATACAGATAACTGATGACTTGTAAGCCGAATACCGACTGCTGAAAACAGAAAATTGAATTATGCAAAATTACACTGACCTCGAAGCAATAAAAAAATTAGATCCCCAAAATACATATGAATCTACCGAGAGAATTCCCGATCAGTTAGAAGCAGCCTGGCAACAAGTAAATGCACTTACTATTCCACGAATGGAAAACGTTAAAACCATAGTCTTTTGTGGTATGGGTGCTTCAATCTATGGCGCGTTAGTAACAAAAGCTTTACTCAATCGTGAACTAGATCAACCTACCGAATTCGTTACCGATTATCATATTCCTGATTGGGTAGACGAACAAACTCTCGTAATATTAACAAGTTACTCTGGTACTACAGAGGAGGTTCTTTCATGTGCTGAAGAAGCTCTCGCTAAAAATGCGAAAATGCACGTATTAACGAAAGGTGGTGCTTTAGCTGAATTTGCGAAAGATAATGCTATTCCAGGCTATATTTTTGATGGTGCATTAAATCCATCTGGTGTCCCTCGACTGGGGAATGGCTATACCATTCTGGGTCTTCTTGGACTGCTGAATAAATCCGGAATTCTCCCAGTGGAAGAACATGAGATAACTAATGCTATTACGAGACTTAGAGAAAAATTCCAGGAGTTAAAAGAACAAGCTATGAAGGATGTAGAAAAATTCTATGGAAGAATTCCTATTGTCGTTGCCGCTGAGCATCTTTCTGGTAATGCACAGATATTAAGGAATCAATTTAATGAAACCAGTAAAACCTTCTCCGCTTTTTATTTGGTTCCAGATCTTAATCATCACCTTATGGAAGGATTACAATTTCCTTATTATAGTACAGCCGATACGCAGCATCCTGACGCTAATGCATCAAATACAACCTTCTCCCCTCTTTACTTCGTTATGCTTAATTCATTAAATTATTCGGAGCAAATTCAAAACAGAATGAAATTAACAATCGATGTTATTAAGAAAAACAATCACGATGTACTTGAATTTAGCACATCAGGACAAACTATATATGATGACTTTATGGAATCGCTCGTGTATGGAAGTTATTTGACACTATATTTAGCTCTCAGATATGACCAAAACCCCGCAGTCAATCCATGGGTTGACTACTTCAAAGCAGAATTAAAGAAATAACTCTTCTATATAGTAGAAATCCAAAATAATAGCCACAAATATGTGACTATTATTTTTAATATAACTAAAACTTAACCTTCTAACACTGATACGGCTGCTTTAGCACATTCTGCATCCTGTTTTGTATCAGTAGAACCACCTACACCTACACCACCAACTAATTTATTATTCAATTTAACAGGCATACCACCTGCAATAGTTGTTAGTTCTCCACCAAAAAGTGTATTCAGACCGAAGTATGGCTTATTTTCTGCTGCATATGCTTCCATAGCTTCAGTTGGTAAACCAAGGTTTGCTGATGTATACGCTTTACTATATGCGAAGCGAGGACTTATAGGTATAGCACCATCCATTCTACTAACCGCCAAAATACTTCCATGCTCATCCACAATAACTATAGTTACCGCGATTCCGAGTTCATGGGCTTTTCTCTCAGATGCTTCAAGCGCTTTTTTCGCTTTTTCTAACGTTAACATTTTGTCACCTCCCCTCCAAAATAAGATTGATTGTAATAAATTCATTTCGAGAAGTATTTACATCCTAAAAGCTTTTATCAGAGAAGTCAATAGCTGTAGAGCTAGAAGTATAATATAAGAATCTATACTTTTTACTTAATATTTTTTAAAACCTCATCGAAATTATCACCGGGTCTTACACGTGTACATCGTCCATTTTGCCATTGGAGAAATTCTCGCATCTCCCAATTTGTATCAGCACCAGCTATAAATGTTCGATACGAAAACGGATCTCTAAACCAGCTTTCTCCGAAAGAGAGAGATCTTGGCTCATTAGGATTTATCCTTGCAAAATCTTGTGCAACCACGAACCCATCTACTTTTGCACTTTTTCTTGCGCTAAGTAATACTTTTTCCTGTTGTTCTGGATTCATTTGATAGAGGAGAGTACTTATAAAAACTGCATCGAAAGCGTCACGAGGAAGTGTACCATTTTTATGATTAACTTCTAACTCTAAGAGATCACCCTGTAGAAAGCCTATTGTAGATCCATCATTGACTCTTTTTTCGAGATCAAGTAAATCACCCATTTTATGTAGCTCACTTGGATAAAATGAACATGCGTGTCTCCATTTGATAGCTTGCGGATCTCTTGGATCTTCTTTATCCACTGCGAGACCTCTTACTATCCTTGATGGAACTAATAAACTTTCTGCTACTGCCCGCCCAGGTGTTTCATCAGCTACAGCTTCAAAATCTACGCCTAATTCAAGTCCTGGTAAACCTAAGTTTCCTCCACAGCCAAAATCAGCGACTATTAAATCTCTATTCGGTAACGCTAGGTTTAATACGCTTTTTAACCCAGCGTAACGTTGATATATGGTCGTAGTTGTATCTTTACTAGCTAGAAGGTCTCGTAGAAGGGTTCTCATTTCAGGTTGAGATGTAATTACACCTAATTCTTCATCCCATCGTTCTGCTGTAGCAAAATCTCCTGGGTATGTTTGTCTCCGGAACTCATATAATTCAAGGTATTGTATAGCACGGAGTGTTAAATTTACTAAATGTGAAGGTGTTACATGATCTCTACTGGCAACAACATCTTTAAAAAGGCGTTGAAATACATCATCTGACTCTAGTCTTCCTAGTACAGCAGCATAACATGCAGAAATATAACGATCTTTTCCAGGTGGATTTTGCCGTTGATCGTCAAATTCAGCCATAAATGGAGCAAGGTCCACTATCTCGTGTTCCTCTGATTCAAAATTCTTTTCTTCTTCTTGTCTTGCTAATCCCATAGATTTATATTATCATTATAGTATATATACTAAATTCTAATTTGTATATATAATTAGAGAATTATACTATAATGTCCTATAATAGTCAAGTAGTAGACTAAAGTAAAAAATATTAATTAATATAGTAATTATGGCAACACCTGAAGTAATACAACAAAACTCGAGACCCTTTATACCTGATTTGCGTAGACTAATAAATAGAGATAGACAACCTTCAGTTGAAGCTGTTACAACACGCCTCTCAATTAGAGAGCATGAAAATCGCCAGTTAGGAGCAGAACTAGCTAAAGAAGGTAAACCAGTAGGAGTTGTAAACAGAGGTGTTGTAGCTATCTGGGGAGACGGAGGTAACCGTCAGTATGTAGAATCAGTTGCTAAGATAAAAGGAGAAGGAAGAAAAGCGAAACCTCTTGCGGCTACACTCCCTATGAGTGAAGTAACTGAATTTATTGATTTTGACTTAATACCAGAACAGTTACGGCCAGTTTTTTCCAGAGCTGGGGAATTAACGGCTCGCTTCGGTTCATTATGTTTTTTACGGATTCCAATTACAGAAAGAGCAGCGGACACATTACCCCCTTCTATGGTTTTAAGAGCAGAAGGTCAACCTCCTATATTACAGAATTGGGATGCTAGAGGACATAGTCCCACAAGACAGCTTATCGAACTTATGAGACGAAAAGGTATAAAGTTTCCTTCAGCAACCTCTATGAATATTACAGGCCAACCAGAAATAGTGGATGCTGATGAAGGTTTCAAATTCTCTAGAGAACATGGCATACCTCTATTTCTTGATGATCCAAAAGATCAAGGTGTAGTAAAAGGGTCTTATACAATATTCAGCCTTAATCCAGAAGGTGTAAAAATTGAGAGAGATGGTAATATCCCAGCTAAGCTCTTTGCGCCACTTTTTGGTGGAGTTCCTATGAGCCCATCAGACAACTTTAAAAGAATACCTCACCCTCAAGCTGAATTTCCTTCTACAATTCTCGATATGAATCCTCATGATGCTAGGATTGCGATGATCGCGATAACTCAGGGTGTGTCACATCCTAAACTCGAACAATAATTAGAAATAATTATCGGTCCTATACTGCCCATTATGTTAAATCTCTTTTCAAACAGATCTTACTCTACTTCTCCAAAATCTAAAAATACTATTGAAGCGCTGTGGCGTTTACAGAAAATCGTTCTTGACTCACTGGACTTTACGAATGTCGTTAAACAAATAGTAGACGGGCTTTTAAGTGAGCTTGGTTATCTAAATCTCGGATACAGGATTATAGTTTTAACATTAGTAGACGAAGAAAATAACGTTCTCAAACGAATATCATTATCAAATACCCCCGAAGCAGGAAGAGCCTTGAATGCTTCACCAGTACCATTTCATCAAATAGATATACCACTGAACGCAGAGCAAAACCTACTTATAAAAACATTACGAGACCAAAAACCACATTCTACCCATGATTGGAGAGAACTATTTGTTCCGGTACTAAGTGATGAGGAAGCTAGAAATAACCAGGTAGCTGCGGGAATAAAAACAAGTATGACCTATCCAGTAATCGTAAAAGAACAATCAATAGGTGTATTAATTTTTAGTATGGTTAAAAATGAATCTGAAGTATCTGATGAAGAGAAAGAACTTATTAGAGGTTTCACAGATATTGTAGGATTAGCTGTTCAAAATTCACGCCTTTATTCTTCATTATCACTAACAAAAAAGAATCTTGAAGAAGCGAACAATAAATTACAAGCGTTAGATCAGCTAAAAGATGAGTTTGTATCTCTGGCTTCCCACGAACTTCGAACCCCCATGACTGCTATTAAATCATATCTATGGCTCTTTTTACAGACAAACCATGAGTCTCTTGATGAAAAACAGAAATTATACATTCAGAGAGCATACGATTCAACTGACAGGCTTATAGCCCTCGTAAATGATATGTTAAACGTCTCGAGAATTGAATCAGGAAGAATTAACTTACTTAAAAAATCTACAGATTTGGTTCAATTAGCTAAAGATATTATCTATGAACTTACCCCAACAGCTCAGAAACAACAAATTAATCTCATATTAAAAACAGATAACGACAATTTACCACATGTGTATGCCGATCCAAATAAACTAAAAGAAGTATTTATTAATCTTGTAGGTAATTCACTTAAGTTCACTGACCCTAACGGATCAATTACTATTAAAATCTACAAAGAAAATACTATGATCGTAACCCAAATCATAGATACAGGAAAAGGGATAGAAAAGGAAGACATACCAAAATTATTCCAAAAATTCGGTATCGTTGGCAACGATTATCTCCGTAAAAGAAACAGTCAAGGTACAGGCTTGGGACTATATATTTCGAAATCAATTATTAAACTTCATGGAGGAGATGTATGGGTGTTGTCAGAAGGTAAAGATAAAGGAACTACTTTCTCATTCTCTCTGCCTATAGAAGGAACTCAACCAGAATCTATTGATTCTAATCCACAGATACAAGAGTCTCCCGTAGAAATGCCTCAAGCCATAGAGAACCCTTCATAATTGCGAATCACACAAGAATATACGATCAGACTTTAAAAACGAATCTTTTGCCTTTTCCTAACAATACTTCAGCCTGACCCTTAATGAGCTACGATGAGAAGATTAACTCGAGAGGTAGATTTTCGCTTCATTTAAAACATCACCAGGAGTGAGTTGACTTTTAATGAGGTAACCATCACCAAATTGAAGTGCTTCTTTTATTTCTTTATCATTATCTAAGTTCGTTAGAAAAACTAATTTTTTATAAAGGTGTTTATCCTTGTAGTCTGGATCATCATGGAGTTTTTTCATTACATCTACTCCGCTCATAATTGGCATAATTATATCGAGAAGTATTAAGTCCCAATTTCCTTCCTTAATTTTTTCCAGCCCTTTTTGACCATCTTCTGCCGACTCAA
>CAZEJU010000020.1:0-22429 GCA_964512695.1 uncultured Gammaproteobacteria bacterium | reverse complement strand
GAAACACAAAACTCAAATATAAAAATTTAAAATTAGTTGTTAAAGAAAATGCATACAAATGCTTGATTAAGAGTTAAAAAAGATTCATAATGAGTATGTGATGCGAATTTACTCTATCCTCCTTGGACTTTTCTTATTTTTTAGTTTATCTTCTAAGATTTTAGCAGCAAATATTGTTATAAATGAAATACTTCCAAACCCAGACGGACCATCCTCTGAAGATTCAGAGTGGATTGAGTTGTATAACACAACAGATAACAGTATCGATATCTCCGGATGGCTTTTAGATGATAGCGATGGCAGTGGTTCTAATCCTTATGCACTTCCTTCAGGATCAGTGATTAGTGCTAAAGGATTTTTAACATTTGAAAAATCTTCAACGAATATCGCATTAAATAATGACAATGATACTGTTCGTATTTCAAGTTCTTCAGGTGAGTTAATTGACTCAATTTCTTATTCTGAAACAAAAGAAACACAATCATATGGGCGAAAACAAGATGCGAGTGGTGATTGGGTGTGGTTTTCTACACCAAGTAAGAAGAGTAGTAACTCGTCAGGTACAATTGTCCCAACATCTACTGTTGTGCCAACAGCGACTGTAATGCCGACGCAAACTCTAGCGCCTACGCAAACTCCAACGCCTACGAAAACGCCTACGCCCACATTAAAGCTTTCTCCTACCCAAATGAAGAAAAGTCCGACATCAAAACCATTAGCATTTGCAGAAAAGCCAAAAGACTTAAATATTCTAGGAGAAAAGACATCTACATACGATCATGTACCCACGATTAATCCTCATGCAGCAGGCGACACTTCTGAGGGATCTACGCTATCTTTGGGAACTGTTTTTATCAGTATTGGCGGTATGTTTTTAATTGCCTGTGGTATACTTGCGTTTTCTATATATAAAAAGAAGAAGTAAACCTTATGCAAGCTGTTACTACAAATAGTTTTGAGGAAACACAAGCCTTTGCAAAAAAATATGCTCAATCTCTAGAAGAAGGAACTGTCCTGTGTCTTTATGGGGATTTAGGCTATGGGAAAACGACCTTCGTACAAGGATTGGCGAAAGGATTGGGAATTGAAAAAAAAATATTATCACCGACATTTATTATAATGCGAACGTATGAAATAAAAGTTAAAAGTCAAAAATCAAAGGTCGAAAGTACAAATAAAAAATTAAAGAATTTATATCACGTTGACTTATATAGAACAAGTAGTGAACAAGAGATTATTGATTTAGGACTTGTAGAATTAATGCAAGATCGTGAAAATATTGTTGTAATAGAGTGGCCTGAAAAATTGGGAAAATGGTTACCAGAAAAAAGAATTGATGTAAAACTTGATTATATTGACGAAAATAAACGAAAAATCATAATTGATTTCTAGTTTTTCGTATCTAAATCACCTCTTAGGTGAAGAAATATGCCGTTACCTCAAGATTTTGAAAAGAGAAAATATATGTTTACAGATGATATAAAGTTTCTGCAAAAAGCAGTGGTTTTTCATCCTGTAGATAAAAATAAATTTTTAACATTGCGACTTTCTATGGAACATCACTGGCATCCTGGTAAATGGGATCTTCCAGGAGGAAATGTATTATTTGGAGAGAATGCAGAAGAAAGTCTACGCAGTGAAATTAAGCAAGAATCAGGTTTAGAAGTTACTGGATTAAAGCCAAGGTATATTATTACGAAAATGAAAGAAGAGTTCTATTATCTTTTTATAGGGTATGTTTGCGAATGTATGTCTACTGATATAATTTTAGGTGATGAGCATATAGAGTATCGATGGGTTACCAAAGATGAATTTAAGCAGTTAAACCCACCTGCTTCTCTACTAGACGTTATTAATTCAATAGATTAAACGATTGACTATGCAAGAACATATTGAGAAAGCAATTAAAATTCTGAATCAGGGTGGTGTCATAATTTACCCAACAGATACGGCATTTGGTATAGGATGCAGGATAGATAATGAAAAAGCTGTAGAACGATTGTTCAGTATTCGAAAAAGACCACATACACAAGCAACACCTGTTTTAGTTGGTAGTATTGGTATGGCGGGGAACTATTTAAAAGAATTACCAGACGATATTCAACAAAGCTTATTAAAACAATATTGGCCTGGTGCATTGACAGTAGTATTGCCTTGTAAAGCTGAAAAAGTACCGTCATTAGTTAGAGGTGGCACTGAGACGATAGGCGTGAGAATGCCAAATCATGATACAGCTCTTGCGATTATCCGTGGGGTTGGTCTTCCTGTTCTTGGTCCTTCAGCTAATTTCCACGGTGAAGCTACCCCTTACGAATTTAGCAATTTAAATCCAGAGCTTACGAAACTCGTAGATTATGTAGTACCAGGTGAATGTCAAACAAAGCTAGCGTCGACAGTAATTGATTGTACTGTTAGTCCGTGGAGAATACTAAGACAAGGAGCTGTACAGATTATAGATTTAAGAGTTTGAAGTGTTATGAATATTTTATTTATTGATACATCTAATAATAAAGAGATAAAGATAGGTTTACGTATAAATGGAAGCGGAGATACTTTTATTCAGAAAAGCGACCAGTGGAAAGCTCAGGTAGTACTTCCCATGGTTACAGAGATTCTACAAAAGTATAAGCTTACCTTACAAGATATACATGAAATACAAGTTAATCCGGGTCCTGGTTCTTTTACGGGTTTACGTGTAGGAGCTGCTATTGCGAATACCTTAGGTACGTGGTTAAAAATTCCAATTAATGGAAAAAAAGTTGGAGAGATAGTAGAACCTGCTTACGAGTCACTTTAGTGACAACCTCGAAAAAACAATTTATACTTACTGTATGAGAGATTTTTTCCATCATCTGTTTGTGCCGAGAGAATCAAATAATCATAGAGCTAGATTACTTCATATAGAACCCCTAGCATTCCTGTTATTTCTCTTGTTTCTCATGAATATTCTCACTCCTCGAATGGAGCGTTTATATCCTCAAGTGTTAGGTATAACTGCGAATGTTTCTATTACTGATTTAGTGACGTTAACGAATAATAAACGTGCAGAGGGAGGTCTCCCACCTTTAATATTGGATAATCAGTTATCAGTAGCAGCAGCAGCAAAAGCCGAGCATATGTTTTCTCATAATTATTGGGCGCATACTGCACCTGATGGTACAACACCATGGTTTTTCATCCGTGGTGCCGGTTACGAATACTTGTATGCAGGCGAAAATTTAGCCAGAGGATTTACGACAGCTCCAGAAGCAGTGGATGCATGGATGGCTAGCCCCGGCCATAGAAACAATATTATGTCTCCCAATTATAAAGATATCGGATTCGCTGTCTTAACGGGAACATTAGCGGGTGATGAGACTGTTCTTATTGTAGAAATGTTCGGTAGTAAAATAGAAACAACAGCAGCAATAAATGCGCAATCTCAACAGATAGCTATAGTACCTCCAACTCCAACTATACAGAATATATTTCTATCTCCCACACCTTTTACTCCACAACTTATCGTCACGCCCACTGTAGGCATTACTGTGACACCTACACCTGTGGTTCAGCGTCAAAAATTAGCTCCTCAGCTACCAGTTGTAGCTGCTATTCGTAGTAATCCATTAATTAATTCAGATATATTAAATAGGAGTGTCTCCGTGCTTTTTGCTGCTCTCCTAATCGCTGTCTTTATTGTTGATATGCTAGTAGTAGAAAGAAAAAAAATTATGAGGTTTGTTTCCCATAACACAGATCATATTTTATTTTTAATAATGGTTATAACATTATTATTTATTCTAGGAAGAGGAGTAATTTTATAAGGTGCTAACTATATGAAGCAAACGTTTAAAAACCATGTTTGGTACTATATTTCACTCTCGCTTTTACTTCTTTTAGGATGTATTCTTATCGTAGTTTCAGCTAATCAACCCCAAATTCAAGCAGCGGCGGTAGTCATGACTGCTTTCTTTTATGCTTTTTGGGGAATTATTCATCATGTGCTTCACCATGATATCTCAGCAAAAGTTGTGATAGAATATGTACTAATTGCATCATTAGGTGTTTCGCTAACACTCTTAGTAATGCGTTAACTATCTTTATGAAAGGTATTATTTTAGCAGGCGGCAAAGCAACCCGTCTTCGTCCATTAACGAAAATTACATCTAAGCAACTTTTGCCGGTGTATAACAAACCAATGATCTTTTATCCCCTGGAAACCCTCTTGAAAGCTGGAATAAAAGATATTCTTATTATTATTGCGCCGGATTATGCCGGGCATTTTCTTAATCTTTTAGGTTCAGGTAAGGACTTTGGGGCAAAATTTACCTATGAAATCCAGGAAGAACCACGTGGTCTTGCGGATGCATTTATCGTAGGTGAAAGTTTTATTAAAGATGATAATGTTACCATGATATTAGGTGATAATATTTTCGATGATGATTTTTCGGAGTACATTAAGAACTTCGAAAAAGGTGGTATGGTATTTGCGAAAGAAGTTCATGATCCTCAACGATATGGTGTAATAGAATTTGATGAGAATAATAATGTCCTATCTATTATCGAGAAACCACAACAACCAAAAAGCAATTTCGCGATGGTAGGTATTTATGTTCTTGATCAAAGAGCTTCAACTTTTGCACGGAATGTAAAACCATCTGCTCGAGGGGAAATAGAAATTCCAGACGTTATTAATCAATACCGCGAAGTAAGTGAATTAAAAGTAGGCTTTATAAAAGGTATTTGGGAAGATGCTGGTACGTTTGATAGCCTTCTTCGTGCGAGTAACTACATGGCTGAAAAGTTTAAAAGAGAAAATCCACAATCTTAATGAGTCATATTAAAGTTTTATCTCAAAAACCTGTTTTCCAAACAAAACATTTCACAGTTAATGAATCAAAAATAGCGGCAAATAATAAAGAAGATACTTTCCATCATATTGTCTTTAAAGAATCTGTTTACGTTATCCCATTAACCCCACAAAGAGAGATTTATCTTATTAAACAATATAGATACGTATATGATAAGGAGTACCTTGAGATTGTGGCTGGAATTGTAGAACAAGGAGAAGATATTTTAAATGCTGCAAAAAGAGAACTAAAAGAAGAAGCAGGGTTAGAAGCTGGGAATTGGAAAAGTTTAGGTGTTATAGAAGCAGCTTCAAATTTTTTTAAAATTTATAAACACTATTTTGTGGCTACAGAATTAATACAAGGTGAACAAACTTTAGATTTTTCAGAAGATATTCAGGTCATAAAAATGCCAATTGAGCAAGCTGTAGAAAAAATTCTTTCTGGTGAAATAAATGCAGAGAAAACAATTACTGGCGTTCTGTTAGTATATACTCTTTTACAAAGAGGAAAACTCTAATCCTGATGTGTCTACAGCGTATAAGTTCACGGGTGTTAGTCTCACTATCCATCGGAGCTGCGCGACCCTATGAGGGTGAATATAGAATATGAAACGAATAAATGAAGGAAAATATGGATTTAAAACAGTGTCTTCGATAGTAGAGCATAAAAATCCTTATTATTCAGTTTTCAAAGAAGAGATCCTTTATCCAGATGGAAAAAAACATACGTATTGGGTGCAGAATAAAGACGATTTTTCCATTATTATTCCCATTTTTCCGGATAAAACAACCATTTTAGTTGGACAATATCGTATTCCTGCAGATTTTTATTCCTGGGAGTTTCCCATGGGTTCGACTGAGGGAAAAGATCCCCTTGAAGCCGCGAAAAAGGAATTTATCGAAGAAACAGGGTATAATGCCGAGCATTGGCAACAAATAGGATCATATTTACATGCACCTGGAAGAGCGCCGACAGTTACATCTGTATTTATCGCACAGGGTCTATCAGAAGGAGAAGCTCATCCAGAAGAGAAGGAGATTCTGCAACTAAAGCATGTGTCTATTAATGAAGTTGAAAATATGATCAGAAGTCATATTATCCAAGATGGACCTACAATCGTTGCATATCACTATTTAGAAAAATATCTACAAAATGGTTAAAATCATATCCCAAAAGACTCTTTTTCAAGCAGTGCATTTTTCAGTTAAAGAAAATATTTTAGATTTTGGTAATGGTGTACAAAGAACGCATCATGATGTCTATAGAAATGACGCGGTCTCAATTTTCCCTGTAACAGAAACATACGATATTTACTTAATCCGCCAATTCCGTTACCTACACAATGCAGAAATTTTGGAAGCAATTGCCGGCATGGCGGATAATAAAGAATCACCTCTTATCACTGCTGCGAGGGAATTAAAAGAAGAAGCGGGAATAGTGGCAAAAGAGCTTGTAGAGTTTAAAACTATTGCACTAGCTGGAAGTATTTTTAAAGCAAGCCAGCACTTTGTTCTAGCAAGAAATTTCAGCTTAAACACTGCAGAACCTGAAGAAACAGAAAAAATAACATTAGTAAAGATGTCTCTTGGTGAAGCGGTTCAAAAAGTTATGACTGGAGAAATATTTACTGCAGGGAGTATAATAGGTATATTACTCTTAGATAAGATGAGGCAGGAAGGCAATTTATGAAACTGTTAGTAACAGGAGGAGCTGGATTTATAGGATCAAACTTTATACTCTACTGGATGAGAGAACATCCTGAGGATCAAATTGTTAATTTTGATAAGTTAACGTATGCTGGGAATTTAGAGAATTTAGCGTCCTTACAAGATAATCCAAATTATTCTTTTGTCCAAGGTGATATTTGTGATGCTACAGCAGTTATAAACGCGATGGCAGGTGTGGATACAGTAGTTCATTTCGCAGCAGAAACACATGTGGATCGTTCTATTATGGAGCCTGCTGCTTTTGTGATGACGAATGTAGTCGGTACGCAGATACTCCTTGAAGCAGCTTTAAAAAATACTATAAAGAGGTTTCATCATATTTCGACTGATGAAGTATTTGGCGCATTACCTCTTGACCCTGCGAAGAAATTTAATGAGTCTACTCCTTATGATCCACATAGTCCGTATTCAGCTAGTAAAGCTGGCTCTGATCACCTTGTGAGGGCTTACTATGATACATACAAATTACCCATAACTATCTCTAACTGTTCAAATAATTTTGGACCGTATCAATTTCCTGAAAAAGTTATTCCTTTGGCTATCACTAATGTATTAGAAGGTAAAAATATTCCAATCTACGGAGATGGATTATATGTACGTGATTGGTTATATGTAGAAGATCACTGTCGGGCTATTGATCTTATTTTACAAAAAGGGCAGGTAGGAGAAACGTATTGTGTGGGAGGTATGACTGAAGATATTCCGAATATAGAAGTTGCTAAAAAAATTTTATCGTTATTAGGTAAAGGTGAAGATATGATTGAATTTGTTAAAGATAGACCGGGTCATGATCGTAGATATGCAGTTGACTGGACAAAGATAAAAAGAGAATTGGGATGGCAGCCGTTGCATACGTTTGATGAATGGCTTGAACAGACTGTTAACTGGTATAGAGAAAATAGGAACTGGTGGGAACACATAAAGTCTGGCAGTTATAGAGAATATTACATGAAGCAATATGGCAGTTGAATGTGTTCGAAGAATTCTTCAGGTAGATATGCCTTATGAAGAAATAATCGGTATGACACCTGAAGTAATTTTATCTGACGCGAGTCACCTATACTTCGCGCTTATGGAAACAGCGAAAAGACATCCTTTATATAGTGAAAAGGAAGAAATGGATCAAACTGGAGTCACACTATGGTGAAGTGGTGTTTATGGGAATCGATATAAAAAGTATGAATAGAACAAAGATTCTTGGTACTGGAGTAAATGGGTTAGTGGGTTCTCGGGTTATTGAGGTTCTGCAAGAAAAATATGAATTTGAGAATATAAGTAGATCTACAGGTGTAGATATCTCGGATAGAGAACAAGTAATGCTTGCAGTTTCTTCTTCTGATGCTTCGATGGTTTTACATCTTACTGCTAAAACTGATGTAGATGGCTGTGAAAAAGACAGGTCAGATGGTGAAAGCGGTGAAGCATGGAAAATAAATGTTAATGCTACTCATCATCTGGTTGAGGCTTGTAAAGAAGCTGGAAAAAAGCTTATATATGTTTCTACTGATTTTGTATTTGACGGTGTGAATCCTCCGCCTGGTGGTTATTCCGAAGAAGATACACCACATCCTATTAACTGGTATGCAATTACGAAGCAAAAAGGAGAAGAAATTGTACTACATTCAGGTTTACCATATATGATAATACGTCCTGCATTTCCTTATGGTAGACCTTTTATTAAGAAAAAGGATTTTGTCCAAGCAATACTTGGAAGACTGCAATCTGGACAGAGTATAACCGCTGTTAAAGATCAAATATTCATGCCAACATTTATCGATGACATTGCTTATGCACTAGATACACTTATTCAGGCTAACGTTACAGGTATATATCACGTAGTGGGTTCGATTGCATTAAGTCCATATGAAGCAGCATTGAAAATTGCAGAAGTATTTAACTGTAATACAAATCTGGTTCAGCCAACATCCCGAGACATATTTTTTCAAGGTAGAGCAAACCGTCCATACAACTTAACTTTGAAACATGATAAAATAGAGCAACTTGGTGTAAAGATGAGGACGTTTGAAGAAGGATTACAGGAGGTAAAGCGGCAAAGCAATTTATAATTTGAATTTTTTAATTTTTATTCAATATTTAAATTACATATTGTAAATTGATTAAAAATTACTACTTAAAAACTGTAAATTATTATGACTATTACATTTATCGGACACGGATATGTAGGTTTAGTTACAGCAACAGTTTTTGCTGATTTGGGTAATACTGTTCATGTTATCGGCCATACTCCTGAGAAGATTGAGAATTTAAAGAAAGGTATTATTCCGATTTATGAGCCTGGCTTAGATGAAATGGTAAAGAGAAATGTTGCAGCTGGCAGACTTCTCTTCACCTTAGATTATGTTCCCGCAGTTCCTGCTTCAGATGTTATTTTTATCGCAGTAGGAACTCCTCCGAAGAAAAGTGGTGAAGCAGATCTCTCTGTAGTTTACGAAGTGGCTGAAAACGTAGGTAAATATCTTGAGAATTACAGTGTCGTTATTACAAAAAGTACAGTGCCTGTAGGTACAAGTGAGAAAGTAAGAGAGATTATAAAGAAAGTAAAATCACCTAAAGCTGACTTTGACTACGCATCAGTTCCAGAATTTCTACGAGAGGGTCAAGCAATTTCAGATACATTACATCCAGATAGAGTAGTCATTGGTACTGATACCAAGAGAGCAGAAGATGTATTGGTAGAACTTCATAAACCGATAACCACAAATGGCACAAAAGTGCATATTGTTTTAACAAATATTCCAACAGCAGAGATGATTAAATATGCATCAAATGCATTTTTAGCCACAAAAATTTCTTTTGCGAATGCTATAGCTCACCTATCTGAAAAGTTAGGTGCTGAAGGACCGAAAGTTTTAGAGGCCATCGGTTTGGATAAACGAATTGGAAGCTATTTTTTAAATGCTGGGCCTGGGTATGGAGGAAGTTGTTTCCCTAAAGATGTAAAAGCTTTGATTGCTATAGCCCAACAGTATAATTACGACTTTAGACTTTTAAAGGAAGTTGAGCAAATTAATCATGAGGCCATGTTAGCAATAGCTGAGAAAGCAAAAAAAATGTTGCATGGGGATATAAAAGGTAAAATCATAGCTATATTAGGATTATCGTTTAAACCTGATACAGATGATATACGTGATGCACAATCTATTGTCGTTATGACTGAACTTCTTAAGGAAGGTGCTAAAATTCAGGCTTATGATCCCATTGCCATGGAAAATATGAGGAGAAAGCTAAAAGACGAAAAAAACATAACATTTACCACAGATGTCTATGCAGCTGTTAAAAATGCAGATGTAGCTATCTTAATAACTGAATGGAATGAATTTAAAGAAATTGATCTAAAGAAAATGAAAGATCATATGAAAACACCAAATTTAATTGATGCGAGAAATATTTATAATCCTGATAAAGCAAAATCTTTAGGTTTTACATACATTGGTGTTGGAAGAATGTAACATGGATATATCATGAAAAAAGTGTTGATCACGGGAATTACTGGTTTTGCTGGAAGTCACTTGGCTGAGTTCTTAGCGATTACTAATTCCTATCGGATTTTTGGAACAAATGTTTCTGATAGGAATCTAGCAAATATAGAAACAGTTCAAGATAAAGTACAACTCTTTAAAGTAAACCTCATGGATTTCGACCAAACCGATTCCGTAATAAGAGAGGTAAGGCCTGACGTTGTTTTCCATCTAGCTGCGTCGACATTCGTTGCTGACAGTTTTCGTAAACCTGCAGAGTTTATTACAAATAATGTGACTTCACAGGTTAACGTATTAGAATCATTAAAAAGAAATAATTTATTAGAAACAAAAGTTTTAATAGTTTCTTCCTCGCATATTTATGGTTTAGTTTTACCTGAAGATTTACCCATGGACGAAAATACACCGCTTCGTCCGGATAATCCATATTCTGTTTCTAAAATCGCTCAGGATTACTTAGGGTTAAGTTACTTTCTCGCATACAAACAGCCAATCATTATTGTCCGTCCATTTAACCACCTAGGCCCTCGTTTATCATCGCAAATATCAATCTCGCGTTGGTCAAAATCTATTGCTGAAATTGAAAAAGGAACAGCAGAGCCTGTGTTAAAAGTAGGTAATCTGAGTACGAAACGGGATTTTACTGATGTTCGGGACATGGTTCGGGCATATGCTTTGGCTATTGAACAGGGAGAAAACGGTGAGGCGTATAATATTGGTACAGGGAAAGCTCATACTATGGAGGAAATGCTAGAAAAATTAATAGCACTATCTACAGTAAAAATTACTATCACGACTGATGAAAGTTTGCTTAGACCAAGTGATATACCAGAGCTTCGGTGTGATCCCTCAAAATTTCAGCTGAAAACTGGATGGACACCTGAAATACCACTTGAAAAGACCCTGCAAGACACACTAGACTATTGGAGAAAAGTTGTATAGAATAGTAAGGAATTTCAAATTTTTCCCTTAAGGGACTTTCCACTTCGTGGAGGCGCAATTTCAAATTTGGAATTTTTAATTTTTAGATTTGAAATTGGTACATATTTGAAATTTTTTTATGAAGAAAAGAGCTCTTATTACAGGAATAACAGGTCAAGACGGATCATATCTTGCTGAGTTTTTACTAGACAAAGGATATGAAGTTTTTGGTCTAACGAGACGAACCAGTACAATAAATTTCGAACGTATTAAACAAATTGAAGACAAAGTTAAACTTCTCCAAGGTGATCTTCTTGATCAAAGTTCTCTTTCATCGGCAATCGAGGAATCAAAGCCTGATGAAGTATATAATCTTGCAGCACAATCGTTCGTACAAACTTCATGGAATCAACCAGTTCTTACAGGTGAATTTACAGCAATTGGTGTTACCAGAATGTTAGAGGCTATTCGTAATGTAGATCCTAAGATACGTTTTTATCAAGCATACAGTTCAGAAATGTTTGGTAAGGTAACAGAAACACCACAGAAAGAAACCACAAGGTTTTATCCTCGAAGTCCATATGGAGTTGCTAAAGTCTATGGACATTATATTACAGTTAATTATCGAGAAAGTTACGGAATGTATGCCTGCTCTGGTATTTTATTTAATCATGAGTCTCCACGTAGAGGTTTAGAATTTGTTACCAGAAAAATTAGTAATGCAGTAGCCAGAATTCATCTGGGAAAGCAGAATAATATAGAGCTAGGTAATTTAGACGCTCGAAGAGATTGGGGATTTGCAGGAGATTACGTTGAGGCTATGTGGCTCATGCTGCAGCAACCTAATCCGGATGACTATGTTATAGCAACGGGTGAAACTCATAGTGTTCAGGAATTTGTCGAATTGGCATTTCAAGCAATTGGGGTTTCAGATTGGCATAAATATGTAAAAGCTAATCAGCCTGCATTTTTACGTCCAGCTGAGGTTGATTACCTTATCGGTGACTATAATAAAGCAAGAGAAGTTCTTAGGTGGAAGCCAAAAACTAGTTTCAAACAGCTTGTTGAAATGATGGTCAAAGCTGATATTGAAATGGAGAAAAAAAACTTATAATACTTATCCCCTTATAGATAATAGTTCTTTTTCCAGCGAATTTCTTAGTAATAAGTTATAATAGAAGAGAATACCGTTTTATTATGCAGAATATTTTAGTTACTGGGGGAGCCGGTTTTTTAGGTTCTCATTTATGTGATCGTCTTTTAAGGGAAGAGTATAGGGTTATATGCGTAGATAATTTTCTTACAGGTTCGAAAGAAAATATTCGCCATTTGTTTACAAACCCGCGTTTTAGCTTTTTAGAGCATAATGTTATTACTCCACTGCCAGGAGATATTAAGGTTGACGCAATATTTCATTTGGCATCTCCGGCTTCACCTAATCATCATAGTCCTATCAGTTATCATGCATTACCCGAAGAAACAATGTTAGTTAATACAGTAGGGACGTTAGAGCTAATACGATTTGCCGAAAAAAACCATGCCAAATTTCTTTTTACCTCCACTTCAGAAACGTATGGTGATCCTTTAGAGCATCCTCAGAAGGAGGAATATAGAGGAAATGTATCAACGCTTGGTCCTCGGTCAGTTTATGACGAAGCAAAGCGGTTTGGAGAAACTATTACAGCATATTACTGGAGAGATAAAAAAGTTGATGCAAGAATTGCTCGTATCTTTAATACGTATGGTCCTCGTATGAGTAAGGCTGACATGCGTATGGTGATTATCTTTATTACCCAAGCACTTGAAGGTAAGTCCATAACTGTTTTTGGTGATGGATCTCAAACTCGCTCTCTCTGTTATGTAGATGACACAATAGAAGGTTTATTTAAACTTATGTTTTCTCCTAAGACTGCTGGAGAAGTAGTCAATATTGGCTCACCAGATGAGCATACAGTTCTAGAATATGCACAAATAATTAAAAAATTAACTGAATCATCAAGTACTATTGTCCATAGTGAAGATTTACCACAAGATGATCCTATGAGAAGAAGGCCAGATATATCGAAAGCAAAACAATTACTTGCTTGGAAACCGAAAGTTAGTTTAGAAGAAGGCCTGAAGCGATTGATTGAGTATTTTAGTAAAATGTAATCGTCCATTTTTCCAGATTTCATTTTTTAAATTGATTGCGCGTTTTCTATAATTTGTCAATTGAGAAATAAATGAGGAAATGAGCAATGGAAATAATTTATATGAAGGTTTTTATAGTTCCAGCTACATATAACGAAAAAGGTAATATAGAACGTCTCATTACAATCATGGAAGAAGAAGTTTTTCCTAAGATTAAGAACCATAATATGTATATTCTTGTAGCTGATGATAACTCTCCAGATGGGACTGCTGATGCAGTAAGAGAACTCATGAAAAAATATAAGAATCTGGATGTAAACGTGGGAGAAAAGAAAGGTTTAGGAGCATCATATTTAAGAGCAATGAGCTATGCAATTGAAAAGAAGGGCGCTGATGTCGTTATTAGTATAGATGCAGATTTACAGCATGATCCTCACTCAATTACAGATTTTTTGAAAGAGATTGATAATGGATATGACATAGTAACAAGTACAAGGTACAGCAAAGGCGGATCGATGCCAAAAAATTGGCCGTTGTATAGGAAAATTTTTTCTGTGGGTGCTAATACAGTTGCTCGAGTTCTAACAGGAAGGTTTCATTTACATGATTGGACTGGAGGTTTTCGTGCATATAGAAAAGAAGTTTTTTTGAAAGAAAGAGAAAAGCTCAAATCCTTCTCAGGTTATACATTTCAAGCAGCAGCTCTCTACAAATCACTTCTAGATGGATATAAAATAACTGAAGTGCCAATTCATTTCCGTAGTCGGAAAATAGGTGACTCTAAAATCGCTCCAGCAGAGTATATCTACAATTTTTTCACCTATATTTTTATTGAAAGAATTCGAGAACTAAGACGATTTATTCAATTTCTGGTTGTGGGGGGAACGGGGTTTATAGTTCAGATTCTTTCACAAGAGATTGCGGTTATTCTAGGAGTAGCTCATGCACTCGCTGCAGGGATTGGTGCGGAGGCGGCAATCTTATCAAATTTTATCTTAAATCATCTTTGGACCTTTCAGGATACACATCATCTTAAAGAAAATGCATCCTTCTTAACCAAACTTGCGAAATTTAATATGACATCGCTTCTTTCTATATTTCTCCAGATTGCCGCTGTTTGGTTAGGAGATCATTTTCTAGGAGTAAATATTTACATTGCAGGTTTCCAAATACCTACCCGGATTTTCATTCTTTTCCCAACAATTATTTTTCTCGTTATTCCTCTTAATTACTTTATCTATAATAAAGTAATCTGGAAGACACAACATTTAAAGAAAAAATAAGAAATTAAAAATATTTGTCTTTATATATTTACTATTTGATATTTTTTGAGCAATGGCTTTTTTATTCAAGAATAAAATAAAAATAATCTTAATAAGTATACTATTTCTCGCTGCTTTTCTCCGTTTATATCGTATTGGTGAATATATGACATTTTTAGGAGATGAGGGACGTGATCTGTTAGAAGTGTTAAGAATTCTTTCAGGAGATCTTGTTTTTTTGGGTCCACGATCAAGTGCAGCTGATTTTTATTACGGACCAATTTATTTTTACTTCATAACACCATTCCTTTTACTCTTTAACTATGATCCCGTAGGCCCGGCTGTCTTTATAGCACTTATAGGTGTTGCTACAGTTTATTTAATTTTCTATGCGGGTCAGAAACTGTTAGACACAAAAGCAGCATTATTTGCAGCTACATTATATGCGATTTCTCCAGTGGTTATTGCCTATTCTCGTTCTTCATGGAATCCAAATCCTTTACCTTTTATTTCTTTATTAACTTTGTATATAGCATATACAGCAGTTAAAAAGAGATCATTGAAACGTTTTTTTATAGTTGGGATACTTATGGGGATAGCAATACAGTTACAGTACTTAGCACTATTTTTAGGGATTGTCTTGTTCTTTTTTATTCTCATAGGGTCTATTATTACATTTGAGACAAAAAATCCGGGACAATACAAAAATTCTACTTTCCAAATTGTAAAGATTATTAGTAATGTAGAGTTTTTTTCGTGGGAATTTTTTTCGAGTTTCCTGCTTAGAATTTCGAATTTATTTTTAGGCTTCCTCGTTGGTTGGTCTCCATTTCTCCTATTTGAAATAAGTAAAGGATTTCCAAATCTTCGAACTATTACTACATTTATTTTTTCTGGAAGTTCTGAAAAACCATATATTGAAGGCGCTGGATTTTTTCAACAAATAGGAACAGCATTTTTTAATCTTTTTGGTAGATTAGTAACACGTTTTCCGCCTCCTGAACAAGTTAATATAACTGAAAATGCTGATCTTCGTTTATGGTATTACGTAACTATTGCGCTTGCCATAGTTTCTGCAATAGGAATTTTCTTTATAAAAGATAAATTAGGAAAGTTACTTTTTATCATATGGTTTTTTGTAGGTATATTTTTGTTCGGTTTTTATAAAAAAGAGATCTTTGATTATTATCTGGGGTTTATGTTTCCCCTGCCATTTTTATTGATTGGAAATCTTGTATCCGTGGCAAGTATAAAGAATATAGTTATTTCACTCATTGTCTATATCGTAAGTGTACTATCTTTGTATCATACTCAGATTTCTTCACAATTATTACAATACTCACCATCAGTTTTTAGGAATTTCCTAGGTCATTACGGTATCCTATATTTTTTCTATATAGTTTTATTGCTTTTTATTATCTTTATAAACTGGAGACGCAGAATATTACTTAAACAATTAGCTATCCGATCAGTAGGAGGATTAGTTTTTTTTACATTAATGTTTGTGAATATACAAGGATATCCATTTCAATTTACTCCAAATAGACAAAAGGATCAGGTTAAAAAAATATCGCATTTTGTCATGTCGAAGGCAGAAGATAAACCTTATAATTTTGCTCTTTTGACACTTGGAAATTCTGATCATGCTTACCGTTATTTTATGGAAATTGCAAAGAAACCTCCTGTAAAGCTTGAGCCCCTTGAAAAAGATCCAGAAAGAAAAAGCATTACAGACCAGCTCCTTATAGTATGTGAAGATTCGAATTGTCAACCTCTCGGGAACGGATTGTGGGAAGTAGCAGGTTTCGGTAGAGCAGAGATAGCTGGTGAGTGGAATGTGTCAGTGGTAAAGATCTATAAATTAGTTCATTATAAAGAATAAACAAAGTCAGGTTTTCGTCAGCTATTCGTCCAGCGGTACATAAAAGGTCATGATACCGTTGATTTACCTCTATCTCATGATGATCAAACTAGAAATAAGTATTTTAATGTAGAGATTATTTCAAGATTACAGTTTTTTTACTATGGATCGAAATCTTGCTTTAGAATTTGTCCGCGTTACTGAAGTTGCTGCTATTGAAGCTGCCAAGTGGATCGGTCGTGGTGATAAACAAGCTGCTGATCAGGCAGCAGTGGATGCCATGAGAAAATTTATGAATACTATTGAATTCTCAGGAACTATAGTTATAGGTGAAGGGAAAAAAGATGAAGCGCCAGAACTATATACCGGTGAAAAAGTGGGGAAAGGTTGTGATCCTATTATGGATATAGCTGTTGATCCTTTAGAGTGTACTGACAGTGTCGCGAATGGTCGGTATAATGCAATGTCTGTTATTGTGGCAGGTACTCAGGGGTGTCTACTAAAAGCTCCTGATACATATATGGATAAAATTGCTGTAGGACCTGAAGCGAAAAATAGCATAGATTTGGATGCCCCTGTGAAAGATAACATAACAAAAATAGCGAAAGCCTTAGGCAAAGATATAGGAGAAGTGACAGTTGTTGTTTTAGATAGAGAGAGACATAAAGAGCTTATTGCAGAAATTCGTGCAGTAGGCGCTCGCGTACGTCTTATTACGGATGGGGACGTAGCTGGAGGTATAGCGCCTTCCATACCAGAAAATCCGATTGATGTTTTAATGGGAGTTGGTGCAAGTGCTGAAGCAGTATTAGCAGCAGCTGCTATTAAAGTTCTGGGGGGAGAAATTCTTTGCAGGTTCAAACCAAGAGACGATGAAGATAAAAAAGAACTTGCTAACATGGGAATATCTGATTTACAAAAAGTTTATAAATCGGATGATTTAGCAAAAGGAAAGGATATAACATTCACTACAACTGGAGTCATTGAAGGACCTTTACTGCCTGGTGTTGTCTTCGGACCTAAATCTATAACTACATACTCAATGGTTATCCGGGGCGCTTCTGGCACTATGCGATATATAACAGCGCATCATCAATATCTAAATAAGTAAGGAGGAATTTGCATTGAGAATACATAATCATTTTTTAAGTTTGCATATAATATCCTTATAAATATGAGAAGAACATAGAGAGAATTCTATAGTTCCCTCTCGAAAATCCTATCGAACGCACGTATGTCCTCTTCGGAAACATCCCATTGGTGCATGCCGGGAATCCCATATGCAATATGTAGAAATTGTAGTTTTATAGATCTATGTTATGATTAGCTTCAATAATCCTTGCAAATATAACAACTCTAGCGTATAATCTACGCCTGTGATACAGAGAATACATAGTTTTACTAATAACGGGAAGGAACGAGTTAAAAATGCTTATACTGTCATTAAAAATGATATTCAAAAAAGACCGTTAGTAAACTTCTATCTTGCTATACTTGCTCTTGTTCTTCTAATTTTTTTGAGTAATTATTTGCGTAATACTCAAGTTGAAAGTCTCCTACAAAATCAAGAGATAAAAGAGGTTAATATCTATTCTCTTGGTGATGTTCCTCGGATAACAATACAAGCTGAAATAGAAAAATCAGGTGTTATTCAAATTGTGGCTTTATCAGGAGGAGTTGTGCAGAAAGTCCATTATAAAGAAGGAGAAACTGTTGCAAAGGGAAATACACTCATCAGTTTAAGTAGTAACTATCAAGGAGGGAATGCTTTTTCTACGCAGCGACAACTTGCTCAAACCCAATATAACGCAGTTTTGGATACATATGATGCTCAAAAAGAGCTTATCCAGCAACAACGGAATGTGGCAACAACATCAGCTGAGAATGCAGAGCAACTTCGAAAGATTACAGAGCAATCGCTTGGTGACACAAGAAGCCTTATTTCACTAAATGAACAAATGTTAGATACAGTTAACGAAAATATAGAAGCATTAGAACAAAACCCACAAGCAGATCAAACTTTATTACAGTCACTACAGGCACAGAAAGCACAATTATTGGCAGCAACATCACAGGCTCGAGCTGGACTACGGAATGCTGAATATCAAGCAAGTTCTAATAATCCTCCAGCTGGATTAGCAAGGATGCAAAGAGAAAGTACAATAAAACAATTGGAGATACAAGAAAAAACCCTAAACGTTAATAAAGAAGTAGCAAGACTACAGTTACAGCTTGCAAATGTTACTGAAGGGTTAATGTATCCTGTTGCTCCTTTAAGTGGAGTTGTCCAAAGATTTTTTGTTAAAGAGTTTGATGTGGTCTCTCCTGGAATGCCTTTAGTATTAATAGCACAGGTAGAAGGAGATCCGATTAAAGCTATAGCATATGTACCTGGTGATATAGCAAAAAACGTTTCTAAGCTAGAACCAAGTGTTTTAAGAATTGGAAAAGATAGCTATGAGGAATATCCATATTTTATATCTAATGAAGCGATCCAGGGAAATTCATATGGAGTTTATTATACTATTCCTGATTCCTTTACTGCAGAAATAACAGAAGGAGACTCTATAGAAATTGACATTCCAGTGGGCTATGCCGACAGTGCATCTTCAGTAATGTACATTCCAATCGATGCTATTTATCAAACTACCGAGGCATCATATGTTTTTAAAGACGATAACGGTGTCGCAAAAACAAGGAAAGTTGTTCTAGGGAATGTTTATGGGAAATTTGTTGAAGTAGTAGATGGATTAAAGAATGGAGATCAGATTATTGTTACAAGAAATGTCATTGATGGAGATAAGATAATTAAAAGTAATAATGAAAATTCAAAATTAGAGAGTAAGCTTTAACTTTTTTTTTGCACTTTCAATCTCATGTATGCCGGAAGAACAGGTATCATATCTATCTCAAGTTAGTTTCGATCAGAATTTACGGAATAAGTGGTGGGCTAAATATATCTTAAATATTCGTTTAGTTCTCTTACTAATTCTTTCTATTATCATTCTAGGTGGAGTTAGTTTTATTACTATACCCAGACGTTTGAATCCTGAAGTTAAAATTCCAATTGTTATTGTTACAAGTATTCTTCCAGGGGCAGCTCCAACAGATATAGAATCCCTGGTGACAATTCCTATTGAAGATAGTCTTGATAATATTGCAAATATTGATACGATGTCGTCAGTTTCTCGCGAAAATGTTTCTATCGTTTCATTACAATTTCTCTCAACAGTTGAAGGTGAAAAAGCATTACAAGATGTACAAACTGCCTTAAGCAGTATCACGAATCTCCCGGAAGATGCTCAAAGTCCCACAGCAAAACTTATTGATTTCGAAGATCAACCTATATGGACTTTTGTAATTACCTCTACATCAGATACTGCTTCATTAATGCGTTTTTCTCGAATGTTACGAGACAAAATTAAGAACCTTCAGAAAGTAGATAGAGTAGAGACATCGGGATTTGATACACAAGAGATACAAGTACTCATAGATAGAATAAAAGTCGCTGAATATGGTATAAGTCCACTTGCTCTTTCTCAGTTAGTTAAACAAGCAACATCTTCTTATCCTGCAGGAAACATTCAAACAGAAACATCTACATTTGCACTTAGTATCGATAAAGACGTCATTTCCATAGATGACATAAGAAATCTTCGTTTAACAGCGGGAGCGAGGAGCTTCAGGCTTTCTGATATAGCAACAGTAGTTGAGCGTTCGAAAGTCAATCAACCGAAAACGTATGTATCATTTCCGGGAAAAAATTCCACACAAGCTGTTCAGTTTTTTGTCTATAAATCAAAAAGTTCAAATATCGATGCTGCAGAAAAAGACGTAAAAGAAGTTGTCGATAAAACAATTAAACAATATAAAGGGAATTTTACTGTGACATCAATTATGAATACAGCTGAAGAAATCTCAGAACAATTTACCGATCTTTATGGAGAATTCCGTTCTACTATTTTTTTAGTGTTTATTTTGCTTCTTATATTTTTAGGATTCAAGCAAGCATTTATAGCTTCATTAACAGTTCCATTAACATTCTTATCAGCATTTGCAATTCTTAGCTGGTTTGGTCTCAGTCTTAACTTTTTAACATTATTTGCTTTTCTTCTAACGCTAGGACTTCTTATAGACGATACGATTGTTACCGTTGCCGCTATGACTCGGTACTATAGAACAGGGAAATTTACCCCAGCGGAAACAGGTATGCTTGTGTGGAGAGACTTTATTGTTCCTTTATGGTCAACGACAATTACTACAATTTGGGCTTTTGTTCCTCTTATTCTCTCTACAGGTATTATCGGTGAATTTATTAAGTCAATACCTATTGTAGTAACTGCGACAATGTTATCTTCGACATCAATTGCTGTGCTTATAACTTTACCATTAATGATCGTCGTTTTAAAACCATCGTTTCCCACAAGAGTAAAACTATTATTTATCGTTTTAGCTATAATCATTCTTTTCGCAACAGGCTTTGTCATTATTCCTCAGTCACCTATTTTACCAGTAGTATTTTTATTTTATCTTGTTTTTCTATTTATTATCTATCAAGTTCGTTTACGTTTAATAACTTTTTGGAGAATAGTTCAGTTTAAAGAACAACCAAAATGGTTTTTAGAGCGGTTTAATAATGGCTTTATTAATATAGAAGCATTGAGTAATAGATACAAATTTGTGATAAGTAGAATTCTTATTTCCAAAATATCACGAAGAAATACATTAATAGCTATAGCTATTTTTGCACTTATCGGATATAGTCTCGTGCCGCTAGGATTCGTAAAAAACGAATTTTTCCCAAAAACAGATGAAAATATTTTATATGCACAAGTAGAGCTTCCCTCTGGCTCAAATATTGCAATTACCAATAAAGAAATGATCACTTTTTTCAATCGTGTAAAAAAAATACGAGAAATAAACTATATAGTTGGGGATAGTGGTGTAAGTATTGATGCAGGATTTGACAGAAGCGATGATCCGGGGTCATTTTTATTAACAATACATCTAATCCCTGCAGATGAAAGAGAAAAAACTTCGCAAACCATTGCTGAAGAAATCCGAGCATCTCTTAAGGATTATACGAAAGGTCGGGTATCTGTTTTTGAGCTTTCGAGCGGACCACCTGCAGGTGCTGACATTCAAATTAGTGTATTAGGAGATGATTTAGCTGTTTTGGATGTATATACAGGAAAAGTTATGGATTTCTTAAGAAAACAAGAAAACGTTACGAACGTTAACTCATCGAATAAATCCGGAACAAGTAAGCTAGTTTTCGTTCCAAATAAAACTCGTTTAGCAGAGTTTGGTATGACACCGAATATGCTCGGCTTATGGTTGAGAACGTATGCATCCGGTTTTACTTTAGATACTATGAAACTTCAGAACGAAGATACTGATATTACATTTCGAATGAGTTCAAGTAGTCAAGCACCGGAGACTATTACCAGTATAGTAATTCCTTCTCTGAATGGTCAGGTACAGCTTTCTTCATTAGGTGTTTTACAAATGAAGACAAATCCGACTCAAATATTAAGAGAAAATAGTAAGAGAAGAGTTACGGTAACTGCCAGTACGACACAAGGTAGTTCTGCAACTGAAAAAAACAATGATCTACTAAAGTATACAGATTCTTTAGATCTGCCTGAAGGGTATAGCTGGAGTACTGGTGGAGTAAATGAAGAGAACACTAAATCTGTACAATCAATATTGCAAGCGATGGTAGTTTCTTTGCTTCTTATTCTGGTGACTATGGTTATTGAGTTTGGCTCATTCAGACAAACATTTATTGCCTTACTAATTATTCCATTAGCTATATGTGGAGTTTTTTATATCTTTGCATTAACAGGAACACCTCTTTCCTTTCCCGCGCTTATTGGTATCCTGGCACTTTTTGGAATTGTTGTGACACATGCAATTGTTGTTATAGAAAAAATTAATGAAAATAGAAAACATGGAATGAATCTTCATGATGCTATTGTGGATGCGTCGGGTAGCCGTTTAGAACCGGTTTTATTGACATCATTAGCAACTATAGTAGGATTAATACCAATAACCGTTGCAGATCCCCTCTGGCGTGGTCTAGGAGGCGCGATTATCGCGGGTCTTCTTTTTTCAGGTGCTATAAAACTTTTTTTCGTTCCTATCCTTTATTACAATTGGTTTAATGAAGAGAAAAAAACCTAATTAGTAAAGT
>CAZEJU010000019.1:0-25014 GCA_964512695.1 uncultured Gammaproteobacteria bacterium | reverse complement strand
ATATTTCTTTTTTCTCTATATTAAGTATTTACATTTTCTCCCCTGTTTGTCAACTGGAACAAAATAGATCAGCTTGATCTATAAATTAATGACTACATCAGCTTCAGGAGAATCTGCTTCTTGGACAGAAACATTTAAAACACTTTGTTTTATTTGTTCCAATATTATTTCTTTAGCACTCTGAGATAACTGTGAGGAAAAAACGATTAAAGCTTTCCCTGTCGCAGGAATAGTACTTGGCTTCGTTGATACATCCGTAAAACCGTTATTTATAAAATCCTGTTTGAGAAGGTTTTGCTGTAATGCTGTACCACCGTTTATAAATATCTTTAATTTTTCTTTATCTAAAGCTGCAGATGCTGAAGCATCGGGAGTAGGGGTTAATGTTATCGTGGGGACAACAGTCGGAATAGCTCGTGGTTGTTGAACTGATGCTACTTTTCTATTTTTAACAGGACTAAAAAAAGTCATATATGTCATTCCTCCCAAAATAAGTAGAAGACAACCAAAAACACTTACAAGTGCAATTTCACGTTTTGTGGTGATCTTCGTCGTCATTTGAATATGGTGTGCATCTGACATCCCATGATCAAAAGATAGTCTGTTTTCTTCAAGTAAACTATTATGTTTCACATCTTCATATCTCTTGCATATGGCTTTTACTTTTTCTGCTGTTATTCCCAGAGAAGTAGTAAACCCTTTATCTAAAACAGTAAATGGTACAACCGCATCTATTAAAAATAATTGTTTAGCAAAAATTGTTATAACTGTTTCATAGAAGGTTTTATTTGTCGCTACAACTTTTATACCTTTTAGAATCTTATAATTCTTACTTGCTATTTCCTCAAAAGGAATAGTATCAAGGAATAATTGAATTTGTCTTGAACGTTCTTCTAAAAAAACAACCCGTGAGTCAACAACAGGCTGAGTCTGTATCTGGTCAGCAGATTTCTTTTCTTTCTCTGTATTATTGTCACCTTTTACATCAGCCTGACTTTGATTCGGTAACGGATCTAAAAACTCTTTCTCATATAGGATGTCGGGAGATAAGATAATCATTACGGTAGCAGGTGGAATTTTTTGGGATTGAATAAATAACTGTAACCCTTTTGTAAACTCCACTACATTAATAATTTCGAGTTCTTTTACTGTACCCGGAGGAAACTGAAAGGTAAATTGCTGCCCTTTTTCTGTAAAAAATAAGAGACTATTTCTGTCAAGATATACAATACTTAATAACCTGCTATGAAGTAACGACATATATGATTATTCTACCTCCTTCCATGAAGTTATAGTATAAGATCCATTCGAATAGGTCAATGTTGCTTGCAACTTTCTCATAAACTTACCATATGTACCTGTCGATACTATAGATACACTCCCCCCTCTTGTAACAGTAAGGTCAACTGTACCTCCACCTACAATAAGATCTGTTTCACCAGTATAATTTGGGTCACGTAATACTCTCAGTATAGCATTTTCTAACCCTCCCTCAGCTATATAATATGCCAAAGTTGCCTCTTGAAGTTTAGTAGCGGAAGATAAATTAATCGCAAGAATAATAACTGATGCTGTTGTAATGGTCAAAATAATTATTACAAAAAAAATAAGCGTTATCAGAGCCTGGCCATTTTCATATACATTCTTTTTATTTTTAATCATATATTTCTCCTTACTGAGACTGTAGTAGATACATCTCGTGTTTCAGCTCCTTTCGGTTGATTAATTCTACTTGTGATAGTCAAATCTACTTTCACGCTTGATTCCGTACCTCCTAGATTCCCTAGTAGAAGAAAATTTATGGCTGAAACCCGTACGGAGTAGGTATTTAAGATAAAAGTTCCAAGGTTATTTGTATATGTGAGATTGCCGTCACTATCTAAAGCATATGTATGATTAATATTATTAATCCTTAAGACAAGAACTGAAGTATTTTGACCTAAACTCGCAGGCGTCGTTACACTCTGCGCTCTTTGGATATCATATGTCAATTTCTTTAACAAGTAATTACTATCATTTGTTACACCGCTCGTGGCCTGTGTTCCTAGTTGGATATCTATAGCAGTTCCGAATAAACTAGATAATACACCTAAAAAAACAGTTAATAATCCCATATAAAGAAGAAGTTCGATGAGGGTAGTTCCCTTAGATAATTTCAAATGCTGAAATTCCACTTTCCACTTAGTTACTAACTTAGAATATGTTTTAAATATATAGAAAAATACGACCTTTGGAAAAAGGTTGAACATTTGGGTATAAGGAAAACGAGTATATTTCATGGTGAATAATTTACAGTAACATCTTGTAATATTGGTGTACTATCATAGTTCGTCGCAGAAAAGTATGCTTTATAACGGAAACAACGTGCCGGATTTTTATAGCTACCTTCTCCTGTTCCTATAAAAAGCGCACTCTCAGTAGCCGTGTAATATGTCGAGGCAGTCCCATCAGGACCAGTAAAGGTGTAGCTAGCACCTGAACAACTACCTCCCGATGCATCTGCACCGGCAAACTGAAACTGAATATCAGTATCTGCCGGTTTTGTTAAGTTAGGGATAAAACTATTAAATGCGGTACTGTAACCGACATCTAAAGTCGTTGATTCCATAGTGCCTGTATCCATATATGTGCCATCAGGTCCTCCCTGTATAATTTTTAGTTCGTTCGCTGTAGTATTTGCGACCATATAAACATAATTTTCACCATCAGCTTCTGAAACAGAAGTTAAATCGTTAAAGCCAGAGTCGAAATTAATACCTCCACAATATGTAGGAGAGGCCTCGTTACTAGAGTTTAAAACCTGGTACTCCTGTGAATCATTTCCATTTGTAACTCCATCTTTTCCCACTAAAACCACTCTATCACCATTTAATACAGTCAAAGACCGTCGTGGATACATCTCTCCATCAGCACCTGATCCCTGGTAGTATCCACTTGACGGTCCTGAAGACGATGAGCCTGATAGAAAAGATGGACTACTCTTATTTGAAGTATTTAAGATATAAAATTGTTTACTATCACTTGTACCATTTGATGATATATATGCTCGACTTCCATCTGATTTAGCGAATACAGAGTTTGCAGCTTCTTCTGTACCACCATTAGAATTAAAATCATACGAACCCACACGCTTCCAGCCAGAGTTTCCTCCAGAGATTCTGCCACAACTGGAATTGTTAATTGCAGGACTTGTACCAGTGGTAGGAACGTCTGTCGCATCGACAACATTAAACTCTGGATTTGTTCCTGCTCCCACAGCAGCAAAAATATAATTTCTACCTTGAGCTGTTACACCATAAATATCATTTGTGCTATATAATTCGATATTGCCTCCATCAGAACAGTCATTATGGGCGGGAGAAGTAGTATCACTCCACGATGTTCCAGTTTCTCCGCTACTATATTTTCTATCAGTACCATTCCCTGGCTGGCAATCATACCCGTCTAGTTGAATTCTACAACCCATCTGATCTAACTCAGTGCCAGTTGTTTTACTATCAATATTACTTAAATCAAATACATAGAGATATCCACCTGATGCCACATACCCTCGGTCTCCTAAAACCGTCAGAGTGCTTCCTCCATAGTCAAAAGGAGCTTGATCGTTTGAACTGGGTCCGCCACTGCTATAGTGTACCTTTACTGCTACCCAATCTAATGAGAAATCTCGAGAAGTATTACTTGCGACATTTATAACCCGCACACGAAAATTAGCATTAGAAAAATTACCAGAACTCCACGTTCTTCCCCACGTATCAATATCACTACCTAAGATATATGTAGACTCAGTAGTATTCAGCATAGATGTCGTTTGTGCTGTGGTCCAAGAAGCACCACCATCCCATGAAAGTTGGACACATAATTGTGGTGAACCAACTTGACTATCGACGAAAGCATCAAGTCGTACTTCAATACCATTAATCGTGGATCCCCCAGGTATAGAAAAACCGTAATTATAGTAGCGGTGTCTATCTTTATTTGCACTTGTACAGCTAGTACTCGTCCCATTACCACTGTCGGTATCAACTGCATAGGAATTATTAGAAGTATATGCTCTGTTTGCATTTGTTTGATACCCATTACCGTCTCCACCAGTATCAGCGGCATTCGCAGATGGATTCGCAAAACCAGTATCTAACCCTGCATTTGTATTATGTATCCTCGTATTAAAGTACGTCCAATATTTATATATTTTATTTACAGGATCTTGGAATTCGTTATTTCCTGAAGCATTATCATCAATAAGAATTGCTATGACTTCTTTATCAGGTTTCGTCGTCGCTATTAAGGCATAAAGTTTTCCAGAAGGAGAAGTATAGTAGCGTACATCATTTGTTTTAAAGTTATTATCAATTCCTATTCCGGATGGCACTAAACCTGGATCACTATATTTACTGGAATCTAAGGTGAATGTTCCTTGTAATGTTGAGACAGGAGGATCAGAATTCGCGCTGACAGTAACATAGGCTAATTTCACCGATTCAGTAGCCGTAGGAGAAGTTCCTACGAACACATCGTTAGGTATACTTGCAGAAGCATTTGACCTTGCCGACACGGCAACAGGAGGGCCATCTGGTAGATCGATAGTACTGCTTGAGAAAGCTGGTTCACACCACTTTGCTTTTGTATTCAAAGCAAGTTGCGCCTCACCACCAGCTGTATTCGTAACATCGATATTCGCTCGAGTATTTGCAGTGAAATCCGCTAGGGTGGTTTGCACAAATGATAAATTATCTAGATAACGCGTGACGTATGTTGTAGAACTAACAGCCGAAATTATGGGTATAATCCAGGAAACAGAGATATCTACCTTTTTAGTAGAGGGATCTAACGTACCACTTTCCGAAGCGACAATAGCACCGTTCGTATCTCTGTAAACATCGCTAATAGTTATTTGCCTCGTAAACCCATTTACTACTTCTGGACCAGATACTAAATTCCAGGATGAACCAGATATTTGGGGATGATACGTTCCATTGAGAGCAAACGTTGTCCAGCCTTTTTCTCTCACACTTCTTACAGCCTCTTGAGCCTCTTGGAGAAGATTAATACTGACAAAACGTTCTTTATGTTGAGCTGTACCATTTCTAGATGCTAAAATGCCGAAAACAAGCGATGGAAGAATCAAAGCCGCTAGGCCAATCGCTAATAATATTTCTACTAATGTTTGTCCACGCAAACTTTTATGATCACTGAGTTTTTTATATGCCATAAATCTGGTTAGTTAACATCAACAATAGTTCCATATCTATTATATTCTAGTGTTTTCGTAGTTTGAGACACGACATCTTGTAACGTAATTGTGCCGTTACTTCCTACTTCACCACTGACCCTTAGGAAAATCAAATCTTGGGGGGCATTTGTTACTTTTATGTTATCACCAAGATTTACGGAAAAATTACTCGGAGAATTCGCATCGTAAACATTTCCACTAAAAAGAATATAAGAGGTCTCTGCAAAGTGTATGCCATATGTACGGGGTGCAGAAGACTCAGCTGCGTCTCCTACCATCGACCGAAGTCTTTGTTGGTGTATATCACTTATTAGTATTTCTATCTGGTTATTAAGTTCAGTTTTCTGTTTCGCATTTACAAGACTTATGGTAACCAGCCCTAAAAGCGTAACAAATAAAAACATAGTAACTAATAGCTCGGTAAATGTGAAACCCTTCTCAAATTCTTTGGGTAAGAAGATAAATATTTTTTTCATGAAGTTTATTAACGGCTTCCTACTTGACCAATAAGGTTATAAATTGGCGCAATAATAGCCAGCATCATACCTCCTATCATTCCTCCCACAAACACTAGCATAACCGGCTCAATTAATGAGGTAACCAACTTTATAGAGTTTGAAACTTGATAATCAAGAAAATCTGAGATTTCTTGCATAGAATTATCTAAAGAACCACTTTTTTCACCTGCCTCAGTAATTTTAATCATAATCGATGGAAAAACATGTTTATATTCTTTAAACCCATCAGATAACTTTTTACCAGAGATTACTGTTTCTTTCGTACTTTCTAATGCTTTAGCTATTTCTTTTTTTGTTACCACTTCTTTTGTTAACTCTAAGGCGTTCGTTATAGGAAGTCCTGCGGTAAGTAAAAGGTATAAACTTCTTGAAAAACGTGTTAAATCTATTTCTGTGGCCAACTTTGAAATGTAGGGTAAGGAGAAAAGAACTCGTAAAACTGCACGCCTATTCCTCTTATAAAGATACATAAAGAGCAGGAATATTGAAAAAATCCCAGCTGCGAGAGGAATCGTATTTTTAAGTATAAGATCTGACATAAACATCATTATTTGTGTAGGTAAAGGTAATTCGACATTTAACCGAGAAAAAACAGTTGAGATCTTTGGTACGACGACAACAAGTATCATTAGCAATACAGCAACAAATACAATTAAAATAAATACTGGGTATACGAGAGCTGACTTAATTTTGTCGTTAAACTCAATTTCTTTTCTAACTATTACTACAAGATCTTTTAATGTAGCATCAAGCGCCCCTGCTTCTTCCGATGCCTTGATAATATTTACAGTTACCTTATCAAATACACGGGGAAACTTTGCTAGTGTCATATATACCCGCTTACCTGAAATGAGATCTTCTTTTAAAGTTTCAAGTATCTTTTTCTGATTTCCTTTAGCTCCATCCAGTAATGAATCTATTGACTCCAATATTGGAATACCGGCGGTGAGCATCGTGGCTAAATTACTTATTAATGCTATTTTATCATTAGCAGATAATGAAATATTCTGGGTTTTCATACACTATATCGTTTCTACTTTTGTTACTCTTAGGACTTCTTCAATACTCGTTAATCCTTTAACCACCTTATTAAGTCCATCTTCCAACATAGTAGTCATACCTTCTTCCAGCGCTTTTTTTTGAATCACATCAGAATCTTGTTTATTAGTTATCAGGTGTTTGATTTCTTTCGATACTTCTAGTACTTCAAAAACACCCAATCTACTAGCATATCCCGTTAAATGACAAACCTTACATCCCTTTCCTCTGTAAATTCTCACTGAGCTACTTCTTCCGAAATGTTTACTAATTAGATCTTCTGATAAGTTTTGTTTAAGTTCATTTTTGTCCACCTCTACAGACATTTTACACATCTCACATATTTTCCTCACCAAACGTTGACCTATTATTACATTCACAGTAGAAGCTACCAGGAATGGCTCAATCTTCATATCTATTAATCGGGGTAACGCTGTAGCCGCATCATTTGTATGGAGAGTAGACAGAACTAAATGTCCAGTTAAGGCTGCATTTACAGCAATTCCAGCTGTTTCACTATCACGAATTTCACCTACAAATACAATATTAGGATCTTGACGAAGGATAGAACGTAATCCACTTGCAAAAGTTAAATTAGTTTTTTGATTGACTTGAATTTGGTTAACTCCTTTTATACGGTACTCTACAGGATCTTCTATAGTTGTTATATTTTTTTCTCTTGTATTCAGGATTTTTAAGATAGCATAAATACTTGTCGTTTTACCTGATCCAGTGGGCCCTGTAGAAAGAATCATACCGAATGATTTACTATATGCCCGCTGTACCTTCTTCAGATCTTTTTCATTCATACCAAGCTCTACTAATGAATATAATTTTAACCGAGAGGTTAACAGACGTAGTACTACTTTCTCTCCATCAGCAATGGGAAGTATAGAAACACGAATATCAATTTCATCAACATCGACTAACATACGCATTTTTCCGTCTTGGGGTGCGAGATGTTCGTCAGTCCGAAGTCGTGATAGTACTTTGATACGTGTAATAATCTGGTCATGGAGTGTTTTAGGAAATACAAGAACATCATGTAAGATTCCATCAATTCTAAAACGAACCAGGGAGGTTTTATCCTGAGGTTCTATGTGAATATCTGAAGCATTATCATGATATCCATAGGTGATAATAGCATCAAGAATTTTTCCTACTGGTGCATCGTTCAAAATGACTCTTCCAGGACGTTCTAAATTATCTTTGATAAATGTGTCAAAAGTATTCTGTAGATCTTTTTTATAAACGCGCAAGACATCATAAATATCTCGTTCAGTTGCGAAGTACGGAATAACTTTCTGTCCTGTTTTTTTGCTTATCATTTCCTGAAGCTCTTTATTTGAAGGATCAGCCATAGCTACTTTTATCGATTCAGCATCTCGTGCAAAAGGAATTATTTTCTGTTTTCGAGCTACCCGTTCAGGAATAATTTTAGCTACATCGTCAGGTATAGATAACTTCGAAAGGGTAACAAAGGGGATCTTAAAATAATCAGCGATAAGTACACCTAACTGCTCATCAGTTATAATATCTTTCTCTATTAGTGCCTCTTCGAGGGACAAACGAGAGTTTTTTGCGAAATTAATAATCTCAGCCAACTTCTCGTCTGTTATTAAACCATTCTTTTTTAGAATAGATATAAGCTGTTCTTGATCTATATACATATGGGCAGAACGTATAAACTACTATCTATAGCGTATCTATCATCTATGTTACACGTTAGAGATTACCTGTTACAAGATATCATACTCAACCAATAACTTTTTTAATTTTCATCAGTAACTCATCAAGATTAAAGTATGTCTTCTGTATATAATCTGCCGCACCTAGTTGTTTTGCCTTCTCAATATCTTGATCTTGGCCGAGCGTAGAAAAAACTATCACAGGAATCATTTTTTTATTCTCTTTGGAAATCATTTCCTGTAAAACAGTAAAACCATCTTTTTTAGGCATAACAAGATCTAAAAGAAGTAAATTGTATACATTTTTCTTTAGTTTTTCTAAAGCTTCTTCCCCATCAGACACGACATCTACACTAAATCCCTGCTCTGTTAACTTTGTAGAATAGAATTTCTGAAAGAACAAATCATCATCAGCAAGTAATATCGTCCTCATTCAATAACCACCTCCAACCGTTCTTTATAGCTTTGAGCTTTTTCATATGTATTTTTAGGTTCTTGTTTTGTATGTTCCAACTCTTCTACTATAACACGTAACTCGGTAATGCCTTGTGAAAGTATTTGTGCTTTATCTGAAGGAATAGTTGTTTTATCTTCCTTGTGCTTTTTTAAAAACTTTTCAAAAATAGTTAAAAACGCACCGACCTGAGAATAACCCATTACAAAACATTCGCTTTTTAATGAGTGAAAATGTCTATGCAGTTCTTCTATAAAATGCTGGTTATTATCTGTAGCCGAAAGACCCTTAAGATTATCACTAATTCCTTCCAGATGTTGTTTTACAGATTGGAAAAAAAGGGACTCGAATTTTTTAATATCATCCATATTATTTATAATTAAACGTTTTCATTATAAGAAACTTATTCACATAGTACAACATACACCCAGGATATAGCCTTATGATAGAGTAAATATTAGTTGATAATTTCTTTTACCATTAGCATAATGAAAGTATGAATAAGAAAGCAAGGTATATCTTGTGGCTATCTGATGTGGAAAAAGAAGATATAACCCTCGTAGGAGGAAAAGGCGCTAACTTAGGTGAAATGACACGTGCAGGCTTTCCTGTACCACATGGGTTTATTATCTCTTCAAAAGCTTATTTTACATTTCTTGTGGAAAATAATTTAACCACAAAAATAAAACATTTATTATCTACTACTGATTTCAACCTACCAGAATCTGTTTTACAAACGTCGCTAAGAATAAAACAACACATGACCCAAGCACATATTCCCTCTGAGATAACAAAAGAAATCCTAACATCATATAAACAATTTGGAGGAATTATTCATAATCCTCCGGTTGTAGTACGCTCCTCTGCAACCACAGAAGATCAACCTCATGCATCTTTTGCAGGTTTGCAAGAAAGCTATTTACACGTCAAAGGAGATGCAAATCTGCTAATAAAAATCAAAGACGTATGGGCATCACTTTTCGAAGCAAGAGCTATTACCTATCGTCACGAAAAAGGTTTTAATCATGGAAAAATAGGCATGGCGGTAGTTGTCCAAAAAATGATCCATGCAGATAAAGCTGGTGTTCTTTTTACTGTTGATCCCGTAACAAATAATCCTAAAAAAATGATTATAGAAGCGGTGTACGGTCTGGGTGAATATTTAGTTCAAGGTCACATTACACCAGATCACTACGAAGTAAATAAGCAGGATATCTTTATTCTCCAAAAAAACATAGGATCTCAAGAAGCAATGCTGACATATACCTCAGACAAAAAACGAGAGATTACTCTTAGTAAAAATAAGGGCGAAAGACAAAAACTATCTGATAAAGAGATTATGATGTTAGCTGAATATGGAAAAAATATCGAGAAACATTCCTACTTTAACCAAGATATAGAATGGGCAATTGAAAAGAACAAGATTTTTATTCTTCAGACCCGACCTATAACTACACTAGATGTAAAAAAACAGCAGGCAGAACATACTATCACAAATGCTATATTGAAAGGGATTTCTGCTTCTCCAGGAATTGTTTCAGGTAAAACAAAATTTTTGAAAAAAGATAAACCCATTACAGTTACTGAAAAAGAGATACTTATTATAGATGATGTTTCACTTACCTATAGGGATAATATAAAACATGCTTTGGCTGTGATTAGCTCGCATGGTGGAAAAAGTTCTCTTGCTGGCATATTTGCACGCAATAATGGTATTCCTGCAGTTTTGGGAGTTAAGACCGCTGAAGAGAAAATAAAAGAAGGGCAAATAATAACTGTAAATGGCACAAAGGGAGAAATTTATACAAATGGTTATTTCCCTTTCCATAATAGTGGAGAAAAGGAGCAGTCGTACGTCACTGCAACTAAGATTTTTGTGGACATTAAACGAGAAAATATCGCTAACGTTTCTCTTCCTTCTTATGTATCTGGCATAGGATTATTAAAATCTGAAGATCTACAAAAACAAAGTAACATACATCCTAAAAAAAGCATTAATGATGGAAAAAAAGAAATTTTGATTGAGCAAATTGTTTCTGTAGTAGAAACGCTAGCGCATAAAGGAAATAACAAACCCATTTTTTACCAAGCTAATAATGCAAATTCATCCATGATGAAAAAACTAGCCTATGGTAAGGACTACGAACCATCTGAACTAAATCCTTTATTAGGGTATCATGGTGCATTTCGACTTATACATGATACTTCTTTATTTACTATAGATATGGAAGTTATTAAACGTTTACGAAATAAAAGAAATATAAAAAATGTTTGGCTTGTATTACCTTTTGTTCGGTCAGTACGGGAACTACAAGAATTAAAAAAACTGATTGCGAGTAATAATTTATACCGCTCTCCTACTTTTAAGATATTCCTATCGATCGATACCCCTGCAGTAGCAGACAAGCTTGAGACATTTTTAGCTCAAGGTATAGACGGGTGCATTCTTAACGCGGATATGCTCGCATCATTGTTACTGGGTGTTGAACCTGATAACACCGAAGTCGCTAGCCTATATACACAAAGCGACTCTACAGTACTTAATATATATGGAGAATGTATATCCAAAGCACATAAAAATAATACTCCGATATTTATTCAAGGTGAAACAATCTACCATTACCCGCAACTTATTGAGTATGTAGTCGAAAAAGGTATAAGTGGTGTTATAACAAACGAACATTATCTGCCACTACAACATGAAATTATTATGGCAACAGAGAGAAAATTACTATCGAAAAAAAATTAGTTATATGGCAAAAATAACAAATATCACAGGGTTAGAAATATTTGATAGCACGGGTATACCTGCCTTAGAAGTTACTATTTTAACTGATGAAGGGACAATAGGAACAGCATCGTGTGCAACGGAATTATTTCCTTCACCAGGAATGCCTACGGATATAAAAGATAATGATGGAAAACGGTTTCGTGGATATGGACAACGTAATTCAATCCAAAAAATAGAAAATCTTATTAAACCAAAACTTATTGGCGTAGATGTAACTGATCAAAGAGAGATTGATAAAATACTCATGAACATAGACCAATCTATTGAGAAAAGTGTTATTGGATTAAATACGATGTTAAGCACATCTATGGCTGTAGCAAAAGCTGCGGCTTCCCACAAAAGAATCCCGCTCTATTTATATTTACAAGAAATAATTGGTTTAAAAGATACTATACTCCCTATGCCTATGTTTACCATGATTGATGGAGGAAGAAATGCTAATTTTAGCACTGATTTCCACGAATTTTTTATAGTTCCAGGATCGTTTAAAAATTTTCAAGAGTCTCTGGAGATAGGAATCAACTTACATAATTCGATTAGTGACATCCTTCTTAGAGAAAATATTCTCCCATTTGTAGGGCAAAAAGGCGGTCTAGGTCCATTACTCAGCACAAATGAAGATGCACTTTCTCTCATTGCGGAAGGATTAGAAGTTATAAATATCAGATTAGGATATGATGTATATATAGGAATAGATAGTAATGCAAATTCATTTGTAAAAGAAGGCTATTATAAAATTAAAGACCGATCATCATCATTACATACTTCAGAGCTTATAGATTATTATAAAGATATGGCCGAAAAATACCATATTTTGTATTTTGAAGATCCCCTCTCAGATGATGATAGTGCTGGTTGGACATCAATTTTTATGGCTTTGAATAGCAATGCTATTATCGCAGGCGATTTTTATACAATGTCCAACCCCCTAAAAATGCAGACAGCATTAGAGAAAAAAACAATCAATGGAATTGTCATTAAACCCTCTTTCGTGGGTACAGTAACTGAATCATTAGCAATTGCATCCATAGCCAAACTTGCAGGTTTGCGAGTAATAGTCTCAGATAGAATAAGTGAAACAAATGAAACATTTCTAGCAGATTTTTCAGTTGCTATCGGGGCAGACTATGTTCGTTTCGGAGCACCTGTCCGAGGAGAACGTGTTACCAAACATAATAGACTCCTACATATAGCTAAAGAGTTAGAGATGAAAAAGTAGAACATATTCTCCCTTAGGTACTGTTTTTTTGTAATGCTCAAGAGTAATCGAAATCTTTTCTCGTCTTTTTGACTCATATATTTTAGTCAACTCTCTACATATAACGATATCGATATCTCCAAAAACCGATTGTAAATCTGTAAGTGTTGTTATGAGTTTATGAGGTGATTCAAATAAAATTACCGTGGAAGAAAGTTGTTCTTGTGACACTAATACTTTCTTAAAAAAATCCTTTCTGTGCCCTGGCTTTCGGGGAGGATAACCCAAAAATAAAAATTTATCTGTAGGCATTCCTGATACTACTAAAGCTGAAATAACTGATGAAGGTCCAGGAATAGCTTCTATTTGGATTCCTTGTACTATACACTCACGGATAAGCTTAAAGCCTGGATCTGATATTGCAGGAGTACCTGCATCGGAAATTAAAGCTATATTTAAACCGTTTTTTAATGCTGTAATTATCTCCGGAATTCTTTGAAGTTCATTATGTTCATGATATGAAAGTAATTCTGGTCTATGATACGTTTCACCTTCCGAAAAAATAATTTTGTGATAGCGTTGATCTAGCACTTGTAAAAAAGTGCCTGTTCTTCTAGTATCTTCACAAGCTATACCATCTACATGCATAAGCGTTTTTAAAGCACGAATGCTTATATCTTCGAGATTACCAATAGGAGTAGCGACAATATATAATATTCCCATTGTGGTATTGTAACACACAAAAAAGTAATCAGTGAAGGCACTATCTCTTGACAAATTGATGAGATACCAGCATCATAAGAATATGAGCAAGAGAAAAAAATCCATTGAACAAAAAATTGATGAGATATACATTCTCTTTATGATTCTAAAATGGGGTTTATGTCTTACGGGATTGGTAGGAGTTTTAGCATTTATTATTTATTTTGCCCAATTTTTTATATAGTCAACTTAAACGTTATTAGTGATCCCCGATTTTTTCAAAAAGTCTTCTAACTTCCTAACGGCACGTAATCTGGGTGAAGTTGCATTATATTCATCTTTCGATAACTCTCCTCTTGTTCTATCATATCCTTCTGGAATGAACATACTATCCCATCCAAATCCATACATAGAACTACCGCTCGGTTTATCTGCTATTCTTCCTTTCACGATTCCTTCAAAAATCTCTAATGTTCTCCCATCATACAAACCAAATGTTGCTATAGCAACAGCGGATTTATCTTCATATGGCTTAAGCATTTGACAAAATTCTGCAGGAGTCATTACTTCAATAAACCATTTAATAAATGGGCCTGGTAATCCACGTAACGCTGTACACGACACTGATACATCATCTACCAGAACAGGGCTTTTTATGTTTCTGTATGCTTCTATAGCCTTATACTGTATTATTTCTTTTAAATCCATAGATTGGATTTCAGGTAATTCGATTTTTTGATGCAAGAGAGAAATTTGGAGATATTCTGACAGTTGTTTCGCTTTCGCGGGATTTCCAGTAATAAAGGTAAGATCTCTAATCACATTTTAAGTATACTGCATTTACTTTAAAATTTTCTCACAAGACCGACCACTTTTCCTTGAATGCGAAGTGTTTTAGGATAGATCGGCTCCATAGCAGAGTTGGCAGGTCTTAGAACCACATGACCATCTTCTTTATAATACCTTTTCAGAGTAGCAAGATTATCATCAACTAAAGCTACTACTATTTCACCATTTGATGCATCCTGGACTTTCTCGATAACAACGAAATCACCATCTAAGATACCATCTTCTATCATAGATTCACCCCTTACTTGTAGGACATATGCTGTCTTTTTCCCAGTAATAAGAGAGGCTGAAACTTGAAATGTAGCATTTGGATCTGTATGAGGCTCAAGTGGCCTTCCTGCAGCAATATATCCCATTAATGGTAATTCCACAGAAGGATGAACGGTCATTGTTACAGATGAAACATTTTCATGAAGAATTTTCAAGACACGCGCATTTCCATCGACTTTCTGAACATATCCTTTATCTACGAGAGTCCTTATAATCGCATGAATAGTGGAAACACTTCTATGCCCAGTAGCTTCCGCCATTTCTTTTAAAGTAGGAGAGTAACCATGTTGTCGTTGGAACTGGGCTAAAAACTCTAATAGCTCTCTTTCTTTTTTATATAAAACTCCTGGCATATGTAATTATGGGTCTCTGCTTATTAATAAAAAATATACGATATTTCGTATATTTTTTCAATACAACAAACTAGTACAAAATCACTCAACTCATAACTCATTTAGTATGTTACAATACTGCCATGTCATTCGAACTTGTTTCAAATTTCAAGCCTACAGGTGATCAACCGCAAGCTATAGAACAACTGTCTTCAAATATCGAGAAGGGCATAAGAAACCAGGTACTTCTCGGTGTAACGGGAAGTGGAAAAACGTTTACTATGGCGAACGTCATCCAGAATGTGCAGAAACCAACGCTAATCATTTCACATAATAAAACACTAGCAGGACAGCTCTATCAAGAATTTCGGGACTTCTTTCCGAATAATGCTGTTTCCTATTTCGTTTCTTACTATGACTATTATCAGCCCGAGGCATACGTCCCTCAAACAGATACCTATATCGAAAAAGAAGCAGAAATTAATGAAGAGATAGATAAATTACGGCTTTCCGCGACAACAAATCTTTTAACAAGGAAGGACGTGATCGTTGTAGCATCTGTTTCGTGTATTTATAACCTTGGCTCTCCTGTAGAGTACGGCAAATTTATTCTCGAGCTACGGGTAGGTATGAAAGTTGAACAACGTGACATTCTCGTACGGTTAACAGACCTTCAATATGGAAGAAACGACTACGAATTCAGGCGTGGTTCTTTCCGTGTACGAGGTAGCGCAATTGATCTTTTCCCAGCATACGTGGATTTTGGCATTCGTATGGAAACGAGTGGTGACACATTATCGAAACTCTATGAGTTTGACCCGCTTACCGGAGAGACGATGAGAGTACTTGATGCAACTGTGGTTTATCCTGCTAAGCATTATATGACTGACCCTAAAACATATCATGATGCCTTTGCGAGAATAAAAAAAGATTTAGAAGTCAGGACCGAACAATTACGCGCATCTGGGAAATTACTGGAAGCCCAAAGATTAAATCAACGAACAAATTTCGATTTAGAAATGATCCGAGAAGTAGGATATGTGAATGGTATTGAAAACTATTCTGCATATTTCGATGGAAGACAACCAGGAGACACTCCATACACACTCATTGATTATTTTAATGCTAACAGTAATGATTGGCTTCTTGTGGTCGATGAGTCCCATATAACAATCCCTCAAGTACGCGGTATGTATCGAGGTGACAGGTCACGTAAAGAAGTACTCATCGACTATGGTTTTCGACTTCCTTCAGCATTAGAAAATAGACCCTTACGATTTGATGAGTTTATGAGGCATGTAAAACAAGCAGTGTATGTATCAGCGACACCTGACGAATATGAAGTTTCACTTGCTACATCAGAATCCGATCCGAAAGAGTCAGCATATTGGCAGGCGAAACGTGTACAGAACCTCGGCATAGAAGCAGACCAAGCAAGCTTAACAAACACAATTGTCGAACAGCTTATCAGGCCAACAGGCCTCGTCGATCCAATGATATCAATCCGACCTTCTCAGGGACAAATAGATGATCTTATTAAAGAAATACAAATGCGGGTTAGTAAACAAGAACGCGTACTCGTAACAACTCTTACGAAACGCATGGCAGAAGAATTGACCTCTTATTTAGAAGAGAAAAAAATAAAAGTGACGTATTTACACTCAGATATTATTACTTTAGAGAGACAAGATGTTCTTGATAATCTGCGCCTGGGAAAATTTGACGTTCTTGTGGGTATTAATCTCCTAAGAGAAGGTCTCGATCTCCCAGAAGTATCACTCGTTGTTATTCTCGATGCTGATAAAGAAGGATTCCTTCGAAGTAAAAGCTCACTAATACAAACAATGGGACGAGCTGCACGACATGCTGATTCTCACGTCATTCTATATGCGGACAATGTTACAAAATCTATGCATGGGGCTATTGAAGAGGTAGAACGCCGGCGGGAGATTCAGTTGGCATATAATAAAAAACATGGTATTACCCCGAAAAGTATCGAAAAAGAAATTCGAAAAAAGCTGATCGATGCAGAAGCAAAAGAGAAGGAAGAAAAGGAAAAAATGAAACGGCAGAATGTAGAGTTCATGCTGCAGCTAAGTGATAAAGGTGTTCTTCTACCAGATGAACGGGAAGAATTGATTAAGAGATTACGAAAAGAAATGCGTGAAGCCGCAGGACGTTTAGACTTCGAAACTGCTGCAGAAATTAGAGATAGAATTAAAACAATAGAAGTATAAATCAGGCTCTTTCCACGTACACCATGTTAGTAGTGCCACTTTTACCAAATGGCAAACCGGCTACGATGATAATAGGTTCTCCGGACTTTAGGGATAAAACAGGATTATTCTTTGCGAATTGTTTTACTTGTTCCATCATATGATCAAAATCCTTTGTGGGCTCGATAAGGAATGAATATACACCTGCTGTTACATTTAAATTTCTCCATGTTGTTTTATTTGGGGTCAATGCAAAAATAGTTTGCTGTGGGCGGTGTCGGGCAATTCTTCGAGCTGTCGCGCCGCTTTCTGTAAAAGCGAAAATTACTTTTGCCTCTAATTCATTGGCAATTGTACTTACTGAAAAACTAATTGCATGTGCGATATTCTTTTCATGAATATGTAACCGCTGTTCTACATGAGGTGTTGTTCGACGAATAATTCTCGCCATCATTTCAACTGTCTCTACGGGAAACTCTCCTGCTGCGGACTCCCCGGATAACATCACAGCGTCCGTACCATCTAAAATAGCATTTGCTACATCCGCGACTTCTGCACGGGTTGGAATAGGATTTGTGGTCATAGACTCTAACATTTGTGTCGCAGTTATAACAGGTTTGGCCTTTTGTAAACACATCTCGATTAACCGCTTCTGCAAATGAGGAACATCCTCCATAGGAACCGCTAACCCTAGATCTCCGCGAGCCACCATTATGCCATCAGCAGCATCCACAATTTTTTCAATTTCCTCAATACCTCTCATTGTCTCGATTTTTGCTATCAAAACATGCTTCGAATTTTTTGGTAGAAGATTTCTCACTAATTCCACATCTTTTTCAGTTTGCACGAAAGAAATTGCTATAGCATCCACACCATGGTCTAGTACAAATTTCAAGTCTTTTTTATCTTTTTCAGAAAGGCCTTGACTGGCGAGGGAAATACCTTGCGCATTAAAACCTTTTCGAGGTTTCAACAGACCACCGACTAATACTTTTGCTGTTACTGCTGTGGGAGATTCTTTAATGACCTGAAGCTTTAATTTACCATCATCGATAAATACTTCTGCACCTTTTTTAAGCTGAGGCACAAGAGATGGATGATTTAAAGAAAACTGAGTTTTATCACCTTCTACTATTTCCTTAACAATTTTAATCTCTGCACCCCTTTCTATTACCGTACCTTCTTCCATTTCGCCTATACGAATTTTAGGACCTGCCAAATCTCCTAAAACTGCAATCGGTTTTTTTAACTTTTCTTCTGCCCTACGCACTGCAGAAATTCTATTTGTTATTTCTTCAGGAGTAGCATGAGAAAGATTAATACGAAAAACGTTTACACCGGCCTCTGCCATACGGAGGACTGTATCAGGATGGTCACTAGCAGGACCTAATGTAGCAACAATTTTTACTTTTTTGGGTGTCATAAGTAACTTATATTTTCAACATGTTCAATTGTACTGATTTTATTGTCACTATTCAAGAGAATACTTATCGCATCTATCCGTAAGCTTTTCGGCAGACGTGGGTTAGCCATAGCGTACAGCTGAGCCGTATGTATAAGCTCACGTAACTTCCAAGGCGTAATTGACTCTAAAGGAGTCCCAAACCGACTTGATTTTCTTGTTTTAACTTCAACAAACACTAATATACCATCTTTAGTACTAATAATATCAATTTCTCCATATCGCTTACGGAAATTCCGCTCTATAATCTTATATCCCTTTTCTTGAAGATAAGTTACAGCGAAATCTTCACCAAGTTTACCAATAAAATTTGCAACTTTCATACTTTCCTGTCGAACTCATTTCGGCATCCCCAGGCTAACGAAGGAGATCCTAAATCAAGTCCAGGATAACATTAAGGAGTTACTTACTATTTCTGAGGTAATTTAACTTTGCTCTTCTAATTCTATCCTTTGGTTTTGCCTTAATTTTGATTCTATCAATATTAGGTGAACCAACAGGCCAGATACGTTCCACAGCCACATCTCCTACTACCTTTCTGACTGTAAACATTTTATTTTCTCCACGTCCTCGTATACCAAGAACCACTCCCTCAAACATCTGAAGACGGGTTTTTTCCCCTTCAGTAATTTTTTGGAAAACTTGTATTGTATCTCCTGGCTGAAAGTCAATTTTTTGTAACATACGGTATATTATACTTGAACTGCATCTATTTGACAATATTAACTTCTATGGCTAGTGTGTTACTTTCTTATGTGAAATGAAGGTATTAACTTTTTTTTATACACGACTCAAGGAAACCGACAAAAATTGGATGAGGTTGAAGAGGTTTACTCTTATACTCAGGATGACCTTGAGTACCCACATAGAATGGATGATCTTTTTCTGGTAGTTCAATAATTTCGACAAGGTTTTCAACCTTCGATCTTGCAGCAATTACTAAGCCTGCTTTTTCGAAATCTTTATCAAACTCACTGTTAAATTCATATCTGTGTCGATGTCTTTCGCTAGTTAACCCAGTTTTTTTATTAAGCAATCCTCCATATTTTTCATAAAGCTTATACGCTTTTGTATCCTTCTTAACAAAAGCTTCCCATCCACCTAGCCGCATAGTTCCCCCGTACGCTCTTCTTGCTACCATTTCTTTCTGAGCAGGAATAAAGTGAATAACAGCATGTTTTGTATTCGGATCATTCTCCTCAGTATTGGCATCCTTCCATCCTAAAACATCGCGGGCAAACCCGATAACAGCAAGCTGCATACCATAACAAAGCCCTAAGTAAGGAATTTTCTTCTTACGAGCATATGAAGCAGCAGTTATCATACCTTCAGCACCGCGTTCACCCCATCCAATTGGTACAATAATACCATCAGGATTTCCAATAACTTCTTTAACTCCATCTTCAATATTTTTCTTTTCCTGTAAAGCTTTGGCGACGTGGGATTCAACTTTTTCAGCATCTACCCACCTTGTTTTTATTCCTACTCCTAATTTCCAAGCCGCATGATCAATAGCATCCATTAAGGCTGCGTATGAATCCCTGAGTTGATAGTCCCCTGTTCCGAAATATTTGCCAACAATTGCAATTTCTATCGCTTTCTCTTTTTTTGCTTTTATTTTATCAACAAGCTTTTTCCAAGTAGAGAGATCTGGTTTCTTTACAGGTAAAGATAATTTCTCCATCACCTTTCTTGCCAGATCTTGCTGCTGAAGAACGAAAGGTATCTCATAAGGATGCTCCAGATCAGGATTCGAGATAATATCTTCTGGATGCATGTTGCAGAAAAGAGCAAATCTATCACGTCTTCTTTGGTCTATATACTTATCTGACCTTGCTATAATGAAATCTGGTTGAATTCCCATAGAGTTGAGGGTCCGCACAGAAAGTTGCGTCGGCTTAGTTTTAGGTTCTCCTAAATGACCAGGTGTCGGCATATAGCTGACATGAACATGAATAACATCGCCAGGATTTTTTAATGTCATGATTCGTGAAGCTTCGTAATAGAGAATATTCTGATATTCACCTGCTGTTCCCCCAAGCTCTATAAGAACAATGTCTGCATTTTTCTTTTCTGCTAGATTAGTAATCCGGGAAATTATTTCATCTGTAACATGTGGTATAGCTTCGACATCCTCCCCTTTATACTCAAATCTTCTTTCTCGTTCCATTACTGTATAGTAGATTTTCCCTATGGTTACGAAGTTATCTTTACCCATATCTTCACCAAGGAATTTTTCATATGAACCTATATCCATATCAGTTTCTGCCCCATCTTCGCACAGGAAAGGATCACCGTGTTCAATTGGATTAATCGTACCTGCATCGAGATTTAAATAATTTTCGAATTTTATTGGAGCGACTTTATACCCTGCTGATTGTAAAAGAAGAGCTATTGATGAAGCTGTAAGACCTTTACCGATACCTGAGATGACTCCTCCGGAGACAAAAATATATTTTGTTCTTTTTTTACTAGTAGATTTCAATAGGGGCACGATTTAAGTTACCAAATCAAGATAAACTTTGTCAAGAGGAATTCTACATAGTTGTCTGTCTAACTTGCGGCTGAGATTGTAATTCAAGTATTTTGCTAACTGTATAATCCGCATGGGTTAAAGGAGTCAAATGAGTAGCACCTTTATAATCTACATATTCATATTGAGGATTTGGAGATGAGACAAATTTATCTTTCCGCATCTTAGTCATAACCATATGATCTTTCTCTCCTGCGATGACCATTATTCTACCACCTTCACGTACTCTTATGTTCTCCCATGCCTCTGATTCTTTTAAAACCATTCTATTGAGAACTGCATCTGAAATTTGTTTTCTACGTTGAACATTCGCGTCATCTCCTTTTTCTTTAGGTCCTGTTACTATTGACATACCTGCTGAACGTGCTTTTTTAGGAAGAAGCCGACCCATTTCCCTAGCAATTCCAAATCCAAGTTGCCCCATCGATTGATTTGTACAACCAGCAGGGGCTATAGCTACTGCATTCGTAACTCGTTCCTGAAATCTGGGATCAGAGAGGATTCTCGCAGTTACTACGCCGCCTGTCGAATAGCCCCGTAATTCTACTTCTCCTTTTCTAGCATACGTATCAATAGCAGCTTTAAAAAAATTTACATATGGATCCATAGACTCAGAAGAAGCAACTGCATTTGAAAATTCATCGCTTGTAAAACCTCCATGTGATTCTGGTGTAGCTAAGGCAATTACTCTTCTCCCCGTTTGCACAGCGGCTTCTTTCAAAAGTGTCTCAATTCCATAAAGATCCCCAGAATATGCAGGAATGATAAAAATTGGCGGCTTCTTATATGCTTCTTCAGGATCTTCACCATCTTTAGGAATAAATAATTCCACTTTTTCAGCTTTCTGCTCACCTAACTCACCTAATTCAACCGGAGCAAGTGCCTGCTTAGCAAATTGTCTATCCGCTGCATCGAGACGTTTACTTAATGCGTGAGATTCTTCTCGACTTATTTCCCGTGAAGTCAACTTTTTTAATAATTCTGCTCTTCGAACTCGTGTATAGAGTGATCGATCAATTTCTTGAGGATTTATCCTATCACCACCCGCTACTGTTCTTAAAGTCGCCCATCCTAGCCGATGATAAAGATTTGTTCTATCATCAATGTCATGAGCAAGCTCGTTTACTGTCATTGCAAATTTTTTGCCTGCTTCAGATTCTTCGGATTTTTCTGTCATGACTGAAGTATAGCAAATTTAAGAATAGGATGATTATCTGGCAGTTCCTTGTTAGACTTGAGCGGGGTACGAGAATCGAACTCGCTTCTCTACCTTGGGAAGGTAGCATACTACCAGTGTACTAACCCCGCATCTCTTTAAAGTATTCTTCCAGTCTTCTTTTAATATAGCCCCTACCAAATCCCGTCTTTAACTGCAACTCTCTTTTTCTAGCATCACTTTTATTTAAAGATGCCTCGTAATAGATAAGACTTATCGAATCAAATTCTTTTGTGAATGGAACGCTTTTATTTCTATGTGATCTAATTCGTTCTTCTAAATCACTCGTCGAACCAACATATAATTTCTCTCGACTAAAATTTCTACATAACAACACATAAGTATAATACATAAGATACCTTGCCCGCTGAAAGCTTTGCATTCAAGCGGGTCAGCCAAAATGCAGAGCTTTTGGCTGAGGAAGGTAGCATACTACCAGTGTACTAACCCCGCATCAAACTAATTATATCAGGTAACAAATGAGTAGCAAGACTTAATATGATAATTTTTTTTATACGAACAAAAAAATTGTCTATTAATATTATTGACTCTTAAAACGGAAAAACCTTAAAAAAAGTGTGGTTTAAGTACGTGGTAATTTAAGAACTTGACCTGAATGAATGATATTAGGAGTGGAAATATTATTTACTTTTGCTATCTCTGACCATTTAAAGCCATCTCCATATGCTCGAACTGCTACACCCCACAAATGATCTCCGGTTTGGACAGTGTATGTCGTACCAGAAATTTTAGGGCCATATGAAACATCTTGTGCAGAAGCTACAGTTTTCAACTTCGGTGTAGCAGATGGAATAGTTAATTTCGTACCAGCCGAAATCAGATTTGGATTCTCGATCATATTTGCGTTAGCTATGTCTACCCAATTATAACCACTTCCATATTGCTGTTCAGCGATTTTCCACAATGTATCACCAGCTCCTACAGTATATTGTTTACCTGAACCTATCTTTTGCGGTATATAGGTAGGATTAGGTTTGTATGCTACTACTGTAGTAGGCTTTATAGTTACGGTAGGCTTCTGTGTAATAGTCGGTATTTTTGTGATGGTTGGAGACGGTTTCACTGTGACTGCCGCTATTACCTTTTTTGTGGGTAATACTGTCGGTTTTGAAGTTGCTGTTGGTTGTTTCGTCGGTTGTATAGTTCCTGTTGGTTTTACAGTTGTAGGTTGCTGTGTAAGCGTAATGTTTGCAAGTACCTTGGTATCAAGTTCTGAATTTGTCGAAGATACTGCTTTAGAAGTATTTCGTTGTTGCGTAATATTTCGATCTCTCACTAAAAAGACTAATAATACAGTTGTAACAATAACGACGACAATACCAAGGATAAGACTACTGTATGACTCACCAAAATTTAAATAGTTTACCCAGGATGAAGATTGAGTCTTATTTTTTACAGGATTTGCGGATAATTTTTCTATAGGTTTATTGCCTGCCCTTTTGGTTGCCATAATAATAAAGTTTTTCTGGACAGTTGCAAATATTATAAAGTGTAATTATAGGATGTCAAGTAGAAAGATTACTTTAAAAGTAATAAATTCGTAATAATTTCCTTCTGGTTTCAGCAAACTGAAGAGCTTGCCGAAGGGCGGGATGGACGGGACTCGAACCCGCGACCTCCTCCGTGACAGGGAGGCGCTCTAACCAACTGAGCTACCACCCCAGAATGGAGATCATTGTAACAAATAATTGCTATGAAGGCAATGCTCTGGTAGACTTAAAACGATGACAAATAAGGAAATTGTTAAACTTCTTCGTAATGTCGCAGCAGCGTATGCTATCGCAAATGAAGGAAAATATAGATTTCAGATAATAGCATATCAAAAAGCTGCAGATGCTCTGGAGTCTACCACAACGGAAGTTAGTCATCTTGCAAAAGAAGGTAAATTAGAACAATTGCCCGGAATAGGACCTTCCATCAAACAACACTTAGATGAGCTTCTAAAAACTGGAAAAGTAAAACATTTTGAAACTGTTATGAAAGATATTCCTGAAGCAGTATTTCCTCTTTTAGATGTTCCTAGCTTCGGTCCAAAAAAATCATTTAAGCTCGTTACTCACTTTCACTTAAAAAATCCTGAAACAGTAGTCGAAGACTTGAAAAAAAGAGCAGAAGAAGGAAAGATTGCCTCCTTAGAAGGATTTGGAGAAAAATCTCAAGAAGATATTATCAGAGCGTTACAATCATATAAAACAGGTCTTACGAAATCAGGAAGAATGAACTTGCCATACGCAAATGACCTTGCAGAAAAAATACTAGAATATTTACGTAAATCTCCCGCTATTAAAGAAGCGTATCCTTTAGGTAGTTTACGAAGAAGAAGAGATACGATAGGAGATGTTGATATCGCAGCTTCTACCGATAAGCCGAAAGAGGCTATCGAGTACTTCATCGCTTACCCATATAAAGAACAGATAATAGAACAAGGAGACGTTTCCGCAGGTCTTATAGTCGCAGGAGGAAAACATATAGATTTGATGGTTATGTCACCTG
>CAZEJU010000018.1:0-26317 GCA_964512695.1 uncultured Gammaproteobacteria bacterium | reverse complement strand
TTGTATTGTTATATCTGTTGAATAATCATCTATGATAACTATTTCGTCACACCACAGAAGCGATTGTAAACAATCTTTTATACTGTTCTCTTCATTTTTTGTTAAAATAACTGCTGAAATCATTTGATAATTACCTTATAGTTTTCATTACGTAAATATTCGCGATTTTATACATCGAAACTGTCATGTCTACATATTTTTTCATTTTTTTGTGTCTTCATAAATAGTATACGTTATTTTTTGTTGTTTTTCTGTGGGCTCATTCCCGTATAGCCATAAGAGATATATATAATTTTGTGCATAATCACCTTCGAACTGATCATACAATCCAACTCTTCTTAAATTAAATCTCTTGGTTTTGGCATCACTTACAATTACTCTTGTTACCTCTTTCTGGACTTTGTAAGGAATATAATAAGGTACAGTTGTCATTTTATTTTCTGGATAGAAAAACCATTTATCCGAAAATAAATATCGAAAGTTACCTACGGATATTAATAACAAAAAAGCTATAACTATACCCCTTCCCCATTTTTTCAACCATAAATTATTTAACAGTAATGATAAAAAGAGTATGGGAAGAGGCAGTAGTGGAAGAAAATAGTGAATTGGCGGCGAACCGTGAATAAATATCGCTATATATCCGCACAAAAACCAGACTATAAGAAATACTTCTGACAACTGGAGTTTTTTTTGAATCGCATGTACACACTTCACAATAAAGAGTAGCAATAAACCGTAAAGTATAATAACCGATACTATTTTCTGATCTGGTGTCACCATACTCTCCGTAACAAAATTATAGAGTGATAGAACGTTCTCCTGCGCTACTTTAGGAGAAAAAGTGTTTTTCGGATATAAACCTAAAAAGCCTGCGACCCTATAAGGTAACCATAATAGTACTTTACTAGTCATACCAAATTGATGAACTAAATCATACAAAAAGAAAGGTATCATCGATATAAAAACTCCACCAAAGAAAATAACTACATTTTTTGTCGAAAACTTTTTATTAATAAGAAGAATTAATACAATAAATGGTACTAACATAAGTGGAGTAAAATGGAAACTAAACATACATCCGAGAATAACTCCTAACCAAAACAGCTTTTTTCTCGTATTTCTATCTATGTGAAATAATAAATAGATTAACGGATAAATAAGCAACGCGACAATTGAAAAAAAACGTCCTCCTCTGCTAAAACTTAGATAAAGAGGAGATACAGAAAGAAGAAATGATGATATAAGAGCAATTCGCTGGTTAAAAATTTTTTTAATAACAAAATAGTTTGCAATAATTGTTAAAGTTGAGATAAACGCACCGAAATATGCGTGAGATAAAGGATTAAAACTACTTAAAACGAGAATAGGACCGTAAATCCAATAATACAATGGTCCAAAATATAGCCATGAATGCGATGTCGGAGGACCGATTAATGGAATTATGCGAGATTGGTATGCATCTTTTATAGCAAGCAAATTATGACCTACCTCACCTGAAAAAATGAATGTTTCTTCGATCCGATAAAACCTCAAAAAAATGCCCACGAGTAAGATACATAATAGTAACAAATGAGATGGTTTTATTTGTAGAAAGATACTCGTTAAGTAAGCTGGTAATAAACCATAATGTTTTTTAAAATATAAGAATCTACTCTGAAAAAAGTTTTTTTCTATATTCTCTTTTTGCTTTGTACTTTCTCCCCATGCATGAAAAACCTGTGCTTTTGGCAATATAAAAATCTTATACCCTAATTGTTTTACACGCAAAGCTACATCATACTCTTCGAAAAAAAGAAAAAAATCCTCATCAAAACCGTTAATAGAATCAAAAATACTCTTCCTAATTAAAAAAGCAGTTCCGGGTACTGCATCCACCTCAATAAGATCTTTTTTGTCCCAATCTTTGAGCCAAAAGTTTTTGGAAATTGAGTTATGAGGAAAAAGTTTATTTATGAAGGATAGTGTGAAGACAGCCGTAAGTGGAGTTAATTTCTTTGTTCCCTGCAAAGGATAAAAATTATCATTTTTATCCAAAAGAAGAGGAGCCACTATTCCTACCTTAGGATTCTTATCTAAAAAAGCTATAAGATCTTCAACCGCATTTTGCTTCACAATAGTGTCTGGATTCAGAAAAAATAAATACTCCCCTTTTGCAATTTTTGCACCCATGTTATTCCCAGCTCCATAACCATGATTTTCGGGTGTACTAACATATCTTACTTTAGGAAAACGTCTATGGAGATCTGGAAGTATATTTTTTACTTCGTCATTATCAACCACAATTATCTCAAACTTTAAAGATAGTTTTGATTGATATAGAGATTCTAGAGCTTTAAAAAGAAAATCTTTTACGTGATAATGTACAATAATTATGGAAAGTTTCATGATTTAATTCTTTTTACATTGCTTTAAAATTTGATTTGCTCCCCGCTCCCAAGTCCAATATTTTTTGATTTCAATCATTGCAGATTCTGATAACTTGTTGAGTACTTTACTATCACATAAAAGATCATCCAAAACTCTTGCGATTTCCTGTGGATTTTTTCCTACAAGGATTCCTGTTTTATTATTGCTTATAGAATCTTTATATCCACCTTCGTTTAAGGCTACCACAACTGAACCACAAGCCATGGCTTCAAGTGGTATTAATCCAAACGGTTCAAGAAATCCAAAACAAATTACAATTCTAGACTGAGAATAATAATCCCTTAAAAGAGAATCATCCGCAACCCAGTTTTCTCCTCTAATGAGATATGTAATCTTAGCTTTCTCGTTCATATACTTTATACTTTCCTGAAACAACGGATATCCATCAAAGGAATCTTTAGCACCTATAAATAGAATATCTGCACTCTTTTTTAAGGTTGGATAAAAAACAGCTGTATCAACCCCCATATGACAAACAATTGCATTTAAACCATAAGCATTATAAATATTATTCTTTGTGAACGATGAATTGGCAAAAACCATATCAGAGCAATGAATATTTTTCTCATCTATTTTTTTTCTTATATATCTCATAAATCCTTCATATAACTGCTTAAGTGGATGAATATTCGCAGGAATTGCAAAAAGAGATTCATATACCATACGTAAAGGCTCTTGGCAGTAATATATTTTTTTACTTTTAAGAAAGCGGAGAATAAAAGGTGCTTGCGTAAATTTAGATCCGTGAACAAACACAAAAGTATACTTCTCTTCTTCCAGTTCTTTAGCGATCTTCTTATGAAGAAGGTAAAGTTTATACAATTCTACAGTATCTTTATAGAGCTTTGATTTCCAGTTACCTCCAGTCCAAATTTTTGGTACAAATTCATAATAGTGAGTTGAACTAAAATACTTATTTTCTTTCTCATCTTTCACATGACCAGTGAAATACAGATCGACTGTATGTCCCATCTTTTTAAAAGCAAATGCAAATTCATTTACACCTCGTCTCGCACCACCAGAATCTAACTCATGAAAAATGGCAATTTTCAACTTGTGTGTCATATTTATTTATGGTTTATATAAATTTATAACAGTTTTTTTATGAAATCTTTCTTGTGACAGCTGTTTTATTCTTTCATGTATTGCCCATGCATAAATATATAAATAACGAGGAAATCTTTTAAGTATATTAAATTTTGATTTACCTTCTTTTCGACCTCGCCAGAACGTCGGAACCTCAGCTATTTTTGCCCCTTTAAAATATGCTTGTAGCGTAATAAACATTGAGGTTTCAACGCCAAAACTTTTGGGCACTATGAGCCTTTTAAGGAGACTCTTTTTATACATTTTAAACGAATTGCTTACATCTGTGGTAGGAATACCGGTGAGATAATGTAAACTGCTACAAACTACATGTGAAAAAAATGCTTGAAGTTTTGGACCGCCGGATTTTCCTCCACCCGAAATATACCGAGAACCAGCAACTATTTCATAACCTTCAGAGATCTTTTTATACATTATGTCGATAGTTTTAGGATCATCGCAAAGATCAGCCATGACAGGTAATACATACGGTGTTCTCGCTTTTTTGAAGCCTAATACAAGTGCATTTGCAAAACCAACTTTATTGGCTTTTGTTTCAAACAGAAAAACATTCGCATGCTTTTCTAGATATTTCTTAACCTTCTCGGTAGTTTGATCAGTTGATTGGTCATTAATAATGATATATTCCGTTGGAATCTCGACTTTCTTCAGAAGATTATCCAAAGTTTTATTAATGGTTTTCTCTTCGTTACGGGCAGGTATTATAATAGTCAATGCATATTGTTTTTTATTCATTGAGATTTTTTAAAAATTGTAATGGTGTTTGGCGTTATTGTTATCCGGGAAAAATAAAAAAGAGTTTCATTATTAAATACACTATAGTATGAATAATTTGGGGTAAAAGTAATTAATCGTTTGTATTTTTGTTTCTTTAATTTTGTAAGTATACTTTTTTTATCAGATCTTTTCAGATATTTTTCGGCAATTTTTTCATTGGTAATAAGTACATATTCTGGATATTGTTTATTATTTCCATCAATCATTTGATAATTGTAAATTGTTTTAAAAGTACTGTCATACTGTTTATTATAAAAATCCTTTAGGATAATGTCCGGAACAAATTGAAATATTGGGATGTTCTCAATACCAATTGTTGAACCTTTAGGGATAGATGTAATGATCCACGAAGATGATACAACTCTAGGGTCAGCATACCATCTGGTCGTCAACCACGAAAAAGATTCCAATGTCTGAAAAATAATTCCCAAAACAAGAATAAACATACATATTTTGTGTACCAAGGAGAATGAATAAAAAAGCTTTCGAGTTTGTAAACTTATTATTAATCCCATAAAAGGTAGGATAACCAACAATCGATTACCTCCCGCGCCTACTGATAAAGGAATTAAACTCACAACAAATGTTAAAAAAGAAAGCAATAAAAAAACTTCATATTTTTCTACTTTTACTAGTCTATTGATAGTGCTTCTTATAGTAAATATTAGCAATAAAAAAGATGAAAAAACAAAAAGAGAGTAAGAAAATCGTCCGAAAATCGCAGGATAGTTATAAAAAAGGTAAAATATACCATATGGCATTCCGAAGTCTGTATTTTTAGCACTTTCTGCTGAGACAGATATGGAAGAATAAAAAAACCAATTGGTAAATTGATTAAAACTTATAAATGCATCGGGTATCCCAACTAAAATAAAAATTGCAACATAAAGTAAACCGCTGTATATAATCGTTCGAAAATGTTTCCACCACTGTTTTGTGACGAGAAAAAATGCGATATAACAGGTAATGACTACTGGAATCGCACTTACTTTTATGGTAGATGCTAAAGCTGCTATAAAAATAGATATATAGAAGTTTTTCTTTGTGGGTAAATTTAAATATCGTAAAGAAAAAAGTAGTGAGAGTAGAATCCAAAAAATTACTGGTGTATCATAACGATAAAAAAAAGATAGCGTAAGAAAAAGAGGATTGATTATAAGAAAAAAAGCAGCAATAAATTTATTTGATTTAAAATATTTCTGTACGATATACGTAGTAAGAATAATTGATAGTACACCATAAAGAACACTCTGTGTTCTAAGAATCTCAAAGAGCTTTTGTTGAATTTCTATTGCTTCAAGTGAGGTTGTAATTCCAAAAGGGTTAACAAAACCAAACAAAATAAATGGAGCGAGCAGGAGTCCACTTATTACATAAAAGAATACTGTACCATTACCACCTCCATGTACATGTGGAGTACCCTGAGTAAATGTTGTTTTTAAAGAATGCGCTTGAGCCCATTCATCCATATTATAAGCGAACGGATGGTTACTATTTGGCAATCCCCATTGTAGCTGACTTAACGAAATCAATATATATACAAATATTATGAATGTAACACCTTTATTATCTGATGCAATTTTTAACAAGTCTGAAAGGATTACCTTTGTGTAACGAATATGCCAAAAGAGTATTTTTATCCATTCGGGAAGCAGGATCTTTGATTGTGAATCTTTCTTTTGCAATTCTCTCAAAATAACGGTACTAAATAAAACCGGAATACTCATTATTGAAGAAAGTAAACCAAGAAACCAAGCGAAAGCAGCATATAAGAAACCATGGTGTTTTTTAAAAAACAGATATGTGCTTCGCATATAGCGATCATATGATTGTGTTATGGTGAATGTTTTCCATTCTGCACCGCCATAATGCACGATACCGCCAACTGGCAAGTACGCTATATCCCACCCGGCATCACGTAACCTCTTACAAAGATCAGTTTCCTCCCTATACATCTGAAATTGGTTATCTAAAAACCCAACACTTTCAGCTGCTTTTTTACGAAGGAGCATATAAACACCAATCATATGCTTAGGATGTAATTCTTTTTTATGATCTTCCAATGAATACATCGTCGGGTGATCCCTCTTAACAAACTTTTTCCAGAGTTTGTAAAATAAAATATTGTACTCATATAAATGAGTGGTTAAATTTGGATATTCTCGAAAAGAAGATTCATGAAGCTGTCGTGGATGAGAAAAAAATCTACAACCTACAAGCGCAACATTGCTATGCTTCTCAATATATTCGAGGGTTTGCTTAATAGTGTTTGAAAGAAGTTGTGTGTCTGGAGTTAAAACGAGTATATACTCACCTTTTGCGTGTTTGAATCCCACATTTACAGCCGGTCCAAAACCAAGATTAGCCTTATTTTTTATATAACGAATCCTAGGAAACTCTTTAAGAACCGTATTTATTCCTTCTTTATTTGAATTATCAACTAAAAGTATCTCAATATCATTGATTTTCTGTGAGTATACTGATCGGATACATCGCTTTACCATTTCAAATTCGTTGTATAAAACGATGATAATACTTAGTTTCATAGATATTTAACGCACTGTATATTGCTTAAGCAACAAGAAAAGCTCTTTCATTTCTTCATGAGAAAAAGTAAACATGGTTATTATATAAAAAAGAGTAACTAAAAAAAATTTGACTACTAGTAGATAAATATTTTCGTCAAAAACCATATTCAAAACAATTATAAATGAATATGAAAGAATGGCAGCAAAAAATTTTGGTAGAGTAATTTGTAAAAGATTAATGGAAATATGTATTGTGCTGGTTATATACATATAGAACGCACAGAGTAAACAAACTGATATTGTTGATGCTATCGCAACACCGATAAATCCTATAAAATATACGAGCAAAAAAGCTAGAATCATCCCAATACTATTCGCAACAAATGTAGATAGAAAAATAGCTCTCGACTTACCTAACGAAAGAATTGCTTGACTGTAGCATGCTATAACTGCAAAAAGTGGAATAGACGCTGCAAACCAATATAAAGATGGAATACCTGCAAGCCATTGTTCAGTATAAATTAACTTTATTGCTTCCTCTCCAAGTCCATAAATCATAACTACAAAAAAGAGAGAAATAATGAGTAACATGCCAATAGATTTTGTCATGGCTTTTTTAAGTAACTCTTTATCATGTTGCAGCTTCGGAAAAACTGCAAACGCTACTCTACTAAAGTTATTCGTAATAGACTCAGGAATTAATGTGATATTAAATGCCCAATCTAATAAACCTACTGAATGAGCCCCTCCTTTTATCCCTCCTGCAACCGGAATCATAGCTGTATAGAAATAATTCACAATTCCTCCAGCCTGAATAAATGCACCAAAGTGAAGCATTTTTTTAACTTTCGAAAAATCAAAAGCTACACTAGGCAGCCAACGTTTGTAGAAAAAAACAATACATACTTCTATCACTTCTTTCATCAATACACCGATAATAAAACTCCAGACACCAAATCCAGTAAGCGCGAGAACTATTGCAGAAATGTAATAAACTACGATGCCTATGATATCAATGGTGGAAATAATATTATAATGCAGGTCTCTTTCCAGTAAGGCAGAGGGAAGCGAACGAATAGCAGTTAATAAAAGTGTTAATGAAAGAACACGGACCATACTAATGTAGCTTGACTCAAAACTTGAATAAATAACAGGTAAGATTGGGGCAAGTATATTGATAATTCCGATAAGTAGTAAACTTAGGATAACTCTAATAAAAAAAATGGTTGATACTTCAGTTTGTGTAGGAATAGTTTTTTTTTGAATGATTGCTGGAGAAAGACCGATATCTGAAAAAAGATTACATAATGTGATTATAAAAATAACAATTGCATATGTACCAAATGCTTCGGGAGAAAGGAGACGTGCAAGAAATAACTGTCCTGCAAAAGCTAGAATTTTTATTCCGAATTCTCTTAATATTAAGATTCTAAATCCTTCTGTTATTTTTTCTTTGAAATCTACTGTATTTGATACATTTTCATTTGCTTCACTCATGTATTCTGTTTATTATAGGTATTATTCTCTCGAGTCACAAGTAAAAAGCTGCTATACACCTTATTTCCGACAGTGAACAATTTAAGATAATGGAATAGATCGTTTATACTTGTAGCACATTTTAAATAGGGAATTCTTGATTTATAAAAATATATCTTTTATAGTATGAACTGTTTTTACTTTAAAATTCGATGAATCAAAAAATTCAAATACTCGAAGGTGGTATTGCAGAAGATAAACGAGGAAGTGTTTCTTTTGTGAACGCGTTTACTTTTAAAAATGTCAAACGCTTCTATAGAATCCAAAACTCTTTAGAAAATCCTATCCGGGCTTTCCATGGCCATATGAAAGAAGCAAAATACTTCTATGTAGCATCGGGATCAATTATTCTGTGTGCCGTCCCACTTGATAATCCAAACAAGCCATCAAAAGAAACAAAAGTTCAAAAATATGTACTATCAGCTAAAAAACCAACCGTACTTTATATTCCACCAGGCTATGCTAATGGTTTTAAATCACTTGAACCGCAAACGATTGTGATTGTCTTTTCAACAGCATCCTTGCAAGAATCGTTAGATGATGATTTTCGCTATCCAGCAAATTACTGGGGAGAAAAGCTGTGGGAGAGAAAATGAATATTTATTATACTATCGGGGAACACCGCAAATATAAAACATGTCGCTTTTGTTCAAGTAAAAAAATAGAAAGTATTATTGATTTAGGCATTATGCCTTTAGCAGGTGGTTTTTTTAAAAAAAGAACTCCTAGTAAAGAACTAATTAACGAAAAATTTTATCCTCTTCTATTAAACTATTGTTCAGATTGTTTTTTATTACAAGTTGATAGTGCAATAGATGCGGAAATCCTTTTTAAAAACTATTTCTACTTTTCCTCAACTATCAAAACGCTTGTTGATCATTTTCATAAACATGTTAATGATCTAAAGCAAATATTACCCGATACACAGAAACGCTTTATAATCGAAATTGGATGCAATGATGGTTCTATGATCAAATCCTTTCTGGCTGAGGGATTTCGGGTACTGGGAATAGATCCTGCTTCGAATGTCGTGAAATCTATGGTTCACCAAGGTTTACCGATACTTAATGCATATTTTACTGAATCCCTAGCAAAACAAATTGTTAAAAAACATGGAAAAGCTGATGCGATATATAGTTTCCATACCCTAGCACATATTGAAGACATGCATGATGTGATAAAGGGGATCAGTCATCTATTAAAAAATGATGGATTTTTAGCTATGGAAGTTCACTATCTCGGAACACTCATTAAAGAGATGCAATACGATATGATATATCATGAACATCAATTCTATTATTCGTTACTCTCGCTGAAAAACTTTTTTACACAATACAATATGGAAATATTCGATATTCAATACTCTTCTATACGTGCAGGTTCTATGATGTATTTTGTTCAGAAAAAATCTGGGAAGAGAAAAATTACAAAAGCTGTAAAAGAACAACTTCGATTAGAAAAAAAACAAGGATTACATAAGGCTGTAACGTATAAGAAGTTTGCAAAAAAAATCGAGCAAACAAAAAAAGATTTACTAAATCTACTAAGGAAAATTAAATCTGAAGGAAAAACAATAGCGGGCTACGGAGCATCTGGAAGAGGAACTATTATCATGAACTATTGCCAGCTTGATAAAGCAATAATGGATTATGTCATAGATGATGCTCCAGCAAAACATGGTGCTATTACTCCGGGCATCCATTATACAATTTATCCATCTTCCAAACTATATAATAAAGATAAACCTGATTATGCAATTTTATTCGCCTGGCCCTTTACTGCAGAAGTCGTCAAAAAACATCAAAAATATCTCGATCGTGGCGGTAAATTCATAGTTCCGCTGCCAAATGTTCGAATTATCGAAAAATAGATATGCAAACTACTCCACATATTCTTATTCTTGGAGGAAAAGGTATGCTTGGTCAAACAGTCTACAGATATCTTAAAAGCAACTTCCACAATACATGGGCAACAAGTAGAGACAATGATGACGACTTTTTATATTTTGATGCTAGTTCTCCAGAAGAAAATCTAGAAGATATTCAAAAAAAGTTAGAGAGTATTGATTATATTATTAATTGTATTGGTATTTTAAAAAATAGTTCCAACATAGAAGAGATGTATTATATAAATGGAAAACTTCCTCACATCCTGGCTACGATAGCATCCCAAAATAATTGCAAAATAATTCATATTTCAACTGATGGAGTGTTCTCAGATAGCTCCGGACTTGTAGATGAAATAACAAAGCCAACACCTCAAGACGACTATGGCAAAAGTAAACTTATGGGTGAACTAACGGATGAACATACATTAACCATTCGAACTTCTTTTATAGGTTTAGACCCGCTTCACCATAGAGGACTGCTCGAGTGGGTATTAGAAAATGAGGAGACAACAATAAAAGGATATACAAACCAACTATGGACAGGTTGCACTACTTTACAAGTAGCGATATTCTGTTCCTGGCTAATTCGTGATGCAAATTGGGAAGAAATCCGGAAAAGATCGCCAATCCTACATTTCGTTCCATTAGGACCAGTGACAAAATTTACTATCATAAAGACATTTCTAAGTCTTCTCCATAAAAAGACTGACGTTGTTGAAATTACAGGTTTACCAATAACAAGAAGCTTACAAACGAAGTTTCTTGATGGTGAACTTAAAGAAATGTATACTAATAAACTTAAGGATGCACTCCTATCTTTAATACAATTTCATAAACCCTATGTAACGATATGAAAAATAAAACTATACTAGTAACCGGAGGAGCTGGGTATATCGGTTCCACAATCGTAGAGAAATTACTAGAAGAAGGATATTATGTAATTGTTTTTGACACTTTTACATTCGCAAAGGATATTTTCGAAGGTGTAAAAAACCGAAAAAATCTCGAATTTATTACTGGCGATATTTGTAATCAACGTCAAGTAAAAACAGCTTGTAAAAATGTCGATGCTATTATCCATCTCGCTGGAATTGTAGGAGACTTGGCATGTTCCTTAAATGAAGGCTTGGCTAGAAAAATCAATATTGAAGGAACAAGAATCGTTAGAGATGTGAGTAAAAAATTACCAATTGAAAAGTTTATTTTCGCTTCAAGTTGTTCTACGTATGGTATAACGAAGCGGCTCGTTCACGAAAAAAGCTCTACAAAACCATTAAGTCTCTATGCTCAAACAAAAATTCAGTCAGAAAGAGATCTACTTCAAGAGACTTCACCGGATTTTCACCCCACAATTTTGCGTTTTTCAACAGTTTTCGGTCATTCTAGAAGACAACGGTTTGACTTAGTGGCAAATCTATTCACTATAAAAGCTTTCCTTGAAGGCAACATAACGGTAAATGGTGGTGACCAATGGAGACCATTTATTCATGTGAAAGATATTGCAAACGCAGTCGCGACGGTACTTAAAGCTCCCAAGGATAAAGTTGACCGGCAAATATTTAATGTCGGCGACGACGATTCGCATATTCAGATTAAAAAATTGGCACTTCTTGTTAAAAAAATAGCTAAAGATAAAAATGTATCTATCACTAGTACACCCAATCCTTCTGATAAACGTGATTATCGTGTCTCATTTAAAAAGATTAGAGAACAACTTAGTTTTACAAGAACCATCACACTAGAAGAAGGCCTAAGTGAAATCTATAGCAATTTACACAGAAATGTTTACAGTGAAAAAAATATTAGATCACTCTTATAATTTTCTGAGAGTGTTATAAAGAAGATAAGCGACAACAGGTAACGATCCCATACTTGCTATCCATGCTGAGTATGCTGCACCAAGCAACCCAAACTGTGCTATTAAAGGCAGTATTGTAAATAGAAGTAATAAGAAACTTACCGAGGTAATAATTGTTACATACCGTTGCCGACCTGTAGCATAAAATAATGCTGTTGGAGTTGCGGCAACAGCCCGGATAATACCGAAAGTAGCTAATACTTGCAATACAGGTGCGGCCGGAAGAGCCTTCTCTCCTAATACAAGTTTTATGACTTGTTCAGGGAACATAAAGAAAAAAATACCAAAAGGAATAGTAAGACAAACAACAGCAGCAAAAGTTTTTATAAATGCTTTTCGTAATCGAGTAATATCATCTGAGAATTTTGTATATACAGGAAGTGTAACTTTCGTAATGACTTCTGCAACTTCAGTAATAGGTAAAATAGCCATTTTATAGGCAGCATCATAATAACCAAGCTGTATAGTTCCTAAGAGTCTACCAACTGCGATGTTATCTCCATTTTGGAAAAGATAATTAAAAATACCTGCTGTAGTAACCCATTTGCCGTGGCTAAATATTTCTATAATTTGTTTTTTGTTATAACGAAAAGTAGGCTTCGGACTAATGAAAAGTAAAGAAAATACTACTTCTAAAATTGCGCTGATAAGGAGTGCATAGACTAAACTAACTGCAGATTTAGTATATAAAGCAATGATAATAGCGCTGAATGATTCTATAAAAAATAATATGAAACGAAAATAAAATTCCTTATTAAAATGTAATTCTTTCTGAAATGTTATAACTGCGGGATTAATAAAACCACGAATAAAAGGGATAAGACTTGCCAAAAGAATCAAAGTATATACTTCATGAGTGTTAAAAAATGAAACAATAAAAGGCGCAAAAATAAGCATACTAAATGAAATTACTACACCTCTTACAATCGAAACAACCCAGGCAGTATTTAAGTAAACTTTGATATCTTTTTGAATAAGAAAAACGTTAATTCCTGTCTCTGTCAATATTTCAAGAAGAGCTAGAACCAGCGAAGTAATGCTGAATAAACCAAATTGCGCTGCTGTAAGTATCCTCCAAAGGATTGCATAACGCAGAAACGTCATGCCTCGCATGCTAGCACGTAATCCCCCTATCCACGATGCTCCGATTACTGCGTTTTTCGTGTAACCCATATCCTTCTTATTATACCTAACGTAGTCCCCAGTAAAACAGCACTATCAGAAATAAATTGTAAAATCGGCAAATAAAGAAATGCTAAGTAATGGTTAACATATTTATAATTCTTCGAAATTGACCACAGTGAATACAGAACAAACAACATACTAAAGGCAAATATGAATTGTATTTCGCCAGTCAATGCGAAAATTATAAGAATGAGTAAAACACTGAAGTATCGTGCAAATAAAAATCCAACTTTTGGCCGTAGAATACCAGCCTCTGCATCACCGATAGCAAAACGGAGAAACATAATAAATGCTTCTTTAATCGTAGCTCGAGGAATCCAATAAACAATTGCATCTTTTTTGAAAACGATTCTAGCACCTGTTTTCTTTAATGTTTTCGCAAAAACATAGTCTTCATTATGCGAGTAATTTATAGGAAATCGACGATTTCTCTCCCACACGTCCTTCCTAAATGCCATCGATCGAGAAGCAGGTAAAAATGTATCAGGATTTACTCTATCTTCCATAACCAGAACATAGGGAATTAAAGCCTTCTCGAAGATAGTTTTCGATAAGCCTTTATAATATCCAGCCACCACATCTACATATGGATTCTGGAAACCTAGAACGAGGTTTTTAAGCCAGTTTTTATCAAGAACGCACCCAGCATCAGAACAAGCAATAATAGTCCCTGTAGCGTGTTTAATGGCTTCATTTCTGCCTATAGCCCTATTTCCTTCTTTAAGAATAACCTTATAGAGTACTGACATTTTTTTAAACTTTCTTTTATAAGCTTCTAGAATCGCTAACGTTCCGTCACTACTTCCGCCGTCAGTAACAATAACCTCATAGGGTAATTTAGTCTGTTCAAGTAAGGAATCTAAAAGTTTTCTAATTGTTTCTTCCTCATTTAAAACAGTCGTAATAAATGTTACTTTTTTACTTTCCATAGTTTATAATATAAATTTACCACATTACTCCAGGATACTTCCTTAATCCACTTCTTGTTATCAATAAGAACTTGATCAAAAAAAGTAGACGAGGCTAAATATCGATCAATAAAGTTAAACAAGTGATCACGATTGTTCAAAATAATTATTCTATTTCTAAATGGAGACATTTCCAGATAATCTTTTTTTAGACTGCTACTATAAGCCGATATAACTAACTTTCTGTAGGCAATCGCCTCTAAGATTGATAGATAAGAAGAAGCTAAAACTATATCAGCCGATTCTATATACTTTTGAGTATCTTCTATGAAACCCGTCACTTCTCCATACTTTTCAGCTTCAGATCGCAATCTTCCATCCCCACAAGCCACAAATTTGAACTTAAATTTTCGTTTTTTGAGTTCATCTAGAGCTTCAAGATACAATAACACCCCTGTATCTTCTTCCAACCTACCAATAAAGACCAATTGCAAAAAATTATTTTTCTTTTTAACTGATGCTTTAAACTGCTTAGGTACATCGACCCCTCCGTATGTTACAAATGTTGGTTTAGTAAAATACCATTTCTTAATATAGTCCCCGACACAAATATTACCCCATGAAAATATCTCACTTATTTTTCTAATGACAATTGCTTTTTTTGCTGGAGGATATTTTCCTTCATATCCATGAAATGTCGTATAGACCGGTTTACGGAGATAAAAAAATTTGAACGGCATGAACCAATAAAAGACATCATGACAATGGACGAGATCTGCTTCCTCAATAAGTCTTCTATTTTTCCAGAGCCATTTCCATATGAGCAATTTTTTTAATCTGCCTTCCTTGACTTTCGGAAGTCTATATACTATAATTTTTTTAGTTTCGTCAATACCATGTGATTGAAACTCATCATTAAATATTTGAGATTGATCAAGCATAGATTTGCTTGATTTATCGATGTTTTTCTCCTTACCCAAGGACTTAGCACTTTTGTACTTTTTCTGCCAAAACTCATTAGTTATCCAATTTTTTTCTTTATTGTCATTTTCTAACGCCTCAGCGACGATAGTAACCCTATGTCCATCTTTTACTAATAGCTGAGATATCTTTAGCAGATGCTTCTCAACCCCGCCAATCTGGGGATAAAACCGCCGAGTTAAAAAAAGAACGTTCATATTGGTTTTTCAGCAACGATAAACAAATCAGACTCTCCAAAGATTGTTAAAAAAAGTTTATCAAAAAAATTGAATACATAATATAAAGGAAATTTGAGAAATCTTATTGATTTACCAGCAATTGGATTTATGAAAAGAAAATTTCTTAATAACCCTTCGGTTTTCCTAGTCTCTAGTACTACAAAACCGACATCAATAAACTCATCAACTAACTCTTCAAGTTTATATCTTCTTAAATGTCCCACTCTTTCATCGAATGATTTGGTATATCCTAACCTATGCAGAGGTGCGTTACTTGAGGGTGTAGATAGAATTAAAATACCATTTCTTTTAAGTAATTTAAAAACTGTTCTTAACGCTAGTTTGTCATTTCTAAGATGCTCTAAAACTTCGAAACACACAATAATGTCATATTTTGTATTTGGATATTCTTGAGGAAAATTCATTTGTTTAAACCTTAAATTTTTGATACCTAAGATATTTGCACTTCTACTACAAGAATTAATAGCTGTCTGTGAAATATCTATTCCTGTAACATTATACTTTTTACTCGCTAAATAGACTGAGATCGTACCAGAACCACAACCAATATCTAAAATATTCTTTTTACCTTGACTTTCTTTTATATACTTATCTAATATTTCGATAATTATATGGTAAGTAAAGTTACTTTTTTTAAGTAAGGATTTTTGTTCCTTTGTCTTTTTATGAAATTCTTCATAAATATCACTTTTGTTATACTTTTTCATACTTTTTTATACTTGACATATCCCATCATTATCTAATTATACTAGATTAATGAATAAGAGATTTGTAATAACAGCTACGATCTTTTTGTCTTTATCAATTTTGACAATATCTTATTTATCTACTCCTCGAAAATCTTTAGCAACTGAACCCACATGGGCTACTACTACCTTACTGCCTTATGATCTATCTAGTCATACATCATTTTCGGCCAAAAATAAAGTTTTTGTCATAAATGGATCGGCAATAACAGGTCAAAGTAAATCAGATGTTTTAACAGCAGTACCAGCTACCGATGGAAAACTATCTTCTTGGACATCAACATCTGCTCAAACACCAACAGCGTTACTCTTCCATTCTCTCACAAATAAAGAAAATCTTGTTTACATCTTGGGAGGTAAAGAAGAAAATCCCGGTTCCTCTTTATCGCATGTAAATAAAGTATTTTTAGGAGTTGTAAACGATAATGGTAACATCTCTTCATGGTCTTCAGTCACTTCCCTTCCTAAGGCTCTATCCCTGGGAGGAACTGCTATAGTTGGTAATAGGCTTTATTATGCAGGAGGTTTTAATCAAATTGAAATAAATCAAAAAGTCTACTTTACAAATATAAATTCAGATGGGACGATAGGGCAGTGGCAAGAAGCCGGCATGTTACCAGAACCTATGGAAGCTTTTGGGATGGTTTCCGAAGGTAATAACTTAATTATTATAGGAGGTCATGGGAAAAATAGCGGTTTTTTGAAAAAAACCTATAAAGCATCAGTTAATACTTCTAATGGTACTATTTCTAATTGGCAAGAAAGCAGTTCTCTTCCCGAACCAGTTGCTAGAGGTGGTGTGGTTAAAGTTGGCTCTCATTTATTCGTAGTAGGAGGAACTGATGGCAGTAGTAATTTCTCTAACAGAGTGTATTATGCCAAGGTAAACAACAACGGAACTTTAGGGACATGGAAACTTAGCGATTATAAACTTCCTCAACCTGTCTGTTGTGGAGGAATCGCTTCAAATGGTACATATATTTACCTAACTGGTGGATTTAATGGAGGATACCTAAATACTGTATATTATGCGAAGGCTGAAGATATTATTGATCCACAAAACAACAATACAGATCTTGATGTCCCATATTTTAGCCAAAATGCACTTCCTTGGGGACCAACAGAATATGACCATACAAATTCTCTTGGAGTCACTGGAAATAACGCTTCTATGGACAGATGGGGATGCGCAGTAACATCAGTCGCGATGATTCTAAATTATCATGGTATCACCGAATTTCCCGATGGAACGGTAATCGATCCAGGAAGTCTTAACAAATGGTTAAAAAATAATAAAGGCTACTCATATGGAATAAATAAAGAGGGATGGTATTCAGGAATAATCTGGGGTTCAGTAAGCAAATTAACTAAAGAACTTTACGATGCAGGTAAAGCTAGTATGAAGCTTGAACATAACAGATTGTATCCTAGTGCTATTACTACAGCTATTTTGAATGATGGATTACTTGCCAGGAAAACACCTGCGATTTTGTTTGTCAAGAATAAATCTACTGATGGTCACTTTGTAGTTGCTAAAGGTATTATCGATGATATCTACCGTATCCATGATCCAGAATGGGCTTTTCCAGACCTAAAGTCTTTTAATAATAAATATACTCAGGTTGACAGATACGTTCCTTCACAAACTGACCTTTCATATATACAGTTAACTGTTAACGGAGGAATTGAGATATTGCTTACCAATGCAAAAGGAGAAAAAACAGGTAGTATATATAAAAACAATAAGAAAGAATCATATAATGAAATACAGGATGCTTCGTATCAGCTTGAATTACCGGTCAGTAATCCTGACAGTAATGGCAAAAACGCAACGCTAGGCAATGGCTTTAATCTTCTTCTTTATCCAAAACCCCAGGAAGGAGATTATACAATTACTTTATCAAGTAATAAAAATATTGACTATGAAATGAATATTGCTGTGTATGAAGTTGATGGAGATAACTCTCTTCAAAAAACTTCAGGTATTCTTGATAAAAACGCTCATGATACATTTTCTCTTACGTATAATCATTTCGAAGCCTCAGAATTTAAGAAAACGATTACGATTGATCAGCTTATAGAGGATATTAAAGAAGGGCAGAAGATAAAATGGATTCAAGAACCAGTAGCGGTAAACTTAATTGAACTTGCTAGAAATGCAAAAAAAGACTTTACAAAAAAACAATACGAGCAATTAAAAATAAAGTTGGAAACATTTAAAAAATTACTTGAAGAACTGAATGGTAAAGGATTAAACAATCTGGCATATGAAATACTTATGTATGATATAAATTTTCTACTTAATTCTACAGATCATTAGTGAAGTTTTTATGAAATCTATCAAAATTAAGAGAAATATAATGAAGGGTTTCTGAATGGGATGAGGGCTAATATGATTGCAGTTTCGTAGTATGAGGTTCTCGTTAACACATCTCCTGTCAGCATACCTATGGTACCATTTTTCTGGCCTACGTGCCTTTCCCCGAAAACTTCTTCTACAGCATCATTTAACTCTTTACCTGATCTAACCAGATCTGCTATTCTCCTAGGCAATCCGAATGACCCTGTATTACCTTTTCCTATCTTTCCTTCTTTCGACTTTACGACTATCCAGTTAACTGTATAGAAATCTCCATGTTCTTCATGCAATCCGGCTTCTATGCCTACCCAGTAATCAGCATCTGAAGCTAGTTTCGAAACATTCTCTGTTCGATTTATTGCTCCTCGTAATGTTTCCTCATCATTCATAGGTTGCTTTGATACTTCTGAAGGAGCATGTATACCTATTACGTCTACCGAAGAACCTGGAAACATTTTCGAAAATCCATTTTTTGCTGTATTAATCTTCACAGGGTTTGTAGAAGCAACCACAACTTTCATAGAGTTAATTCTAGTATAGCAAACAAATTCTCTAAACTAAAACTTTGATCTTATCCTATAATTCTGCTAGAATACCCGGAAGCCTTTTTAGAGTTCTATCCTCATCTAGGCACGTTTTTCTGCCTGAAGCTGCTCTATACACTGTAATTTGTTACAATAATTTTAACTATGAAAATAGGTTTTTTTACAGATAGTTACTTACCTAGCCTAGACGGTGTTTCTACGACTGTGGAGACGAGTGCTAAACAGCTCGAAAGAATGGGACATGAAGTAATTATAGTAGCCCCTAAATACCCAAATACGAAAGATAGAAAAAACGTCATTAGAATTTTCTCTTTAAAATTAACCAGACAGCTCGAAACTAGGGTGGGTTTACAGTTTCCCCAAACATCTCTTCTTAAAATATTACGCCATGACTTCGATATTATCCATGGTCATTCAGGAGGTCCTGTATCGTTTCTTGGTTGGCAAATAGCAAAATTGTATGGAGTACCTTATATAGCCACATATCATACTTTCTGGAATAAATACACTCACTACTTTTTAAAAGGAGTAATACGGCCAAAAATATTTGAGGTTTCTAGTACTCTCTTTGGAAATGTATGTGAAGCACTAGTAGCTCCTACTCAAAAAGTAAAAAACGAATTACGGCAGTACGGCATCCGAAAACCAATTTTCGTTATCCCTAATGGTTTAGAAACAGAACGATTCGTTAATGTAAAAAAAGGATTTTTAAGAAATAAATATAAAATTCCTAAGGATGCGAAAATTATTCTCTGTATAGCACGATTAGGCAGAGAAAAATCTGTTGATTTTATCATTCAGTCCTTTAAACACATCTATGAGGCTGAAAAAAAAGTTTATTTCTTTATCGTCGGAACTGGTCCAGATAAAGAAAATCTACAAAACTTAGCAAAAAAACTAGGCGTATCAGATCGAATTATTTTTACTGGACCCGTAAAACACCTTTCCATTCCTAAAGTCTATGCTGATGCTGATCTTTTCGTTTTTGCCTCGAAGACAGAAACCCAAGGTATGGTAGTTTTAGAAGCTATGGCATCCGGAATTCCAGTAGTGTCTGTTACCGATAAAGTATTTAAAAATGTCGTTATCGACGATGTAAATGGATACCTCGTAAAGAAAAATACTGCACTTTACGCGGAGTGTGTTTTAAAACTTATTCAAAATACCTCTTTACGAAAAAAATTAGGTAATAATGGTAGAAAAACTGCTGAACAGTATTCTATACACGAAATAGCAAAATCATTTGTAAATCTCTATGAAAATGTCCTCGAAAACAATGAGATTAACCGATCTTCATGGAGAGAAAGTATACGAACCTTAAAAACTGATTTTAAAGATTTTGTAAAACCATATAGTACTCCATTTTCTCGAGTATATCTAAATATTCGAGACTTAAATAAAATTAAAGACTATTTAAAGAGAAATCTTCTTGAGTAAGCATTGTGATACACTTAAGTTATGTCAGATAAAAACCCCCTTATTTCTATAGTAATACCTGCTTATAATGAAGAAAAATATATAGAGAATGTACTCAAGAGTATAAAAAAACAAACATATAAAAATTATGAAGTAATTGTGGTAGATAATAATTCTACTGATAATACTGCGCAAATTGCTAAAAAGTATGGTGCAAAAGTGGTCAAAGAAAAGAAAAAAGGTAGTGCTGCAGCAAGACAAGCGGGTTTTTCTGAAGCAAAAGGAGAGATTATCGCTTCCACTGATTCAGATGCTATAGTACCAGAAAATTGGTTAGAAAAATTTATTAAGGAATTTGAAAAAGATCCTTCGTTAGTCGCAGTAGGTGGTGTGTACAGAATTTATTCTGGTCCATTTTTCGCTCGCTTAGCAATGCAGTATGGCATGTATCCCGTGTATGCTTTTGGTAAGCTCTTTTCAGGCTGGGTACTTATAGGTCCGAATTTCGCAGTAAAAAGAGAAGCTTTCAACAAAACCTCTGGTTTTTCGACAAATATTCCTCAAGGAGAAGATATCGATATCGCTCTTAAATTACAAAAAATAGGTAAAGTTCTTTTAAAGCCTGACTATGTCTATTCATCGGGCAGAAGATTTGAAAAAGGTTTAATAAAAGGATTACAAACCTATGGTTTTTACTGGCCTCTAAAAGTAATCTTTAAAAAAGATTCGTACTACGAATTCAAAGACTTCAGATAAAGTAAAAAAATATAAAAGACTCTTGCATAAATGGAGTAATTATGCTTGAATAGAATAGCATTCAGAGTTACGAGAGTAATCGTACAGCAACCGAATTACTACGGTGCTATTCGAAAAGAAATGCGGCCTTTGCAGGCAAGTATACAAACCTCTCGTTGAGAGGTTTTTTTGTTTAAGAACTATGAAAAAAACATACTTCACTTCAGAATCAGTTTGTGCAGGACATCCAGATAAAGTTTGTGACCAGATAAGTGATGCGGTAGTAGATGAGGTACTTCGTCAAGACCCTCATGGGAGAGCTGCAATCGAAACAATGGCTGCTGCGAATACACTTTTTATCGTCGGAGAGATAAATACAATTGCAGAGATCGATTTTCTCAACCTTGCACGAAGAGAGATCAAACGACTAGGTTATATACAAGAAGAGTACGGTTTTTCATATCACGCACCTATAATGATTAATGTACATGCGCAATCTCCTGAAATAGCTGTAGGAGTAAAAAGGAAAGGTGCTGGCGACCAAGGTATGATGTTTGGATATGCATGTAAAGAAACAAAGGAGTTAATGCCTCTTCCTATAACACTGGCACATGAATTAGCTAAAAAAATTGACGAAGTACGGGAAAAAGGAATCCTTCCCTATCTAAGACCAGATGGTAAAACGCAAGCGACCATCACTTATGTGGATGGAAAACCTTTAGATGTAGAATATCTTGTTTTGGCTGTACCACATGATGAAGACGTGAACTTAGATGAAGTAAAACAAGATTTATATAGAAAGGTGGTTACACCTGTTTTAGAGGAATATAAGCTTTCTTATCCCATTGAAAAATTAATTGTGAATGGCACTGGTGTATGGCATAAAGGAGGACCCGCATCTGATTCTGGTGTAACGGGAAGAAAAATAGTAGTAGATACATATGGAGGTTATGCACGGGTAGGTGGAGGAGCTTTTAGTGGTAAAGATCCAACTAAGGTTGACCGCTCTGGCGCATATGCAGCTCGTTATTTGGCAAAAAATATCGTGGCTCATGACTTGGCAGATAAAGCTGAAGTCTATTTAGCGTATTACATAGGTGCGAAAAAACCTATCATGCAAGAGGTAGAAACCTTCGGTACTGAAAAGGTAAGTAAAAAAGCTTTGAATGATTTTATGAAGAAGCTTCTGGATACGTCCGTAGAAGGAATCTTAGAAGGTCTTGATCTTCGAAAACCTATTTATCTTCCCACAGCTGCATACGGTCATTTCGGACGAAAAGAATTCCCCTGGGAAAAAGTTAAAAAAGTTTAATTTTGTAATCCTCCAATTAACTCCTGTTCAATTAAATATTAGTTAAAATAACGTAATTTTCTGAAAATCGACCAATAAAGTAGAATATCAAGAACTAAGACAAGAATTAAAGATCCAAGTGAAAGGGTAAGAGTATATATTGTGGTAGTAAAATTAGATATAACTTGCATAAGTACTAGAGCCCATACAACACGAATAATTATAGACAAATATATTCCATCTCTCCTCCATTGCAATAATAAATAACTGCTAAGAAGCCAGACTAATGTTAATAATAAATAGAGTATTCCCTTTAGCGTAGCATATGTGGAACTATATGTTAGAAAGGAATGAATAGAAGCAATAAAGGGCAAAATTAAAAGTATTGTAAGCAGTTTTCCACGCTCTTTTTTTATTACTTTGGACTTCTTCATTCTTTAATGATGGCAATAAAAATAAAGATTGTCAAATATAGATCAGTTTTCAATTACTTCTTCATACTCCATAGAAAAGGATTTCAAGGCATTATACTGGATCTTTTCTAAAGCTAACGGTATTTGCCAACGTAAGTTTGGAATAACGTTTTTTGGTAAATTCTCAGGATCAAACCATTCTATTTTTTCTTTGCCAGTTTTTTGAGCATCGTTAATATTTCCCCGGTAAAGATAAACGAATAAATCCATGTACCAACCTTCTCCATGGATGTTCCCTAAATGAATCCATTTTTCTTTATCTGTAGACAGATTTGTCTCCTCCTTTATCTCTCGTACAATACAATTAAGCGCACTCTCTCCTTCTTCTACTTTTCCACCTACCCCATTTATTTTTCCGTTTTGCCATTCAGGATCTAATTTATGAACTAGCAGGACTTTCTTAAGATCAGGTTTAAAGATATATCCAAGAGTATATTTCTTCATGTTAATGCAGGCAAGTTAGACTGTTCCTCGAATAATAATTCTTTCTTCCCCTATAACTTTCACTGTATTATTTTCTACAATTACTTCTTCACCGTTCTTTAATAAAAACAGTTTATTCCCTTTATACTGCTTCTTAATTTCTTCATATAAATGATCTTCATAATGGGGATAAATATCAAAATCTACCAACCCTAATCCAGGAATAGCACTAGCACCTCGCTCCTGTTCACCTATATACCACTCGACAATATCTAACGTTTGAGCTGTTATCATGCTTCCAGCACTTGAACCGACATAGATAGTTCCTTTATCTACCATTTCTCTCAAATAAATATCAACCCTCGTTCTTCGAACCCAGTACATGAGATAGCCGCACTGGCCACCTGCAAACCAAACTATATCTTTCTCTTTAAATAAATCTTTATGATCGGACTGCCAGTAGTCTTCTAACTGCAGCAATGTTAAAGACAAACCTAAAGTTTGAACTAAATTCCAAGACCCTCCTTCTCTCCATGACCCCCAACCTGTAGCATTCGCAGCAGTAGGAATATAAAGCATTCTTTTCCCTTTAAATCCACCCACATATTCCTCCAACTTTTTTATAGAGAATGGGTTTTTTGCTTCTGATGCGAGAAATAATTTCATGAATTAATTCTTATAATTCAGATATATACTATACTTCAGTTGTGGACTCGAGAGGATTTGAACCTCTGACATCTTCAATGTGAATGAAGCGCTCTACCGCTGAGCTACGAGTCCTCTTGAAACGTATCTTAACAAAATATGACTAGATTGACAAATTAACTATGATACAGAATAATATGCACATGGAAGGACTACAGCATACTATACCTGATCAACCTATCCCTCAAAGCCAAAATAAATTACGGCTATTTATCGTAGATACTGTTCAAACATTCTTATTTGCCGGAGGATTTTTTCTTCTCATTTATTTCTTCCTATTTAGGCCATTTCAAGTAAGTGGTGATTCTATGTATTCCAGCTTCCAAGATAAAGAGTATATTCTCACGAATCTTATCTCTTTACGCTTTACTGATCCGAAAAGAGGCGATGTTATCGTATTTAAATCCCCGACGGATCCAGGAAAAGATTTTATCAAGCGGGTAATAGCAATTCCAGGAGATTCAATTACTCTAAAAGATGGCTTCGTCTATGTAAATGATAAGATAGTTGATGAGAGTGAATATCTCGATAAAGGCGTGAAAACATATGGTGGCGCGTTTATTCAAGAAGGACAAGAAAAAATTGTACCGAAAGGCTATTATGCTGTTATGGGTGATAACCGTCAAGACAGTTCTGATTTTAGACAATGGGGATTCCTTAGTAGAGATAATATTATAGGTATTTCCTTATTCGTTTATTGGCCAATAAACCATATAAGGATAGTTCAGAATCCTTTAGAAGAAAAATAATTATTGTGTGAGTACTTTATGAATTTGTTTTAATTTCTCTGATGTTTCTGTAGGATCACCCTTAACAACCACAGTAATTCGTGCTAATTTACTCGATTGAAAAATATTAACCTGATCTAAACCATATTTTTGCTCAATTTCTTTAGCCATTGCGTCTTGCTCAGGAACGTAGAAATAATCTTTGGGTTGAGAAGGTTCTTTCTGTTGAATTTCTCCTTTTATTTTTCTAGCCATTTCTTCTGTTTGACGAACTGAAGCGTTATCGCGGAGTATCTTCTTAAATAGCTCCAACATAAGTTTATGATCCCCTAATGAAATAAGAGGACGTACATGTCCTTCGGTAATTACCCCTGCCACGAGCGCATCTTTAATAGCATCAGGAAGTGATAATAAACGAATAGTATTCGATACAGTTGGTGCGCTTTTTCCAACTCTTTTCGCAACTTCATTTGTCCCAAGTCCGAACTCATCAATTAACCTTTTATATGCCAAAGCCCTCTCAATAGGATTAAGATCTTCTCTTTGAACATTCTCCACGATAGCCATCTCAAGCATACCTTGGGGGGTAGTTTTCTTAACCACAACTGGAACTTTTGTGAAACCTGCAAGCCTAGCAGCTCTCCATCTTCTTTCACCAGCAATAATCTGATAACCAGCTGGTGTTTCTGCTACAACAAGTGGTTCGAGAATACCTTGTTCTTTAATAGATTCTACGAGATCAGTCAAAGAGTCAGGCGTAATAACACCACGAGGTTGAAGAGGATTTGATTGTAGCTGATTAATCTCTAGCTCAAATATTTGGTCGACAACATTATTCATGGATCACATCGATAATTTTTTTTCCTTTTAATGTTTTGAACTTCACGACACCATCCTGAAGGGCAAAAAGAGTAAAATCATTTCCCATACTTACACCTTCACCAGGATGAAACTTTGTTCCTCTTTGACGTACAATAATATTACCAGCAGTAACCTTTGATCCACCATACACCTTCACACCCAACATTTTTGGTCGTGAATCTCTATTTCCTTTTACTGCGCCTTGTGCTTTTGTATGTGCCATAGTATTTTTATAGAATAATTCGTGAAAACTCCTTTATTTTATATGGACTTTTCACGAATGTCAATTAGGCTTACTGGACTTCTTGTTTTTTGGCTGTTTTAGTTGTTTTCTGTGAAGTTTCTTTTGAGCTTTTTTCATCCATTATTTTTTCAATTTTAATAGCTGTTAATGCTTGTCGATGGCCTATAACCTTTCGATATCGAGATTTTGCTTTGAATTTAGCTACTCTTATTTTTTCACCCCGAATATGATCTACAACTGATGCTTCAACAGTAATTCCACTAACAAATGGTTTTCCTAAATGAACTTGGCCATCATTTGCGTAGAGAAGAACTTGATCCAGATTAAGTTTTTTGTCTTTCTCGGTATTTAGAC
>CAZEJU010000017.1:0-27364 GCA_964512695.1 uncultured Gammaproteobacteria bacterium | reverse complement strand
ATGGATATGTAACCTGAAAAATTTGGATCTCTCCTTCAGCATTTTACTGGTAGTAAAAATCATAACGTTCATCTACGAGAATACGCGCTAAAAAAAGGACTATCACTTTCTGAACGCGGTATTAAAGATATAAAAACTGAAAAGTTGATGACATTTACAAACGAAAAAGCTTTTTATAACTACCTCGGAATGGATTGGATTCCTCCTGAAATAAGAGAAGACACAGGTGAAATAGAACGAGCATTAAAGAAGAATCTTCCTAAACTTGTAGAAAAAGACGATATAAAGGGAGATTTCCATCTCCACTCAAACTTTCCTATAGAACCCAGTCATGACTTAGGGAAAAGCAGTATAGAGGAGATGGTAAAAAAAGCAGTAACGCTACACTATGACTATTTAGCATTTTCGGAACATAACCCAAGTACTTCTAAACATACAGATGAACAAACAATAGCCTTAATAGCCTTAAGGAACAAAGAAATTGATCGAGTACAAAAATTGTTTAACAGCAAGATTAAGATCTTTAAATCTATGGAAACAGATATTCTACCTAATGGTTCGGTTGCATTACCAGAAAAAGCTATTGAGCATCTTGACTTCATGCTTGTCTCAATACACAGTGTTTTCTCCATGGATAGAGAAGAGATGACGAAGAGAGTATTAAAAGGATTATCACATCCTAAAGCGAAAATACTTACACATCCCACTGGCAGGTTGATAAACCAAAGAAATGGTTATGAATTAGATTGGAACAAAATTTTTGACTTTTGTAAAACAAATAATAAAGCACTTGAAATTAATGCATTCCCTTCTAGGCTCGATTTAGCAGATCATGTCGTACGTATGGCAGTAGATCGACAGTTAGACTTAGTTATCGATACCGACAGTCATGCATTAGAACAAATGGATCTTATGGAATACGGTGTATCTGTGGCGCGAAGAGGATGGGCCACAAAGCTTAACATTTTAAACACAAAGACGTATAATGAAATTGTTGAGTGGATGAAAGAATAATTTTCCATTTGTCATCTTCCATTTGCCATTAACAATTGAAAAAAATAGAATGGAAAATGATAAAAGGAAAACGGAAAATCTTTCTTAAAGGAGGTGATAAATTTTGTCTACCACATTATTAGTAATATTAGGTGTACTCGGTCTCATACTTGTTTACCTCTGGGTTGTATATAACAGCCTGATAGCTGCGAAATTAAGAATTCAGGAAGCATTGTCTCATATAGACGTCCAACTTAAGAGAAGGACTGACCTTATTCCTAACCTTGTAGAAACTGTAAAAGGATATGCTAAACACGAAAAAGAATTATTAGAAAACGTTACAAAAGCAAGAACAAGCTTAATGGATGCTAAAAGCACACATGAGAAAGCTGAAGCAAATAATATGCTTACACAAACGTTAAAATCTCTTTTTGCTGTGGCTGAAAACTATCCTGACTTAAAAGCAAACGAAAATTTTGCAAAACTTCAGGAAGAGTTATCTGATACTGAAAATAAGATAGCTTACTCCAGACAGTTCTATAATAGCAATGTTCTTGATTACAACACAAAGATAAGCGTTTTTCCAAATGTAATCATAGCTAATATGTTCGGATTCAAACCTGCTGAATTCTTTGCAGCAACCGAAGAAGAACGAAAGAATGTTAAAGTGACATTTTAGTTTTAAATCTAAAATGTCATCCTGATCCCAGTTCAGCTGGGTGAAGGATCCCCTGCAGGATTGAAAAAGCCTCATGGGATGCTTCATAACTGAATTATTTCGAACGGTAATATGAACATCTATCAAGCAATTTCCGAAAACAAATGGAAAAGTTATCTTATCATGGTTTTATTTGTTGTTTTTATAACAACGATGACATATATATTTGCTCGAGCTTATGATGCTAGCCCTCTTGCCTATGCTGGGATTGCTTTAATTTTTTCAGGTATTTCCAGTATAGGTACTTATTATTATTCTGACAAAATGGTTCTTGCTACAGTTCGAGCGCATCCTGTAAATGAAAAGGATCATCCGGAACTGTATCATTCGCTTGAGAATTTAGCGATCGGGTCAGGTACACCGATGCCTAAACTCTATCTTATAGATGATCCATCACCAAACGCATTTGCTACTGGCCGCGATCCACAACATGCCACAGTAGCAGTCACTACTGGACTTTTAGAAAAACTTTCGAAAATAGAGTTGGAAGGGGTGCTGGCCCATGAACTTTCCCATATTAAAAACTTTGATACCCGGCTAATGGCTATTACTGCTATTCTCGTGGGTTTTGTTTCAATTCTCGCAGATTTGTTTTTACGAGGTTTCTTCAGAGGAGCAAATAGGAGTAAAGGTCGTGGGCAAGCAATTTTTGTACTTCTAGGTCTCATCTTTGCTATTCTGTCACCTATCGCAGCCACATTAATTCAGCTTGCTATTTCAAGAAAACGAGAGTTTTTGGCAGATGCATCGGGTGTTCTTTTAACCAGATATCCAGAAGGACTTGCGTCTGCTCTCGAAAAAATTGGGAAAGATCCTATACCTATGCAACAAGCTTCAAACGCAACAGCTCATCTATTTATTTCTAACCCATTTAAAAAAAAATTGGGTAAACATTTCTCTTCACTCTTCAATACCCACCCGCCTCTTGAAGAAAGGATTAAGATTCTTCGATCAATGTAATGCGTGCTACAATACGAATATGTTCAATTCGTCAGTAATACTTTTGGGTCAGTTTCTATCAAAGCTTGTAAAAATGCTGAACCTTGGAAATGGTTCTACGTGGCCGGGACATATTGCTCTAAAGGTAAATAAAAATTTTATAAAAGATGTTGTTAAAAACTCACAAACAAAAATTATAATCGTCGCAGGGACGAATGGGAAAACGACTACTTCGAAATTAATCGCACATATTTTAGAAAAATCAGGAAATAAAGTGTTTCTTAACGAATCAGGTGCAAACCTAGTAAATGGAATTGCTTCAAGTATTCTCCTGCATTCCTCTCTTACAGGAAAACTCTATTATGATTTCGCTATTTTCGAATCTGATGAAAATGCTCTTCCCTTACTGTTAAAAGAACTCTCTCCTGACTATTTAGTCATTCTTAATCTATTCCGAGATCAACTAGACCGATATGGTGAAGTAAACACTATAGCTAAAAAATGGCAGGAAGCAATTAGAAAACTTGATAAGACAATGTTAATCCTTAATGCTGATGATCCTGCTGTCGCCTACTTAGGAAACGAAGCCAATTCGAAAAAATTGTATTTCAGTTGTAGTGATGTGTCGATACATGGAAATAATCAAATACATGCAGTAGATTCTGTTTATTGCCCTCACTGCGGCAATAAACTGCAATTTACTTCAACGACATTTTCACATCTGGGTGAGTGGCAATGTAATCAATGCAAATTAAAAAGGCCGAAAGTAAATCTAAATTCTCTCCAATTTTATCCACTTGAAGGAACATATAACAAATATAATACACATGCAGCAGTCTTATTAGTAAATAGTATGAGAATGGACGAAAAGACAGTCAATCAGGCTTTAAAAAGCTTTTCTCCTGCTTTCGGTAGACAAGAATCCATCAAAATCAAAGGGAAAGAAGTTAAAATTTTTCTTTCAAAAAACCCTACTGGGTTTAATGAATCTTTACGAACTGCTAAAGAGTCAGGCGCAAAAACAATACTTTTCATCTTGAATGATCGTATCCCAGATGGAAAAGATATTTCATGGATTTGGGACACTGACGTTGAAGGTATCTTAGACTTTAATGAAACAATAGTTGTTTCCGGGGATAGAACTTATGATATGGCCTTACGAATCAAATATGCTCTACCTTCAAAATTTCAAGTTTCAAATGCCAACTTTCAAATCGAACCAGATTTACACAAAGCCATTAATCGAACACTAGAAGCCTTACTAAAAGATGAAACTCTCTATATAATTCCTACCTACACTGCTATGTTAGAAACGAGAAAAATTCTAACAGGCAAAAAAATATTATGAAAAATTCAACACTACCCTTTCACTATTCGCTACATATTGGTTGGCTCTACCCAGATCTCATGAGTACGTATGGAGATAGAGGTAATATTCTTGTTTTTCAAAAACGCTGTCAGTGGAGAGGTATTGACTGTGAAGTCGTACCAATTGATCAGTCAACTAGCGAAAAACGACTGAAGACTGTTGACCTTATATTCGGAGGTGGATCACAAGATAGAGAACAAGAAATTGTTATGCGTGATCTTAAAGGAAAAAAACAGGAGGTAATGAAACAAATGATAGAGAATAATGTACCTGCACTTTTCGTATGCGGCTCTCCCCAACTTATGGGAAAGTATTATGAACCCGCAATCGGTCAACGAATTGAAGGCCTAGGTATCTTTGATATTGTTACTAAAAATCCAGGTCCTGCTATCCCCCGATGCATAGGTAACATCGTCGCAAAAGTAGACTGGAATAATCTAACGCATCACTCATCACTCATAACTCATAACTTAATCATTGGTTTTGAGAATCATGGTGGTAGAACTTACTTAGGGGAAAAAGCAAAACCATTCGCTAAAGTTTTAAAAGGGTATGGGAATAATGGTGAAGATGGAACAGAAGGGGTTATATATAAAAATGCGATAGGATGCTATTTCCACGGACCATTTTTACCGAAGAATCCCCATATTGCAGATTTTATCATTCAGCGTGCATTAGAAGTAAAATATGGAAAGGAAATCAGCCTACAGTCCCTAGATGACGCATTAGAATGGCAAGCACAACATACGATTGTAAAACGCCTTGGAGTTGAGATATAATGTTTGTCATTGCGAGGATCATTAAGTGATAGATATGAATATATGTTTCATTCGCAATGACAGATCCTATGAAAATAAATGTACCACATGTTGCCAAACTAGCTAATCTTCCCTTAAAGGAAGAGGAAGAAAAAAAATTTGAAAAACAGTTGTCAGATGTTCTGCAGTATATTGAAAAATTAAATGAAGTTAATACTGATAGCGTAGAACCAACAAGTCAGGTAACTGGGTTAGAAAATGTTTTTCGAGAAGATACCTCTTCATCCTCTCTAGCCAAACCTGTTGCGCTTTCGAATGCAAAAGCACAACAAAACGGTTTCTTCCAAGTAGAAGGAATTCTTGATTCTGAATAAAGGTTTTGCAATTCTGAACAAAGAAAAAATTAAAAATAAAGCGTTATAGAAACCTACTTAATACACATACTGAGTAAATAACATGACAAAATTTTATGTAGTTCGACATGGAGAATCAGAATATAACATTAGAAGGCTTATCCAAGGATCTGGCACTGGAGAAAATAGACTGACAGAAAAAGGTAAAAAACAAGCGAAAGAACTCGCTGCTCTGTTAAAAGACATATCAATTGATTTACTATATTCCTCCCACATAAAAAGAGCATTTGAGACAGCCGAAATTATTGGTAAAGAACATGCTTTACCCGTTAATATAGATGAAAGACTTCGGGAACGTTCACAAGGTACATATGAAGATATGCCAGTTGATGAATTTAACAAACTTTATACAGAAAAAAATTGGGCTGTATTATCGGAAGAAGAAAAATTCAATCATAAACTAAATCCCTCACAAGAAAGCTTTACTGAAAGTAATAATCGATTTACAGAAGTTCTTCTAGAGTTAGCTAAAAAAAATCCAAATAAAACAATTCTTATTGTGACACATGGAGGAATTATTAGAGGATTACTTATTAAACACAAATTTGGAAATTTCAAACAAATCGGAGGGATTGAAAATTGTGGTTACGTAAAAATTTCTTCAGACGGTAACACATTTACTGTTGAAGATATTGTCGGTTTAAAAACTTGGGATGAAAAATATCCTACCGAGCTGTCATCTCGAAGGAAATAAAAGATCTCATGGGATTTTTCGTCTCCTGATAGAACTCGGCAGACTTTATAAGACAAATATACTATGAAAAAACAAGCAGTTATGCTACATATCATAAAAGATGGCAAAATTTTATTTCTCGTAAGGAATAAAAAAAATGATTCCGTCCATGAACAAGGTAAACTATTAAGTATTGGGGGAAAAGTTGAAGCAGGTGAAAGTTTAGAAACTGCTGTAAAAAGAGAGGCTAAAGAAGAAGCAGGAATTACTATTCACAGTCCCTTATTACGAGGGATAATGTATTTTCGCGAATTCAGTACCGAAAAGCATGACTGGATAGCCTATTTATATACAGCAGAAACCTATGAGGGGAAAATAATTGACGGTAATGAAGGATCGTTCGTATGGAAAGGAATAGAAGATATACCATTATTAAATGTTTATTCTCAAGATAAGCTTTATTTACAATGGTTACAGAAGTATTCATTTTTCGCAGCAGAGTTTCTTTGTGAAGGATACGAGATGGTTGATTACAAAATATTAAAAGCAGTATAATAGCTCATCCTATGGATCTCTCAACATTAACAATAAAAGACACTCTCAAGAAACTCCAAGCCAAAGAATTTTCTGTAGTGGAGTTAACCAACGCTTATCTAAAACGAATAGAAACACTTGACGTTAACCTGAATGCTTTCATCACCGTACCGAGAAAGGAAGCATTAGAACAAGCTAAGGAAGCTGACCAAAAAATTGCCCGAGGAGAAAAACTACCTTTTCTCGGTATCCCAATAGCATTAAAAGATATTTACGTTACTGAAGGAATACGCACGACAGCCGCATCTAAAGTTCTCGATAACTACATTCCTCAATATGATGGAACAGCTGTACAAAAGCTGAAAGATGCAGGAGCTATTATTATCGGTAAGACTAACTGTGACGCATGGGCTCATGGATCTTCAGGTGAAAATTCTGATTATGGTCCATCTAAAAACCCCTATAATATGGAGTATGTACCAGGTGGATCATCAAGTGGATCTGCTGTAGCAGTCGCCGCAGATATGAGTCTTGCTGCTTCAGGTACAGATACAGGCGGATCGATACGCTTACCTGCAGGGTTCTGTAACATAGTAGGTTTAAAACCCACATACGGTAGAGTGAGTCGCTATGGAGTTATTTCTATGGCATCTTCTCTCGATACAATCGGTCATTTTACAAAAACAGTTGAAGATAATGCTCTATATTTACAGATTACAGCAGGGAAAGATGGAAAGGACTCAACCACACCTTCGAAAAATGTTCCCGACTATATAAAAGATATTTCAAAGGGTGTAAAAGGGCTAAAAATCGGTATACCAAAAGAATATTTTATAGAAGGTCTGAATCCCGAAGTTAAAAAAGTAACAGACCAGGCATTAAAATTCTACGCGTCTCAAGGAGCAGAAATTATAGACATTTCGCTTCCTCATACAGAATATGCTATTGCAGTATATTATATAATACAGACAGCTGAAGTATCTTCAAACCTTGCAAGGTTTGATGGTATTCGCTACGGTAACCCCCGAGCGACATTTGGTCCTGAAGCAAAAAGAAGAATAATGTTAGGTACGTATGTTCTTTCTTCTGGGTATTATGATGCCTACTATAATAAAGCTATGAAAGTTCGAACTCTTCTTGTAAATGACTTCATCGAAGCTTATAAAAAAGTCGATGTTATTGTCGCACCAGTATCTCCTACCCCACCGTGGAAAATAGGTGAGAAAGCGGATAATCCGCTTGCTATGTACCTTTCAGATGTTTTTACAGTTACAGGAAATTTAACTGGGATTCCGGGATTAGTTATACCTGCAGGTTTTATTAATAATTTACCAGTTGGTATTCAAATTCTCGGACCTCACTTCTCAGAAGATTTACTATATAGAGTAGGATATGCTTATGAACAAGCACATCCTTGGTGGAAAACCAAACCAAAGATAATTTAGTTGCAAAGATGCAAAGCATCAGAGTTACAGAATTATTTTGCTTTGAGACTTTGTAGCTTTGAATCTATGAAATTTATGGGCTTATGAAATATACACCTTTAATCGGTCTTGAAGTACATGTTGAGTTAAAAACCACAAGTAAAATGTTTTGCAGCTGTTCTGCAGACTACTTCGGTAAAGAACCAAACAGTTATACTTGTCCTGTATGTCTTGGGCTTCCCGGCGCTCTCCCTGTAGCTAATAAACAAGCAATCGACTGGTGCATCATGATCGGCCTCGCTTTGAACTGCAAAATAAATCTTTACTCTAAGTTTGATAGAAAAAATTATTTTTATCCAGATTTGGCAAAAGGTTATCAGATAAGCCAATACGATCAACCTTTTGGTGAAAACGGATATATAATTTTATCAAATGGTAAAAAAATAGGTATTCGCCGTGTTCACATGGAAGAAGACACAGGAAAATTGTCGCACGAAAATTACGTGAGTCATCCCGAATTTGCTTCGGGATCCCCTATCCAGCAAGACAAAGTTACTTTCATTGATTTCAACCGTTCTGGTGTACCTCTGGTAGAAATAGTAACAGAAGCTGATTTCGATAACGCAGCTGATGTAAAAGAATATCTTCAGAAATTGCAGCAAATTGTCCGTTATCTTAAAGTTTCAGATGCGGATATGGAAAAGGGCGAAATGCGCCTTGAACCGAATATATCCTTACAAAATGAAGATGAATTGAAAAACAATAAATTTCCGAAATATAAAGTGGAAGTAAAAAATATTAATTCTTTCAGGTTTGTTGAGAAAGCAATCGCATATGAACTAAAAAGACAAGAAGACATTCTTGAAATAGGAGAATTACCAGCCCAGGAGACGAGAGGTTGGAATGATAATAAACAAATAACTTTTTCACAAAGGTCAAAAGAAGAAGCGCATGATTATCGATATTTCCCCGAACCTGACATACCTCCCTTTAGGTTTACTGAAGGCGGGATTGAAGCTATTAGAACTTCGATGCCCGAATTACCCCAGGCAAAACTTGAACGTTTTTTAAATGCCTATGCTCTTCCCCACTATGATGCAGAGATTCTTACAAGAGATACAGTGATTGCAAATTACTTTGAAGAAGAAGTTACAGAAGGTAAAAAAAATAATATCTCACCTAAACAAATTGCAAATACTATTATTAATAAAAAAATTGACGTTGCGAATGCTAAACCAACTGATGTTATAAAAATAATTCAGCAATCAGCAACAGTAACTGTCGATGAAGACAAGTTACGTACTACAATAAAGGAAGTTTTTCTAGAGAATCAAAAGGCTGTTGAAGATTATAAGAGTGGAAAAGAAACAGTTATTATGTTCCTCGTAGGGCAAGTAATGAGAAAACTAGCGGTAAAGGCTGATGCAAGTTTAATTAAAAAAAGATTAGAAATGGAATTGAAAGTATAATTTTCTTGATTTCTTCTATTAACAGAAGGAATGAGAATTTTCTGTTAAAATAGTATCATGTCTACCTTCGTTCACCTACATAACCACTCTGAATATTCCCTTCTCGACGGATTATCAAAAATCTCCACTATGGTAAAAAGAGCAAAAGAATTAAACATGCCAGCTATTGCTATCACTGACCATGGCAGTATGTATGGAGTCATAAAATTTTATAAAGCATGTAAAGAAGCAGGAATTAAACCGATTATTGGCTGCGAGATCTATGTCGCAAAACGTTCATTAACAGATAAAGAAGCGGGTATAGATAATGAATATAATCATCTTATTCTTCTAGCAAAAGATTTGACAGGTTATAAAAATCTTTTGAAAATAGTATCTGTGGCGTGGTTAGATGGATACTATTATAAACCTAGAACCGATATAGCATTTATCGAAAAGAATCATGAAGGATTAATTTGTCTGAGCGCATGTGTAAACGGATATGTAACTGAACCGCTAGTCAGAGGTGAAGATGAACTCGCAGAACAACGGGCAACAAAGTTAGCTGAAATTTTCGGTGAGAATAACTTTTACATCGAACTTCAACGTCATATTGACGTACCTCCCCAAGCAGAAGCGAATAGGAAACTTGTTAAACTAGCTAGAAAACTTGGTCTACCACTTGTAGCTACAAATGATAATCACTATACAAATAAAACAGATGCAGAGGCACAAGAGGTCCTCCTTTGTTTACAGACACAAACCACATTATTAGATAAAAACCGAAAACTCTCGATGGTTTCTTCTCCAGACTTTTATCTGAAGAGTTCAGAAGAAATGGCTCAAGAATTCGCTGAACTTCCAGAAGCGATTGAAAATACTGTAAGGATAGCAGAGCAATGCAATGTAGATATGACACTTGGCAGATGGATAATGCCTATATTCACAGTTCCTAATGATTTATCAGCTGGTGATTATTTAACACAATTGGTCTATGAAGGTGCCAAAAAACGCTATAACGAAATCACCGAAACGATAAAAGAAAGAATCGATTATGAATTATCTGTTATTTTAAAAAAGAAATATGAAACGTATTTTCTAGTCGTTTCTGACTTCGTTAACTGGGCGAAAGATCATGGAATAGCAGTAGGACCAGGAAGAGGTTCGGCTGCAGGATCAGTCGTGTCGTATTGTTTACGTGTAACTGATGTTGATCCTTTCTTTTTCGCTTTACCTTTCGAACGTTTTCTTAATCCCTTACGACCTTCTGCTCCTGATATAGATTTAGATTTCGCTGACACTCGACGAGAAGAAGTAATATCCTATGTTACACAAAAATATGGGCAAGATAAAGTTGCTCAAATTATCACTTTTGGTTCTATGGAAGCAAGAGCCGCAGTTCGGGACGTAGGCAGAGTTCTAGGATTACCATACATAGTTCCGGATCGAATAGCGAAAATGATTCCTCCAGGATGGCAAGGTCATGCTATGACAGTCGATGCAGCGCTTGAACAAAGTCCTGATTTAAAAAGAGCATACCTCTCAGAGCCAGATACAAAACGGATTTTAGATCTTGCTAAAAAGCTTGAAGGGGTCGCCAGGCATGCCTCAGTGCATGCGGCAGGTGTCGTAATAGCTGACAAACCGTTAACCGAATATGTACCACTACAGCGTGAAACTAATGGAGATAAAATTGTAACGCAATACGATATGTATACCGTAGGCGAGGATGGCGTTGGATTATTAAAAATGGATTTCTTGGGCCTGCGTAATTTAACTATAATCGAAGAATCCTTAAAGTTTATTGAGAAGAATCAAGGAATAAAAATTGATTTTAAAGACGTACCGATTGATGATAAAAAAACCTATAACCTTCTCTCCCTAGGCGAAACAACAGGAATTTTTCAACTTGAATCTGCTGGCATGCGAAGATATATAAAAGACTTACGCCCAAGCTCAATCTTCGATTTACAAGCAATGGTAGCTCTCTATCGTCCAGGTCCGATGGCAATTATTCCCGAATTTATTAAGAGAAAACATAATCCATCGCTTATCACCTACCCCGACGAACGATTGGAAGATATCTTAAAACAATCATATGGTGTTATTACTTTCCAAGATGACGTGTTATTAACTGCTATTACTCTTGCAGGGTATTCATGGCTTGATGCTGACAAATTCCGTAAAGCCATGGGGAAAAAAATTCCAGCAGAAATGAGAAAACAGGAAGAGATGTTCGTAGAAGGGTGTTTAAAAAATGGGATGTCTAGACAAAAAGCTGAAAGTATATTTCAACTAATTGCTCCATTCGCAGGATACGGTTTTAATAAAGCACATGCTGCATGTTATGCAACTATTGCTTTCAGAACAGCTTACTTAAAAGCACATTACCCTGTTGAATTCATGACCGCGCTCCTTACTGCTGAGTCTCGTGGTACTTCAGGACCTACCAAAAACGAGAAAATTGCCCAGGCGATAGCAGAATGTAAAAGGTTAGCCGTACCCGTCCTCTCCCCGGATATCAATTATTCAGACGCTGAATTTTCTATTGAAAGTAAAACGAAAGTACGATTTGGATTATCTGCTATAAAAAACGTGGGAGGTGCAGCTATTGAAACTATATTAGCTGCAAGAAACAAACGATCATTTACAGATCTCTTCGATTTCTGCTCACGTGTCGATTTATCTAAAGTAAATAAAAAAACACTTGAAAGTCTCATAAAAGCTGGTGCTATGGATAGTTTTGGAAATAGGGCATCTCTCCTTATCGCAATGCCTGAAGTTCTTCTAAAATGTCAGCAGATTAAGAAACAATCTGCAGAAGGTCAGAGTTCACTCTTTGGCGATTCGGAAGAACAAGAACAAGCGAACAGTTTCACTATGACGGATATTGAAGATTTTACTAATCAGGAAAAATTGATGTTTGAAAAAGAGTTCCTTGGATTTTATCTTACTTCTCATCCTCAACTTGAAACACTTTCCTTAATAAAAACTATTATTTCACACGAGATTGAATACTTAGAGGAAGAAAAAGAAGGGACAATAGTAAAAGTAGGAGGAATTATAGAAACAGCAAGAAAGATATTTACGAAAAAAACAAATGCAGAAATGGCTTTTATTTCAGTAGGAAATGAAAAAGGTGTTACGATAGAATGTGTGGTTTTCCCTAGAGTTTTTGAACAGTACAAATCGCTTCTTATAAACGATACAGTCGTAGTCATAGAAGGTAAACTCGATATGAAGGATGATCGTCCTGTGATAATAGCCAATTCAATCCATGCAGCTAAAAATTTAATCGTTTAAAATTTACAAGGTACAAACAAATTTAAAGCAATATTATTCTACTACCCCTCCCCATGTAACCACGGTTAACCCTTCACGTTTCATAGGTGAAAATATAGGAGGTTGTGGCTTTTGAGTAGGTTCTTTTTGTAACTTTTTAAGATAGAAAATTCTCGTTTCTTGTACTGAAGGTTTTGGTGTAACCTGAAAATCTAGTAACTGTTTTGTCTGGTTTTCTGAGAGATGACTAATAAAAATGTATGGACTATCTTCTACTTCAAACCAGTAATGCTCTATTGCATCAGTTGCTTCACGATTCGTAAACCCTAATGCTACAGCATAAGAATAAAATTCTTTCTGAAAATTCTTATTCTCTACAATTTTCCCATATGTAGGTTGTGTTATAGAACTACGAGGAAAAAGAAAGTCTATTCTTTTATGAAGAGTATTATCCGGGAAAAGAAGATTCCCTTTTGAGTCTGCTCTAAAATTCCATGAAGATCCTTCAATAACCGGTAGTGTAGATCCCGGAATAACACGGGTAATAGGTTTAATAGATATTAGTTCATCAGAATTGTTATATACATATATCGGGCATGATTCACATACTTCAGCATTAGGATATCCTAATGCTTGCCAATCATTCTCGCAATCGGCTCGAGAGTTTGTTCTTCTTCTTCTCACAGGTACTGGGACGAAAGTCTCTAATTGCAATTTGTCTTTTATATTTGCTGGAAATACTGTAGGAATTAATCTATCAAGAGATTCATTTCTATCTATACCTATTTTCTCATTTGTGTCTTTTGGAAGAATACCTAAAAACTCACCTGAATCTGGAAGAATTGGAATATCTCGTAATATCTGCTGAACACCACCATCGATTTCATATACGTGTATTGCTGAAAGCATTTTTTGATACCCTGAGTTAGCTACAAACCAACCGCTTCCTAAACTGCCTATACTAGCTGTCTCAACTCCCACGATTACAGTTTTTCTGCCATTAGGTAATAAACCAACTGATAGGATTCTATATGACTTACCATTCGGGACAGTAACAAGTGTTTGTTTTTCAAACACTCCTGATGATGATCTTTTTATGACTTGAATTTCTTTCTGTTGTAAGGTCACTTCTCCACCTGTATTATCTTTAAAAACTTCTACAGCTATACGAAATTCCCCCGTAGGATCTCCTGAAACGAAAATAGGATGATTATAGTGTTCTCCATCATCACCCGGCGCTGCTACAACTGGTGTATTTGTAATATTTTGTAAATCCGATATCTTTACTATATTTCTGTTTATTACTTCAACTCTTGTACTTGGACTCGTTCCTGGTAAAAGCTTTGGATTATTATTTTGTTCATAACTTGTATATAAAAGATACCTCTGGTTTACAAGATAAGGTTTTGAATTATAGGAATTTGTCGCAAGTACTACCCGTTTTGCTTCATCTTTGAATCCATCATGTATGAAATACCCTACAGGTTTTATTCCGTTAAAATACACAACCCCTGAATTAGTAATAACGGCAGGCATATGTATAGTTACACCTGTATCACTCTTCTCATCTAACAACAGAGTAGGCGAAAGGGTGGCTCTTGATGCAAGATTTGTAATATCTGCTTTATAACTTCGGAAAAAGTTATTTTCATGTGTGTCCCGTGCAGGATCTACAGGTTTATTTTCTGACCAAGCTATCCAGTTATTATTTTCTGAGATTATTACACTATCTATTTTATATCCATTTGACGAAGTATAAAGTGTTTTTATTTGTCCGTCTATTTCGGTGCCGGTCGGAACTATAGTTTTTACTTTTATACTGGCTCCTTTATCACCTGAATCTATATCTCCAATAAATAATAAATGTTTTTTACTCGACAAAGGAATTATGAATTTAGCAGTTTCCCGTATAAGAGAAATTTTTGTATGGTTTTTCGTGCTATCGTTTACAGCACTAACCATAATTGCATTCTCAGTAAGTTTATTCCCGTAAATTATTGTATTTATTGAATTTGGATCTTGTTCAAGTACTGGTAGTTCTGCAGAGGGAGTTGGAGCAATGGGTGTTCTCGGTGTCGGAGTCGGGCTTCTCCTATTTGTATCTCCTATATAGAAAAACGCACTTCCGGCAGCAACAGCTAGAAGAAGAATTAATAACAAAACATTCCTAACAGTATTTGACTTTTCTTTACCTAAAGATGTAGGCTGATCTACGATTTGCTCATCCATACGATATTACTACTATATCGATCATCTTAACAGGAAGTCAATGCCTATCTTACTATCTGAATCTTGATATCTTTTTTATCTTCCAGGAGTATATTTCTATAGTCTTTTTCTCTATTTTTATCTCCAACTCGTACAATAATTTTATATCCATCAAATGTTTTAATTGAACCGATTTGCCTATCGTGAAAGATGATACCTTGCATGTCAAAAAAATCTCCAAGAGTAAAGTGAATTTTTTCAGGATAGTCTACGTGTACTAATCCAGATGCGTCATGTGTATGAATCGGATGTATACAATTTTCATAAACTCCCACATTGGAAGGTAGAGGAATTTTTTCATTTTCTTGCAGGATTTCTAAATAGAAATGATAATGCATATTATTTTTAAAATGCCCGGTACACTTGCTAAGTATTGTCGATCGGTCGTTTGTAAAAGATGTTACATAAAAGATCATAGTAGAAACTAAAAGAATAATAAGGATCAAAAAAAATATTTTAGATACATTTTTCATAAATATTCTGTAATACTATATGTAGAGTATCACAATGTAAAATACTAAGCGGTAATCTGTTTTTCTGAAGTGGATACAAAACATATGTATTTAAACAATTTTTCTATAAGTCTTCTCACTTCCTTCTAATAATAGTAAATCAAGAATAATACATTTTTTACTTATTAAAAATATTCACTTAGTTAGTGTAGGATTCTCGTTGATTTATATCCTTGACTTCGCAAGATAATAGCCAGTACAATGTAAACGTTTATGGCTGCATTCGCACCAGACATTCTTACTAGCCTTGGTCCTCTGCCTATCACGAATACCCTTATACATACTCTTATCGTAGATGGAATATTAATTGGCACAGCAATTTTCCTCTCAAAAAGAATATCTACCAAACCTAAAGGTCTACAAAATTTAATAGAACCTGTAATAGATGGAATTTATGGCTTAGTAGAAAGCATAGCTCCCAATAAGAAAGCAACCAAAGCAATTTTTCCGTTCATAGCAACTTTTTTTCTTTTTATCTTTGTGTCGAACTTTACTGGTTTACTCCCAGGAGTGGGTAGTATTGGATTTTTTCCAAATGAATCCTCAACCGAACATGCAATCCTAGAAAAGGCATATGCTGTAGAATCAACAGACCATACAGAACCAGCACACAGTTCAGAGAAAGAACATCTACCACCTGGAGCAACTGGAGACAAACATAAAGAAGATAAAAAAGAGGAACATCATGCAACAATTACACCTCTTCTGCGGGCAGCGACAAGTGATATAAATGTTACGCTTGCATTGGCTACACTTTCAGTTATTTTTACGCATATGTTAAGTATTCATCTTACAGGATTTACAGACTATATCACTCGATATTTTTCATTTAATCCTGTAAATTTGTATATTGGCCTTCTCGAATTAGTAGCTGAAGTGATGAAAATTCTTTCTTTATCTTTCCGCTTATTTGGTAATATTTATGCTGGAGAAGTCGCATTACATACTATTTCAGGGCTTTTTGCATTTCTTGCTCCTTTACCATTTCTTATACTAGAATCAATTGTCAGTGTAGTTCAAGCACTTGTTTTCTCAGTTTTAACGCTCGTGTTTATGTCGATTCTCGCGACACCACATCACGCGCATGAGGAGGTGAATCATTAATGGAAATTAATATTACAGGTGGAGCTATTATGGTATTGGGAGGAATATTTCCAGCTTTAGCAATTCTTTGGATCGGTGGAAAAGCAATGGAAGCAATTGGTAGAAATCCAGAAGCTGCTGGTAAAATTTTACCACCAATGCTTTTATCTTGTGCATTTGCTGAAGCTATTGCAATTTACTCACTTATCGTTGCTTTCACTAAATGACCTTGCTTTGCGAGGTCATGCTGAATTTATTTCAGCATCCTCTACCATAATGTAGGGGATCCCGAAACAAGTTCGGGATGATAGTAAGTGTCACTTTGTTCTGTGGTTTCATTAGTATTTATGAAACCACCTTAGAAGGTAACATATATGCAATTATTTTATAATTTCGGGTTTGAACCCATATTATTTTTAGGTCAAATCGTAAATTTTCTCATTATTTTTTGGGTAATGAAAAAATTTCTTTATAAACCTTTTCTAAAAATGCTTGATGAACGTAAGCATAAAATATCTGAAGGCCTAAAAAATGCTGAAGAAGCAGAAAAGCGATTACAGGAAGTGTTAGTTAAAGAGGAACAAATACTCCAAAAGGCGCAAGAAGAAGCAAAAATGTTGCTGCAAGAAGCTAAAAAAGAACGAGATGATCTGTTCCAACAAGCAGAAATAAAAACAAAAGAACGTGTAGAAGCTATGTTAAAAGAAGCAAAAGATCAAATATCCTTTGAGTCAGCTCAAGTTGAAAAAAAATTAACAACACATGTAAGCAGATTGGCTATAACATTTCTCCAACAATCCATGCATGATCTTTTTGGTGAGCAAGAACAAGAGCTAATTATGAAAAACACTCTAAAAAAGTTGAAAAAGAAAGCAGACTAATATGAATAAAAAATTATTGACCCAAGTGATTAAAGCAAGTTATAAAGACAATAACTTAGATGACAAAAATGTATTTGCCATAGCAGAGCATCTTAGCAGAAAGGATCTAAAACAATATATAAAAGCTCTTCGAAAAGAAGAGAAAAAACGCACGGTGTACATAGACGTTTTTAGCAAATCAATTAATACTGAAGAATTAAAAAAAAGTTTTCCAAATAAAAGACTATCTATTAACCAGGATTCGACTCTCTTAGCAGGAATCCGTATAAAAAATGGCGATGATGTATATAAATTGAATATAAAAGATAAACTAGAAGATATAGCAGCTCATATAGCAGAATAAATATGATTGACCAAAAAAATATTATTGACCAATTAGAAAAAAAGCTTGCAACCTTTTCTGTAGATACAAAGGAAGAACATGTAGGGATTGTAGAAAAAAATAATGACGGAGTTATTACAGCTTCGGGTCTATCAAGAGTTGCAATGAGTGAAATTGTCGAATTCGATAATGGTAGCCGAGGAGTAGTTTTAAATTTAACAGAAGATACTGTCTCTATAATACTTTTAGATACTGATACTGACATAAAAGAAGGAGACACTGTAAAAAGGACAAATAAACTTTTAAGTATTGATGTCTCTGATAAATTACTTGGAAGAGTGATTGATGCTATCGGTAACCCCCAAGATGGAAAACAAGCTATAAAAGGAAGTAAGTCTATGCCACTCGAAAAAATTGCAGCAGGTGTTGTAGATCGGGAGCCCGTTAATACTCCTTTAAAAACTGGAATTAAAGCTATCGATTCTATGATTCCTATCGGAAGAGGACAACGTGAACTCATCATCGGTGATAGAGGTTTAGGAAAAACTGCAATTGCTATAGATACAATTCTAAACCAAAAGGTACGCAATGAAGAAAAACAAGTTATCTGTATTTATGTCGCTATTGGACAAAAACAAAGTTCTATAGCTCAAACAATAGGTATTTTAAAAGAGAAAGGTGCTATGGAATACACAATTGTAATTGCAGCGCCATCCAGCAGCGCTGCAGCTTTACAATACTTAGCCCCATACGCAGGCACGGCAATAGCTGAATATTTTATGGAAAAAGGTGAAGATGTGCTTATAGTCTATGATGATTTAACTAAACATGCATGGGCTTATAGACAATTATCATTAGTCTTACAACGTCCTGCAGGACGAGAAGCTTATCCCGGAGATATCTTTTATCTTCATAGTAGACTTCTAGAAAGATCAGTAAAATTAAATACAGAAAATGGAGGAGGTTCTATAACATCTCTGCCTATCATCGAAACTCAAGCCAGCGACATGTCAGCATATATTCCAACAAATGTTATTTCTATAACAGATGGTCAGATATATCTAGAAGCAAGCTTGTTTAATATAGGCGTACGCCCAGCTATAAATCCCGGTAGCTCTGTATCACGTGTAGGAGGAGCAGCCCAAACAAAAACTATTAAATCTGTTTCAGGGAAACTTCGCCTTGAATTAGCGCAATATAATTCCCTTGCGGCATTTGCCCAGTTTGGAAGTGAGTTAGATGAAGCAACATTAAAACAGCTTGAAAGAGGTAAAAGAATTGTAGAGATTTTAAAACAGCCTCAAAATACTCCATTACCAGAATCATTAGAAGTTTTAAGTATTTTTGCAGTGACAAATGGCTATCTAGACGACGTGGTAGTTGAAAATGTCACTCTTGTTGAAGCACAAATCCATGAATATTTTGAAACGCATGAAAAGAAATTATTAGAAAGCTTATCGAAAGGTGAAAAACTTGACGATAAATTAACAGAAGAACTTAAAAATGCCTTAGAAAGATTTAAAAAAATACAAAAATAGATTAATTATGGCTAATATTTTATCATTAAAACGAAGAATAGGTGCAGCTAAAAACGTCTCAAAAACGACAAAAGCCATGCAAATGATTGCAGCCTCTAAATTAAAAAGAGCGCAGGATGCTGTACTTGCAACACGTCCTTATGTACATAAAATTTCAGAAATGACAACAGACGTTATGGGTAATATTGATAAAAATTTTCAACATCCATATTTACAGAATAAAAATGCTGCCGGAAAAACACTTCTGGTTGTACTTTCTCCTGATAAAGGTCTTTGCGGAGGGTTAATAACTAATTTAGTTCGAGAGTTTGCACTATACCACCAAGAAGACGCAAATACTTCCTATGTTGTTATGGGGAAGAAATTAGAAGGAAAAGTCGTACAACTTAATAAAGAAATTATTGCATCCTTTGCTTTTGGTACAACTCTACCTTCTTTTGATATGGTATACCCATTAATGAAAATCATTGATGAATACTATATCGGAAAAAAGTAGATGCTGTAAAATTTTTAACTACCGAATATACTAGTATATTTACTCAAAAACCTAAAATCATACAAATATTACCAATTGTATCTGCAGAAAGGGTTGGCATCGAACAAGAAAATTACTATAAATATGAACCAGATAAAAAATTATTACTTAATTTCCTTTTAAAACATTATGTGGAAATGAGTGTGTATCAACAGCTTATTGAAAGTTTTTTATCAGAGCAAGCTGCTAGAATGATCTCTATGCAAAATGCTACAAATAATGCAAATGATATAATTGAAGACTTACAGCTAGAATATAATAAAACAAGACAAGCCAAGATAACGAGCGAAATTCTTGATATAACAGGAGCAAATATAGTTCAAAAATAATATGGCAGAAAAAAGACAAACAGATGGAATTATAGTTGGAATTGCTGGTCCAGTAGTAAATGTTTACTTTGAATCGGAGCTACCGTCTATCTATGAAGCGTTACTTGTACAAGTACCTGGTGAAAAAGAAATTGTACTAGAAGTACAGTTTCTCATAGGTAATAGAGAGGTAAAAGCAATTGCTTTCGGATCTACAGATGGAATATCCAGGGGAATGACAGTTAAAAAAACTGGTAATCCAATAAAAGTTCCAGTTGGCGAAAAAACTCTAGGAAGGATTTTTAATGTCCTTGGGCATACGATAGATGGAAAACCTTTTACTAACAAAGATGTTTCCTACGATCCTATACATAAAGCTCCCCCGTTATTAACCGAACAAGAAACTAAACCCAACATACTAGAGACAGGCATTAAAGTTATTGATCTCATGGCACCTTTCGCCAAAGGAGGAAAAACGGCTGCTTTTGGAGGGGCTGGTGTAGGAAAAACTGTCGTTGTAAAGGAACTTATTAGAAATATTGCTATGGAACATAAAGGTCACTCTGTTTTCGCAGGCGTTGGGGAACGAACAAGAGAGGGAACAGACTTATGGATGGAAATGGTAGAAGCAAACGTTATGGATAAGACCGTCATGGTTTACGGTCAAATGAATGAACCACCAGGAAATAGACTTCGTGTAGCCTTAACAGCGCTAACTATGGCTGAATACTTTAGAGATAAAAAGAAAGAAGACGTCTTACTCTTTATTGACAACGTATTCAGATTTGCGCAGGCAGGAGCAGAAGTATCAGCACTATTGGGGAGAATGCCTTCAGCAGTCGGATACCAACCAACACTCGCTCAAGAAATTGGTAGCTTACAAGAACGTATTACTTCGACTCTAGAAGGTTCTATTACGTCTGTTCAAGCGGTTTATGTACCTGCGGATGACTATACTGATCCTGCACCTGCAACTATTTTTGCACATTTAGATGCAACCATTACGCTTGAACGTTCTTTAGCAGAACAAGGCCTCTACCCTGCTGTAGATCCTTTAACTTCATCGTCAAGAATTCTTGATCCTAACGTAGTCGGAAAAGAACATTACGAAGTAGCTCGAGGTGTACAGAAAGTGCTACAACGGTATAAGGACTTACAAGATATTATTGCAATTCTAGGTGTCGACGAATTATCTGATGAAGATAAAGTTGTTGTAGCACGAGCTCGAAAAATACAAAGATTCTTAACACAACCCATGTTCGTAGCTGAAGTATTTACCGGGCAGCCAGGAAAGTATGTAAAAATCCAAGACACAGTGCAAGGATTTAAAGAAATTCTTGGAGGTAAACACGACAATCTACCAGAACAAGCATTTTATATGGTAGGCACAATCGATGAAGCAGTTGCGAATGCGAAAAAATAAAGTACCACACGTAGCACGTGTATTACGAGTAGCACGAGCTTAAATAATCTCATATGGTACACTAGACACTCGTAACACTATATGTTGTTAGAGATTATTACTCCTGAAAAAAAAGTTCTACATCAAGAAGTAGATGAAATACTTGCACCTACTTCCCAAGGACAGATAGGCATTCTCCCCCATCACATTAATCTCCTGACTAAGTTAACAGAAGGAGAATTAGTTATAAAAAAAGATAATAAAGAAAAATTCTTTGCTCTTGCTGGAGGCTTCTTACAGGTAAAAAAAGGTACGGTAACAATATTGGCAGATTATGCTGCTTCTACAGAGGAGATAAATATTGAAAAAGCTATTGAAGCTCAAAAACGTGCAGAAGAAGTATTAAAAAAGAAAAAAGAACAGATAAGTGAAAAAGACTTTGCGATAGCTGAAGCTGAGCTTAGGAAATCCATTTTACAAATCGATGTCGCCCGCCGCCGTAAAAGAAGAATATAGTTTGCCTTCTTATTCTAAATCAAATAAAATAAGCTCTATAACTGCCGATGTAACTCAGTGGTAGAGTAGCTCTTTCGTAAAGAGCAAGTCGTGGGTTCAAGTCCCACCATCGGCTCTCTAAGACAAGAAGAAATAGTATTCCGATCCTCGGTGCTTCGAGGTGATGGGATGAATAAAGTTCTATGAATAAAAAAACTAACCAAGATACAATTCCTAATTTAACTCCCGAAGAATCAACTATTGAAACATCTGAGCAAAGGAGTAATAATGATTCCATGCCAAAGTCAAGGATTAAAAGAAGATTAGAAGCTCAGTCAAAAAAAAATTTATTTTTTATGGTAAGTGGTCTAATATGTTTACTTATTATTTTAATTGTATGGGGCCCAACTATTATTGTTCAATTCAGTTTATTGACAGCAAAAAATAATCCCTCTGAAACCAATTCGAATAAAAACTCCCAAATTGCATATATAGCTCCTCCAACTTTTGACTCGCTACCTCAAGCTACAAATAGTGCTTCTATTATTATCTCGGGTCAAACAATAGAAATAAAGCAGGGTAGAGTGAATTTGTATATTAATGATGACCTTGCTGATATTGCTAGTATTGATAAAAAAGGTTCGTTTAGATTTAACGACGTATCGCTGAAAGAAGGTAAGAATACTATAAAAGCACAAGTTGTTATTGATAAAAATAAAAGCAATTTTTCAGACAGTCTTAGTGTTATGTATATAAAAGAACCACCTGAGCTTGAAATTGAAGAGCCTAAAGACGGGGATCATTATTCAGGAAATAACAAGACAATACCTATTAAAGGAAAAGCTGGCCCCGGATCTAAGGTAACAGTAAATGATTATATTGCAGTTACAAAGAGCGATGGCAGTTTTTCTTACTTACTACCTTTAAAAGATGGGGATAATCACATAAAAATAGTCGCTATTGACGAAGCAGGAAATAAACAAGAACATGAGGTCAAAATAACATATTCCCCATAAGTCTTGTATAGGATAAAATTCTTATCTTTTTTCTCTCCCCTCTTTTTTTAAAGAAATATCATTTTCAAGCAAACCCTGCGTAGTCCAAATCAATACCATAATAGCAGGATAGAATAAGCTATTAATAAAGAATGAATTCATTATGAGTCCACTTAGAAAAGATATTGAAAGAATTGATAAGGCAAGTTTGTTTTCATCTTTCTTCGAAGTTTTGTAAATGGTATATGCAATAGTGATACTTTTATAAAGAAGATAAACATACGCTATAAAACCAACTATACCTGTTGTGGCAAGAATAAAAAGAAAACTGTTTTCTGTAGTTCCTGTAGAATGACTGTCATGAATATCTTTATAAGAGACATATCCTAAATCTCTTTGCGCATATCGATATGTATTAAAACCGATACCAAACAATGGACTGCTTTTGAAAATGAGTAATGCCCTCTGCGCAGAAATAATTCGCGAATTAATTGAGTCAGTTCGCCATAGCTCTACCCCAGCACTTCGTAAATCTTTAGGCAAAATTATAACTCCTATGATTAACAAAATGCTTAAAAGTATTATCATACTTTTTTTATTGAGTAGAATTAATAAAGTGATAGCACCAGTTGCGAACATAATATATCCTGCGCGAGAATATGTAAGAAGTAAAGATATGAATCCAACTAGGAATAATAACACTAATAAACGTTTTTCCCTTTTTTCATTACAAAGAAAAAAGCGTATTAAAACAATAAACAAATAAAAGTTTACAACTACTGAAAAGAAATTAGGATCTAAAAAAGTAGAGAACATCCGGTAAAGATGCTCGTCCCAGCCCAGATAATATAAGTTACGTAAGTCGGGATAAAAGAAATACTGAACATATCCAAATAGAATTGTAAATCCTAAAAAAGCAACTAAAATGTTTACTATAAATTTTTTTGTTTTTGAAAAGACATAATTTGCAATAAAGATATACAGAGAACTATATGCTACCCATCGTAATAGGTAAAATGAAGAGATAACTACTTCTTCGCTAGTATAATTAAAACTATTTAATAGTAACGAAAAAGAAGCACAAACAATAAAGAAAGAGAGCGGTTTAAATAAATAAAGTTTTTTGAAAATATTTCCGTCAGTACGTAGACGTATTAGAAACCATAGGAGAAAAAATCCCAGTATAATATCTGATAGACGAATTGCAGTTCCCTTAGCTATATCAAACCTTAAGATCTCACCAAATGGAAAAACTAAAAGTAATAATAATAAAACTAATTTCATATTTTTAGATTTTTAACTATAAGTACCCTAATGTAATAGAGAAGAACAAGCACTATAAACGTTACTATTCCTAATTTCGGAGTATAGGATAGACTCGGTAATAATGAAAACGAAAGGAATAATAACAAGACTAACACATATTCTTTCTTATGAGTTTGGGCAATAATAGAAAGATATAACATGGCGTAAATATAAAATGGATAAGAATACCTGAAACTAGACACAATGATATTATATTCATTGGATGTTGGCAAAAGTAGCCAAATGAAAAAACTTATTATTGATGGAAAAAGAACACGCTTATACTTCTGTAAGATTATTCCTCTTGTTTTTTTATGAAAAAAAGTAACTATATAAACCACCATTATCGCAATCCACCATAACATAAATTCTGCAAAGATTGCATTGAAAAATAAAAGCGGATAACTAAACAGTGCTTCTCCCATCTGGATATTAAAAATACTCCACCCTTTAAAACCTTGGAAATGTAAAAAGGGCTGAGGGTAAATAGGATTCCCAATAGTAATAACATTACGAACATACCAAAAACCACCTAAAACCATGACTGGTATTAAAAAAGCAATAAGATTTTTCAGTGTACAGTTTATAATAAGTGAACGAAGGTAGCTTACTATAATAACACATGCAAACAAAGGCCCTGAATATTTCGTGCCTATAAGTAATCCTATAAACAATCCTACATAAAAGAAACTTTTGGCGTGTTTTTTTAGCCTTTCAAAAGCAATAAGAGAACCTACGAAAAAAACTGCAAACCATATGTCAATCACCTGCGAATGTAACCAACGTAAGAAAACATGCGAAGAAGTAATACTTATACTTAACAAGAGAGAAGATTCCCTACTTAAACGGAAATACTTTCCCAAAAAAAATATTCCAAAACTTAAAGTAATTAAAGCTGCAATATTATAAAGGTTCAGAGGTATAGTTAAAAATATAAATGCTGCGAGAATTATCTCCCCTACGCTAGGATAAAAACCTAAATAGAAAGTTGGATTTAGAATTCTTCCAGAGATAATATCTCTAGCAATGGGAATATGGTATGCAAGGCTATCTCCTTCTACAGGTATTGATATAATCCCATAATATGAATATGTAACAATCATATGTACAAAAAAAACGAATGCTAAAACGGATGCAGTTACTACGTCAATAGATATTTTTTCAATACGTTTCATAGTCATCTTTTGCGTAAAGTTTAACACCAGTTACAGTGTTAGTGTAAATTAATCTCCATTTTCTAAAACGCATTGGTAAATCAGTATGTTGTACAGCTATATAATTAAAAGTATCGCCTTTTTTAATATAAGAACTATGAATAAAAGAGAAATTAACATAATAAAGATTATGGAAACCATAAAGTAACACTCTATCACTATCGTTTAATTTTCTTTCAAAATATCCATCTGAATCGTAAAAATCCCCAAAAGTAAATGTTAAATGTTTTGTTAAAAATCTAGATTTAGTTTCATGCCCTAACAGATACGAAATATATTTTTGATTGGCTAAAAATCTATAGCTTATAGATATACTAGTTGTAAAAAAAATAGAAAGAATAAGTGTATACCTAAAGAACTTCTTATTCCAAGTTAAACGGACTATTTCTCCCACTAATAAACTATATAAAGGGAGGTAGGGTAGAATAAACCTGCCTCCTCCAGTTCTTGGTGTAATATACCAAAAAATTACAGATAAACAAGAAAGGAAACTAATATATTGTAACTCTCGACGCATATTTCTAAAGTAATAAATCATTAATGGAAAACTAATAATATAAATTGGTGAAATAGGATCTTCTGCTTTTAAGAATAAAAAAAGTATAGCTTCGGTAAATGAAAAAAGAGATAACATACTTAAACTATAGTTAAGTGGATAACCGCTAAAAACAGGATAAAGTGGGTTTCCCGTGTTTATGTAGGAGAATACAAACCAAGGAATCACAACTAATATTGCTAAAACTGTATAGACTGCAATTTCTTTAAGTAACTTAAAAAAATGTATATTTTCTTTGTAACTTACAAAACCTATAAGTAAAATGTAAAGTGTTAAAGAAGTAATCGCTATTAGTTTTGTAGCTACCGCAAGACCAACCATAATAGCAGAAATATAAAACCATTTTTTTCCTTCCCCGGAAATCCAGCGAATTAAGGCAAATACTGCTAGAATTTCGTAAAAAACCCTAAATAAATCAATATATGCAGTTATGGACTCCCATAAAACTACTAAATTTGAATAATATATTAAACAAATAAGTAATGATATTTTTACAGAAAAAAACTTTCTTGAGAATAAATATAATGCGAAAAGTGAAAATAACCCCACGCTAAAATGTATGACCTTTGCCAATACTTCTCCTTCGAATACTAAAGCTGAAATGTAAAACATTTCACCTAATTTAGGCATAGCTGAATAATAGAATAATCCGCCTGGTATATATGTTATTTCATGGTGTGAGAGATATATTTTCGGAAGTGTTAAATGATACCATAAAGCATCAAAGCCATATTCAGGACCTAATACTCCTATACTTGTTACACATATCAAAAGTAATATAGAAATTAAACAAAAAAACGCAATTTGATTAGTAAGATTAGTCTTGAGATCTAAATATAAATATAAAATTGTGCTTTTTATATTTCTGAAAAGTATAAAAAAAGCAGAGAATAAACATAGAAAAGTAATCCACTTAATAACATCTGCATATAGATACCCTAAAATGCCTATTAAAAAAATGAGATATGAATAAATTCCCAATATGATTACTAGAATAAACATAATCCTTTTCTACAGAGTAGATGTAATCCATAGATGATTAAGATAATAATTGTCCAAATTAGAAAAAAAACTGTAGTAATATTACTTTTCATTGCAGCAAATAAACTAAATCTTCATCAAAGGACTTTAGAAGTTTTATCTCTTCAAATTTCCTAATCTCATCAACAATTCTATCAGAATTTTTAGGTTCGTTTCCTTGCAAAGCAAAGTTATCTCTTACAAGAGCGTCATATTCCGCTTTATGAACTATAATGTGAGTTACGCCCATTTTTTTGAGAAGAGTAATTGTTTCCCTATTTGGAAAATTAAAATATATTGTCATTACTTCTTCCTGCCACTGTGGAGGTGAAAAACCGCTTGTACCATTTACCATTGGAATGAAATGATGCGTCTGATA
>CAZEJU010000016.1:0-28259 GCA_964512695.1 uncultured Gammaproteobacteria bacterium | reverse complement strand
TTATTTCTCTGGTGAATTTTATACATTCCCCAGCTATGGAGAACTATTCCAACCAAAATAATAATTAATGCGATTGAGCTGAAGTATGACGCCAACAATATTCCTAATCCAAACGCTATAAAACAAGCGCCAAATAATGACGCTTGCCATTCAACATATTTAGCTTTTGTCAGGTTATCCTTCATAGTATGTTCAGTGTTCTTAGTATGACGTAGATACCTAAACCAATCAAGATAATCCAACACAGCCAATACAAAAATGTTTGAAACATTTTACTATTCATTATTTCCAATCATTTAACCATTCTCTCATTTGGTCAATTTCGTTTGTCTGAGCGGTAATAATGTCATCAGCGAGTTTTTTCAATTCAGGTCGATCTGTGCCATTCTTTAGCATACTTGCCATCATAACAGCCATCTGGTGATGAGGAATCATATGTTCAACAAACGCTACATCAAAATCCTCTGCTTGTTCAAGTCGAGTTACATCACTTTCATTTCCCATCATACCCATATGCATTCCATTATTACCCATCATGCCATGTTGACTCATGACATCCTCTCCTGTTGGTAACTCTCGTCCAAACCAATCTTTATACCATGCTTTCATTTCATTTATCTCTTTCCCTTGAGAATCAATAATGTTTTGTGCAAGTTGCTTGACTTCTGGTCGTTGTGCTTTTGTTTGAGCAAGCTTTGCCATAGTAATTGCATCTTCGTGATGAGGAATCATTTGTTCAATAAAATGTGCATCTATTGTTTCAGATCGCATCATATTTTGAGCATTCGTACGAAATCCCATCATACGCATCATACCTGTGTTATTCGAATTCACAGCAGAGGTTGTAAGCAACCATATAGCAGCACCACCTAGAAGTAAACCGGCTATTCCGTATTTCAATTTATCATTATTCATTTTCTCACCTCCTTTTTTCATTATTAATGTTTGTGATGATCTTTCATCATAAATATCATCATAACTGGACAGAGTAATGCCAGCACAAAAGGAAGTACACTGGCTATTTCAACTCTTCCTATCAGTATACCACCAGCAATAAACACAACGATAATCCCTATGATCCAGACATGGTTTGATTTCATATTACCTATATCTAAACAGTTTCACAATCTCTTCCAATTTTTCATGCTTATTATCTCGTATTAAATTGGTTGCACATCTTTTCATATATGATTCAAGCAAATGTCTTCTGGCAATTCTAATTTCCCTTTGCGCTTCTTTAGATTTCCTGAGTACATCAATACAATCGGAATTTTCACTGATCATTGAAATCATATCTGTTACATTGTTTGACGCTTTCTTTAAGTGCTGTGCAACAAAAATATTTCTCATAATAATTTCCCAAGAAGAAAAGAGGAAACTATAAGTAGTGTTGTTAAAACCTCTCCTTTCGTGGGTTTTTTTATATATATTTTATTATCCTCAACTCTGATAAATTCCATACTATTGTGAAATGGCAAATCCTTCTTTCACAAAATGCATTCTATCAAGAGTTGTCTTTGTTTCAGGTAAGACATTAGAGACGATGATGTTGTTACCGAAGAATTGGGATATCGTATCACCTTCGTTTTTGAAGAGATTCTCTTCCTGCATCATCTTTGCTTCTTTAGCACCAATTGCAACCGGATAGTATGTTTTATTTCCTATATATATTGGATTTATCCCATCAGCTTTAATTTCATTAGCGATTTTCTCAGGCGTATTATTGTTAATAAAGTAAAACAACTTTGTAGAGCCATCAGGTGCTGCGACTACCTGCACATTTCCACCAGTGGTTACGGTGTTGAGTGTTTCATTATTTACAATATGGAAATAATCAAGATTTGTTCCGGTTGGTTCAAGGATTCCAACTACTTTCATCTGAGGCACACCGAAGAAATTAGAAAGTATATCACCTGGCTTTTCAATAAGTTTCTCTTTTTTCATCATCATCGCTTCTTCATATCCGACGATCATTTCATCTTTCCCAAGTGTGTTTGTACCTTCTTTGACCTTCAAAGTATTGACTTCATCACTATTAGCTTCAACAAAAAGCTTTGGTTCTCCATTAGCAAAGTTTATTCTCGTTGCTCCACTTGTTAAGAGTCCTGTTGCTTGTTTTATTGTTTCTTGACTTACTTTTTTATCCATCCCTTCAGCCGTTGCCATATTCGAGCTAAAGCGTGCAAATTCAATAAAGAGTCCTGTAAAGAGAATCATCATAATAATCGGAGCAATTGATGAGATATAATTTCGTCTTCCTGGTTTGAAGTTTCTTAATAACAGGGAGTTGCCGACAACTGATACTGAAGACAGTGCCATTGCAAGACCTGCCAGTTCGGGTTTTAAGACCAGCCCTAAGCCCATGAAAACACGTGCTGCCACTGGGATACCAATGACATTGTAGAAGAGGGCAAAGAACATATTTTGTTTGATTTTACTCATGGTTTGCTTTGAAAGTTGGAGAGCATGCACGACATCTCGCAGATCATTTTTAATAATGACAATGCCGCCAGTTTCCATAGCAACATCTGTTCCTGAACCCATAGCGATACCTAAGTCTGCCTGTGCCAATGCTGGTGCGTCATTAATTCCATCTCCTACCATTGCTACTTTCTTTCCAGCATCTTGTAGTTTCTTCACTTCATTCGCCTTATCTTCCGGTAGAACTTCTGCGAGAACGTTTGTGATACCGACTTGTGAAGCTATAGCTCGTGCAGTGCGCTCATTGTCACCTGTGATCATATAGACTTCAATTCCCATTTTCTTTAACTTTTCTACCGCTTCTTTTGAAGTTTCTTTCACTGTGTCAGCAACTCCAATCATGCCAATAATCTCATCTTTACTGGCAAGTACCATGACGGTCTTTCCTTGTTCTTCAAGTCGTGACATTTTTCTGTTCAGTTTTTCTACAGGAAGTCCAACAATGTCTGATATAAGCTTTCTATTTCCAAAATAATATGTTGTTTCTTCCACATCTCCCTGTACGCCGTGACCTGGGATCGCTGAGAAATTCTGTCCTTCTGCTAGCTCAATATCTTCATCCTGAGCATATGTGTAAATTGCTTCAGCAAGAGGATGCTCTGATTGCTTCTCAAGACTTGCAGCAATAGCAAGGAGATCATCTTCATCCATACCTGAAAGAGGTATAATATCCGTGACTTCTGGTTTGCCTTTTGTGAGTGTGCCTGTTTTATCAAAGACGATTGCATTGATTTTATTTGCTGCTTCAAGTGGTTCGCCACCTTTCACTAATATTCCATGTTCTGCTCCTTTACCCGTACCTACCATGATAGCTGTTGGTGTCGCAAGACCCAAAGCGCAAGGGCATGCGATAACAATAACCGCTGTGAATGCCATGAGAGCGAATGCCAGCGATGCTCCTAAGAAGAAATACCAAACAACAAATGTCAGTATGGCGATAAGAATCACAGATGGTACAAACCATGCAGAGATTCTATCTGCGAACGCTTGAATCGGTGCTTTTGAGCCTTGTGCATCCTCAACAAGCCGGATAATTTGAGCAAGCGTTGTCTCTGCACCTACTTTTGTTGCTCTGAATTCAAAACTTCCTGTTTTATTGATTGTTCCGCCTATTATGGTATCTTCTATATTTTTCTCAACTGGCAAGCTTTCCCCGGTAATCATTGATTCATCAACTGCGCTTGATCCTTTGATGATGACTCCGTCAACGGGTACTTTCTCTCCAGGACGAACAAGAATAACATCTCCTACAACGACTTCATCAATAGAAATATCCTGAGCAACACCATTGCGGATCACTCGTGCGGTTTTTGCCTGTAGTCCCATGAGTTTTTTGATCGCATCAGATGTTCTTCCTTTTGCTTTTGCCTCAAGTAATTTTCCTAACACAACGAATGTGATAAGAAATGCTGCGGTTTCAAAATATAAGTCTGGGATTTTCTCGCCGTTAAGTCCAAGAAGTGACCCCGTGGTATTTACATAAATAAAGTAATTAATTGCACTGTAAACGAATGCCACTGTTGTACCAATGGCAATAAGACTATCCATATTAAACGTCTTCATGCGAAGTGCTGACCACATGCCTTTATAGAAAGACGCACCAATGATAAATTGGACTGGCGCTGCAAGTAAAAACGAAACTATTCCAATATATGGTAATAAGAAGGCTCTTCCTGGAATCCAAGTGAAGAAATCAAACAACATGAAGTAAAGCATTGGAAGACTCAAAAAGAAACTGACCACAAACTTAAAGGTTTGCATCTTAATTTCTTCTTTACGTCTTTTTGCTTCGTACTCTGTATCTGCAGCATCTAATACAGCAGCCTTGTATCCTGATTTGTTGACTGCTTTTATTAGGTCTTCCTCTGCTGCCAGGCTTTCATCAAAGGTGACTGTTGCTTTCTCAGCTGCAAAATTAACATGCGCTTCTTTCACCCCTTCAACTTTTTTCAAGCCCCGTTCAATAATATGAGCGCATGATGTACAGTGCATACCAGATAATGCTAATTGTATTCTTTTATTTTCATCAGCTTCCTCATATTCTTCGCCATCTTCTTGTTCCTGAACACTCACTGCTTGAGCGTTTCTGTTTGATAATGTTTGAGGTTTTGCCTGAGAAATTCTATCAAGAAGTGTTGAGAAATTTATTGAGCGAAAAACATTTTCCAAATGTTCTTTTGACTTTTCTTCTATTCCTTTAGGAAGGGTAACTTTGGTTGCGCTGTTACTATCAAATTCTCCATCAAACACCAAGTTGTTATTCTCGTCTTGCAATACTTTGCCTTTCGCTTCTATTTTTGTTTGTATAGTGACTTTCAGTGGTGTTTCTTTTACCGCTTGTTTAAATAAAAGTGTATTTTTGTTAATACCATTCTTTGCAAACCCATTTGTCTTTGGCTCTTCTGCCAGAACAGCCTCATATCCGGCACTTTTTACTGCTCTTCGAATCATGTCTCCGGTAACGAGAGCTGGATCATATGTTAGCGAGCCTTTTCCGGTTTTGTGGTTAATTGTGACATCACTAACACCTTTCACATCTCCCAGCTCATCTTTGATAAGCATTTCACAAGATGTGCAAGTCATACCTTTGACATTAAATGATAATGGTTGATTCATATTAATTCTTTCCTACAACGGTGTAATGTGTTCCTTCCAAAACTTTTTTAACTTCATCTTCGGAGATGTCACGATTTGCTTTTATTGTTGCTGTGCCAGGAAGCTCTACATTTACATCTTCAATATCTGAAATGGTTTTAATTCTTTTTGTAATTAATTTCGTACATGCTGTGCATGTTAATCCCGAAAGTTTTACTGTTGTCGTTTTCATATGTTTAGCTTACTAAATCAATCATTAAGAAATTATTAAGATTAAATAGCTTTAAGGGTTCCGTGAGGAATACCCATTGCACATGCTATTGTGTATGATCCGGCACTTTCTGCTGTGAAATCAAAGACTGCTTTCTGTCCTTTTCTAAATATCTCTACGTTTTGTGACAATCCTGGAAGCGCAATGCTTCCCATGCATCCAGCACCGTTATCAAATGCTTCAACTTCAAGCCGGGCTGGTTGTCCCGCTTTAACAGTAAGATTCTGTGGCTGAAATCCATCTCTGGCAGAATAGGTCGCCTTGATGACTTGCACCTCTCCTTGTGGGGCAGTATTAGCTGTTGATGCAGAAAGAACATTATTGAATGTAGGCAGTGAAATACCCTTTATTCCAGTCAGTGTATATCCGCTGCTAATGTTAAAGAATGCGAGAGCAATGACTACTGCTCCTGCGAATCGGAAGAATACTCTTGCGAATGCTCCTTTTACGATTGATGTCAGCCCGCCAATTGAGAGAAGTCCTGGAGCTGTACCGATAGCAAATACTCCCATTGTTAATGCTCCGGTCAGTGGACTTCCTGTACTCATAGCGAAAAGCTGCATTGCCTGGGTAAATCCACAAGGAAGGAAAAATGTCATAGCGCCAAGGATCATTGAATTCTTGTGACTATATTCTTTGTCATTTCGATTTTTAATACCAAGAAGATCTGTTACTTGTTTTGGTAAAGTAAATGTCATACCGCTTAATTTGGGAAAAATATCAACTAACTGTAATCCCAAGAAAAGCATCACAATACCAACGAGAATAATAAGCAAACCAAGTGTAGATGGAGAAAGTCTGAAGAAAGATCCAAGATACCCAATGACTGCGCCAAAGAAGAAAAATGAAATAATCCTGCCAAGATTAAAATACAGATGGGGTTTAAATTTCTGTAATGCAGTAGCTGTAGGATGCTTTTCAGAAAACCTTGCAGCAGCACCCAGTACTAATCCACCGATTAATGCCATACACGTTGATATTCCGGCTGTAATTCCTATGAGAAAAACAATAGGAAGGCTTGCATAATTGTTAAGTCTTGATGTGTCAACATTAAACCATCCATTCAGATACGCAACAGCCCAAATAATAAAAAGTGTTGTTACTGCGATACCAAGTTCTGTGTAGTCTTCAGGATTTCTAGAAAAGAAAGGACGTTCTTCTTTTCCAAGAGTATAGCCTGCCTCTTTGACAGCAAAGGCAACATCATGTTGATTTAGTTTTCCTTCATAATAAATCTCGGCGCAACCTTTCTTTTGATGTACTTTTGCAGTCTTAACATTTGGAATTTTTAATAATTCATCTGCAATAAGGATTTCACAAGACTTGCAGTGCATTCCGGTAATATCTATTGTTGTTTTATTCATAATTTAAGGTTACTAAATGAATTATTAAGAAATCATTAAGATTTTCTATACTTTCTTTGCGATTTTATACAGCCCGAATATAAGTAACGCGACAAAAATAATATTGACAATGAGACTTCCACCCACAAACTGATTGACGTAATTACTAGCGTTCGTGATCATCTTTGTGAATCCCTCAGTATCTTCCATGCCGAGCTGACCGATAGATTTGAGATAAATAATCAAAATGCCTGTCAGGAAAAAGATAATACTGGCAATAAGGTTACTCATAATAACTGTGCGTTCTTTTCCAAGAAAATGGAAGCTAAACACAGGCTTTCGTAAAAACATAAACTTGGTCATTTTCCCTGAGAGAAAAACAGCAATGATGAGAAGTGGCATAACCATGCCGAGTACATACATTCCGCCAATTGCCAACGCTCCAAAGAAATTAGGAGAAAGGAATGTAAGCGCTAATATCCCGATCAGAACAGGCGCACAACAAGCACTGGTAATTCCTGAAAAGATACCCAATGTAAAAACAGAGAGGGGATCAGTTTTTCGAGTATCGTGTCCAGGAAGAGCTGGCATTGGAAACTTTAATCCTAAGAATGTAATTGCAGCAGAGAGGAGCATCACAAATCCACCAAGATAATAGATGCCATCATGATAATCAAAAAGAAATCGTGATAGCGCTGCAACACCCAAAACAGCAGGCATCATAACGGCAAAAATACCTGCACCGAAAATAAGAGTCATTAAGACAACTTTCTCTTTTTCCTTAAACACATTACCAAGATATGCAGGAAGTAAAAAAGAAATACAGCATGGTGCAAAGAGTGCCACGATACCTGCAACAAATGCTGCGATTAATGATGTTTGTAATAAGACTCCTTCCATTCCTCCCATATTATTTAATGACTACTCCTGTTAAAGAAAACGTTATTTTGCTATTTTGTCTGTCATTCGTTTCAATAGATATATATCTGTTAATTGGACCTGTTCCTTGAGGACCATGAAAGAGAGGATCAAATACAACATTTAGTGTTGCTTCTTGACCTGGTTTTACCTCACCAATCCATTGAGATGTTCCACTCATTCCAAAAGATGGACTTTCTTGCCCTGCAATTGTTACCGATGCAGTTGTGCAGTGACAGGAAGTTTTGATATTTGTGAGTTGTAATGTTTCAGATCCTGTATTTTTGATGAAAAATTTCTTAGTAACATTTCCACCATTTATTGGAATATTGCCCCAATCATATGTATCTGTTTCCACACTAGCTTTTGCGTTTACTGAGGCAACCACTTGAGAAGAAGCATTGGTGCGATTAAGAAAAACAATACCTCCAAAAAGGATAGCAATTGTTGAAAGGATCAACAGGATGACAACCTTTTTTTCGCTTATTCCCTGATTGTATGATTTATTTTTGTAATGCATAGATATTACCTATAATGTGAGGATACTAAACGAATTATTAAGAAATTATGAAGAGCTATTGTGCAAGAGGAAGAATAATAGTGAATGTCGTACCTTTATGTAACTTGCTTTCAACATTTATATGACCTTGATGAAGTGTGATAACAGACTTTGTAATTGCCAATCCCAATCCTGATCCGAGTATCTTATCAGTCTTTGAGCCACGATAAAATCTGGTAAAAATTTTTGATAGTTCTTCTGCTTCTATTCCTTGTCCTGTATCGGATATTGTCAAAAATGCCCTGTTATGAGTCTTGCGAAGTTTTAAAGTAATTTTCCCTTTATGTGTGTATTTCACAGCATTATCAATAATGTTGAGCAATGCTCTTGCTAGTTTGTCTTTGAATCCTTCGACAAGTATATCTTTGTGAATTGAAGACTCAACGATAATTTTTTTAGTCTGTGCCAGTTTTTCTGTAATATCAAATAATTCTTCCATTAATTCTGATAAGTCAAAGATGCTACTATTTTTCTTTTCTTCATGTGTCTCAGACCATGCAAGATCAAGAACATTTTTCAGCGTTGATGAGATGTGATTATTTTCATCTAATGCTGATTCAAGTGCTTTCTTATACTCTTCTTTCGTTCTGTCTTTGGAAAGTGTAACCTCAAGTGAACTTCTTTGTGTGGCTAGAGGTGTTTTCAGTTCATGAGCAACATCCGCAATAAATTGCTGCTCCCTTTTAAATGCGTCATTCAGATTATCTAATAAACTATTAAATGAAGATGCCAATTCTCCAATTTCATCCTCTGAATTAATATCTGTGATGCGTTCATCAAGATTCTTTCGTGATATATGACGTATTCGGGAGGATAAATAAGTAATAGACTTTGTTAAGCGGTAAATTAAAAATACCCCAACAAAAGTAAAAAGAGCAAAGAGCACAAGATAAATATGATCACTATGCGGTAATGCAAAATTATGGACAGCTATGTAGAAAAAAAGAGTGAAAAAAGCGATACTTCCGACATATCCGAAGATGAGGCGGGCACGGAGTGTTTTAAGTAAATTATTCATATTATTCATGTTCGCTTAATTTAAAGCCTACCCCTCTTATAGTATGCAATAATTTTTTCTTTGATTCTCCGTCTATCTTTTTTCTCAGCGTTGCTACAAAGACATCAACGATATTTGACATACTGTCGAAATTATAATCCCACGTGTGCTCAAGTATTTGTGTTCTTGTTACAACTTCGTCTTTATGTCGTGCCAAAAACTCCAGTATGGCAAATTCTTTTGCGGTAAGTGAAATAGCTTTATTATTTCTCTCTACCTTGTGAGATTTTGGATCTACTACAAGATCTCCAATGGTAATAACAGTTTCTGCCTGATTATGACTCCTACGTAATAGGGCATTAAGACGCGATTTTAGTTCTGCAAACTCAAAAGGTTTCGTTAGATAATCATCAGCTCCTGCATCAAGTCCTTCGACTTTATCGTCAAGTCTCGCTTTTGCAGTAAGCATGAGTATAGGTGTTTTTATTTGTTTTTTACGGAGTTCTTTACAAAGTGAGACACCATCAATTTTCGGGAGCATAACATCAAGTACGATAGCATCATACGCTTCAGATTCAGCCAAATATTGTCCCTCTTCACCGTCCATTGCCTGATCAACTGCAAAACCACTCTCAATTAATCCCTGCTTTATGTTATTAGATAGCTTTAATTCATCTTCAATTACAAGTATTCTCATGCTTGTATTATACAAGACAATATTGAAATTACATGCAAGAAGATGATATTTTTCGCTTTTTTGCTAAATCTCCCTCCTTTGTGCTGGACAAGCATATAACCTTGTCCAGTGTCAAAAAAGATAATTTAGTACTGACTTTTAGTTTTTGTACTAACTTTACCATTCAAATAGGTTACTACTATTGCACCCTTATCAATAAAAACGTTTCCATACGTACAAACCTTACTTGTTCCTATCCCCTGCATTTCACTTTCGGTACAATTTAAAGGATCTTGTGTGATAATTTCCTTTACTTGATTTTCAGTCATTCCATTCGTAATTTTTGAGTATAAATCGTCAATATTGAATTTATTAGCCTGTTCTTTTTGCTGTGATGCTTTAGAACTATTGTCGCCAGTATTACCTTGGTTGCTTTTATTTCCGTCACTTGCTGAACCAATAATACTAATTACAATTAAAACCAAAATTCCAGTAAGTATTGGATGTCTTAGGAACCAATTTCTCTGATCTGCCCTACAATGCGGGCATTTCTTAGCTTTACTGTCAATTTCTTTCCGACAACTTTTACAAATCTTCATAATATATTTTTCACCTCCTTTCAAAAGCTTGGCTTACCAACCTTCCTCAGTAGTTACAATACTGTAGGCATCAATTAACTCATTATTTTGTATGTGTAAATACCGAGATGTGGTTTGTGTACTCCTATGCCCCATTAATTTTTGGATGTAAGGAAGAGGTAGCTTTTTTGACAATAACCGAGTTGCATATGTATGCCTTAACGTATGAACAGTAACTGCCTCATTTAATCCTGCTTCACGAGCATAAGTTTTAATTAAGTGCCAAATTGAAGATGCTGACAATCGGTTACCTTTTTTACTTATAAATAATGGCTCGTTGCCAATTCGATTGCTTGATATTATGTAGTTCTTTAACTCTTTAGCTAATAGTGGAGGTAGTATTATTAATTCTTCTCTGTTGCCCTTTCGTTTTACTCGTAATCGTAGCTTTGATAAATCAACATCAGCAACATTAAGAGAAAAAAGCTCGGCACGTCTCAAACCAGTCCTAATTAAAAGCTTTGTAATCAATAAATCTCGTTCTTTATAATATGGTGTAGATTTATTTTCAATTGTCTTGAGTAGATGTTCATACTGTTCTTTTGATAAATACTCAGGAACATCATCTGGTACTTTAATGGACTGTAGGTTATCCGCTGGATTAAATGTAATATCTCGTCTACGAGCTAGAAAGTCAAAATACCCTTTTATTGCACTTTGTTTTCGTTTTTTTGTTCGAGGAGCATCGTGCTTCTCAAAGATATAATCCTCGATCACTTGAGTAGTGATAGCGTCAATATTTTCAATACCATGTGTCCTTAAATAATTAAAGAACTTATCGAGGTCACGATTATACTCAGTCTTAGTATTTTCTCCTCGACCACGACCTACCAGTTGATTCAAATACTTATCTTTATACTCATCAATCTTCATAGTTATTTTTTCATTAAACGCATCTTTTGCTTTTCAAATTCTTTTTTACTTATTCTCCATATTCGAGAACCGGGGAGCTTATATGCACCCGGTAAAGTACCTTTTTTACACCACTGCCAAACAGTTGCTTTTGAAACCTTCAAAATTTCAGCTACTTGATCTGCTGTAAGATTTTCGTCTTCCATATTAAATTAAGATTTTGTTGCATTAAATCATTAGGTAGATTTAGTTATTGCAAGCTAAACTCAATTACTATATAATTAAATAAGCTAAAATCAGTTAACAGGGTTGTTTAAGTATTTAGCTTTAAGACTCTGTTTTTTGTTTAATTTCATAAACAAAAATCTTAATTTTATTGCATTAACTTCACTTTTTGACCTCCTCTACATCTTTCCCAAGTGATTTAAAACTATTAAGCCAACGTTCATTAATTTTTTCTAACAAACCGCTTTGTTCAATCTTTAATTTTTCCTCTTTAATTTTTGCCTCGGTTTCATCATCAAAATTACTTTCTTCTACGTTATAAAGACATTCCGCGAGTTCGTCATCTGTGTAATCATTAAATCCTTTCCATCCATCAAAAAGTACGTCTTCCAAGTCTTCGTAACACCTAGCAAAAACCCAGTAACTTATTCTTTCTTCTATTAGGACATCAATTATTTCGTCTCTTGTCATATTTATCACCTCCTTTAACACATTTATTTGCTGTTTCATTCATGAGGGATAGAAAACTACCCCTCATTCTCAAACCGCAAATACTCCCTTAACTACTTTTCCTCCGCAGGAAAGTAAAAAGTAAATGTTTTCAATCCTGTAATTTTCATAAGTTTTCTAGCGCCTCCTTTACTTCAGGAGAAAGTGTATCTTCGGAACCTTCATTTACTGCCATTGTTGCCATACTGCCATTTCCTGTAGAGAAATCTTTATTATCAAATTCAAAACTAGATTGGACTTCCGTGGTTGTATTTATGGCAGTATCTGTACGATGTGTGGCAGTATTTCTCTTGCTATATCCTTCTTGCTGAGTGTTAGTGGCAGTAGTGGCAGAAGAAAAACTCTCATCTGACTTTTTAGTTAATGCAATAACAGTACCCATAGCTGTCTCTGTACGTGTAACACTAATTCCCATTTCTCTAAGATTTGGTTTCACAACGTGAATTTTTTTCCATAACCAATTTGAAGATTTGGGAAATCCATTTGCTCCACTCATCTCAAGATTGGCACTCATTGCTATATTCTTAAGGAGACCATGCAGATTAGTACTTAATCCTGTCCATTCGTTCTTGTCCCTCATGAAATCTATAATTACTTGTGCTACTGAGGATGATTCTACAGCGGCACTATTCTGCCTCTTGATATTCTCATCAAATGCTAATAAAAAGTCATTTGCATCCATGCCCATAGCAAGCGTAGCCGCAGTTGCATAGTTGGTATAATCGGCCATTCGTTTTGTATGCTTTAAATCAAGTGTTGGTACTATACCTAAAACCTTTGATAAAATTGAAAATATTGCGCCAAGTATATATGGTTTTTCCTTATTAAACTTTTTCCAAAACGCTTCCTCGCCTTCTCTCTTATCATCGGTAATTCTTTGGAATCGAAGAATAAGACATCTGTCTAGTAAATCCGGCTTTGTTGCTACATTATTAATTCCTGTAATGCCTACCGCGACAATTTGTTTAAGAATAACATCATCAGTATCCGTAAATAATTTCCTTTTAGTAAATCCAACACCTGTAACTAATCGACAAAGTACATCTGATAATTGATCTGATAGGTAGGATAGGTTGTCTAAATAAAGACAGTAATTGTGATTTGCCGTAAGGGCAAGTTCTTCAACTTCTTTTGGTGGAATTAATAAATCAACACTACTTGGATCGATAAGACTACGTGCTAACCGCATAGTTGTAGATTTTGCGGCTCCCTGATCTCCAGTGTGTATAAGAAGGGGTCTCGGAATGTTGGGTATAAAAACAGCAATGAGGTAAGTTATGAATAATAACTGTTCTTTATTATCATAGATATTGACATACTTTAATACATCCGAAATGTCTCCTCCTTTTAACGGCTCTACTTGTATAAGTTGATGTTTAAAGCGTCTGAATTTAACTGGGCAATCACTGGTAACAACCCATCCGCTTGTGTCAACTCGTACAACAGTTTTACCATTTCCTAAATCGTAAAAAATTGTATTATCAATTTTTGCAATCCGGTTATATAACTCAACTATGTCCTCTTCATAGTATGCTCTGGCTTCCAAGGTATTTACTACAGCAATAAATGTTTCATTACTAAATCCTTCCTCGGTTATCGCATAGTATTGTCCACTTAACCATCCACGAAATGCCGCACCATTAATAGGATAGGCAATTAAAGGTTTGTCTGGTAAAACAATAATCGGATCCTTTTCGGCATTTAAATGCACTCTACATCCTTGATTTAATGCAATATCGACCAACTCTTGTACTTTTGATTTTTTTTGTTTGACTTTGTCTGCATCAGTAAGTACAGATTCTGATTCATCTACTTGCTTCTTACTACCAAGAACTATATGTCGGGCGTTTTTCTTTAAATCCTCAAATTCTTCTTTTGTATGACCCTTACCAAAAAAATCACCTATATCTTTTATACCGTCTAAATTGGGTAGATCAATTATGTAGGGTTCAATACCTTTTTCGAGAAATTCGCTTGCTATACGTTCAGTCGCTGATTTACCGGGTTCATCATTATCAAAGCAAATATATACCTTTTTACCCATAAAACTATCTACAAAATATTGCTTGAAACTTGTTACACCACCCGATGTAACCGAAGGATATTCAAAGGATTCGAGTGTAAGCATGTCCAGTTCCCCCTCGGTAAGTATCCATTCATTACTATTTGATAAGTCTTGATATGGCCATAATCTTGCCGAGATACCAGATTGATACTGGTATTTTCTATCACCTACATAACCTGGCCTTCTCCTCTTTTTTTCACCGGCAATATTCCCACCTTTATCTTTTAGGGGAAAGTGTAGGTACTCTTCATCAAAATAAAGTCCATGCTTCTTCCACACTTCTTTTTTAATCATGTGTTCCTTCTCTAAAAAAGGAATCCATATTTTTTCAGCGTTATTCATAGTTTTTCAATAAACTCACATGCCTGCTTAAATGAATAGCCAAACTTCTTCATTACAAAATCAATTGCATTACCATGGACACCACACCCGAAACAATAAAATGAGTTGTTTGGATATATGAAAAAAGAGGCTGTATTTTCATCATGAAAAGGACATATCGTTCTTTTTTTATCACCTGAACTTGTTATTCTTGTTTTGATAAGAGGAGTAAAATCAACTTGTCTCAACATATCCAAGTTGTAGCTTTTCATAGTGTTCTACCTCCTGAAAAAATGAGATCACGTAAATCGTTGAGTCTTGCAAATAGTTCCCTTGGAGAACAAGTTGCAGAACCATTAAAATAGGACTCTACAAGTTTTTCTGCTTTATCCTTTGGAGAAAATATGAAAAAGACTTCGTTATTTATTCTTACGGTATTTATGAGTTTTAAACCCGAAGCATAGAGGAAAGCGGCAACATTCAGCTGTTTTAATTTGTATCCTTCGTTCTCCATAAGTCTCAATCCTCCAACACAATGTTGAGATGATCTAGCATTATGTTAAGTGAGTCGTCCTTTAGATACAAAGTATAAAAGTGTATGTTTTAAGGCTGATTCTAAGAATATAAATGAGGAAAAATTGTATTAAATTGCTTCAAAAGTCATTAAAAAATGTAAAGTCATTTTTTATAAATATCTAAAACACTGTAATTGAATCTACGTTTTGCTATTAATCCCAATGGTTTAAGATATCTGTTTAATGTTCTGAAACGATAACTAATAATTCTATTATTCTGTTTTTGAGTTCTCTTATAGTCATATAATTCAGATTCAGGGAAAATACACCTATATATTTCAAAATTACTCACTTGTACTCTAATTCCACTTTGTTCAAGTATTCTTGCAATTGGGCGTTTATTCCTAGGAACTTTATCACTAAATTTAGGATGATAGTTTTCAGGTTGCACACTTTCCTTGTTTGTTAACTTACTCTTCCCACTAATCAGTTTACTGACATGCAAATCTAAATCGGATTTATATTTTCTTAGTATCCCAATCTTATTCCTAATGTTAATACTTATTTTTGTTTCTAATGGTGTTTTATTATCAATAGTCGTATGAAACGAGTTAATAACTGAGTTGTTGGTAAATTTTATAAGTACCTCATTTATCCTCTTTAGGAGTTTTTGTGGCGTTTGTTGCGGGGTATACTGTCTAAAGTGTTTTCCTTCAAACTGTGTAAGTTGAAGTATTACATTCTCCAAATTCTCAGAGTAACCTGCTTGGTCTAATATCCTATCAATAATATCTATCTCTTGAACAGCATACGTTGAAGAATTAATCATTATCTCTCCTCTCAATCTAATCAGATTATTAGCGGAATTATACTACACGAGGTGAAATTTGTGTTGAATTATCAGTATTTCTACTACTTTCTAGGGGATTATATGGATTTAGGAATTTCTGCCAAACGAACCCATTTGAAGGATATTAATCGTAGGCGATGGAATGCTTAGTCCTTTTCTTATTGCAATTGATCTCTCAAGTTCATGTATTACCTTTAAAAATCTATTTTCAAGTGTTATCTCATATCTGCCGTACACATCCGCAAGCTTTTGAATATTTTCATGTGTTACTTGTGGTACATGTCCTTCGTTTACTACTTCATCTTTAAGCAATCCTAGGTCATACGCTGATGGAACACCATGTGTCTTTATAACGCGGGGATTTAATGTGGCTTTCATGTACTCCTGTTCTGCCTTTTGCACTCTAAATAGTTTCAGGTAATATACCGTTGCCCTTTCTACTAATATCTTTTCAACTAAAGTAACAGGTTCATACTGTCTTACAAAATCGGCATATATTTCAAGATAAAAATCTTTTTCATATTCTGTCAGTGTATTCTGGAGTATTCCATGTTGCAGAGCATTAAACTTAGTAATTTCCTTACCTTCGTCTGTTTTGACACCGCCGAGTTTACCATTCTCCCTGTTTGCTTGGAGTTGCTTGTCGCTAATCATAATTACCTACCATCATACTATATTTCGATCAATGGTCAAGTTTATACCGCTGATAATTCAATTTTAAGCTTATTGTCTTCTTCTAGTATTGAGAATTTGAAACGAGGGTCATCATCTAAGTGGAGGTTTTCTAACATCTCTTTTATTGTCTTTATTGTTTCTTTCGGTGGTACGTTTCTGCGTACTGCCGGATGACGCATTGCCGCACGCTGTAGGGTCTTGTCTGCGAGGTGCATATAAGTAGAGTAGGTCGTTTGTATGTCTTTGTGTCCTACAAGCGTTGCAACCTCTGTGATAGGCACTCCTGTCTCTAACATGTGCGTAATGTAACTATGGCGAAAATTATGTGGAAATGTGCGTTTCGTGACGCCTGCGGCTACTGCACGTCTTTTAAGGTCGTCCGAATAATCTTGTACGTGTACCTGCTTTTCCTTCGTGTTTCTAAAAACGAAATCGTTTGGGCTTCTCCCCTCAACTAACTTAGCCAAATTACTTTTTAAAGGCTCGGCAAAAAAGACGGTTCTGTTCTCATTGGTCTTTGTTTCAATAAATGTTGCTCGCCCGGCACTTAAATCCAACCTTTTGACTCTAAGCTCTGCGGCCTCTGCATAACGACAACCTGTATAGGCTAAGAACATTGTCATAGTTCTATAGCGGAAATCCAAGAATGAGCAGTCCTTCCCATAAAACTTACCATAAGTTAACTCGGTATCCAAAATCTTTTCAACCTCTTCTTGTGTAAAGATGATGATATCCGGCTTGGTCTTTTTAAATGACTTAAAACCGTCCAGGAAGTCTGCGGGTAACCCTCTGTCTTTGCAATAAGCCTTCAACTGTCTGAAAACAAAATAATAGGTATTGAGAGTATTATTCTTCAACCCTTTCTCCTGTTTCAGCTCTAAGAAAAACTTCTCCACGTTTTCCTTCGTTAATTCCTTATCGGCAAACCACTCGTTAAGAACCCTTATACGTATGGCACAGTGACGTACACTCTGTTCAGAGAGATTTTGCTTTATTGTGATGAAAGATATAAAATCTTTCTCGTCTATTGTCATACTCCCACTTTCCGGGAGTACTTAGATTTGAGATTGTCCTGCGGAGAACAATTTGTCTGGTACTCCCTAGTAGTGTCTAATGACAATAAAAAAGCACGTTTCTACCAATGGAGTACTTTGACGGTATTCTCAATCTCAATCAATCTAAATTTCAATCTTTGAGGCTAATTAGAAGCTAATTTCTCTGTCTTAAAAATGCGGGGATATCCCAGTCATCATCTTTCTGCTCCTCAGGAGTTGGAGCTGGATTCTGAACTGGTGCAGGCTGTTGGAAATTAGTCGTCTGTGTAGGAACAGTCTGAGTGGAGGTCGGATTATTATTAATAATCGGTGTAGGTTGATGCATGAATTGCTGTAACCGTTGATTACTTGAATCAAATCCTGTAGCAACTACAGTAATGCGGATCTGGTCATGCATAGATTCATCAATAGTTGCACCGAAAATAATATTTGCATCTGGATCTGCTGCTGCAGAAATAATCTTTGCAGCTTCATCAACTTCACTCATAGTAAGATCTGCACCGCCAATAATATTAAAGAGAACGCCTCGAGCGCCTTGCATAGAGATCTCAAGTAACGGAGATGCTATAGCTGCTCGTGCAGCCGCTTGCGCTCTATTCTCACCGATACCAGTACCTATACCCATAAGTGCGGATCCTGCATCAGACATAATAGCTTTTACATCAGCGAAGTCAACATTTATGAGGCCTGGAACAGTAATTAACTCGGAAATACCTTGGACACCCTGAGTTAAAACAGAATCCGCAACTTTAAATGCTTCGACAAGTGATAACTTTCGATCAACAACATCCAGAATCCTCTGATTTGGAATAACGATAAGTGTATCTACTTTATCTTTTAAATTTTCTATTCCATCTTCTGCCTGTACCATCCTTCGTGTTCCTTCAAATGTGAAGGGCTTTGTAACAACTGCTACTGTAAGGGCACCGACCTCTTTGGCGACTTGAGCTACAACGGGAGCTGCTCCAGTTCCTGTTCCACCTCCCATACCTGCCGTAAGGAATACCATATCAGAACCTTCAAGCATATCTTTAATTTTCTGCGTGGATTCTTCTGCTGCTTGACGTCCAATTTCAGGATTGCCTCCCGAACCAAGTCCTTTGGTAAGATGATCTCCTATTTGTACTTTTGTATCCGCCTGGTTAAGTAGAAGTGCTTGAGCGTCGGTATTCACTGCTACGAAATCAACGCCCTGAATGGAACTTGTTGAAATCATGGAGTTAATAGCGTTTGAACCTCCTCCCCCTATACCCACCACACGAATTTTAGCGAAGTTTGTCGATTGAGGCTTAATTAACATACCGTGCCTCAATCCTAACAGATACCCATGGTAAAAGCAAGAACAAGAAAAAAAATTTGAAGTGTAGAAAATAGATATTTTCGATACTGGTGCTGATCTCTTAAAAAGAAATAAATCAGAGCTTAAGATAAATAATGATTATTAATTAAAAAATCAAGATATTCTTATTACGGGATAAAAGATTTTAGAAGATTAACGAGTTTATGCATAAACTTTCCAGATTTTACTCCGGAAAAACCTGGAAGAGATAATCCAAATGGTAGATCTTGTTTATCCGTTTTAGTATTCTGTGATCCATACATGGTCAAACCAATAACAGTAGCTGATGATGGACTCTGAATCTCATCGATAATACCTCTCATACTCGTAACTGTTCCAAGACGAACTGGCATGGCAAGCGTACGCTTTGCTGCATCTCTAAGGCCAACTGTCAAAGAACCCCCTCCCGTAACGACAATTCCAGCTGGAGTTAAGCCCACAAAACCGCTTTTTTTCATTTCAATTCCTACCATAGTAAAAATCTCATTCAATCTTGGCCGGATAATACCTTCCACAAGTGTTTTGTAGGATATCTTCTTCATTTCTTCCGGAAGATTAAGAGAACTTAAATCAATCTCATCATTGTTTTTTGTATCCTTTCCTTTTTCATCATCAGCTACCCGAATAATTTTCTTTGTATGATAATCTGATAGAAAAAGTTTAATTTTCTCTGCGCTTTCTATGGAAATACGAAGGCCGATAGCTAAATCATTTGTTATATGCCGAGCCCCAATAGCTAAAGTAGAAGAATAGGATACAGAACCATCAGTATAAATAGATATATCAGTCGTCCCTGCTCCCATATCAACAAGTACGACCCCTAGTTCTTTTTCAGTATCTGTTAAAACTGCCAAAGAACTTGCTAAACCATTAAAAACATAAGCATCGACATCTACACCCACTTCAGAGAATGCTTTATCTAAATTACGCATTGATACTGTATTTGCTGTAATAATATGTGTATCTACTTCGAGACGAACTCCTGTCATTCCCACCGGGTCTTTTATCCCCTCCTGACCATCGACAATATAATTTCTGGGTAGCACATGAATAATTTCCCTACTCGAAGGAAGTGAAATAGCTTTAGCTGCATCAATAACACGAAGTAAATCATTTTGTGCGATTTCATGGGAAGGACTCGAAACCGCGACAACACCACGGGAATTCTGACTTTCAATCTGCGATCCACCAATTGACGCAACAATACGGCTAATGTTATATCCAGCCATACGTTCCGCAGCCTCAAGTGATGAATTAATAGCATGTACTGCTTCTTCGATATCTACAATCTGACCTTTCTTAATGCCTGCAGATTTCACTTCTGATACACCGAGGACGTTTACGTATTCATCAACTTTTGCGATTACAGTTACTATTTTATAGGTACCTATATCTATACCTACAACTATTTTCCCATCATTCATACTTCCTCTTCTTCACTCTCCTTGTAAGGAAAGGTTTACTCTTTTAAAACAATAACAGGATTTTCAAATCGCAGATCAAGCGATTTGAAGTCTCTCCCTTCCATTGTAAGACGAGAAAGGATAAATTGTAAAGAGGCTATTTGATTATTAATATTATTTCCTGTGGATAAATAAACATAACTATTTTTCTTGACAGTTACACGTATTAATGACTCATCTACCTCTATATTCTCGTATGCAATAGAATACTTTTTAAATGCTTCCCGAGTCTCTTTTTCGAAATATTTATCATCTCCTTCAAATAAATTACCTAAAGGAAGCGGACTAATATATGTATTGTTAAAAAGAAACTTTCTAATATTATTTGCACCAAATAAAAAGATCGGTATGGCTAAAAATGCAATAACCATTATAAATCCAACAGGTTTGCGTAAAAAAGTAAATGATAAACGATTGCGTTTATGAAATATCTTTTTTTTCTTCTTCTGTAACACCGAACTCGGAATTTTTAGGTCAGCTGCAGTAAGAGTACGATGTGTTTCATTTTTCTTTTCTAACCACTTCATATAATACCTCAACAATTTTTTCTCCTGCATTCTTTTTTACTAAACTTTTCGCTTTAGATTCATTCACCTCATATTTCTTTCTATTTTTTACCATATCATCTAGAGTTTTGTAAAAGACGTCAGGAGTAGTTTTTTGTTGTTCAAGATATTCACCTAAACCTATTTCTTTTACCAACTGTGCATTCTTTAACTGTTCATCTCTCTGGCCATGAGGAAGTGGGATTAATAAGCAAGGTTTACCGAAGAGAAGAATCTCAGTAATAGTATTCATGCCTGACCGAGAAATCACAAAGTCAACGTTATTCATGATAGATCCTACGGCATTAGGCGAGATAAACTTTTCAATAAGATAATCTTTTCGTAAGGTTTCAGACAGCTTATTTTTTTTCTCCGTAAGTTTTTCATAATCTTTAAATTCCCGTGCGTCTCCTACTTGGTGAAGTATCCTATACTTTTTTACCAATTCTTCTAAATAACCCTCGATAAGCTGATTTAGGGCATGTGAACCAGCACTGCCACCAGTAATGTATATCAATGGTTTACTAGTATCACCCGCAGGTAAAGAAACGTTTGTATTTGAAAAATTTCTGATAGGATTTCCTGTTAAAACAGTTTTATCTTTAGGGAAAGCAGAAAAAGAACTTTTCCACGCAACACAAACTTTTTTTGCAAAAAAAGAAAGTATTTTATTAGCCATACCTGCTTCAAGTGTTTGTTCATGTATCACTAATGGTATTTTTAAAAAAAAGGCGGCTAAACCTACTGGTACAGATACGTATCCACCAAATCCGATAACCACATCAGGTTTTTCTTTTTTTAAAATCTGCCTAGCTTGGTAAAACCCAAGTGGAAATTTAAATGCTGACGTTATAGTTTTTAAACCAATATTTCTCTGTAATCTCCCTGTTGTAATTGGATAGAATGGAATTCCTCTTTCCGAAATGGTTTTATATTCCAAAGACACCGCTCTATCACCTTCAAAGGTTGTCCGTCTCCCAATAAAAATAACGTCAATATCTGCTAACGCGTCAATAAGAGCTAATGCTGGAGAGAGATGACCACCTATAAGTGCAACTTTCATGTTTTTTTCCTCCTTACCCTGTGAGACAATAACGTTGAAGATTTAAGAGACGATTGTCTAGCTATATTTAATAAAATACCCATAGCAGTTAAATCTACTATAAGAGCTGATCCACCATATGAGATAAATGGTAGAGGTATTCCTGTTAAAGGAATGAGAGCAGTCATAGCTCCCAAATTAATGAGAATCTGAACACCTATAAAAGATATAATTGCTCCCGCGAGTAACTTCCCAAATGTATCTTTTGCTTGGGCAGCTATCACAAAACCTCTCCAAACTACGATAAAGTATACCACGAGTAAAGCTGAAGCTCCAATTAATCCTAACTCTTCAGCAATAATTGCAAAAATAGAATCTGTAGCGTTTTCAGGGAGATACTCATATTTCTGTAAGGAATTTCCTAGACCGACACCAAAAATACCCCCAGATCCTAGTGCGATTAGTATTTGTTTCACATGATAGGAAGTATTTTCTAAAGACGAATGCATATTAAAAAAAGCTGTCAATCGTGCAGCACGGTATGGAGCAATTTTAATAAGAAAAAAACTTAAAATGCTTAATATAGGTGTCAGTAAAAGGAATTGGTAAACATTTCCTCCCGAAAGATAATACACAACTAAAGCTTCAAAGAGAATTACCGACGCAGTTCCCATATCAGGCTGAAGCATAACTAGTAAAAGAACCAAGCTTATAAGTAAACAGAAGGCCAGAAATCGTTCTTTCTCTTTATGAGAAAACCAGGCAGATAAGTAGATAGCTAATGTAAGTTTAATAAACTCAGCCGGTTGAAGCACAAAAAAATGAAGATTTATCCAACGGTGAGCTCCGAGAGCATATATTCCTAAGCCCGGGATAAAAACAGCGAGTAAAAGAATAATAGCTAACATTAACAGAGGTACTGCCAATGTATGGTAAATATGGTAATCAATATATGAAAATATAAACAATGCAGTAAAACCAAGCAAAATCCAGGTAAGTTGTTCAGTAAAGTAATGATATTTATCCCCGAAATCTCTATACGCTATGACAGATGATGCATTATATATCATTAAAATACCAAAAAGTGTTAAAAAAACGACTGAAAAAAATAATATAAAATCAAATCTGCGCATAGTTTTATCATAGCACGATATAGGAAGAAAAAATGAAAATGGTTACCGAACTAACGCAAGATATACACCGAGAACAGCGAAGAAAAAACCAATTATCCATGCACGCATAACGATTTTTGGTTCTTCCCAACCTCTTTTTAGTAGCCAGAGATGAAGCGGGGCAGCAGGTAACAATTTCCTATGAAAATACTTTTTGCTAATGAGTTGTATAAATGATGACGTAACTTCTGCTACAAAGACGCCACCAATCACTACTAAAGCCAACGTTTTTCCTGTAAGGAGACCGATAACGGCAAGTACAGCCCCCAGAGAAAGTGAACCAACATCTCCAAGCCATAAGCGAGCTTTATAAATATTAAAATAGAGGAATGCACCTATGCTTCCAAGCAATACAGCTATAAAGATACCTAAAGTCTCATTTAGCGTTTGTGCAATAGCAAGAAGAGCTAATAGACAGATTAATAATAAACCCGAGGCTAATCCATCTAAACCATCTGTAATGTTGAAAGCATTAACAAAGGCTACGATTACAAAAGCTGCAAAAGGGACAAATAGGACGCCTATTTTTATAACGCTTCCGTAGAGATAAATAAAATCATAACCAAGTTGTATATAAAAAACTGATGCGATAATAAGAGCTAGTATCCATTGAATTATAAATTTGTACCGTAAACGCAATCCAAAGAAGTCACTTTTTTTATTTACTAACTTTTTAAAATCGTCATAAAAACCTAATGTACCAAAACCAATAAACGAAAAAAGGAGAACAAACAAATCCCAGAATTTCACATTTATCTCGAGCATTCCATAAGCCCAGAGAGAAAGAACCAGTACAACAACGATAATCAGTAATCCTCCACCAAACGGTGTCCCCACCTTCCAACCATTATATTTATCAAAAAGAGGCGTTTTATTATCAAAAGGATCTTTTGTTTGTTGAGCCTGTCTCTTTAATTTAATTGCGTATAAAAAATCTATAAAAGGTACTAAAAGGATAGCTGTTATAAAGAAAGCTAAAATTGTTAATCCTAATAATGATGCCATATGAATTCTTATTATACTGTTTAACTCATTTATGTTCAATTATAATAAACTCTTCTTTGTAATGAAATTATGAGTATAACTTTTTATACTCTTCTAGTATATCCTTTGTACCATTACCGATAAATAAGGCCAGGTCATCTTTCTTCTTTAAGTAATAAGAGATAATACGTACTGCTTCTTCTGGATTATCATATTTAATGAGACGAATGGAAATGGAAGGGTTTATATATTTTATAAAAAAATGATACGTATCTGCATGAGTTATTATAAGGAGATCTTTTATGGTCGTTTTTTTTATATTAATGAAAAAGTATTTTAAAGCAAGACTGTTTTCTTCAGGTGAAATCAAGAGTATTTTCTTACCCTTAAAAGTCGCTAAATAATTAATAAGTGAATATAATTCTTGTTCAGAAAATCTGGTCGCGTTAAATATAGTACCTTTTGTAAAAGATACTATATTCATATAACCAGAAGGGAGCTGTAAATTTTCGACTGAATTTAGAATATCTTTTAAAGATAAACCCAGGTTTTGTGATATATATAAAGCTGATATAAATGGTAGAAATGTTAATTCACTAAAAATCGGAACTGTTAATTCTACCTTCTCACCATCTGAAACAAGAGAAAATTCTGTCCTATCAGGCTTATAGCTTATTTCCGAAATAAATGATCTATTATTAACTACTATTTCAGTGGTATTATCTTCATAGGTAATAAAACGTAATGTATTGCGTTCTTTAGAATGAAGGCTTCTAGATAAGATACTACTCTGTTTCTTAACATTCTTGCCTTTTAAAACAAAAATATTCATGGCTTTTTCAGGACGTAATAAGTATTCAGAATCATTTTTTATTCTTTCAAATAATTCTTCGTCGTTTACGTTCGCGATCGTTAAACTAACATCTGGCATAAGTGTTTGTAAAAACGAAACAACTTCCGAAGTATTAATAGACTCAACAGGAATAATAAGGATCGTTTCTTCAGTGTATTTTTTATGGAATAGTTTCTCTAAATCTTCGACTCTAAAAAATGAGCTTTCTTTTACATAAACAGGGTATTTCTCTCGCAGTAATTCGTATAAAAAATATGCAGTCAAAGATTTATGAGAAGTTCCTAAAAGACATATTATTTTAAGATTAGATATTTTTTTACGCTTGTTTTTAACGGATTCAAGTAACATATCTGTATGAACTTCTGCAGGAAAAGATGTTGAAAATGTAAAGATACATATAAGTACGAAAGTTAGTCTATCGAGTATTACTATCCAAATATAGATATCAAGTACAGGAACTAAATACAGTAACGAGATACATCCAACCGTAACTATAAGTAGAAAGAAAATTCTTTTTGTAAAAGTTGGAAGTTTTATTCTGCCCAGTGCTATTTCTCGTAATAATAAGAGTATTTGAAAAACATACATGAATAAAATATAACTATGAAAATATTGTATGAATGATTCCCAAAATATAGATAGGATATAGGTTACTATAGCTAAAATCTGAAGAAATAAGACTGCTAAGAAATACTTATTTGTAAAAAAGCGTTTTCTTTTTACAAAAATTTTTGAAATTTTATAATCGTTTTTTTGTAATTGGTATAACCAGAAGAGGATATTCCTACATAACCAAATAAAAAAACAAGAACTAGTAATTAACAATAATATGTCCATAGTAAAAGGCAGAAGGAGTAGTGGCAGGAACTCTTAAAAGAATTTTAGTTTTATTACTTTACTTCACTGTAACACTTTTTGCAAGATTACGAGGTTTATCTGGATCAAATCCTCTCTTCACAGCGAGAAAATAGGCTAATAGTTGCATCGGGATTATTTGTGCAATTATAGAAGCTTCCTGCATGTCATGGACCTCAATAAAATGATCAAAAACGAAATGCTTCTTATGACTTACTCCTATTATTATTCCCCCTCGAGCTTTAATTTCCATAGCGTTTGAGATAGTCGCTTCATATGTTTCATCGTTAGGAGCAAAAACTATACAAGGAGTTCCGGGCGATATAAGTGCAATTGATCCATGTTTTAGCTCTCCTCCTGCTAATCCTTCCATATGAATATACGAAACTTCCTTTATTTTCATGGCTGCCTCCAAAGCGCTTGGATACGACACACCTCGTCCTATACCATAAATATGCTCTTTGTCTTTTAAAATATCTGCAATCTTTTCTATGTGCGCAATTTGCTCTTTTTTTAGTAGTCTTGTCACTTCTCCAGCAGTTCTCGCTAGTAATTCGGTTATATACGTATTTTTTTTCTTCATAGAAAAAGCAAGCAGGAGTAGAATACAAAGTTTTGCGATATACGCTTTCGTAGAAGCAACAGCCTTTTCTGGACCTGCACCAAGTAATAGCTTATAATCTGCCATTCGATAAATTGTAGATCCTAATACGTTAACAATTGCAACTATCGTACTTTTCTTCTTTTTGACAGTATTTAACGGTTCAACAATATCTATAGTTTCTCCGGACTGAGATAATGCAATAATGAGACTCTTTTTATTAATGAAATCTTCCAAATAATTAAATTCAGAAGCTGATGCATGATTAACATGAGCCCCTGCAATTTTAGAAAATAAATAAACTCCAGAAATACACGCGTATGAAGCAGTTCCAGCACCAATAAAAAAAGTACCCTTTGCATTCGCAATAACTTCAGCAAGCTTATCTGCTTGTTCAGCGTAGTTCTTTGCTATATTTTGTATAACTTTAGGCTGTTCATGAATTTCTTTTATCATGAAATGAGGATATGTTCCCTTTTCTGCATCTTCGATTTTCCAGTCTATTTTTTCAAATGCTGGCTTAAGAGGTAAACCATCAGGTAGTGAAAAAAGTGTTACATCTTTTTTTAATACTGCCATCTCATTATCCTTTAAAAAGAGAATATTTCTCGTGTGTTTAATAATTCCTGAAACATCTGATGCAATATAGAGGCCGTCTTTACCTTTTCCTATAACAAGAGGTGATCCTGACTTTGCTGCAATAATACTGTTCGTCGGAGCGTAAACAGCAACTATAGCGTTCATTCCTTTAAGCATTATAAACGTTTTTAATACTGCTGAAGGAAAATCTTCTGTCTTCAACTGATCTTCTATTAAATGTGTTATTACTTCAGTATCGGTTTCCGAAATAAAGGTATGCCCTTTGTTCACTAACTCTTCTTTTAGTTCTGCAAAGTTTTCTACAATTCCGTTATGAAGCACTGCTACTTGTTTTGTACAGTCCAGATGAGGATGAGCATTTTTTTCTGTTACACCTCCATGGGTTGCCCAGCGTGTATGACCAATGGCGATTTGAGACTTCTGCTTTGAAAGCCGAAAGTTTTTTTGATTTTCTGCAATTTTTCCTATATATTTCTCAACTCTCAACTCTTCATTCTCAATTTTTGCAGCAATTCCCCATGAATCATAACCTCGATATTCAAGTAATTGTAAACCAGCTAATGCTAGCTTGGGTGCATCTATTCTAGTACCTATATAGCCAAAAATTCCACACATAATAGTTTTCTGGTGAGTTCCGCTTTATAACAACGCACAATTCCCTACTGCCATACATCTGCAGTTTTCTATAATACCATTTGTACGCCCTAAATACACTCTCTTATTTTATCGTCTGATCATCATCATGCATTCCTACTACAGAGGTCAGCGGATATACGATATTTCTCTTACCGAGAATTGTTCCTGGATTTAAGACAGAATTTACCCCAATAGACGATTCATCACCTATAATTGCACCTAATTTTTTTAATCCAGTTTCGATTTTCTGATTCTTTATTGAAATGCGTACTGGCTGCTTATCTAGTCTTACATTAGCTGTTATAACCCCTCCCCCTAAGTTGACCTGATTACCTACAATACTATCACCCACATAATTTAAATGCGCTGCGGAAGAGTTATTTAAAAATATACTGTGTTTAATCTCACTACCATGCCCAATAGTAACACTATTACCTAATAAACAATACTCGCGCAGAAACGCACCATGTTTTATGACACAATTTTCCCCAATTATAACTGGACCTTCTATTTTAACCCCTTCATCTATAATAGGTCCTTTGCCTATATAGACTAAGGGTGCTTGTGAAATGTTAGTTTTTATAGTACCTCTGTGTTATATATCCTCCATGTATCCTTTCAAA
>CAZEJU010000015.1:0-28307 GCA_964512695.1 uncultured Gammaproteobacteria bacterium | reverse complement strand
TAAAAGATAAAAATGGAAAAGAGTTAGTAGTATTTCCTTTAACACTCGGAGTTGTCGGTGCAGTTCTCGTTCCAGTTTTAGCAGCAGTGGGTACTATCGCTGCATTAGTCACAGAGTGTACTATTACTGTTGAGCGGGAAGAATAGAGTTGAATACGAAGGACTCTCTGTTTTATACTAGCTACTATGCCAGAAGTGTTTAGCACGACACAGGATATCCCGACGTTGAAACCGCCAGAAGAAGAAACTCCTCATCATCTTAAAAAACGATGGTTCTTCGTGGGATTGTTAATCGGTATTTTTCTCATAACTTTTTACTTTTCCCAAAATAATGCTGTGACGCAGAGTGTTAGGAATAATGATGCTGAGGAAAATGAAGGGGGGTTACTATCACCGTCTCCATTTCCTTTTCGAGAAATGACGATACCATATTTAAGAGAACGTGAGTATACAAGTAAACTGGATGAACTTGTTACTGTATCAGAGAATGTGTCATATACTTCATTTCTTACAAGTTATAATTCAGACGGGTATAAAATACATGCATTATTAACGAAACCCGTAGGAGATATGCCGGCTGGCGGATGGCCAGGAATTGTTTTCATACATGGATATATTCCTCCTGCTCTCTATGAAACGAATGGAGAAGCTTACTCTTCGTATGTTGATTATTTAGCCCGAAATGGCTTTGTCGTCTTGAAGATAGATCTTCGAGGACATGGTATTTCCGAAGGAGAACCGGGTGGGGGATACTATGGCTCTGATTATGTGGTGGATGCTCTGAATGCATATGCTGCGCTTGAAAGTACAGATTTTGTAGGAAAAGTAGGAATGTGGGGTCATAGTATGGCAGGAAATATTTTAATGAGAAGTTTTGCTATAAAGCCTGAAATTCCAGCGATAGTTATTTGGGGAGGAGCAGTATACAGCTATACTGATATGCAAAAATATGGTATTCAGGATACTAGTTACCGGCCACCTATGCCCACAAATAATGCCCAGCGTTTACAGAGAAGACGTGAACTATTCGAAAGACATGGGAGTCCGAGCGCGCAAAGTAATTTTTGGCAATTAGTAGCGCCGTCCAGTTTCCTAAAAAACTTAAAAGGAGCAGTAGCACTTCACCATGCCATTAATGATGATGTCGTAAATGTCGGATACAGCCGAGATCTTGTAGCGTTAATGGAAGAGGCGTCCGTAGAACATGAGTTCTATGAATATGAAAGCGGAGGACATAACATTACGGGTGGAAGTTTTACTCTCGCGATGGATCGAACAGTAGCATTTTTCGATAAACACCTACGATAATTCTTCCAGTTTATTCTTTAGGTTTCCATTGGGAAATTGAGAGGTCGACACGGTCTTCTATGAAGCTGACTCCTTCTTCTATTAATATTTTTTTCTTTTTTTTGATTCCTCCAAAGGCATATCCTATTAATTTACCATTTGCTGCTACTACTCTATGACATGGAATTATTTCTGCATCCGGGTTTTCTTTCATACACATTCCGACTGCGCGTGCAGCACCAGGGTGGCCGATAAGTTCAGCTATTTGTCCATATGTGGCGACTTTTCCGAGAGGAATAGTTCGGGCTAGTGAGTACACTTTATAACGGAAAGAGTACTGAACATGCATACTTCTTTGAGTATAGATAAATCTGGGAAGAAAGTCTAACCACCCCAGCTCTAGAATCTTAAATTCTACTAAGTGTCTCCTGTAATTTCTTCTTACTCTGCTCTTACTACTGTTTCATATTCTTCTGATCTCATCAATACAAAATAATATTAGTTAAAAAGTTTCAGAGATGTAGAGTTACAAACAGCTTTTTATATTTTTGAAAGGAGGTGAAAAAAATATGGACCTTATTTTATGGATAGTGTTAGGAGCAGTTGCAGGATGGATAGCATCTATGATTATGGGATCTAATGCTACTCAAGGAACGTTGATGGATATTGTTATGGGTATTATTGGTGCGGTAGTTGGTGGATTCATAATGAATGCATTCGGTGAACCTGGGGTTACAGGTTTTAATTTATATAGTTTAATTGTGGCTATTGTTGGTGCTTGTGCAGTAATCTTCGTAAGTAGAAGATTCCGGGGTATCTAAGTGTGAAGTTGATACATACCCTCTTACTTTTAATAGAGTAAGAGGGTATTATTGTGAAGTACTCTTCTCTATAAGTAGTTGTATTGGTTTAAGTATGATAGTATAAATGACATCAGATGAAGAAAACATACCTTCTTATTATTTTTTTAGGAATTGTTGCTTTCGCTCTTGCTATGCTAGATTCATCGCAAGGAGTAACTGATAAAAAAGTGACTAGTGCCTCTCCTACACCTTCCATAACTACTCCTTCGGAAAATACGATAAACGATACTACACCTTTAACTACTATTATTGCAGCAAATCTTGATACCCCTTGGGGAATCGTTTTTCTGCCTAAGCCGACTTCTGGAGAGATACGTCAAAGCATGCTAGTCACAGAAAGAAGAGGAACTATACGGTTGATTAATGATGGTAAGCTTAATCCACTTCCTGTTGCCACCATTGCTGCTGTTAGAGAGGTAGGGGAAGGTGGCCTTATGGGGATAGCACTCCACCCCAAGTTTTCGATAAATAACTTCGTATATCTTTATTACACATACAGTGGTGCAAATGGAAATACATTAAACCGGGTGGTACGTATGACGTACGAACATAAAACGTTAACAAAGGAACAGATTATCGTTAATGCTATTCCAGGTGCTGCAAATCATAATGGTGGAAGAATAAAATTCGGTCCTGATAACTACTTATATATAGGTACTGGTGATGCGCAAGCTCCTTCTGAAGCGCAAAATACAAATTCTCTTGCAGGAAAAATATTACGGGTAACTGATAGCGGTCAACCTGCACCGGATAATCCCTTCGGTGATGCTCCAGACAAGCCAGGAAATAGTATGGTCTATTCTTATGGACACCGGAATGTCCAAGGTTTAACGTGGGATAGTACCGGTCAATTATGGGCTACAGAACATGGTCCTTCCGGTACACAATCAGGAAATGATGAAATAAATAGAATTCTAAGAGGTGAAAACTACGGATGGCCAAATGTACAAGGTGATCAAGTAGAAGACGGTATGATACCTCCAGTTAGACACTCAGGGCGAACAGAAACGTGGGCTCCAGGTGGCGCAGCCTATTATAAAGGTTCAGTTTTTTTCGTCGGTTTACGGGGAGAAACACTCTATGAAGCTGTAGTAAAAGAATTCAAAGTTTCAGAAATTAAAAGACATTTTAAAGGTGAGTTTGGTAGACTTCGTGATGTTGTCGTAGGACCAGATAACATGGTATATGTTACTACAAGTAATCAGGATGGTAGGGGGACGCCCTCCTCAAATGATGACCGCATAATTCGCATTAATCCCTCCAATCTTTAATGTCCAGTATACTGGTATACTGGACATATCATCTATAGATGTTTCTTCTATTATAAATTTCTATACTTTGGCGTGCGTTTGGCTCTAACTGCTATACTTTTTGTATGTCGTATTATGTTTATCTTATTGAATGTAACGATGGTACTTTCTACATTGGAAAGACTTCAGATTTAAAAAAAAGAGTACAAAAACATAATGGACGATTACCAGGAGGCGCGAAGTATACTCGTTCACGAGGACCGGTTCAGCTTCGCTATTACGAACAATATTTTACAAATAGTGATGCTCTTAAAAGAGAATATACATTAAAGCAATTGCTTCGTAAACAAAAAAGTCATTTAGTTGAAGAATTTAACGTTTGTTTTTTAGAAAATAATGGGTGAGTGATTTGTTATTCTTGGAGTATTGTGGGAAGTTCTTTATCTTCTGGAATAAATGTAATTGAAAGTGAATTTACACAGTGTCTTGTGTTTTTTTCTGTTAAATATTCTCCCTCGAAAACGTGTCCTAGATGACCACCACAAATAGCACACTGAATTTCAGTCCTTGTACCATCGGGATCTGGTAATCGAACTACTGCATCAGGAAAATTTTCCTCAAAAGCTGGCCAGCCACAGTGAGCATCGAATTTCGCTTTTGCGGAGAAGAGGGGATTATTACATTGTCGGCAGATAAATGTTCCAGGTTCATAAAAATCATCATATTCCCCAGAGAAAGGAGCTTCGGTCGCTTTTCCCTTAATAATCATCATTTCTTCCGTGGTTAGTTTATTGTATGTCATGAGTACTATTGTACACGAAAAAGAACTTCGGAGGAGTGGTAGCTTCCGGATAACGTCCGAAGCCGAGATGTTGGCTGCTACACGCGCCCCATCTGCTACCACTCCTAGTCACATGTTGTGACTAACTTCTTGCTGGTTGACTTGGTACTTCTATACGTCGAAGCTCGTACCTTCCTTTCTGCAACAGAATGACGTCTGCGAATTTGGTAGTACCTTCTTCACCCGTTCTGAAGCAGACAGCGCGCATCTCTCGATTTGGGAATTCGATGTCTCCAGCGATATCAGGTATGCGTGCGCGCATGCCTTCCTCTGTGACATAAATCCCTCGTCTTGTCCAGTGGATGAGATCTGGCTCGGATAGGTCGAAAATGTCTCGATTTGCCGGTAGAAGCATATCCTTCTCCTGTGGTATATAGTCCCAAGAACACAAGGAAAATAGTATACCATAGATTATTCTCGTCATGGTATTACAACAATTCTTGTCTTCAGTTCTTGTGCATCCCTATACTTTGTGTACAATATATCTCATGCAACTTCGAGACTACCAGCAATCCGCATTAGATAGTATTAATGATGCATATAAAAAAGGAATAAATAGACAGCTAATCGTTTTAGCGACTGGGCTTGGAAAAACAGTTATCTTCTCTCATCTCATATCGCAAAGAATTGCACAGACAAAGAAAAAAGCATTAATAATCGCCCATCGTGAGGAATTATTATTACAAGCGAAAAATAAACTAGAAGAGGTTGATTCCATCTTAAAAGTCGGGATTGAACAAGCAGAAAAAGTAGCTGATCATACGAAGGATGATGTTGTAATTGCATCAGTTCAAACCATAGGGAAGATAGAGAGTCAGCGGTTATCTAAGTTTAATCCTAACGATTTTTCAGTGATTATTATTGATGAAGCACATCACGCTTCAGCAACAACATATAAAAATATTCTCAGGTATTTTGGGGTTTTGAAAAATGAAAATGCTTCGAATAGAGAAATTCTTCTACTTGGTGTAACTGCAACACCTAAGAGAAACGATAATAAAGGAATAGACCAGATATTTGATGAAGTAGTTTATGAATATACCCTCATTGATGGTGTGCGAAAGGGTTGGTTAAGCTCTATTCATGCATTAAAAGTAAATACACCCACTAAGATTGATGATGTACACTCATCTGCAGGAGATTTCGTACTATCAGAACTTGAAGAAAAAGTTAATAGTCCTGAAAGAAATGCTTTGGTAGTTAAAACATATAAAGATATTGCTCATTCTGGTCAAGCATTAGTATTTGCAGTCGATGTTCTCCATACTGAAACACTTGCTCATGAATTTCAGCAAGCTGGAATAAAGAGTGCTTATATAACAGGAGAAACAAAACGTGACGAAAGAAAGAAATTACTTGAATCATTTGAAAAAAAAGATATACAAGTCATGGTAAATGCGTTGGTTTTAACAGAAGGGTATGATAATGCAGGAATTGAGTATATATTCATGGCACGCCCTACACAGTCGGGGATTCTTTATAACCAGATGATAGGACGTGGTACAAGGAAGCATGAAGAGAAAACGCATGTAACGATTGTCGATTTTGTTGATAATACGACGAAGCATATTTTACAAACTGCAGCAACCTTATTGAGGCTAGAAGGCACTATCGATTTTCAAGGGAATGATATTCTTTCGTTATACCCATCTATTGAGAAACTGTTAGAAAAGCGTCCGTATTATAATCTTAATACACTAAAAGTAGAGAATATCGATTATTTGTTAAAAGAAGTTGCTCTCTTAGAACAACAGGAACTGGAAAGAAAAGAAGAATCTTTTACATGGCATCGGTTTGGAGAAACTATGCGTTTACATCATGGAAAACAGAAAGATTATTTAATAGAGCAATCCCTCACGGGACAATTCGTTCTCTTTGAATACTTGATCATCCCAAATGTTAAAAGAAAAGTTAGTGAGTTTATGTCACAAGGAGAAGCGATGAAATATGTTGATACACTTGTAGTGCAATCGTATGGTGGTATAAATAATCCGACAAGTTATGGTACTCCATGGGGGAACGATATTCCTACGGAAGCTCAGATTAACCTATTAAGGCAGCTTGGGGTGAATGAAAATAAAATTCTTTTTCTTACGAAAGCTGAAGCCAGTGTTTTAATAAGTCAGTTAAAAAGGAGAAGAGAATAATTCTACACTGCGAGAAAGAAAGTTCTCATTACTCTATAACGTTCAATTACTACTTGTTACCTTTCAATTACAGAGTATTCATCTTTATACAATATTTATAAGGTAGTTTTTACATAGAAAGGAGGTATATGGTAAAAGTATTTTTTCCTATAAAACTAATGATTATCATAAGTATTGTATTAAGTATACTGGGTACGATATTACTTAATATTTTTCTTTAATCTTTTCTGATTGAAATTGTTATAATTACCTGATGTATAAAGCTGTTATTTTCGATCTGGACGGTACCGCTATTCCTAATAAGCGTGAAGGTAAGCCATCTGAAGCTTTGATAAAGACTGTTAGTTTACTTCATAAAAAAGCTGTGAAAGTAAGTGCTGCTACAGGAAGACCTTATTTTTTAGCAAAACCAATTATCGAAACACTTCAAATAGTTGATGCTTGTATAGTTTCAGGCGGTACACAAATAGTTGATCCTGTTTCTAATGAAGTGCTGTGGGAAAAAGATATGGATGCTTCTCAAGTGGAGGAGATAGTAAATATTGCATTACCATATCCTTATAACATCTATTTTACTGATGATAAGAAAAGTATCCCAGCAAAAGAAAAGAAAATAATCCAAAGAGAAAGAATTATTTATATTATGCATGTAAACCCAGTTGATACAGATAAGATTATTAGGGAATTAGGAAATGTTCCTGACATCGTATATCATAGGGTTATTTCTTGGACGAGTGGTGACTTTGATATTCATATAACACATAAAGAAGCGACGAAAAAACACGCGTTAGAAATACTTTTAGAAAAAGAAAAATTTCATAAAAATGAAGTTGTCGTTGCAGGGGATAGTAATAATGATTTACCCCTTTTCGAACTAGCTGGATATAAAATTGCTATGGGAAATGGTTCTGATGAGTTGAAAAAAAAGGCAGATATTATTGCGCCCACTGCTGAAGAAGATGGATTAGCTAACGTTTTACATGATATTTTTCGATAATTGCCAGGTTACCTTGACTTTCATATCTAAGCTTGCAATACTTAAAATATGGAAGAGCAAGCTCAAAACAGTCAACCTCAAGTACAACCACCACAACCACAACCACAACCACAATCACAGTCACAGCCTCCAGTTCCACCACCTGATCACACACCCATTGTCCCTCCGAAGCCACATACTTTTACAGTAGGATATGTCATTATTGGACTTAGTATGTTGCTGGTTGGTTTAAGCGTGGGATTTATACTCTTTGGATATAAAACAAACCCGCCAAAAAGCTCTATAAAATCTCCCACACCATCTGTAAAAGTAGTTACAGTCACAAAAACGCCAGAAAAGAAAACATTGAAAACTTATAAAGATCAATATGGTTTATTGCATTTTAGTGTTCCTGAAGATTGGCAGGTTAAAACAGAAATTGTTACGAAAGATTTTTATGGGAATACTATGGAGTTTCCATTAGAGAGAATCCAAATAACCAGGAATGATTGGAAGATACAGCTAGATGTTCAGCAAAATTACACCTCAGGTAAGTGTGGATATATTGGAGGAATAGAGGATGATGAATTCGTTAATAATTTACAGAAGAAGAAAAAGATCACTTTTCTTACAAGGACAGTTTACCGTTCATCTCTTAAGGGAGAGGATTATTGGGCAGGGGGAGATGCTCCCACTCCATATCCTCAGCCTATATTTTTTGAAAGTATAGGACCCACAAAAACAGTTACCGATGAAAAAAGTCAACTGTATGGAAAGAAAATATATGAGCTTCCTTTTTGTTATGAAAATTTTGAGAAATCTTTAGGAATTACTATCCATTATGCATCTCCGACTTTTACCCCAGAGATAATAAAAGCTAACAAAATAGATTACCTCACATTGGAAGAAATGGACAGTATCCTCGAAAGTTTCAGATTAGTTGAAGAAAAAATGTAAGTACCCCAGTAGCATTTTTTACAAATATAAGCTATAATATATGTATCTTGAATACTTCCACTTTACCTTCATGTTCACAATGTGGTTCTGAGCTACTTCTGGTTAGTACCGAGACAAAACTAACTGAAGGTTCACGGTTTGAGCAAACGACAGTGATCTATAAATGCACAAATCAGCCTTGCCAGGATAGGATTGATAGTGAAACAAAAAAAAGGCTAAAAACGTTGGAAGATAAGCGTGTAGCTGATGAGCGTCGTATGAATCTGGTGCAGCAAAAAAGAAGAGATATAAGGCTACAAAAAACTGCCACTTGACTATAGGACTTTTTTGTGCTATACTTACTTTCAAGATTACAGATGGTATACACTTACGTATTCACCATGTAAGGTTGGCGCATAGCTACCTCTGCTTATACTACAATTTGATTTTCTTAGTTAGATAAAGATACCCTACTATACTACTTTTTATACTTGTATCTTCTACGAGCGAAAACAGATCTCAGCGGTTAAGCAGATGTAATTATGCACCATTTACGCAGTAAAGTATGAAGCGTGGAACGTACATCGTTTTATATACTTTCTGAGTTGTATTTTACGCTTCAAATATAATTATAGTTTACCTATGCAATTTCGGAAAAGAAAAAAAGCGAAAATACATTTTAGTCCTAACTCTTCGAGTTCTCCTCATGAATCTAGAGAGCAAAATGCATTTCGAGTGAAAAATAACAGTTTTAAGTCCCAGTCTCACCAAATAGCTCCTAAAAGGAGTGTACATCATTCTGTGAGATCAAGACCATTTAATAAACAGAAAAGAAATATTGGTGAATCATTAAATCCAGAACTTTTTATTCGAAAAGCGGAGAATACGGATACCTCACAAGAAGTGCGGAATTCTACCACATTTAACGATTTTCAAATTACGGAAGGTATAAAAAGAAATTTGCGTGAACGGGGTTTTGTGACACCCACACCTATCCAGGAGAAATCTATACCTCATATTTTACAAGGAAAAGACGTTATCGGTATTGCTAATACTGGGACAGGTAAAACTGCTGCTTTCTTACTGCCAACCATTCATAAGCTACTCGTTAATCGAGGTGAAAGAGTTCTTATTATGACACCTACGCGCGAATTGGCATTACAGATTCTTGAGGAATATAAGATTTTTGGTAGAGGTATGCCGTTATCCGCAGTGTTATGTATAGGTGGAACAAGTATGTATAATCAGGAAAAACATTTGCAGAGTAATCCGCAAATTATCATTGGGACTCCAGGAAGATTAAAAGATTTAGTTAACAGAAGAAAGATTAACCTAAAATCATTTAGAACAGTTGTTCTAGATGAAGTTGATCGTATGGTAGATATAGGGTTTATTCATGACATTACATATCTCATTTCATTTCTTCCTAAAGAACGCCAGTCATTATTTTTTTCCGCAACTGTAACTGATAAAGTTAAAACTATTCTCAATCAATTTGTTAATAATCCCGTAACGGTTTCAGTTAAAAAACAAGATACTTCTGCGAATGTAGACCAGAATGTCATAAAAGTAAAAGACCGGAATGAAAAATTAGCTATTTTACAAAACCTTTTACAGAAGGATGAGTTTAGAAAAGTACTTGTTTTTGGAAGAACGAAGTGGGGAGTAGAGAAGTTAAGCAAAAAGCTTATTCAGAATGGTTTTAAAGCAGCAGCTATTCATGGAAATAAGTCTCAAGGCCAAAGACAAAAAGCGCTCGAGCTTTTTAAACAACATCAACTACAGGTATTATTAGCGACTGATGTCGCATCCCGTGGACTCGATATTGAAAATGTCACGCACGTTATTAACTATGATGCACCAAGCACGTATGAAGATTATATACATCGTATAGGAAGAACTGGCCGGGCAGATAATAAGGGTTCAGCGCTTACATTTGTCGAGTAAATTTTCCATGAGTCATTAGAAAATGGTATCTGAGGCTGTTTATGAGTGAAATGTAACTATACTTAATAATTCTCCATACCTTCACTACTTGTAACTTTGAGATTTGCGGAACAGGAATCATAGCGGCCTGTCGCATAGACATATAAATCTTTAAAAGTAGAGAGTGTGACATCACGTCCCCGATCTAGGTGTATTGTTTTTTTATCATCGGTTTCTAAGATATATCTGTACCGGGGGCGGGAATCGACTGGAGTAGTAAAGAGATTTCCTATATATGTCGCTATGCCGACTATTTTTTGTATAAATGTATCTGCTTCCGCGTCAGCTACTTTGAGTACTTTCACTCTTCCGATATGTGTTTGGACCCCTTTATCACAGAGAGCATAGGTAGTGCCGAAAACCCCGATAAGTGACATCGTTAGTATAACTCCCATAAGTCCTATAGATCCTTTTAACGTAAATGAGAAAGCCTTTTGTTTTTTTATGTCTTCGAGAAGTTCAGTGATTTTCCTGAGGGGGTTTCCTACATGGACGTTGATCAGTGTATCATCGTCAGATGTTTTACCCACAGTAATATGTTCAGTTTTTTCTTTTGTGCCTGTGTGATGTGAATTATCATCTGCTTGGGTTTTTTTTGCAGTGAAGTGTCCATGTTCGTCCCGGGGTTGTGCGGGGGGTTTTTCGCTATAGTCTTTGGTTGGTGAAATAAAATGTCCGCGTTCATCTCGTGGTAATATTCCTGCTTTTTTGTTCTTTTTTTCTGGCTCATCCATAGTATTAGTATGAACAGAAAAAATATTTCTGGTCAAGTAGTCAGAATTATTTTCTTGACATTAAGGTATATAATATGGCCACAGGAATTACTATCACTCGCTCGTTCAGAGACACAGCGTCTTTGAGGGAAAGCGAGAGATCTTTGACAGAGAAGGAGAACGGTATAAGTTCTACTCACAATTGAATAGTGTAAACTGGTCATCCACTATGAGTCTAACGAAAGGATAGATCCTGTGTCTAAGAAGAGGCAATCTGCCGCATCCCAGTCTTCGCGTCCGAAGGTCCAGCAAGTCACAGTTCCACCAGGTTATCACCAAGTGGAGCTAACTCTGCCTGGTGTTCGGGTACTGGGAAAGACTCGCCGTACACCTCAGGTAATCCGTGTACATACCTTACCTAAGGTAAGGTTAGTTCTCAACAAGGAGGGTAAACCACAAGGAAACAAATGGTTTGTCCCTCCAGGTGCAGAAGTGGTGCGGCTCGTGTTCGCTTCTGCGGAAGGGATTGCAGTGCGTGACCGGGATACGTGGCCAGTGACCCTTAAGGAAGGGGTAAGTGAAGTACTTGTCCTAATTCCTGCCGTCGTGGATGTCAGTAGTATAGATTTCCAGCAAGTCCTTGCTGTACTGCGAGGAATGGAGGACGATGATCAAGGATATCATCGCATGGAGCAAGCATTCGAAGTAGTGGTGTTGCAGCCTTCAGAAGACGGTTCAGATCTTCCATCCCAACTACGTACATTTGTGGCTAAGGGTGGGGATCTCTATAAGCTTGCAATGCAGGCTGTTGAGGAGGACTCTCGCGGACAACCGATGAAAAGGGGTGTCAAGGAGCGTTGGGCGAAGCGCCTTGGAGACAGGCTAATGCAGCTTGCAGAAACACCGATACAAGGTGGATTGTTCGGCTTGTCCGGGCGCTGGTAGTATCTGGTACTCCTGAGGGGGCTTGGGACTTATTCATGAGGTGGGTAGGAGATAGCTCCTTCTTTTTCTTACCTACACTCATGAATCTTTGTAATAAAATGTGCTGAAAATTGCTGAGCTATAGGCGGAGCTACGCAGAAATTTATTAGAGAGATTCTGAGTGTAGGGACATCATTTTCCTGCACATGAACCTGTTGGCATGAACATACGCGTTCGAAACCAACAGGTTTTTTGTTGGTTATTTCATCATTTTGTTATAATTATTTTGTTACTTACTTAAGTATTTCGAAGGATTGCAATCGAAGCTTTAGTGAAGAAAGGGGGTGAGTATATGGTTGAGGTAAGTTATCTTAGTGTTCTTCTTGCAGCTGTGGTTTCTATGGTTGCTGGTTTTCTTTGGTATAGTCCTATGATTCTTGGAAAACAATGGATGAAAGAAAGGGGTTTTACAGCAGAAGGTCTAAAAAAAGCTCAGAAAGAAATGGGAAAATTATACGGTCTCAGTTTCCTTGTTGCACTTATTACAGCTTATACATTAGCCCATGTTATGTTTCTATCAGAAAACTACTTTCATAATTCGAGATTGATGACCGGTTTTCTTACTGCTTTTTGGTCTTGGCTTGGATTTGTCCTGCCTGTACAGATGACGAATACTATTTTTAGTGATAAGAAAAACTGGACATTGTTTGGTATCGATACCGGATATCAACTTGTATCACTTTTACTCATGGGAGTAGTGATCGCGGTACTGTAGTTTTTTCGCACGTATTAATTGAGAAGCTCTAGCTTAAATGCCTAGAGCTTCTTTTTTTTCCTAATGGTATTCTACTAGTACGAACTTTTACTCTTTCCCTTTTAACTTTTACCTTTATAGGCTATACTATCCGCGTATGAATACGGAATACATAGCAGCAAGTGAATTAGCGGAATTTGTATATTGCGAATGTTGCTGGATTGATAAAATCGAAGGATTACAGTCAGAAACTGCAGCGATGCATAAAGGTGCAGCTGAGCATAATAAGCTCTACAGTCAACTGCGCTTTTTAGTGCTTCTAAAAAGGGTAGCTATTTTTTTAACGCTTATAGGTACTATTCTCTTTTTGTCACAAATAATTTTATTATTCATTTATCAAACAAGCTTATGGTAACACTTGGTACTATCGCTATCTTTTTACTTTTTGCCGTTGTTTTTCTGTATTCTGTCTCTCTGTGGAAGAGTAAGTTGCTCGGATCTGATGATACTATCATGTATGCCGATTCTGAAAAACAACCAGGAAAAATATTATACGCCAGCAGTATACCGCTTATAGGTAAACCGGATTTTATTCTAGAAAAAGATGGTTTTTATATTCCCGTCGAAGTAAAAACCGGGAAAACACCGAAAACACCTTATAAAAATCACGTTGCTCAATTATATGCATACTGTTTATTAGTAGAAGAAACCTATCATATACGTCCACCCTACGGTATCCTTCGATATCCTGAAGAAGAATTTACTCTCGAATTTCCTGAGCAAACTGAGAACTATCTCATTCATATGGTACATACATTGATTGAGAAGAAACAGAATGAACTATCCCGGGAGGGGTTAAAAAAAGTCTGCAAAGAATGCAAAACGCATATCCAGCGCGTATGATATGTGATGTATGCTTATATCTTGAATCCTAAATCTTAAATCTTGTCTCTATTCTTCTTGGGGTTCTGGAGGAAGAAATTCTTCACCGCCGCTATCAAACTTCTGAGGATATTCGTGAGGTTTCAGCCAATAAATATATGGACAACCAGTCGCTTTACGGGTTGTTTTATCCCAACCAGCTGTACTGCATTTTTTCATCTTTTTTCCGGCTGCTGTTGTAAACAGTACTAGTTTATTACCACAGTCAGGACAATCTTCATTAAGTGGTTCAGTTGTCCCGTTTATCCATTCTACATAATCACATCCCTCGACTTTTTTCGTGTCTCTATTCCAGACGCCTGTGGAACATTTTTTCATTTTTTTGCCGAAGCGGGTAGTGGCCAGAATAAGTTTGTTCCCGCATTTGGGACATTTTTCATCTAGTTCCTGTGGCTCGACTTCGAACCATTTTACAAAGTCGCATCCGACATTCTTTTTAGTTTCAGGATCCCATGATCCCCGGGAACAGCGTTGCAGTTTTCTCCCTGTTTTCGTTATGGTGATTTCGCCGAGAGGATTTCCACACTTCGGACACATTTCTTGGGAAGATTGATGTACAGTCTGGTCAGATGAAGTACCCATGAAATTTATACTACTTGTTTTCTAATAGGTAAGTCAAGGGATGAAACACTAATAATCTACACGAAAAAAATAACAATGCTGCTATACGCCTCGGGTTTCCAACCGGATCTACTGGCGAGAGCATCAGTGTGGTGCGGGCGTTCGGCCACGAAATGTCCACTGGGACTTAGTGTCAGAGAACCCTCTTGGTTTGCTCCAATTCGTGGCTACCAGCCTTACTTCCTCTCCACCTCACACCTGGGAGGCTGGACGGAACGATCCAGTTGGGGCAGTTTGGACAGAGAACAAGGGACGGCCTTTCGGTCTCATGGCCAGGCCAGAGTGGTGGTACGTTCCCACCACATAACGATAAACTAAGAAGTGTGTGACCGCACTAGCTACCGGGTGGGGGCGAGTATAGGTGAAAGCCTAGCTCGTCCCTCCCAACAGTTATCCTTATTAGGAGACAAATATTTTCATAGTAACAACTTCAGATCTTCATGTTAATTCTTGTGTTATTGTCCAGTATACTAGTATACTGGACATATGCCGAGAGCATCTAAAAGATCGATTAGGATGGACATTAAAGGTGAATTACAAGATAACTTCGCTTTTTTAATTTCTTCGCTGTCTTCATCAACTGACATTGAACAATTTTTCGAGACATTTCTGACAGATGAAGAGAAAACAATGCTCACAAAACGCCTTATGTTATATTTGATGTTTGAAAATAAGTATACTAGTGCAGAGATCGCTCGCGTCCTCGGTTTCAGCCGGGAGACAGTTCGTACACACAGGTATGTTTGGGGGAAAAGTAATAAAAAGTATAGACAAATCATCGCCAGTGTTTCAAAACGGAGAAAAACAAAAATTTTTTGGAGTAAAGTCGAGAGGGCGCTGAAACCTTTAGAACTTGCGCTACAAGCAAAATCTAACATGAAAGCTAGAGCAAAACTGCTATCTGGGGATTATGAGTGACGTCCAGTATACTGGACACGTTATTTTATTGTTGGTTATTAATTTTGTTTTGTTCTTCACGGAGAAATTTTATAATTGCTGGTAAACTTGCTGCTGCAGGTAGAGCGAAAAATGTACCTATGAAACCGAAGAGGGAAGTACCGATAATAAGAGCTAAAAAGCCTAATGAAGGAGAGATATGGAGTGTCTTATTATACACAGTCGGTGCTAAGATAATGCCTTCTACCTGCTGATATATTAGATAAAGCGTAATAACTAATAACGATGTAAGAGGAGAGACTGTGAATCCGATCATAGCTGCGGGGATCATCGCAAAAGGTAATCCAATAAGTGGTAATAAATCAAGTAACGCAGTGAATATTGCGATAGGACCCGCAAAGGGTACATTTAATAACGTTAAACCGATAAAGATGGTTAACCCGCAACAACTTGCTACAAATAAAGCACCTCGAAGATAATGACCATTTACTCTAGCGAGTTCAAGTAATAATTTTTCAATACTTTTCTGTTGGTTTTCTGGAAAAACAGAGAGCATAAGGTTCGCCAGTCGTTTACCGTCGAAAAGAAAATAAAAGGTCAAGAAAAATACTGTGAAAATTGATGTAAAGAACGAGGTAACAAACGTGGTGGATAGGAGAACATAGCTTACCGCATTTTCTGCATATTGTGTTAAATCTATATTTCTCACAGCTTGAGGAACGATAGGAGATTTATTTACGACGATATCTAATGCTGCAAGTAATCCTGGCAACTGATTTACGAGATTTGGAATAACTGTTAATCCTAAGAGAATAAACGGTACGAGAAGGAGACAAACCACGAGAACTGATGAAGCAAGGAGCGGTAGTTTTCTATCAAGTCTTACGACTAATGGATAGAGTGCAGTTGCAAACATTGCTGAAAGAACGATAAGCGTAAGTACGCCAATTGATTTCCATGCGAGTAAAATAACTAACCCTGCAGTGATAATTCTTCCTATTGCTTGCCAGCTAAACGGATGTTCTTTTTCTCCCATACAATATTGTGTAGATAAAAATGCTACGTATTAAAGTTTTTTAATTCAACAGCTTTTTTAAATCATCCAATTCTTTTTGTATACTGTCTATTTTATCTTTAATTTGTTGATTAGAGCTTTTTTCCGGTTGATCTTGGAGATCGTTATTTTTTGAAGTTGGAGTGTTGGTCAGAGGCATCCCTCTAAGAAAAGCTTGTAGTTGTGCTTCTTCAGTAAATGAAAAAACTTTATTCGTTTTCGTATGTAATAGTACAGTACTTGCGATACCTGCCGCGTCATTAGGAATAATAGATAGCAACCAGTAGAGGTCATTGTTAATTGATAAAGGACGAGGTTCTGTTAACGTAAAAGAACTCCAGTCGTATGTGGGAAATTCTCGTTTAATATAATCAGCAGCAGCAACTGGTCCTGTAAGTTGGGATTTTTGGTTATATTCTAGTAGCTGCATTTTTCCAGTAGCTGCGTCAAAGAAAAATATTTTGTAAATACCATATGACCTTCCATAAGGTTCAGCGATAAGCATTTGTTTATATCCATTTGTAGTCGGCACATGAAGAACGCGTTCACTTTTTGATAATGTTACTATCTCTGTCTGATCTTTATGGAAAAACCATGTATTTAATATGCCATTTTTATACGCATAAGCGTCAGCATAGTACTCAGAGAGTTCGCGGGGGTAAGCTCTATTGTTTGCTAAGTACTCCCTTTTTTTAACTTCATCCACTGAGTAATCTATAATAGTTCCATCAGTGTGTACTTCCATAATGCCTGCCCAATAAGGCACGCGAATAAGTAAGCCTTTATAGTCTATATAGGGGATGATCATGACCCATTCATTTTGAGAATTTTTAACATATACTGGTTCAGAAGAATATGTCACGAAAAATTTTTTCCACCTGAGACGATAATAAACATTATCAAAAATTCCTATATTCTCAGCTATTTCAAATTTCTGGTCTTCTATGGCAACTTTTCGTTCAAGGGTATCCACATCTACGATAACAAATCCTGTGAGCTTATTAAGGAAATAGAGTATGTTACCGTCAGGTAGACGAGGAAAAATTCTTTGTAACTTGCCATTATTAAACACGATTTGCGACTTACCTAAATATTCTTGCGGACTTTGGAAAGAATCTTCAGCGTATCTGGTTGCGACACTTCTGGGTGTAAGACGGATTGGTTGAAATGTAGGAAGTTTAGAAAGCTTTTCTATTTGTAATTGGGATGCTGTGACTTGGTAGCGAAATTCATTTTCTAGGAAAACTATAAATACTCCCAGTAAGAAAATAATACCTAAAAGGATAGATTGCATTATAAGAACGTTTTTCCCTGAGGTGATACTATACGTACCTTTGTCTTTATGAATTTTTATTTTTTTAAAAGGTGTTCGTAGTAACCATAAAAAAATTCCTATACAGAGGAGAAGTATTATCCATAATGGGTGAATATAAAACAGCATAATAAATGGTTGGAGAAAGGGTAGAAAAATAATTGGAATAATCAGAAGCGGAAGAAGAAAAAGGTATTTCATACTCATATTATACTCTTCTTTATATCTAATGCAATTAATTAATATCCGCGATTTTTAAATTTGAAGAGTGTTCAAATGACTTTAGGTATATCACAACAGGAAAGTTGTTATAATCAGTACGGATGGAAAAGATCGATGTACCTATTCTCTCATTTGCTTCCCCTAAACTATGGCGTGATTGGTTAGAAAAAAATCATGAAATTTCTCATGGAGTATGGGTAGAGTTTTTTAAAAAAGGTTCAGGTATCCCTACAATTACATACGCGGAAGCACTTGATGAGGCATTATGTTTTGGGTGGATTGATAGCCAGGTAAAAGGGAAGGACGAGAAATCATATCTACAAAAATTTACTCCCCGCCGTACGAAAAGCCCTTGGTCGCAAATTAATAGACAGCACATTGCTCGACTTATAAAAGAAGGACGCATGCATAAATCTGGTCTGGCGCAAGTAGAAGCTGCTAAAAAAGATGGTAGATGGGAGGCAGCATATCCATCGCCAAAGGATATGCATGTTCCTGAAGATTTTATAGCATTATTGAAAAAAAACAAAAAAGCATATGAATTTTACCTTACATTACATAGAACGAATACGTATGTAATTGCGTTTCAACTACACACTGCGAAACAGCCGGAGACCAGGGAAAGAAGAATAAAAAAATTTATTGCAATGTTCGAAAAAGGTGAAAAATTATATTAACAGGAAGGTGCGAATATAAATCCACCTCGGAGGTGGAAATGAGGCTTCACCTTATCATAGTTTCATCAGGAAACATACTTGCTAAGTTGAGCCATTTCTTTCTATAGTTAAGTAAGAAAGAAATTTTTTATTTATAGAAGGAGGTGATTGAAGATGGCAAAGCATAAAACACGAACACAATCAGCAGCGTTAAATGCTAATTCGACATTGTTTTTCATGCTTCTTTTAGGACTAGTAGCTGGATTTGTCCTTGGATTTTTCTTCGCTAAAGACCGGTATATGCAGAAGATTCGAGAAATCAGCAAAATGAACATGGAGAAAGCGGTTACAGTAGATAATTTAGAAGAAAAACTAAGAGTTTTAGGAGCAAGTACAGACGTACAATAAAGGTGAAGGATAACTCATGAGGCACTCTTTATATAGTGTATATAGTTGGGATGAAATTGAAGTGAAAATTTTTGGTATAATGAAATGTCATGTTTAAAGGAAATAAAAATTTATTCATTATTGCGCTAATCGCGATGGTGAATATGCTTGGATACGGAATTATCATTCCGATTCTGTATGCATATTCGAAAAAGTTCGGCCTTTCTGATTTTGAGAATGGACTTCTTTTTGCCATCTTTTCTATCTGCCAATTTATTGCAACCCCTGTTATTGGACGGCTATCCGATAAATATGGTAGACGTCCTTTACTGCTCGTTTCGATTATCGGAACAGCATTATCGTTTTTCTTAATGGCCTTTGCTCAGAATGCTTTATTTCTTTTTTTAGCGCGAGCTTTAGATGGTATAACAGCAGGTAATATACCAGTAGCATTCGCGGTTATATCAGATACCACGAAACCCGAAGATCGAGCAAGAGCATTTGGTATCGTAGGTGCTGCATTTAACTTCGGCTTTGTCTTCGGACCAGCCATTGCAGCATTTACTGTAGGTTTAGGACAGGGAATTCCATTTATTATAGCTGGAGTCATTACTGCTTTTGCAGCTTTATTAACTGCACTTTATTTACCTGAGACTAACAAACATATGGGGGAAGTAAAGCATGGCAAACTGTTTGATTTTAAACGATTATGGCACACACTCTTCGATGAAAACGTAGGAGTAACATTCTTACTCTCATTACTGTATATGCTTGCTTTCTCATGTGCGATTATTTATGGTTTCCAGCCCTTTACCTTAAACGTTTTACGCATTACCGCGTCTGAAAACGCGACATTATTTACCATTTTTGGTCTCATCGGCTTACTATCCCAAACCTTTCTTGTACCACAAATTTCTAAAAGATTTGGTATGAAAAAAGCCTTTACATTTGGGATTCTGTTAACAGCTCTTTCATTTATTCTCATGTTCTTTTCTCGTACACTTCCGTTATTTATCGTAGCATCGCTTATTTTAGGTGTTTGCAATAGTTTAGTACAAACATTACTCCCAGCAATTCTGTCTCAGGAGGCAGATGCGAAATCCCAGGGTTCGGTCATGGGTTTAAATGCTTCGTATCAAAGTATTGGAATGATTATTGGGCCTATTCTTGGAGGTTTAGTGGCTGAGAAAGTTGCGATTTCGTTCCCCTTTATTGTAGGAAGTTTTCTCGTATTTATTTGTTTTTATTTATCCTTTAAAATCCTCCGCCCAGGTATGAGAAAAGAATCTGCTTTTTAATTGCCTTCTTAGTTATAGATGTACTTTTTAATAGAATAGTTAAAAGACTACTCGGAAACTACTACCTCAAGAAGATATTGACTATATAAGACCTATAGTATATAATACGTTGAAAATGAGTCCCGAGTGTATATCTACCCTAGAACGTGATCTTTCATATGACCTCTATTCTACGACTGCTAAGGTCGGAGGTAATCCATTTTATAGAGGTGCGTTACTACTGGCTTCCATTAATAGCGATATTGCAGTAGTGCCAGTAATGTCAGAAGATACTGAAAATAAAGATTCAGAGCGAGTTGAAGTTCGGGTAAGAGGGAAAGGTAGTGAAATACTAAACGCATTTACCGCAGACAAACGGTATGCTGTGCTTGCTGCTGTGTACGATCCATTCACTGATTCACCACCCCGTATGGATGAGATTGAGTGGACAGAATATACGAAAAGAAAGTTGAAAGCGATGTTACTTCTAAATAGAAGTATGGTCTATTATAACCAGTCCCTTGAAGAAGAAGAGAGAAAAAACAAATTAAAGTCAGAGAGGTTACTTGAAAAATCAAATGACCTTTGGGATAGAGGAGCCGAAGTAGTGGATGGTGATATTAGTGATGTTTTTTCCACGCCTTTGTTGGAACAGTTAGTTGCAGAAATTGTGCGCGATATAGAAAAACTTTAAACTTCTATCCACCTTCTACATTTCTGTTATAAATTTCTACATTATTTTGAAATTCCATATTGCATTGTTCTCGAGGAATTAAAATGTTGTTTTCGTAATTATTTCTTTTGTTGGTATAATTCTATTTCTATTTTTTTCTTCTGTAGGTAATCCAGTCGGTAGAAGATAGCCTTGCCATACACCCCGTCCTACAAGTAATTCCAAATGCGTAAGGTCAGTTAACTCTGGTTCATCTTTTACTTCATAAATCCTAAATTTACCAGTAGCTAGAATATAATCTTCCACGTGGTTTCTGTGTGAGGAAACAAGTATTTCTCCTATACCTGCAGCGTTAACCCAGGCAAAAGTTTTGGTGTCTAAAAAGAGAATTTTTGTGTGCCCTTTTGTTTCTATTAATTTGTATGCTCCAGATTCTTGTAGTTGAATCATAGTAACTTTTTAAGTTTGTACTCTGTGTATTTTACTAACTATATGTTTTCTTATTAACTATGTGTTTTTTTATTAAAAAAGTCTGTGATTTCTATCACGACAGTCTATCATTCTAATCTCTATTTCTATTTCTAACCCCCGGGGTTGATTAGCTTCGAACCCTCGGTTATCTTAAATTATTGTAGAGTTGCTTAAAATAACGTACACTGATCTAATGAAACGAAAGATTGTTCTAGCGAAAGGGGAGATATACCATGTTTTTAATAGAGGAGTAGCGCGGATGCCTATATTTACCACTGTAAGAGAACATAAACATTTTATAGAGATGGTCGAATATTGTCATTTTGCCACCACACCGCTAAGTTTTTCAAACTATAAGAAACAACGGAAAGAACGGAGAGATGAAATTCTACAGAGCCTTTACCGCGAGAATAATACATACGTGGAAATAGTAGCTTTTTGCCTTATGCCAAATCATTATCATTTTATAGTTAAACAAATGAAGGAAAACGGAATTTCTAAGTTTATAGGAAACATCCAAAATGGCTATGGAAAATTTTTTAATATGAAGCACAATCGTACAGGTCCAGTATTCCAGCCAAGTTTTCATGCGGTAAGAGTTGAAACAGATGAGCAATTGTTACATGTATCACGATATACTCATCTAAACCCCACCACGGGATTTATTGTTGAGATTAAAGATTTATTATCATATAAGTGGTCATCGTTGCCTGCATATTTGGATAATAGTAACTATTACCCATTTCTTAACAGCGAAATGATACTTCAGCTCAGCAATGGAAGAGATAAATATCGATCATTTGTTTTAGATCAAGCAAAATATCAACAGGAGCTTGGTATTATAAAACATTTATTATTAGAATAGCGTGGAGATATCTAAGGTTAGAAGCTATTTAACCCCCGGGGTTAGAGGGCTGGTTATTCAGGCGATAGTTGGACAGTACAAGTCAGCGGAGATATATACTTTGTATGGAAAACCCTTTATAAAAAAATAACGAAACACAGAAAAAAACTAGTTTATTCCGGTAGTCGAATAGGCAGGGATGCTCCTGAACGAATGAAAGCTCCTTCCCAGAGAAGTTCAGCGAATACTCCTGTCTGTGTTGCTTGAAGGAGACGTGTTCTTTTTCCTAGATCAGTTCCTCGTTCTATTTCTCGAAGAAGAGTTCTTGCGTCATAAGTTTTTCCTCCCTGTGCTACTGTAAGATTATTGCTTGCCTGATATTCAAGTCTTTCTACGATGAGGCGTTCTGCTGCGGTAGGGACTTTTTCTAACAGTTCATAGATATTTTGGGGTATGCTTCTTTCTCTAAATGCTTCACTTCTGTTAAATTTCTGACTTTTAGGAGCAGCTTTAATTTCCTGTGCAGCTTGTAAGACCTCCCGTAAGGTAGCCGTGTGTCCATCAGCCATAATGAATGCTGGAGCGTCTACGACTCCGGGGGTTAATGGGATTCCGTCATGAAACATTTTCGCAGTTTCGACAGCAGTGGGTAACTCTCCTGGTTGCCACAAACCTCCACTACCTCGAAACATACTTCTTCTTACTGTAGGCGCAGGAGACGCAATATGTGTTTCAGAGCCATTACCTAAGGGGTTATTCCGTAAGTTAATTGAAAATTCATTTGGTGTATAAAAAAGAAACCGTAAAGCCGGGTCAGTTTCAGCACCATCTCCTTCAGAAAAACCTAATACCCTATGAAGTCCACTTTCAGGGGATGGAGGGTTATCCCATGTGGTTCTATCGATCCTATTATATGTGGGGAAATGAATCTGTACTTCTCGTTTTAAAGATTCTACTTCATTATTTTCTGACCGTGCTTCAGGAGGAATGTATTGTAAATCATATTCACTCATAAATAGGGAGAATATCTTTTATGGTTTTAACTTTTTTTTAGCCTCTAAAAAAGATTTTTCGACGATTTCTCTTAATATTTTTTCATCTACATCTGATAGCTTATTAATATAGAGACATCCTTTACTTGTTTTATGCTTGCCGAGCTTTTCGAGGAGTGCGGGGCAGTCTGTAAAATGAAAGTAGACATACAGTGTGAGAGATTGTTTCCGTGGAGAAAAGGCTGTTAACGGCCAGTCTCCCTCTTGAGAACTTCTTTCCGATTTGTAATGGTACATGCCGAATCCTATGATACTAGAACCCCACATTTTCGCTTTTTCACCGGTTATTTCCTCAAACATTTTGAGAAGTGTGAAGCTATCATTTCTTTTTTGCTCTTCTGGCACTGTATTTATGAAATCTATCACACTCGCATTATTTACTTTTGTCTTTAGTTCAGCCATAGTTACATTATAACAGAAGATTATTAACTGAAAAAGTTTGTGAGTCTTATCACATGCTAAAATGAAAGTCTCTTTTATACTTAATTTAAAGGACGGTGATTTTTATGAAGGATAATGGTGCTATATATGGGATCGGTATGTTAGGGGCTCTTTTATATTTTATTCAGCATGCAGGTTCTTTCGGAGAGGGAGTGTTAGGTATTTTTAAAGCGCTTTTATGGCCGGGAGTTATAGTATATAAAGCGTTAGAGTTACTGCAAATGTAAATATTCCTGGAAGGAAATTATTAAAGCAAAACCTCTTCTTAAGGAAATGAATAGTGTTCGATGAAGGTTAATTCGGATTCTTCTCCTCACGATAGGATAGAAACAGGAGTTTCATTGTCTCATTTGAAGATAACAGTGTCTGAGAAACCATCGTGTTAACATCTATTATCTTACTTGAGCATCGAGGACCATTAGCATTGTGGATAAGTCTGCAGAGTACCTCATCTGGTTTCAATCCATTCCTTAATTTCTTGAATACATTGCTGAAGGTTATGTTGGATCTGTATATTCCACAGCCTCATGATTCTCCATCCGTTTTCTATTAACCAAATATTTCGTGTTATATCCTGTGGCCAAATAAGTTCTTCGTGATAGGTAATACACCAGGATACGTTTTTCTTACACCATTTATTTACGAGGTTACTGTCTATTTTTTGAAAGTCTACATACGAGTGTTCATTATCCATCCAATCGATTTCTATCATAGATTTTTTTTCTTTTATTTGTTTCTGAATGCTGAGTCTCGCATCTGCTCTCATGTGATCAAACCCATCGACTTCTATATTGTATTTTTTATCTTGTTTGAATATCGCGATATCCAGGTGATAAGTTTTTCTCGTTCGAGGGTGGTGTACTTCGAAATCGAGGAATGCTTCATCTGTGCGAATAATATTTTCTTTAATGAGCGCGTTATGAAGTTGGGTTTCATAACCTTTTGCAGCTTCGAAGCTTTTAGTCCTTAATCTCCATGTGGGAATATTTTTATTATTTCTATCACGTACGACAACTTCACGAAACGTACCATAGAGAATACTATTAATATATTCTTTATTAATTGATATTTTTTGTTTCTTAGCATGCTCAATAATCTCTTTCGTGGTTACTGGCCCAAATTCTTTTATGATCTCAAGAATTGTGTTATCAATCTTTGCAATAGACATAATGGAAAAAGTGTAGCACATTAAGAGAAAGCGGTGTTCACATACTAACTAATTTTTAAAATTGATTAACATATAAGAAGACATTATAATCAGGTCTATGAAAATAACGACTACTATAAAACGAAATGAGCATTTTTCTCCGAAAAAAGATTTCTACAAATACGCCAATCATACATGGTTACTAACTCATAAAATGCCGGATTCTGAATCGAGATGGGGAACATTCGATGTTCTCAGAGATAAAACCGAAAAACAGTTACGCGCGATTTGTGAGGAAATACAGTCCGAAAATGCACAAAAGGGCAGTAATATTCAGATAATGAGAGACTTTTACGCTTCAGGTATGGATATGAAAAGGCGGGATACTGAGGGTATTTCTCCGATTCGTAATCTCTTAAAAGAAATCGATGCAATTAAAACAATTGACCAAGCTATAAAAATAATTGCTAACTTACATACAATTGGAATCTATCCGTTTTTCACTGCAGGAGTTGATAAAGATGTAAAAGATCCCGAAAAAGCAGTTTTATACATCTCCCAAGGAGGCTTAGGAATGCCTGATCGAGATTATTATCTTGAGCAGACTAAAGATATGCGACACATCCGTGAAAGTTATAGAGATTATATGAAGAAACTTTTTATCCTTTCAGGATATAAAAGGGGAAGCGCTAAAGAAGTTTGCGAAAAAGCATATAGTGTTGAGTTGAAGCTCGCAGAATGTAGCCGTCCTAGAGAATTAGTAAGGGAAATTGATAAAAACTATGAAAAATACACAGTTTTAAAAGCAGAAAAAGAGTTTGAGATTTTCGGAAAAGGTTATATCTCTGCGATAGGTGGAGATCATCTGAAAGATTTTATTATGCAACAACCCGAATTTATGAAAGAAGTAGAAAATATTTTAAAGAGCGACATGGATACAGTGAAAGTATATATGAAATGGCATGTCCTCAATAACACAGCGCCTTTCTTAAGCAAAAAATGTACAACAGCCTACTTTAATTTTTATGGCAAAACTATTCAAGGACTTAAAAAACAAAAACCGTTATGGAAACAGGTTATTCAAGTAACGCAGGGGAGTTATGGGACGCCGCTTACTGAAGCATTAGGTCCTTTATATGTTAAGAAGCATTTTTCACCAGAGTCTAAAAAAATTCTGTATGCCATGATTGATAAGATAAAAGAAAGTTTTAAAGAAAGAGTTAAGAACCTTACATGGATGGACGAAGCTACAAAAAAGTTGGTCTACAAAAAAGTTGATAGAATCAGATGTAAATTAGGCTACCCGGATACATGGGAAGATATCTCTGCTATCGGAGTGGGTAGAATATCGTACGTCCGAAACTATTTTAAAGTTCATGCGTATGAATGGGATAAAAAAATAAAAGAAGCAGGTGGACCAGCAGACTGGGATGCATGGGTAATGAAGGCTACTATTGTAAATGCGTGCGCTGATCAGATGAGGGAGATGACATTCCCTGCAGCGTTTTTTCAGGATGAATTCTTTGATGCGAAAGCAGATATGGCGACGAATTATGGTTCAGCGGGTTCAGTCATGGGTCATGAGTTATCTCACTTTGTTGATGATCAAGGATGTAAATTCGATGCAGATGGTAGACTGAATGACTGGTGGCCAGAAAAAGTAAAAAAAGCTTACGAAAAAGGCGCAGAAGCCTTTGTGAATCACTATAATAAATATTCTGTTGATGGTGTTCCAGTAAATGGAGCATTTACGAAAGGGGAAAATATTGGTGATGTGGCGGGACTCATGATCGCATATGACGCTCTCCAAAAATATATGAAAGAAACTGGAGATTCTAAAATGATTGATGGCTTAACTCCTGATCAGCGATTCTTTCTTGCTTTTGCGAAAGTAGATTGCGGGCATATGAGACTTGAAAGACGAAAATCTAGCTTTAAGATTGACCCTCATGCTCCAGGAGAGGTTCGTGTTAATGCATCAGTTTCTATAATACCTGCATTTGTAAAAGCATTCGGTATAAAAGAAGGAGATCCTATGTACGTAGACCCAAAATCCTACCCCAAACTCTGGTAATTAAATCTAACTTCATAGTATGGGACTGTGGATATTTTATACTGGTAGAAAAGGGATAATGAAGAATTTATTGCATTGGTTTAAGACTTTTAGTAATTGAATCCAAAGTATTGAGGTTTTTTTCTATGTTTTCACCTTCATAGGAGAGAATATATTTTGGTTGATCTGGAGAATTATACTCATTATCCACATTTATACTTCCGAAAGCAGGATACTTTCCCGGGGTAATGATATAACCTTTAATAAGATTATTAGTACTGTTTAATCTGATGACTGTTCTTTCTAGTGAATATCCAAGGACACTCATTGGCTGATTTTCGTAGGAGCATTTATCAGGAGAGGGTTCACACTCAATTGGCCCCTGAAAACCAGTAATGAGTGGATTAATGAGGAATTTCCATATTGTTTTGCCGTCAGAGATTGTTACATATGCGGTGTTACAGCAGATTGCATTTTCGAAGTTTTCCATTTTATCTGCGTCTGTCTTGTCTATAGTCCAACCAGGAGGGTATTGAATAGAGTATTTGTGAACCGTATTATTGTACGTCTTCCAATTTTTCGTGGTATTCGTATCAGTAACCCTTTTTTTAAAATTAATGGGAGTGGGTAGAGTAGTTGGTGCAGACGAAGTCACAGACGTAGGTATGCTTATTCGACTGTTTTGCTTTGGTGTATTTTCTCTTATGGCAATTCTGGATATATTTTTTGAATAGTTTATTCCTAAGATAAATCCGAGAAAAAGTAAAAACATGGCCAAAAGAATGAGTTGGTAAGTAGGAATTGAAAGAGTAGAAGTTAATTGTCTTGGTAGAATCATACTAGTAGTCTTACAAATATATAAACTATTAGTCAATTCGTAAATGAATAACTTCTAGCTATGTCAAGCTAAGCCAAATAAAAGCTGATTAAAAGATGCATAAACATAGAAATAGGTAATTAATTTCTTTTTGCTTTCCAGGTAAAAAAACCTATAAGGAGGAATGCTGTTAAGCAAAGCGTAGCTTGGGTGATAAAGCCAAAAAGGTTAAAATATTTCGTCGTGCATATGAAACTGATAGAACATGATTGTTGCTCTACACTAATAAAATTCCAGTGGATAAGTTGCTGATAAATTGCTGCAGGAATCCCGGATAGAAGAAACGGAAAAACATAATTCGGTACATTTCGGTCTTTTTTTAGAATTCCTACAGTAAGAACGAGAAGCGTTCCGAACATAAGCATCCGTTCAAACCAACATAAAGATGCTGCCGGGTTTCCTTTTACTTCGATAAAATAAATACTTGCTAAAGTAGCGGCAAATGCTGTAGCCCAAGCAGCGTAAAGATATGGTTTCGTTATACTCAATTTTTTCTCCATGATTACAGTATAGCTCATTAGAAGAATTAGTCTGTGATTAAAATCGCATTGACGTCTACCTTTCAGGTGAGCAAGGTGTAGATTATTACATAATAAAATAATGTTTATACCTACAAAAGTAAATCTCTGCTAAAATATGGGATATGAATTTATCAGTAGGAATAGTAGGACTTCCGAACGTTGGTAAGAGTACGTTATTTAATGC
>CAZEJU010000014.1:0-30346 GCA_964512695.1 uncultured Gammaproteobacteria bacterium | reverse complement strand
TGACTTATGACTTATGACTTATGACTTATGACTTATGACTTATGACTTATGACTTCAAAAGTATACTACTATATTCTTTCTAGAATTAGGTATATAATATGCGACATATGCTTCGAGGAATATATTGGATACTTCTTCTTTTCCTATATATCCGGATAGTCACCCAAGCTGTTACAGCTCCTATAGATTTTGATGAAGGTTATAATTTACAAATAAGTTACCACGTCCAAAAAAACTTATTTGATTACCGTACATTTTTAACGAAATTCGATCCGCAGATAACGACTGGGCCGACTGTTCTTATTCCAGCATCACTTTTTATTAATGATAATGTCTCACTCTTACCTAGAATCGTTATGGTAGTGTACGCTGTACTCTTTATATGTATCTGTTTACACTTTATTTTCCGCACTTTATTACAAAAAGTCATTTTTTTATTTTCGCTAAATGCAGTACCACTTTTCCCTTTATTTAGTGTACATATTCTAGGTGAACTACCAGGGTTTGTTTTCCTTATCCTTGCTTTATTACTGTTACAAAAAAAACGGTTTATTCTTAGCGGCATTATGCTGGGGTTAAGTATAGTAACAAAACAAGTGTACTTGTTTGGAGTAATACCATTTATAGGACTTCTTATGAATACCGTTACTCTGGAATACACGACGAAAAAAAAGGGGTTAAAGAATAGACACCGATTTAACTATCTAAAACACGTAGTTAAAATGTGGTCATTTGGTTTCTTTAGTGTCTTTATAGTGTGGTTGCTATATATATTTACTTCTGTAGGTTTTTCCTCTCTTACTATGATACAGATCCTCGACCGATATGAAAGTACGATGCGTATTCTCGCGACTAACCGACCGATGTTACTGATAAAAAGGCTTGATATGTTTAGTTATATATTCTCAATTCCGGGAATAACTTTTGCTCTCCTTATACTATGTGTAGCTTTTTTCTGTATGTATAAAATGAGAAGAACATATCCTCTCATTTCTGCACTTGCTTTCTATGTATCTGTCTATACCATTTTTTTTCTCTTTATGGGGTCGACGTACTGGTATAGACATTTTTTCCCAGTCATGCTTGCTATAAGTATTGTACTTCCTTTTTTTATTACTTCTCTTCTCTTCTCCAAAAATGAAAAACACTTTATTGCACTTGGAATAATTGGCGTGATTATTCTTATAAATATCGGCCTCTATAAACTTGTGATATTAAGAACAGTTAGTATTGACCACGAAAAAAGGATTACTATCGAACAAAATCTTCTTTTTACATTCGAACAACCATTCTTTCCCAGACTCGATTCTCGATTAAACGGCCAACTCCATACTGCGGCATATATTAAAGACAACATTGAAAAAAAAGATAGTATTGCGGGAATAGGATGGTGGAACGCGCCTGAAATACAATATCTCGCGAGAAGAGAAATAAAACAAAACCCTTCTCAAAAAGAAGTTACATACATTATTACCCATTTTTATGGAGAGACACTGGGAATGTACGATTATCTATATTTAAAACAGATCCCTAAAACTCTTATTTATAAAACTGACGGCTATGCACTCTACCAAAAACATTAAAATCCTAACCCTGTTGTGGATGTGCCGGTAGTAGCTTGTATGTTATCTACTGCCTCTTGAAGCTCTTCCTCTCCTTCCTGTAAAAGCTCCTGTGCCTGTTCTAGATTTGCAGCTTCTTGCGCCTCCTTTTCACGATAGTAACGGATATTATATTGGGCATCTTCGATTTGTTTACGTGCCTGGTCAACTTTATATTTTGCATTATCTATAGCACCCATGAATCTCACCTCCTCATGGATGTATCCTACAAATTTTTTTTCAAAATCAGATAAACACGCCGTAAGAATAAAGAAAGAATCCATGCTATAAAAGATAACAGCACACCCCGGGGTGGATAAGAAAAATAAAATCATACGTTATAATATAACCTATGAAAATCGGTTCATATGAGATTCAAGTACCTTTTGTAACGACCTCAAGCGATACTTTAAAAACAGTAATAGAGCTTGCTGATGTAAAAGAAAACGAGCGAGTCGTAGACCTCGGCTCTGGGGATGGACGAGTGGTTATAGAATTCGCCAAACATGGTGCTATGGTAGAAGGATACGAGATAAAAGAAGATTTAATAAAAAGATCCGTAGAAAGAATTAATGCCCTCCATTTACAAAAAAAGGTTACTATTTATAATGAATCGTTCTGGAACATCGACATTTCGGTGTACGATGTTATTTATATCTATGGTATGCGATCAATTATGCCTAAGCTCGAAAATAAACTTGATGCTGAGTTAAGACCTGGAGCAAAATTTATTTCTAATATCTTCCGGCTTCCTCATTGGAAACCAAAAAAAACAGAAAACGAAGTAAATCTCTATATCCGCTAGTGTAAAATAGATTGCTTTACTAAAAAATATGCGTTAGAGTAATACTAGGCAGTAGGATTTAGTATGGTACAGGTAATGAAATTCAAAAAACAGTATGGTATTGCGATGTTTATCCTCGTCTTCGTACTCCTGCTAACTTTCTTGATCGCTTCAGGAAATCCCAGCCAGAAAACCTCAAATAAAAATACTGCTATGAAGAACAGTCAGCCTATGACTACGGCCCAAAATAAAACTTTGAAAACTGTTCTTCCTCCTGCTACTTATTTCGATCAATACTCCTACAATCTACCCTTCCCTACCATACCTTCTTCTCTCTCCACGTACACCATAAAAACTAACTATACACTTTCTGAAGTACTTACTTTCTCCAAAAAAGTGGGTTTATCCGAATATAAACAAGATACCGATAAAAAATATGTAACGTTATACAATTTCTCAAATCCAGCAAACATGGGAATTATGACTTTTAATACTCTCACTGGAAGCTTTACTTTTCGTTCGTACGGAGATCATACCTTGCCGGAGATTGCAGGATCAACAAATCAAAAAGTTTATATTTATTTAACCACACTAGGTGTTGCTGATCCTTCTGTCTCATGCCCAATTTCATATAAACGGAAAGGTGAACCATATACGAATGTTACGTTCTATGAATGCCATAGAGATTGGTCGAAAACTGGCGCGGCAATTCTAAATCCTATTGGAGTGTTAAATATTCCAGAGAATCGTTCACTCTCATCGCTTCAACTCGGCCAAGTAGATGCTGATGGACCAGATGATGAAACAGTGTTTGCTCTTTCTACAGGCCAGAATGGAAAAGCTCGACCGAATGAATTTAATACTGTAACTGTTGCTGTAGAAAATGATACACGGATTCTTTCTATAGACTCAAATCTACGACAAGTCTCTGAAGCGAAAATTATTACCCAGAATGACTTGCTTAGCCCTTCAGAAGCGCTTACGAAATTACGCGAACACCAGTCTGCTTTATCATTAACTATTCCTGCAGGAAGCGGTTCACTTTCATGGTCCACCGTTTACCCTAATAACTATGCGTATTCGAAACAAGCTGAAATCACTGATCTCGTACTTGCGTATATCGAAAAACCTTCAGATCAAATGCAATACCTGCTTGTCCCCATGTATGTCGCGAGAGGAAAAACGACATTGGATTCTGGCTACACAGTCCGGTTTCTGGAGTTACTCCCTGCACTTAAAAATGGCTCTTCGATCTTCGCTCATGAGCAAAAAACTGTCGCAGGCGCTCAAACGAAAGTACTAGCACAGAATGCAAGTGACTCTTTACAGCTTTTGCCATATTACCCTACAGGAACTCTTCTTCCTACACCTACCTTAGCAGAATCAGGAGAGATCGAGTTTCCCACTCCCACTCCACGTCGGGAAGCATACAGATGCACTCCTCCAGGCATGAATGAAGCTGATCAAGAAGTAACGTTAGAAGTTCCAGGATTGGGAAATATGGTCGTTAGAGTGAATCCTTATGGATCTGCAAATAAATTTTATTACATCTCATCAGATTTCGGTGCGGCATCCCTTAATGAGGTTAAAACAGCGTTTTGGAGAGTTGTCGGTGAACAATATATAGAAATTATGGGTAGTCGATTACATACCGCAGCAGTAAACGCCAATTCTGTACAGGATATGTATGGCGTCTTTTCTTCTCTAGGAAGTTCGAAGTGTGAATTATCGCATACTGCACCTCCCATTCCTGGTTGTACTACGGGTCAAAATTTTAGAAGTGGCACATACGAATCCACAGTAAAACAAGAGACTGTAAAATATGTCGCTGATTATGCTGCGAATAAAATCTTGCAAGCGAAAAGAAATAATACATTAGCTTCTGTGGCTACTGGAAAATCGTATTTCCCTTATAACACAATTCAAAAAATGGGATACACATTCATCGAGTATACTGACTGGAGTCAGCAGCAACAATCAAATGCAAATGACGATTTCTCATGTTATATAACAGGAGTCTCACCATCTCTCTTTCTCTATAGTTCAAATAATCTAGATCTCTCAGTCACACTACCGTCTCCTACCACGTACACTTACCCCTCCGCTGAAAATAACTCTTGGTATATTTCCATTAATGGCGATAGACTTATGACTCAGGACTTAGGACTTATGACTAATTACTTGTATTACGAATATGATAAACAAAAAGTTTCTTTCACAGCATCCGATACTGGCTTTATTGTCAAAAAAGCGAACTGGGAACCGTTCGTTAAAGAAACAATTGCTAAAAAGTTAGGATTAGCTGCAGCAGAAACAGATAGACTGGTAATCGATGTTCGAAATACGATTTCTTCTCTAAGCGACCTAAGAAACGTAGGTTACCTACGCATCTCTCTCGCAAACCAGGAAGAATTACATGAAAAACTTCCTTTAACATTCTCTGTAACACCAGATACCTTACACCGCATACATCTGCTTATCACCCCTCTCTCGTCTCCTATTTCCCTTATTTCACCGACGCTTACACCTCTCAGCCGTTCTGGATTTACTGTTATAGAGATAGGCGCACGCACGCTCCACTAGCCTTCCCCTCTTTGACAACCATACAAAATTTTTCTATAATTACTTCTTTGATTATGGTAGGTCCAGAACTAAGGATTCAGACATCTGAGCAGCATGGTTCACGTCATGGCATAATGAGTGACCAGGACACTCGCGAAGAATGTAAACCGACCGATCTTATAGACACCTTAAGTAGTGCGTTAGAATGGACACCGGATTCCATAGCATACGCGCTGGCAAAAAAAGTAAAAGCAGGGGTCATTCATATCGATACGAAAGCAGCTGTGCCCACCTTTTTTTATACTGATGATCATGGAGAGAAACATCCCCTTGTACACCGTGTAACAAAAGAAGAAATAGAAAATGATACCTTAACACCGAAAGATACTTTTGTTCATGAATATCCTCCTGGCACAGGTAAGTATCCTACTGTAAGAGAATCAGCATTCGCAAGTGAAATTATTAATAATCGTGTTAATAGAATAGCAGCTCGGAATGGACGTTCTAACCCGGAACATCGTGAAGCTTTATACCGGGAAGTGAGAGCACAATTTATGGATATGACCATACAGACAGCCCTTCTCCTTGATCCAGAAACTATACGAGAACGCCAACGAATCCGCGATTTTTGAAAAGTAAAAATATTATATCCCGAATGCTAACTGAGCGAAGGTATCATACTTTTCTACCAAACTGTTATCTCTCTTGCTAAATCTTTTCAGTGCTTCCCACTGTTTTACTTGTTTTTCAGTCCAACGTAATGATTCTATATATGATGTCGCTTGTGCTGACTTTTCTCTCAGGATTTTATCAAATCTAAGAACATCATTATCCACAGCCAATGCTTTTTTATTTAAACCTAACAGTCGAATACCTAATAACGTTTTTACTCGTGATAAAGCTACATAACCCATTCCTGGTGTAAATGGGTTTCCTAAATCTATCTCTGCAGTATCCAGACTCATGCCTTGAGATTTATGGACTGTTATAGCCCATGCAAGCCGTAGTGGAAGCTGTCGGATACTTGCTTTCGCTACCCCGTCCTCTATCTCCCACTCTGCCGGAGTAACAGTAATCCTTTCTCTAGTAACAAGCTCTACAATAGGATAACCACGAGTGCTAAAATATATAACTTTCCCGATTGATCCGTTCACGTATCCTTTTTCAAAATTATTTTTTGTAAACATCACAATTGCTTCTCGTTTTATGATCAATTTTTCCGGTACTGCACTTACTTTTTTCATATGATCTATGAGATATTGAGTTCCATATGCTTGCATAGGAAATACTTTTTCTTCATCAGGTAGGAACATAAGTTCTTTTTTATTTATTTTTTGGACGTCTGCGTTATGGGTAAATAGTTTCGTAGGGGGTATGGGATAGCGAATAGGTTTATAAAGACGTGCTGCTAGAGCGAAGATTGATTGTGGTGTTAGGGTATTATTACGGATGTTCCGAAGGATAGAGATAAAATGTTCGTCTTCCTGTCTGTATTCTTTTTGTAGATAACAAACTTGTACTTGAAGATCTTTCCATAGTTGTGTTTTATATATAGGCTGTACTCCAGAGTCTTGGGTCGAGAACCGTGGATCTTGAAAAGAAAATGATTTATTAAAACTCAAAACGCTAGACTCTAGACTCTGTATGCTTCTCACGGGTGGTAGCTGAAAAAAATCTCCACAAAGCACCACCTGCATACCTCCAAATGGACGTGAGTCGTTTTTAAAAGCGCGGCAAATTTTATCCGTAAGCTGGAAAGTTATATCTGAAAGCATGGATATTTCATCGATTACTAAAACACGCGATGAAAAAAATCTTTTTCGTAGATGACTACGTTTTATTCTGTCGAAAATATCACTATCAGTTAATGTCTGACGAATACCTACACCACTCCAGGAATGAAGAGTAATACCTCCGATATGGGTAGCAGCTACTCCAGTAGAAGCTGTAAGACCTACAGTAATCCCTCGCTGCTTAAGATACGATATATATGACTGTAGAACATATGTTTTACCTGATCCGGCTGTACCAGTAAGAAATACATTACCCCCGCATTTCAGAATATCTAATGCTTGTTGCTGAGTCATAAAAAAATTCAAAATTAAGAATTATATGTAATGGTATGAAGGCTCTGAATTCTAAACTCATAACTCTACACCAATGACACAGGGTGACCTTTGTAGATATAACATTATCTATAAGTTTTCACCCTGTTCGTAGGACTAATCATAAAGCCATTTTGTGTGGCTTCGTTCTTCTGTCGAACAAAAGATTCCTCGATATGGTCGGCCAGCTTTACTCGTACCGCTTTTTTCATAAGCAGCAGCACCGCATTTCGCGCAACTAACAGCGTTACTTTCTTCTAGTGCTGGAAGTGCTTGTTGCATAGCTTGTGCCCGAATTACTTCGTCTGCACTGGCGATACTTTCGATAACACCATAGCCAGCAAATCCTAATGCTCTTCCCACTGCTGATGTTTCTGCAACTTCATACGGGTTTTGCCTTTCAATCATTTTCGGACTATCAGTATTTACTGCACTGATTCCTGTAAATGCTTTACCGCTTACGGTTACTTTTGCCCGTACTACTATCGGATCATGACTGATCACTTCAGTCTCCACACTTTCCAGTGTTTTACTTTCATGAGCTAACTCGACTCTTCGAGCTACAGTCATATATTCTTTTCCATGTATATTTACGATTCCATTATTTGTCATGTTATGAATCCACCTCCTTTCTCTTTTTTGAATAATTAATTATTTTTAAAGTGTTGAGATTTTTTTTTAGAGTTTCAATATAAAATATCAAAAATCAAATATTAAATAGTAAAATCGAATAAAAAATAAATATTTAATCTTTAATTTTTTATATTTACTATGATGTTAAAACTACCTACGAGAATTTAAAAAAAACTGTGGCTAAAGAAGAGACTTTAATCTAGGAACCGTTATCCCCTCTTCCCTAATCTACTATGTCAAACCCACTACTTCTTTTTATGTAACTATCTAACAGTGTAACTATGAAACAATTATTCTAGGATTAGTATCCTAGCACGTGTTCGTATATTTTTCAAAGTGAACAATATTCTATAGGCTTAGATTAGATTGTGAAGTCAATAAAATCGGAAGGTCATTTTCCCCCATTTTGATGCTTTTATTTTCGAAGTAAAAAGGAAGTATGGAGAGAGGTATTTTATCGGAATAACTCACAACTCTCAACGTATAACCCACAACTCATAACCGACAACCCACAACTGTTAAAACAATTATTCCTCAATTAATTGTTTTAACTTATACTGCACATCGTGAATAATAAACCGCATCTGGAATAAGCCGAAAGCATATAATAAATAGCTTGCGATCCAAAAAAGATCGATCTGCTTAAACTGCGGTACAGCTTTCTCATACGGTTCAGAGAAATATGCGAAAAGCATATCACCTACGAACATCAGCATCGAAGCTAGAAGGATATAAAGCCACGCTTTAAATAAACGCCCTCCTCGTATAGTCATAATAGTCATGAGAATGTATGCTATGCCTATAATAAGGAGAATATCAGCTACACCATAACTTACATGAATCGCTTTTTCAAAAACACTAAATTCTTCAGTAAGTATAGGAAAAATAGTAAATAGTGACACAGCTACACTAAAAAATCCTGAAACTATCGTAATTAAAATACTTTTCCCTGGATTAATAACTGATTGGTAGTAACTAATTTCCCGAAAAATACCAAAAAGTAATAAAGGATATGCGAGCAAATAGAAAAAATCAGCTATTGAAGGAAACGTATCTATACGTAAAATAATTTCTTGAAAAGCCCAGATTGCTTCACCGAAAAATAGGAAAAAGAGTCCGAGAGTTATGAGGGCGAAAGACTTACCATGGGGACTTTTAAAACCGAAAGATAAACACGCACTTAAGCCTCCTATAACAGCAATAATCGGATGTATAAGAAAGATAGTATTCGTAATAACGCTATACTCTATCTCAGGATTGGGATAAAGATAGGCTAAAGCTGTATTAACAAAAAGTAATAACAGAATACCAGCTAAATATACTTCTTCCTTATGAAGAACCTTTTTACGAATGATGTTCATATTTTCAGTTAAAAATTAAAAGTCAAAAGTCTAAAATTGCAATTTATAATTAATAAGTATTTACTTATTCCTGAGTGTTTTCACACTTGACGCAAGTATATTCGCAATCTGAGTCATCTCATCTAATAGATAGGTTATTGTTGTAGTATCTCGTTTATTAATATCCTGTAATAAAAACAACCAAAATTTTGTTTCATTTGCACTTTTTAATGCATGAGACAAGTAATTGGTGAAATCTTTTTTGAACTACCAGCTATTGCTTCAATATAATTAGCACCGATACTTGTTCCGCTACGTATAAGTTGACCAACTATAGTTTTATATACAGGATCATCTTTGGGAAGTGTATAGACAAATTTTATGAGTTTTAAAATGAAACTATAGATTCTCTTCTTAAGCTCTTCACTAAACGTCTTGTTATCTTTTTTCATAATTCACTCTTTTTAAATAATATTTTTAAATTTTGACTTTTCACTTTTAACTATTTCAACCCATACCTCCTACTTAACAACTCTGTTGTTTCATGTGCTTTTGGGTATCCGAGGTAATCAGTTAAAAGTTCTCTAAGAAGAATAACTATTTCTTTCTGAGGCTTATCTTCAATTGCTTTCTTAAATAGTTTGGTTGTCGGCTCTCCAAAAACGTCATGAATAATCGAACATGCTTCTTCCCGAAGGTATTCCGTAGTCTCTCCCATAGTATAGTTAGCGTAACACAACCATTCCCTACTCTGTCAATAAGAAAACAATATTTTGTAAGTCTTCCTTCGCTCCCGCAGAAAACCTACTATATACATTTCTATATATACCGCTTTTCTCTCATATGGACATTACCGCTTCGCTGTAGGTACTTTAGCACTTTTTTCTCTCGCTTCAGATAAACCGATGGCAATTGCTTGCTTTCTGTTTTTTACGGTTCTTCCACCTTTCATCTTTAATTTTCCGCGATTAAAATCATGCATCGCTTCTTCTACTGATTCCTGAGCATTTTTCCCATATTTCGCCATGAGTACTATCACTTCCTTTCAAATTTCAACTTTCAAATTTCAACTTTTAACTTTTAACTTTTAACTTTTAACTCTATTAAATGCTATCCCTCTCCATAACCTACAACTTATAACTTATAACTTACAATAATAATCCGTATGAACTCTGCAAGAAAACATATAACAAGTTACAAAATCCCGAAGCTTCAAAGGTGCAAAGTCTTAACTCTGAAACTTTGCCATGTTCTCCCTTCTCTTTCCGTTTCTTTTATGAGAGAATAAAGTCTCTTTCGTTTTCCATACAAACTACATAACACAAAATATTTTATACTAAGCCATATGACGGAAATATCACTTGAGACTTCTATTGACGATATAAAAGTAAAGAAAAAAACTAAAGCAGGTTATATTCCAGTTACTCTCGCGACTCCGCGAGGAGATGTCGTCTGCCGGTATTACCATACAGCGGGAGTAAGAAAAGCAGTCATTTTCGTCGGGGGAAATAAAGGAGGATTTGAAAGTCCAGCTAATAACGTTTATCCGAAGTTGTGTAATGAATTAACGAAACATGCAGTTAGTGCATTACGGCTAAAGTTTCGTTACCCGACAGATCTTATTGAATCAGTTCTCGATGTCGTTGTTGGTATCACTTTTCTGGAAAGATTCGGAATAGAAGAGATAGCTCTTGTAGGTTATTCTTTCGGAGGCGCAGTCGTTATTCAAGCAGCTGCTGCCGCACCGGAAACAGTTACGACCGTAGTGACGTTAGCAACGCAAGCATACGGAGCAGAAGCTGCGACGTACTTAGAAAATATTTCTTTATTACTTATTCACGGAGCAAACGATGAAGTACTCCCCCCTCATAGTTCAACGTACGTTCACGATATCGCACCGGGAAAAAAACAACTTATTGTTTATCAAGGAGCTACTCACGGATTACACGAAGTCGCTATGCCCATACGTAAACAAATCCACTCATGGCTAATGGAACACTTCAGATAATTATCCCTATAGTTAGCATATATTACTAAAATCCAATCCTGGGTATTATATTGACAGAATCCGGTAGTATATCTATAATGACTCAACGAATCGTATGGAACGAGAAGTAGGTCTTCAGCAACTTGTCGACAGAAATACATTAGCTAAAAAAAAAGCTGACGTTTTGAGAGGTTGGATTACAGCTGCTCAGCCCGGTAATGAACCCACGATACTACCACAAGTTACAGCCCAGCAGAAAGCATTTGATAACCCTCCGACAATAACTCGAGAAAGATATGAACGCAGAGCTGTATTAGCCTCGCCTGTTAGACTTGGCCAATTCCGGGAACAAGCTATACCGAAGATTCGAGACAGCCTATCTCGTCTAGAGCAAGCTTCTGCTCTTATGGATGCTCAGATAGAAGGCTATTCTAAAGCAGAGGAATATGTAGCTGAACTCGATGATTATGCATCATATCTTAGTGAAATGGAAAGATTAGCAGAAGGTGGACATATATCCCTAGAGAATCTTGCTGATTTCCGCAGACAGTACGAAGAACGCCTAGCGCTACAAGAAGAAGATGAAGCACTACGTTTGAATGTAGAAAGAATCAGAAAAAGACGAGAACAAATTCAAGAAGCTGCACCGACAGATCAGGACTCTTCCCGTGCCTCTAGAGCAGACACTCCGCAACTTAAAACTATTGCTATAGATGGCTTGCCATTCACACCAGATACTGTTATCGGAAAACAAGTTGAACTAGTAGTACGTGCTTTGCTGCCACTTCGCCGAGATCATATTGTTACACAACATGAATTAGCCAGAATATTAAAACTCGATGTCACTAGACCTGAAGCAGACAGTATTTCCGAAATTCTTGACCAGGCTAATGAACTCCTTGGTCCAGCTGGATATCGCATATCTTTCGCACCAAATAAAGTAAGTTTTTCAAATCCAGGTTATTATGGTGAACCATTGAGACAGGATGGTTTATCATTTACTATTTTAGGAGAAGTTATTAAGATAAACGCTATTCCAGGTAGAGGTGAAGTAACATTCCGCTTAAGTGATACGGAAAGACAAGCACTTTGGGGAATTACTGCGAATAGGTATGGGAACTTCGACACAGATGTAACGACAAGATGGCTACGAGATAGACAATCCCCAGATCTGTCTCTCGAAGATCTTGTAGCAAGTATAAATGCGAAATTCATGTCACAAGTAGGTGCAGCCGATGTCTTAGTACCTGTCGGTAATCCTGATTTTGGACGTATCCATAAAATCGATGCTTCATATATAAAAAAAGATAATCATAACCCGGTTTTCCCCACTCGATTAGCGGCACTAGACTTGTTTTTCAGTAAAGGCGGCAATCCTGATAAAGAAGAGTTCCTTAAAGCATTCGGTCACCATAGGGCAAAAAAAAGAGACCCTCGGGGACATACTACTTCTACAGCAGCTGAAGCTGTCAAGAGAGCCCTGACATATTTAAAAAATAGAAGTAAAGCTGGAATACTAACTGACAGTGAAGAACAAACAAGTTTTCTTATGCAAGCGTTTATGACTACTCATGGTATATCTGATGAACGAGCCCTTGCAGAACGTATACGCTCATTTTTACAAGACCCTCCCCGGTCTACGACGATCACCTTATCCCCACCTGAAAATCCTTCGACTGCTATAGCGCATCCGTTAAACGAGTCTCCCTCTGGTGTTGGGGTAGTTATAAACGCTGAGACTACACTACCAGTAATTCCACCGCAAATAACTCTCTTTGTAGCAGATCATGAGAGACCAGAGGAAGAAAGAAAAGGGACTGTTTTTCCTGTAGAGAAAACACATCCAGACATTAGAAGTAGAATACATCATATTATTACTCATGACATACTCGAAAAAAGAAGACAAGTAACTGTAAAAGGGAGAGGGAATAAACGAAAAGTGCTAGGACCAGTACCGGCAGCAGCAAAAATTTATTTAGAACAATACGGTGGGAATATCCCTCATCATCTTCGAGGACAAGTCCACACAATATGTTCTGAAATCTATCAGGAACTAACAGAAACTGGCATTGCCCCAGAAGATTCCTAACCCCCACCCTTTGCTAACCTGGGAGGTTGGTTAGCCATCCAACCTAGGAAATTAGAGATCTACTCTTCTAGTAAAAGATGTTTTATTTTATGCAACTCGCGTTGATATTCTACTTGGTCCTTTAAAAAAGTTTCATATGATTTATTTGTCTTGAAAAAACGTAAAACTGTTTGTTTCTCAGATAAAGACCCATTATTTTCTAAATACTCTGAGAGTGATGACCATGGATAGTGAAGAAGATCTGAAAATTCTTTTACGACATATCCAGTAAGTGGGTTTAAATGAATATAGCGAGATACATGAATGAGCTGTTCATCTGTTTCCATTCTAACTCCTTTAAACTGGTTTAAAAAAAGAGGACCTACTCTTTCATAACGAATGTTGAAATATCTCGTATAACTATTTTGAAAATTACTCATAAATGTAGAAATGCCTTGATCGGTTAATTGCCTCAGTAAAAAATGAAAATGATTTGGCATAAAACAAAAAGCAAGAATATCCACATGCTTTTGATTTTTCATAGTAAGATGTTGAAAAAATTCTCCTCGCCGCTGAGTAGGAAGTCTTTGAAAATGTGTGAAGCTTAAAGGAGGTTTTATAAAACGATAGTACGTTATTAGTTCTATACTCCTGGCAAGGGCTGTTTTGCTTAAAAACGTTGGTCGTCTATCAATACCCCTGTTAAAAACATGATAAATCTCGTTAGTAACAAAAGGTATAGCTCTTCCAGGCATTACTATATTAATAGTAGAATTTCTCCTAGGTGTCAAGCCATCCAACCTCCCAGGTTGGTATTAATATAAACTCTTAAACGATGAAGATCTAGGGTATGCTTTACAGATATCGTAAACTAATGACTAAAGATTAACCGGCAAAAAATATTTATTCAATGTCGAAAATTACTCGAGGTCTTTTAAGTCTTCCTCTAACTGTTGAAACTCTGCAGTATCGTCTCCTAAATCGATAACTTCAGCATCATATTCTTCTGGTGATAAAACTGCTGTAGTAGGTACTATTTTCTTTTGATTCACGCCAGCTCTTTGCTTACTCGGCATCGTATATACAGCAAATAATGCACCAAGTAACACGAGTACGACACCAACTACGGCTAGGAGAAGTGTTTTTGAATGCTTGTGAGTGTGAGAAGCATTTTCTGTACCCGGAGTAGCTGTTGCTTGTACTGGTGCTGTTTCCTGTGGAGCAGCGAGTGTAGGCTGAAGTTCTACTGTGGGTTGTGATCCCCCCATAGGTTTGTTGTCTCCTCCTGGTGTGATATTTGTTGCATTGTGATTTGTTGTGTCCTGTGTATTATCCATAATGGTAAAGTATAGAGTTCCGGAACGAACGACTCCACCAGATCATCCTCGAATTTTTGCTAATGCCTCTGCAGCATCCATTACCGCATCTTTCGCTGTTTTTACAAACTCTCTCGTTTTAGATAAGTCTTCTTGTAATTTATCCTTCATTTCTTTCATAACATCATGTAAATTGTCATCCTCGCCTAATTCAACTGTATAGTCTTTTCCCGCTTGCTCTTCTACTGCTGCTTTTGCTGAAGCTATTGCTTCATTTGCCTTCGTAACAGCACTCTCAAGATTTGTTGTATCATGTCCTTTTGCTTTCAAAGCTTCTCCTGTGGAAGCTACTCTTTCAAGCAACGTCTTCATCCTTTCTAAAGATCTCATAAAATGATCAGTTCTGTTTTTATTAATGTTCGCTAATCTTTTATCTATTCTTTCTACAGCTGCTTGCTTACGAGCATCAGCAATCTCTGCAAGCTTTTTCTTAAACTCTTCTCTCTTCGCCTGTATTTCCTCTTTCATTTCTTTGCGTTTTTCTGCTATACGGGTTTTTACCTCTTCTCTTTGTAGTTCAAGCTGTGCTTTCAAAGCCTCTCTTTCCTCTTGTCGCTGCTCACGGTTCTGAAGCATAATTTCTTTCTTTTCTTGTCTTGTTTCCGAGGTTGCATTATCTACATTTTCTTCCGCGAAAACAGGAGAAATAATTGAAAGAAGTAAAATAGAAAATACGAAGAAGACTTTCCTTAACATTTCTTTAGCTTACTGTACAATTCCCAGTTTGTCAACAAAAAATTCACTTTCAATCTGAACTTAATAAACTATTTTGAAATGCAGAACTCTTAAATTTTAATTCCCTTAGTACTTCCTCATCAGTTAACTGATGAAAATCTTCATAATACTGCCCGACAGCCTGCATCTTTTCAGGAACATGAAGCGTAATAATACCAGCAACATATTCTCTTATCATGTCCCATGCTTCCTGGGATACAACAGGTGCTGCAACATACAGCTTATGTGGTTTTAACGAATGTATTGACTGCACTGCAGCATACATCGTAATGCCAGTTGCTAAACCATCATCTACAAGTATTGTCGTTTCATCTTTTAGTGCAGGAATTACTCTTGCTTTTTTATATTCAGTTATTCTCCTATTCATCTCATTTTCTTCTTTCTTAATGATCTCTTCTACGGTATCATCTGAGATGTGAGCCTGCGATATATATGATTTATTTATATACGTATATCCGGTCTCTGTAATAGCGCCTATTGAAAACTCTGGGCTATACGGCGCGCCTATTTTTCTTACGATAAACAGATCAAATGGAACATTATATAATTCTGCAATTTTCTTTGCTACGATGACACCTCCACGCGGTAATGCAAAAACATAGGGATGTTTGAGGGAATGTTTAAGCAGTTTTCTCCCGAGGAGTTCACCAGCTTCTTCCCTGTTTTTAAATAAAGGCATATAATATCCTTAACAATTAACACTAATCTGCTAGCAATGCAATAGTATTCTTGCAAAATCTTTTAAAAACATGTTACTCTACAATTTTCTATCCCATATGGAACGCTTCCAAGGTGCTATTAACGAACAGCTTCGTCGAACTACTGAACAGTTTTCCCCTATGACTAGACTTCGTGAGACAGTCGATGCACATCGTCATCTTATCTATGATGAACTAGATATTACCCCTGAAGAGACATTACGAAGAATGAGAGAAATGGGAACGTATCTACGAAAAAATGATTATGCTGTATATACGATAGGATCAAGAGGGAAAATCGGTGCGGGACACGACCGGCAAGCATATATGGCTTACCGCTTTTTCAAAGATCTCGGACTACAAACTCATAGGTTTAGTTTAGAGATGAACGGAAAAGATCCTTTCTCCCGTGGATACGAACTCATGCAGCAATACCCCGCACTCTATAAAGGGTTTACCGATGTCGTTTATAATAATCTGCCTCTTTCTCTATTAAATGCGATCGTTGGTAGTTGGGCAGAGCCCGAAAAACTAATCAAGCAGATCCAGGATACGGGAGACGATCTTTCTCATCATCAAAAAAGGCTGTTTGTCACCACCCACGCAAAAACTGCTGTTTCCGTCATAGAAGCAATTAGACGCCGAATGCTTCCATCAGATACGATAGTTATGGAAACAGTACCAGATCCCTGGGAAGTGAGTGGATTAGGAACTATGAGTTCACCAATCTCAGCTGGTAATCACTATGTAGTAGTTCATGATCTACCAACTGCTGAAGCATTATTGAGAGCTGGTCGAAGGCCAAAAAAAGGTATATTACCTTTCGGAACAGTATCACCTCATGATATTCCTCAAAAGAAAAAAGTAAATGCTTCTGCAACTTTACCGCATATAGCAATAGAGCTTTCAGGAAATTATATTCCTGGTATTGATTATAAAGTAGTTCAGGCTATTCGCGGAAGTAAAAAATTATTAGAAGCCGAACAAGCTTTCCTCTCTATTCATACTATGCATCATACTTCATCATATAAACTCATTATGCAAACATTGCAAGAAATCGGTTTAGCAAATCACCCAAATATAAGAATAATAGGATCAGATGATCCCCAGCAGATAACACTAGACGATGCTATTTTCACCCGGCATAATATGATTACGGGCAAACCTATCCATGGGTACAGACGAATGGAAGTTCCCGACGTGTTTATTTCAAAAGGTGGTGAAGTTATGCTTGAAGATCGGGGAAACGATAGACTGATATATGCCATATGGGGTGAAGGTCATGAAGAACGGGATATTGTAATAGCAATGGATGAAAGAAGAGTTGTTGATGCCAGAAATATGATTCCTGATGAAATTATCAATCAGGCGTATAACGATTTTACCCATAGTCTACCAAATCCACGAAATAAACGTAGTTTTGCGCACCTCGCCCCACATGTTCACATCTTTCCAGAACTCTACAGAAAACATCACCATAACTCAAAACAATCTAAACAATCTAATCAATCTAAACAATCTGAACAATCTGAACAATCTGAACAATCTGAACAGTCTAAACAAGCTAAATAGTCTAAACAATCCACCCCTAACTACCTCCTCCTTAACAAGTACACCTTAGAGGTGTATCTCTATTGACACCTCGGTAAACTTCTTCCAGTTGACGAAAACACCTTTTCAGATAAATCATGTTACAATAGTCCTTTATGCAGTTATTAAACCAATATATTCACCGTTTTCCTGCTCTTCGCTATCGGGATTTTCGTCTTTTATGGTTCGGGCAGATGGTTTCTATAACAGGTAACCAAATGGAACTTGTCGCACTAAATTGGCATATTTACCTTCTTACTCGCTCACCTATCGCACTCGGAATCATCGGCCTGGTTAGAGTTATACCCATAATTATTTTCTCTCTTATCGGAGGTTCTATAGCAGATTCTCATAACCGAAGAAAAACACTTCTTATAACCCAATCTATAAGCGCTCTTCTCGCTCTTTTCCTAGCCTTATTTACCTTCCAGGGTAATATGACACCAGAAATTATTTACATAATTACCGCGCTTTCTGCTGCTGTAAAAGCTATCGATACTCCCTCCCGACAAGCATTTGTACCAAGCCTTGTGAAGAAAGAACATCTTATTAATGCTGTTAGTTTAAATCTCATTATGTTCCAAACTGCATCCATAGCTGGACCAGCCCTTGCAGGGTTTATAATCGCAGAACTAAGTTTAGGAAACGTCTATCTTTTTAACGCATTCTCATTTTTAGCAGTTATTGTAGGCTTACTCTTCATGCATGCCTCTGGTGAAATAGAAGGAAAAAAGACTATCGTCTCACGCCAATCTATTAAAGAAGGTCTACAATTTGCATTTTCCAAACCCATTATTTGGTCTACGATGCTCCTGGACTTTTTCAGTACCTTTTTTTCATCAGCCACGGCACTCTTACCTATTTTCGCGGCCGATATTCTTCGTGTAGGACCTCAAGGTTTAGGTGTTCTTTACTCTGCTCCTGCTATCGGGGCAGTAGTAGCAGGATTTGCTGTAGCCCATATCGGAAACTTCGGCCGCCAAGGAAAAATGTTACTTATTGCCGTTTTCTTGTATGGACTAGGAACAATTTTATTTGGATTTTCAAAAAATTTCTCTTTATCGCTAATAGCGCTCTTTATAGTAGGCGCTGGAGATAGTGTCAGTACAGTTATCAGACATACCATACGCCAGGTCGTTACTCCAGATTCTATGCGGGGACGTATCATCTCACTTAATATGATTTTCTTTCAAGGTGGTCCACAACTTGGGGAATTCGAAGCAGGATTAGTTGCTGCACTCATCGGTGCCCCCATGTCAGTAATCACAGGTGGTTTCGCAACGCTCTTCGTAGTCATTATCATGGCCAAACTTGTCCCTACCCTCCGCCAGTACGACCAACACCCATAGCTCTCATTAACTTCCACCTGCAAAGCGGAATAGCCTCACCACCTCTTTACGTATTCCATTACATAACATCTTTACCCTTATCTTTTTATAATATCTAACCCCCGGGGTTAGATAGCTTCGAACCTTGGTGTGTTAAGATTATTTCGACTCCTCATAACACACTTCTTACTTGTAGAAGAAACTTTACATACTTTTTACAAAATAGACGTATACTAGAGATATGCCGAAAATAATAAAGAAATACTCTTCTCTATCTACTCCGATTGACGAAAAAAAAGACGTACTACCTGATCCGATTCACACTTCGAAAGAAAAAAAAGTTCGTTTAAACCTTAGAGAACAGCTCAAACACTTAAAAAAACCATTACTTATTGTGCTTGTTTTTATAGCAGGTATTCTTCTTATCACTCCTATCGTGACATACATTTATTTCGTTCGTGATCTTTCGAGCAAAGAAAATATTATTTCGAAAAAAAACTCGGGAGTTATCTTAACTGACCGGAACGACAAACCTTTTTTTACGTTTTATCAAGCCAGAACGACTGAAATTGCTTCATTATCAGCTATTCGAGATTATACTGAAAACGCAGTTATAGCGGTAGAAGATAAAGATTTTTATAAACACCCCGGATTCTCTATTCGGGGTATAGGGCGAGCTTTACTAGCAAACTTTCGAGAAGAACGATTAGCGCAAGGAGGTTCGACAATATCACAACAACTTATTAAGAATACCTTGCTCAACCAGAACAAAAGCTTTCTACGAAAGTACCAGGAACTCGTATTAGCCATAGAGCTTGAACGTAGATTTAGTAAGAAAGATATTCTCGAAATGTATCTAAATACTGTGTACTTCGGTGAAGGCGCATTTGGTATCGAAGACGCAGCACAAACATACTTTAATAAATCTGCCTCAGAGCTAACGCTAGGAGAGAGTGCGCTCCTCGTCGCTATACTCCCCGCACCTTCAGCACTTTCCCCTATTTCAGGGGATAAAGATCGCGCCTTCGCTCGTCAAGCTATCGTTTTAGCAGAAATGAGAAAGCAACAATTCATAGATATTGAAGACGAACAACAAGCGAAAGCTGAAAAAATTACGTTTATTTCTAGAAAAGATGATCTGAACCAGATAGCCCCGCATTTCGCTCTAATGGTAAAAGAAGAATTAATTAAAAGATATGGAGAACAACAAGTCGCCCAATCAGGATTTACGGTAAAGACTACATTAGATTTAAAAGCTCAAGCATTTGCCGAACAAACTGTAAAAAACCAAGTTCTTCGTCTAGCTACAAATAAAGTAACTAACGGAGCCGCAGTGTCGATAAATCCTAAAACTGGAGAGATTGTAACACTTGTGGGAAGCTGGGATTGGTCATCTGAGACAAACGGAAAAATAAACATGGCACTAAAACCCCGCCAACCAGGGTCTTCATTTAAACCACTTGTCTATGCAAAAGCGTTTGAAGATAGAATCTTAACCCCAGGCTCTTTATTAGACGATAAAGAAATATCGTTTCCAGGTGGCTATAAACCTAAAAATTACGACGGCAGATTTCGGGGAAACGTTACTGTCCGTCGTGCGTTATCTACTTCTTTAAATATTCCTGCTGTCCTAGCTTTAGATAAAATAGGCGTAGGCTCTGGAATTGAATTTGCTGAAAGATTAGGCATTACTACTTTAAAAGATCCTTCTCATTACGGTTTATCTCTTGTCCTGGGAGCCGCTGAGATACCTCTTATTGAGATGACAAGTGCTTTTGGTACATTCGCTAATAGCGGAATTCGGGCAGAGCCGTTCACTATAGTAGAAATCCGCGATAAAAAAGGGAATGCTATTTATACTCATAACGTTTCGGAGAAAGAAGTGGTAGATGAAAATGTAGCGTTTCTGATCTCTTCTATTCTTTCTGATAATAATGCGCGTGCAGAAGTCTTCGGAAATGCGCTAACTATTTCACGGCCTGCTGCTGTAAAAACAGGAACTACAGAAAATTATAGAGACTCCTTAACTGTCGGATACACCCCCAGCCTTGTAGTCGGTGTATGGATCGGTAATAATGATAATGCGCAGATGGATGGCGTGGCGGGATCATTAGGTGCAGCTCCGATATGGAGATTGATTATGGAAAATATTCTCGCAGGAACGCCAATTGAGAAATTTAATCCCACATCAGGGGTAGTAACCACAAGCGTATGTGAACAAGTAATAAAAAAAGAAACTCCCACACCCGCGCCAGATAAGCCAGAGGAAAAAAAAGAAGACAACCCGACTATTATTACACGACAAGAATATTTTCTGAGAGGAACAGAACCTAAAGAGGGTTGCACTCTTCCTTCTCCTACATCCATGGAAATTACTCCATCATCTGTTCCTACTGAAATGCCCAAGCCAACAGATAAACCTGCTGAAATACCTTCACCGACAGATGTGCCTACCCCCACGGAAGAACCCACCCCAACAACTATCATCCAAATAACACTACCATAAATTACGTAAAATCCGATCCATACGTAACCGTTCTTATGAAAACTACGCAGTTTTCCGCCTCAGCGTATTATTCTGCGTAGTTAGCGTTAAAAGTTGAAAGTAACTGACTACTCTACTATCAAGTTACCTACCATTCCCATTTGTCGATGGCTTCCGACGCTGCAATAATATTCAAAAGTTCCTACTTTATCAGCAGTAAACTCTACAGTATCTGTTTCGCCCGCTTGTATTTGTTTCGTTTTCGCATTAAATTCATCGAGAACCCAATCGTGAAAACCAGCTTCATTTTTAAAGACGATTCGTACCTTATCCCCTTTCTTAACTCTCATTTCTTTAACATCGAAAGAAAAATTTTGTCCAGCGACGGTAAATTCCTTAACATCTCCTTCTTCTGTTGTAGATTCCGTTTTTTCTGGCATCGCGTCACTTACTGTAGGTTCCCCAGCCATTTTATCTTGGCTGGCTGACTCTTCAGCATTTCTAGCTGAATTCTGTGTCATAAAAAATGCAACGCCTCCTAAAACTAATAAAGCGATAACTGCGACAGCTATAAACGACATTTTATTAGCGCCACCCGAAGTGTTTTGTGTTGTTTCTTCCATAAAAATCACCCCCTCTCAAGCTCTAAAATTACAAAGCTACAAACCATTCAGAGTTTTCTTTGCAACTCTGTATCTCTGAAGCTATGCAACTATTTTTTAACGTTTTTATCAAAAAACTCTATCGATCTTTGCATTGCTGTCTGAAAATTAGCTGAAAGATTATGGTCATCCCCCTCATATTCATGATATTCTACTTCTTTTTTAGCATCTTTCATTTGTTTTTCCAAGTCTTTCGAAAATTCCCATGGAACTGAAGTATCAGCTGTTCCATGATGTAACTGTAATGGACCAGAAATATCCTTTAAGAAAAAGTTTGCTGAGATACTTTGCCAGAAAGATGAATCATTCGAAGGTTCTCCGTAACTATCTACTAACTTTCTCCTCCAGGACGAGGCATGAGACGGAAGCGGTTGTGAAGGAGCAAGTCTCCGCCGCCAATTATTAATGAGATCGGGATAAGACGCGACTACTCCTGCCCAGATAACACCTGCTTTTATATCTCTATTAACGACCATAGATCGCAGTGTAATAAAACCTCCCATACTATGCCCCCACATGCCGACACGATTTACATCTACCAATTTTATGCTTTCTTTCCCTTCCACACCCTTTAATCCTCCTTTCAACCTTTTTACAGAAGCTAGTGCATTTAAAACATCAATCGTATATCCATTTGAACCATACCCACCAGTCGCTTCACCTTCAGAACTACCGTGACCCCGATAGTCCGGCCGGAAAAGTACATATCCATTTCTCGAAAACCCGTCTGTATACGCGATATAACGTTCTGTGGTCCTATATTCTTTAGGAGGTATATATCCATGGTTAAATATAATTACAGGCCATCCTGTGTTAGGAGTTTCTCCTTGAGGTACAGTTAGTAATGCATAAATCTTTAAACCATCTGATCTATATGAAGTAAGATAGCGATCATAATTCGTTCCTGATTCTAAAACTTCTTCGATGACGATATCACTGCCTGAATAATTTCCTTCTCGTAAAGATTGAATTGATAATGGATTGGCAGGAACTATTCCACCTTCTTCACCTAACATAGCATCAGTCATATCAGGACTAGTTGTGTTAATAATTTTTCCAATCCATGTTCCACGCTGATTTACGAAAAAACTAAGGACTATGAAGCTAATAAGAAGAATTCCAAGTATGATAACACTTCTCTTCATCGCTGAACCATCCTACCAATTTCCTTAACGGAAGTAAAGTATCTATCTTACAATATCAGCAGATACATGCAATTTTTTGATTCTATAAAAATGTTTCTTACCTGATACATAGTGCATTTTGTAGTTAAGAAATCGAGATTTTTTGTTGCTAGAGAGCCTTCGATAATTCCTTAATCATAGGGAGGACAAGCGCAAACGCTTGATAACCGGAAATATGTGGGGCACGAATTTGTTTACTCAAGGATTCATGCCGTAGCAGAAAGGGTATGTAAAAAATAATACGTTGGGGGTAGATTTTTCGGCTTCCGCTGAAGTGAGGAGCCCAGGAGGGCTCACAGTGATCGCGTCGTATAGACGCCCTCACTGGGCTCCTCTTGCTCCCTACTGCTTAGTACTTGCAGTAGGTTTCCGATCCGGGGTAACCGGCGTACTGCCAAGCCGCCTGGTAGCCCGAGGGCACCAAGGCGCACTGGTCGTCGAACCGGTAAATGGTATTTGACTCACCCACCACGCCCCTTGTGAAGGGGCCGCCGTGGTAGGACGACGAGGCGCTGAAGTGACGCCAGTAGGGATTTTGGCAGACGGTGATACCGTCGCCATAGTCCCAACACTGGGCGAACTGCGCCGCGGGCGCATCAGCCGGCGCGGCATGGACTCCGGCCACCAGGATGGTGACGAGGAGCAAAGCGCACGCCAAAGCGAGCACCAGACGGATGTGCAGATCGGGACTCAACGCGGATGTCTTCATGTCTTCCTCCTTCAAGAAAGACTCTGGCATATGGATTGCTCTGTCCTGGCAGAGCAGTGATTTTTCTTAGAAGCTTGGCTTCCAGCTGTACGCCGTAAAAGACGCACTGAGCCGAAGCCAACCCCCCAGGAAGGCAGCTGAAGAACCACCATACCCTGTGTCAGCCTGGAATCCCGATGTTTATCAGAACGATAGGATCTTAACAGTTTTCTATCGCTTCGTTTCAGAATGACAATTGTAGTGATTCACCTGCTGCCTTCCTAGGCAATCAGGATTTATATATCTACCCCCAACTGTAAAAGTGCGAGATATATGCAGAGTGCATACGGATAAACTCCTTATACCTCTGCTTTTTATCCTGTCAATCAGTATATTACTATACGGAAAAGCATACCTTAATATACACCATATTTATATATTTGTCAAGTACTATAGGACAGTATGTTTCTACCTCGCGTGTGGTATAGATACAGTAGTTACCTTACAGAAAGCGTGATAAAATTCTTTGTAAAATGACCGAACGTTTTACCCGTAGAGAGTTCTTGAAAATAGCAACTGGAACTGCAGCGAGTCTTTTCTTTAGTTCCCAACTGGTTTCAGAATCAGGTGAGGTCCCACGATTTCCTGGAAATACAATTCTTTTTGACTTCGCGCCAGAACATTATTCCCCTGAAATACATAACTACGTTACACAAAGATTCTATCCAGATAATGAACGTGAGTTACAAAGACTTTTAGGGAACGATTATCTACCTTACCCAATTCTTTTATGGAAATATAGAGAATATCTTCATGATCGGAAAAAGTTAGAAGAACAATTACTCCATGACGCTCCCCGCTTCGCACTTGCGAAAGGTGCGCTGAATCTTTTCCAAGATCATGGCGTGCGCGTTGCGAAAGCCATGCATGTACTTGAATCCAGCGCAAGGAGAAGATCCGTTGATAAGCCACTTCTTTACCCTCTTCAACCCATGCTTGAAAAAGCAGACTTGTTATTTGATGAAAAAGGAAATCCAGGTCTTCGAACAAAGTTGAATATACAGAAAATGGCTCACATTCTTAAACACCAACCAGGCTATGAAATTGGTAACCTTAGCTGGATTTTAGGAAATAACGATATTTACTATGTTGTGAATGGACTAAGTACAGAGCAAAGAAAAGTATTTGGTGCGCGGGGTTTTATGGATATCGACCAAATGTCTGCGGAAGAAAAATCACTGCTCCTACCTGTCCGTTATACACTTGAACCAAAATTAAGAATTATCAGCGGCAATTCCCCTGGTAGAGTCGCACAAACCGCACAAGACATTTTTCAACTATCTGAAGCTTTACCTCTAAAGGAATTCAATCTAGCGGGCGGAAATCACGGTGATGATCTTATTGACGTAAGGAACACATGTAACGAGCGTTGGCCGAAATATATTCGCGTGTGTGCTGAATGGATGCCCTTAGACGAAAACCGGGGTAAACCAGCACAAAATATGCATGGAGCTGATATATATGTCGATAATGCTGCGTTCCGGCAACCTCCGGGAAGTAGTTTTTCCACAGCTATTATTACCCAAGCTTCATCTATGCTACGAGAAGCTGGCTATACAACGTTCCAGGAAAGAAACCAAATACTACAAGAATGCAGTGATAAAACAATATATACTACAGTTAGAAACCACAGACGGGAAACCCTCGAAGCAACAGTTTTTAATCCGACAAAGTTTTTTGCGTTTATTTCCCCTTAATAAAAGCAAGCTTATCAAAACATACATCTTATGAGCTGTTTGCTATTCTCTGGAGAGCTACGATATAAGCAGCGTCACGAAGGTTAACAGCGTATTTTTGAGAAGCATCATAGACTTCAGATGTAGCTATTTCCATTTTTTCCTTCAGCTTCGCGAACACACTGTCTTTACTCCATGTCTCATTATGGACATTTTGATACCATTCGAAATAACTTGTTGTCACACCTCCCGCATTTGCTAGAATATCCGGAATCACTATGACACCGTTCTTCGCCAATATCTCATCTGCATCCTCCGTCGTCGGACCATTCGCCATTTCTAGAATAAATTTTGCCTGAATTTTATCCGCGTTTTCTGCTGTTATAACATTTTCAAGTGCTGCTGGAATGAGAATATCGACAGGTAATGTAAGTAATTCTTCTGAAGATACATCTTTTCCTCCTACTGTTTCACGATGTTCTATGTCACAGACTGACCCGACACAATAACATCCTCCTACTGTTCCTTTCAGCTCTTTACATTTATCTACTTCTGCAATCGGAGGCACACCGTTAGGGATATATATACCCCCTTTTGAATCGGATAATGCTACGATTTTTAAGCCTTCCTTTTGCAAAAACTCAGCAATATATTTTCCGACATTCCCAAATCCCTGCACCGCCACAGTCATTCCCGTATGTTCTTTCTTAAGTAACCTAAGCATTGTAAGTAAAGCATACATCCCGCCTAAACCAGTCGCCTCTGTTCTCCCTTGCGACCCCCCCATTTCTACCGGCTTCCCCGTCACAACCCCAGCCAACTCTCCCTCTGTATAATTACTTCTGAATTCTGAACTCTGCTTTCTAAATTCATCTACTATCCAACTCATAATTTTAGGATTAGTATTTACATCTGGAGCAGGAACATCGAAATACGGTCCGATAACTGGAGCGAGCTTACGGGTAAACTCACGGGTTAATCGTTCGAGTTCTGCTTCAGATAACTGCTTAGGATCTACAGTAATTCCTCCTTTACCCCCACCGAAAGGTACGTTCACGACGGCGTTTTTCATACTCATCCAAAAAGCGAGCGCTTTTACTTCATCCATCGATACTTCTTGATGATATCGTAAGCCCCCTTTATAAGGCCCGAGTGTATTGTCGTGTTGCACCCTGTAACCGGTATATCGTTGTATAGTTCCGTTATCAAGAATAAGAGGTAATGACACTTCAATGATTCTATGAGGTTCAGCTAACGCCTTTATAATAAAAGGGTCTAGTGTAATAATAGCGGCAATCTTTTCTAGTTGTTTTTTCGCCCGTTCCCAAGGATTATTAACCATACGATTTATTAAGTATAAAAAAATTGTAGAGATTGAGAAATAGCTATGCTAGACAAACACCTGACAATAAATACGCTCATAGCAAATAGCTAACAGCAGCTAGCAAAACTCATTCTATTTTTCTCAGTGAATATGCAAGTAGCCAGTAGCTAGAAGCAAGAAGCAATCAAAATCTATTCCACAATACCTGATTTGTTATTTCATGGTGATAGAGAATTTCTGAAGCTTTAACGAAATTTCCGAGAGTTTTAGGACTTCTATCCGCAGCAGCCTGCTTATATGCGATGAATTTCATTTTGCTATCTTCTCCCATAACTTTCCCAGTAAATTCGCTGGCTTTAAAAAGTTTAATTGCATCATTCATATTATCAGGAAGAAAACGAAGTCTATCCCGTTTCGTTTCATCTTTTTCTAATGGTGTTCCCTCGAAACCAGTTTTCAAAATGGTTAATAAAACTAAATAAGGATTCGCATCCGGTGCCACGGAACGAACTTCGATTCGGGCCGTTTTTTCATTCCCTACTGGAATTCTAATCATTGATCCTCTATCAATCGGAGAAACTTTTATCTGATTAGGTGCTTCGAAATGAGGATCTAATCGTCGATATGCATTTACGCTGGGATTGAAAATTAAAGCGATTTCAGGGGCATGATTTAAGAGTCTCCAAATAAAATCCCAAGCTATTTTCGATAAACCATCTTGACCTTTCGGGTCATGAAATATATTCTTTCTTGCTTTACTAAGGGAAAAATTCGTATGCATCCCTGAACCATTTATTCCCACTACTGGTTTCGGTAAAAATGACGCTGTCATTCCCATACTACGGGCGACTTGGCGGCAAACTAATTTATAGAGTTGAATTTTATCGCAAGCCCTTAAAGCATCAGAATAAGAAAAATTCATCTCAAATTGTGATGGGGCTACTTCTGGATGGTCCTTTTCATTTCGGAATCCCATTGCACGCTGTGCTTCTGCTGATCTATCGATAAATTGCCGCAGTGGATCTAACGGAAGTGAATGGTAATACCCACCCGTGGAGATAAGTTTAAAACCTTCTGTCTCACTAAATCGCTGTTCCGCATTTACGCCTTCCAGCAAAAAACCTTCAATTTCCGTCGACGCTTGTGCGGTCATTCCTTTTTTCTTCAAACCATGTGTATATTCCTGCAATTGCCCTCGATAATCTGCAGCGTATGCTGTCCTATCACGACCTAAAACGTTTGCGAAGAATATTACCTTTCCCGGCCCGAAAACATCTGAAGGAAGCCAGACGATACTACTCCAGTCGATGTCTAAACGTAAATCTGATTCTGCCTGCTGGCTAAAACCTCGAATAGAAGAACCATCGAAAGTTAAATTATCCGCGCTTTCCAGTAGAAACTTCTTATCATAATCTAGCATGTGGAATCGGCCTTCAATATCAGTAAAACAAAGGGTCACTGCTTTTATTCGTTTTTCTTTTTTCAGATATGCTCTATATTCTGCTTCGAGTTCTTTAAAATCTACAGTCTCAGCTTTTTCCCCTGCAGAAATATTCATTTCTTCGAGAGTGTCGTAAGGGATTTCTAAAAATGTTCTTAAATTATTTTCCATTAAATTAATATAATTTTTTTATTAATTAATATTAAAATAACACTAATTATACTAATTGTCAATATACTAAAGTCGAACAAATGTATATAAAAAGGATAGTAATCTGAAAAAAAAGAAATGCTCTTATAGAGGATAAAGTCGAGAGAACTTTTAAGAATTATTAGGTATTTTTCTTGAAACTTACTATAATCTTATAAAAATTTATGAATGACGAAAAAATTGCACCAAATGTAATCGCTTTAAGAGACGAAGTGCTGAAAGCAAATCCTAGAGCTGAGGATAAATTATTTCACATACTTTACGATCCTCTTTATCGCTCTCTGTATAAAATGAGACCTGATAGGGTTGAGGATGCTACACAAGAAGGTCTTATAGAAATATTCTCTTCATTATCCAGATTTGACCCCTTAAAAGGGAAAGGCGATCCGGAACGAAATATGTTTAACTGGGCTCTCTCTATCGCAAAGTATAAAGAGCTAGCGACCTTGCGGCGTCAAAAAAGCCAAGAAGCAACACTGTCTGATCCACCAAACGAAAACGATCCTACCGAGTTGGATGAAGTATATAATTATGAACTCTTTAGACTTGATGATACCTTACGCCCTGTAGAAAAGATTATTGAAGATGGCGAAGAACCGGAATTAGACATTGAACAGCTACGCGAAAAATTTCATCAGAAACTTTCGGAGATATTACCAGCTCCCTTATTATATATAGTTGAGTCTAAGATAGCAGGAAAAAGTCATACCACCATCGCGGAAGAGCTGGGATGGATTCACAAAACCATCAGTACTAAATTAGCTGAAGCTAGAAAAATTATTGAAGAAAAAATGATTTTTCCTGCTGGGTTTAAAAGGGTAAGTACATATAATGATCACGCTCTCGCTACTGCTGCATATCGTGGCAGTATGCAAGCGGTTTTATTTCTGAATATGCAATATACGACAGATGAATGGGTACAGTCATACAGAGTAACGAAAGGGAAAAAAAGTAATGCCTCTGCAGAAAATGTCATTTTCAGAGAAGATTCAGAGTAACCTGCCGAGATACAGTATGCCCACCCCGAAGAAGCTGCTCTATGTACTTAGTACCCTTTAAGTGTTGGATAGGCAACGTTTCTAACCTTTCTAACCCCCGGGGTTGGTTAGCCTTCCAACCTAGGAAAGTTTTGCGTATGCCTGTATCTATTCGTAATTCTTCAATCATAATTTGTAAATCCTGATATAGTAGATACATGGTTCTTATTCCACAATTACTTATTATCGCGCTCCTTCTCTACATTATATGGAATGTTACCTATACTATGATCCGAGGCGCACCCTATGCACCTATCGGTACAGAAAAAACACAAACCATGCTTAATCTATTACAGATTAAAAAAGACCAAAAAGCCGTTGACCTTGGCGCGGGCGATGGAAGAGTTGTGATCGAACTCGCGAAACGTGGTTTGGAGGCCCATGGATATGAAATAAATCCAATTCTTGCATTCTGGGCGAAATGGAATATTCATAAAGCTGGACTTCAAGGAAAAGCTTTTATTCATCTGGGTGATTTTTGGAAGGTCGATCTAGGCGGGTTCGACATTATTACGATCTACCTCACGTCACATATCATGGGACAAATAGAAAAAAAAGTTCTAAACCAAGCAAAACCCGGCACCCAAATAGTCGTTAACTATTTTCAATTACCCACCTTGAAACATGTAAAAGAGAAAGAAAAAATCTACCTCTATACACTTAGCTCGTAGCAAAAAAAACAAACTCCTAACTCACGACCCTCCGATGTACATCGGAGGTAGTCCCCTTGTGGGATAACTCATAACTAGCCAGTATACTTCTTATCCATTTC
>CAZEJU010000013.1:0-30403 GCA_964512695.1 uncultured Gammaproteobacteria bacterium | reverse complement strand
TATTTGCTGATAGGATTGGAAAGTTACTGTTAGGATATTGGGGAACAGGATTATTGATAGTTGGTCTGTTATTTTCCCAGAAGCTAATACAAAAAAAAGAAAATACAATATTTTTTCTATCTTTTTTAGCTTCTTCCTTGTTGTATCTTGTTATTATTGCAAGGGGCAATGTCCAGCATGACTATTACCAAATTTTGATTTTGCCATCTATAGTTCTTTTTGCAGGTATTGGATTGCGATTTTTCCTGAAAAATCCCTATGTGGAATTAGATACATTCTTTACAAAAGGAATAGGGTTGACTGTTTTAATTGCTACATTAATGTTTAGCTGGTACTTCATAAGAGATTACTATAACATTAATAATCCATCTATATTTGCTGCCGGGGAGGCTGTTCAGAAGCTCACTCCTGTGGATGCTAAAATAGTTGCTCCATACGAGGGAGATACTTCGCTTTTATACCATATGAATCGAAAAGGCTGGGCTAGTTTTCAAAACTCACTTCCTGAATTAATACAAAAGGGGGCAACACATCTTGTCCTTGTTAATCCTACTGATAAAGATAAAGAAATTGGGAAGACATATAGAGTTATTGCTGAGAAACAGGAATATATACTTTTTGATTTAAAACAGAAACCATGAATATATTAATTGTATCTTCCTATCTGCCATTTCCGTTATATTCCGGCGGACATATACGTTTATATAATTTGATTAAAGAGTTATCCAAAAAACATGCAATAACACTTGTTTGCGAAAAAAGACCCTATCAAACAAAACAAGATAAAGATGAAGTTGCAAAGTTCTGTAAAGAAGTTATAACTGTTCAACGGAGAGAACAATGGACGATTAAGAATATTTTACAAGCTGGTTTTTCACTTAATCCCTTTCTTGTGGTAGGACATAAACATAACGAAATGAAAGCAAAAATTAATGAGGTATTGAAACGAAAAACTTTTGATTTAATACATGTCGAAACATTCTACGTATTGCAAAATGTTCCGAAAGTGAACATTCCAATTGTCCTTGCAGAACATAATATTGAATACTTAGTCTATAACCGATATAAGGAACAGGCAAATTTTTTACTCCGTCCTTTTCTGTATCTTGATGTCAAAAAGCTTAAATATAAGGAGATTCAAGCATGGAAGAGGGTAGAACAGGTTATAGCGGTTTCAGAAGAGGAAAAAATAAAAATGAAGTTGAAAGATGTGGAAGTAGTTCCTAATGGAGTTGATTTATCGCTTTTTCAGTTTAGAAAATCTAGAGTAAAAGCTTATCATTCCTTAGCAAAACAAGCACATATGCCTCAAAAAGATTTTTTATTTATTGGTGATTTTTCATGGATTCAGAATAGAGATACTGTGAAGTGGATTTTAAATGATATTTGGCCGTACTTATTACGAGCTGTAGAAGGAGAAGTTAAGATAAACCTTCATATTGCGGGAAGACATATACCTCAGTCTATACGTGCATTAAATAAATATGACAGTATCATTTTTAACGAAAATTCACCGAATACAGTAGAGATATTTAAAAATACTGATATTTTACTTGCCCCGATAAAAGTAGGTGGAGGTACTAGTTATAAGATACTTGAAGCAATGGCTTCTGGCGTACCTGTTGTGACTACAGACTTAGGAATTAAAGGTTTAGAAGCAGCTTCAGATGTTCACGCGGTAACAGGTAACGATACGCAAACATTGATAGAGAGAATAACCAGATTACTGCGTGATCGTAATTATTATGAAAAAATTGCCGAAAATGCAAGGAACTTAATAGAAGAGAAATATAATTGGGAAGTAATTGCTAAGAAATTAGATAGTATTTATTCTAAGATTTCTAAAAATTAATATGGTGGATGTATCAATAATTATTGTTTCATACAATACGAAAGAATTTATAAGAGAGTGTTTAATTTCTATTGCTGAAAATACATCGAAGAAAATACCTTATGAAATAATTATTGTTGATAACAACTCAGAAGATAATTCAAATGAAATAATTAATAAACAATTTCCTCATGTTACACTAATAAAAAATAATGAGAATATAGGGTTCTCCAAAGCATGTAATGTGGGCGTAAAAAAGGCAACAGGAAGGTATTTACTATTTCTTAATCCTGACACATTACTCTATAGACATACATTAGATGAAATGTTGTCTTTTATGGATTTTCATAAAGAAGCTGGAGCAGCAACATGTTTTGTGGAATGGCCAAATAAATCGTTAGATGATGGTAGTCATAGAGGTTTTCCTACTCCTTGGAATTCTTTTTGTTATTTCTCTGGTTTAGCTAAATTATTTCCAGGTTCTCTTTTCTTTAATGGATATAATCTTGGATTTCATGATTTAGATAAAATTCACGAAATTGATGCATTAACAGGCGCATTTATGATGGTTAGAAGAGAAGCTGGCGAAGATGTGGGTTGGTGGGATGAAGATTATTTTTTTAATGGAGAGGATCTTGATTTTTGTTACAAACTAAAAGAAAAAAATTGGAAAATATACTTTGTACCTACAGTTAAGATTCTTCATTATAAAGGTGTATCTAGTGGATTAAAGGAGATTTCTAAGCATATTACGACAGCTGATAAAAACGTAAAGCGTAACATAACAAAAGCAAGATTTGATGCTATGAGAATTTTCTATAGAAAACATTATCTTAAAAAATATCCCGGATTTATTACCTGGATTGTTTTGCGGGGTATAGACATTAAAGAACGTATTAGTATGCGTAATGTGTCTTAATTTTCCTTAGATAAAGAGTATCCAAACTTTTTAGCATCATTCCACTGTTTTTGAGTGATAAATTTGATTTTTTCTTTCTTTATAAATAAGCAACTAGGTCTCCCATATTCATAAAGACGAATGTAGTCTTTTTTGAATCTATCAGGTAAAAGACGATAGTCAGTTTTCTCGTTAGGACAAGATCCATAATAAAAAGTTGGCGGATTTTTTAAAAACATTTCTATACGAGCGTCACTGTATCTTTTTATTTTTGGCATAACAGATGTATACCACGAATATTTATATGGTGATATGAGTAAAGCTTGCCAATATATAAGATCATCGAATCCGTCTAAAAAGAGTGTATCGTTTGATGATGAAAGTTTTTTTATTGCTTCTCCAATTTGTAGCTCTCTCCCATAATGGGTTATAAATTCTTCATGGGGGTAGGGTTTTTCATATACATAAGATTGCGGAGACACAAGGATACTAAGATAGATAGAAAATAATGAAATACCTAAAATTATAGCTGTCTTTTTTTTCGGGGATATTTCATACAAATAATAGAGTAAAGAGAATACAGAAAAAGTAAACAATCCAAACCAGGGAATCATATGAAACGCTTCATAATAAATTCTGCCAATCTCGACGGAGCGAATGTTAGCTATACCTAACGTAATGAGTATAAATAGAGGATAGAAATATTTTCTAAATGCGATTAATAGCATAAGAAAGAAAGTAAAGAAAAAACTTAAATTAATAAAAATATATCGAAATATATTCCAATGATTTCCCCAAATTGATAAAAAAGGATACGAGAACATTTCAAATAACCAAAAAAGAAGATTCGTTCTATTTTTAAATTCATGATCTAGAATGGTTTGGTTATTTACTGTGAAAAGATTAAAGAAATAGTCAGATAATGGTTGTATAAATATCGTAAATCCAGATAATAAAAAGAAAGTAAATATGCTTACATACTGTACTTTCCTCATGTGTTTATCAAAAACAACTACAAAAAAAAGAAAGAATGTAACAGGAATATAAGGCTCCCTCAAGAAAACTATAAACCATGTAAAGAATGACGCAATTATGTAGTCAAAAGCGTATAATTTCTTTTTTTGTATTTTTTCCAAAGATAACCCGAACACATATATAAGTGGATATACTATGAATGCCTCCGCGAGAAATCTATTTCCGAAAAGGTAAAACTTTGTCATTTCGTACAATATAATTGTTAAAAATCCTCGTGATTTGAAACGTAGTACTATTAGTACATTCATGATTAAGCTAAAAACAAGTAAAAATTTTCGGTGGTTAAGAATTAATTCATACATATTTTCAGGTGTGGTAACGAACTGTATCAAGTAGCTTATATAAGCCATTCCCATTTGATGATTAAAAAAAACTTCACTATAGAGCATTTTGCCTTTTAACATAAAATAGCCTCCTACAATATTAAAACAATCATCAAAGCAGCCAAATGCGCTGATACGAGGAATAAAGAGTTTATAAAGCAAAACGTAAAGAGGAATTAATAAAACAATAAAAATTAAGGATTGTACAGGTAATCTTTTTATTATTTTCCTAGGAAAGTCCATACTTACTTTTCATTATACTTGTACTGTATTAAATTTCCATATATGGATCTTGCCGTGTTATACTTGAGGTATGAAAATTGGTATTGATGCACGGTTGTGGAATGAAACAGGAGTAGGTAGGTATATTAGAAATCTAGTAAAGCAGCTACTCGATGTTGATAAGGAAAATAATTATACACTTTTTGTACTATCAAGAGATTATCAAGAAATTGAAGAAAAGATAGCAAAAAAAACAAACTCATGGAAAATAATTACTGCTGATGTTCGCTGGCATTCATTCCAAGAGCAATTAATGCTCCCCCAGATACTCAATAAAGAAAAAGTAGATCTGATGCATTTCCCATATTTTTCAGTTCCTGTTGTTTATAGACGTCCATTTGTAGTAACTATTCATGATCTTATCATCCACCATTTTCCAACAGGAAAAGCGACCACTCTTCCTAAACCTATATATAGACTGAAGCGTTTGGGATATAAATCTACAATTCTCTTTGCTGTACGAAACGCTGAGCGCATAATAGTTCCTTTAGAAACCGTAAAGAAAGATGTAATGCAGACATTACATGTTCCCCAGGGAAAAATAGTTATTACACATGAGGGGTTTGATGCAAATATTGCTGATACAAAAAATGAAGCGGTACTTGCAGGGCCTAGCTTTCAATATTTTCTTTATGTGGGAAATGCCTATCCTCATAAAAACGTTGCGACCTTAGTACGTGCGTTTTTATCCTTGCGGAATATTGCACAATATAGAGATCTTCAATTAGTTCTTGTAGGGAAAAAAGATTTCTTTTACGAGAGATTATTGGAGAATATAGATAATAAAAAGAATAACTCTATACATATTTATAATAATGTCTCCGATGAACTACTTCATGTTTTATACAAAAACGCTTTAGCAGTAGTAACGCCATCCTTTATGGAAGGATTCGGATTAGTGCCGCTGGAGGCACTTTCACAATCATGTTTAGTTGTCGCATCGGATATTCCAGCACACCGTGAAGTGTGCGGAGAATCTGCGATTTTTTTTGATCCCCAAAGACCTGAAGATCTCCAACTAGCATTAATAAAGATCTTAACAATGAAAACAAACGAAAAAGTAGAGGTTAGAAAAAAAGGACTTTCTCGAGCGTCCTTATTTTCATGGAAGAAAATGGCAGAAGAAACACTTTTAATCTATAAAGAAGTAGTTTCACGCTAGTTTATATGAAAGTAGCTCTAGTCTATGATCGTGTTAATAAGTGGGGAGGTGCTGAACGAGTTCTATTAGCTCTTCACCAGCTCTTTCCTGATGCACCATTGTATACCTCAGTATATAATCCTTCAGCTGCTCCATGGGCTGATACTTTTACTGTAAAAGCTTCTTTTTTACAAAATATTCCGTTTTTTAGAAATAAACATGAATTACTTCCATTCTTAATGCCACTTGCATTTGAAAGCTTTAATTTTAACTCCTACGATTTAGTTATATCGGTAACAAGCGAATCTGCTAAGGGAATTATCACTAAACCTGATACAAAACATATTTGTTACTGCTTAACTCCTACCAGATATCTTTGGAGTGGGTATAAAGAATACTTTACGAATACATATTTTCGTTTAGCTACAAGGACGGTTGTGCAAGCATTACGAAAATGGGATGTAGTAGCTTCTCAAAGACCTGACGCATTCATCGCAATCTCGAAAGAAGTACAAAGAAGAATAAAAAAATATTATAATAGAGAATCGATTGTCGTATATCCACCAAATGAAATTTCAAATTTCAAATTTCAAACTCCAAATTCCAAGTTAAACCAAAATAGTGGAAAATACTTTTTAGTAGTTTCCAGGTTGGTTTCATATAAGAGAATTGATTTAGCAATACAAGCATGTAATAGATTGAATTTACCTTTAAAAATTATTGGGGTTGGTAGTCAAGAGGCCAAGCTGAAAGCTCTTGCTGGTCCTACCATAGAATTTATTGGTCGTGTGTCAGATCAAGAACTCGTTACGTATTATCAACAAAGTAGAGCGCTTATTTTTCCTGGCTATGAAGATTTCGGACTTACGATTGTTGAAGCACAGCTCTTTGGGATACCAGTAATTGCTTATAAGGCTGGAGGAGCTACAGAAATTATTAAAGATGATGTCACAGGTATTTTTTTCCAAAATCAATCCGTTGACTCGCTTATTGAAGGAATAAGGGCTTTTGAAAACAAGCAATTTGATAATGAAAAAATTAAAGCAAATGTCAGTCGTTTTAGTATGGATACTTTTAAACGCAGCTTCAAAAAACAGGTAGATTTAGTAATGAAGCGACAATAGTTTGAAATATTGCTGATCATTTAGTAGAATGAATTTATGAAAATCGTTTTGTTTGCAGGTGGGGTAGGTTCACGTTTGTGGCCGTTATCACGTAAAAACACTCCTAAACAGTTTGAAAAGATCCTCGCAGATCGATCGATGTTACAAATTGCTGTTCACAAATTGTTTCCAGCATTTAATTGGGAAGATGTCTATATTTCTACCGGAAAGCAATACATTGATATTATTAAAGAGCAATTGCCTCAATTGCCAGAAGGTCACATTATTATAGAACCAGAAATGCGTGATGTAGGTCCTGCTGTTGGTCTTGTGGTCGCACAATTTATGAAAACACATCCTGATGAACCTCTGACGCTTTTGTGGGGAAGTGACCATTTGATTAAAAAAGAAGAACTTTTTAGAGAAGTTTTAAAAAAAGGAGAACAGCTCATCAATGAGAACCCCAAGCAGATTGTTTTTATTGGGCAGAAACCACGATACGGAAATCAAAATTTGGGATATATCGAATATAGTGATCAAATAAAACAACTTGATGATGTTTCTGTTTATCAGTTTGTAAAACTTCAGTATCGACCTTCTCTCGAGTTGGCTGAAAGATATGCAGTGGATGGAAACCATTCTTGGAATCTTGGCTATTTCTCTACAACTCCCCGGTTTCTCTGGCAACTTTTTGAACAATTTGTACCTGAGATGTATTCGCAGTTGAAAAAACTTAGTGATGCCTATCCTACCGAGAAATATAATGAGCTATTGGACGAAATATATCCCACATTAGAAAAGATATCATTTGATAACGCAATTCTTGAGAAAATGAATCCGGGTTCAGGAAGTGTTATCACTGCTGATTTTGGTTGGAGCGATATAGGAGCTTGGGAAGCGATGAAAGAAGCGCTAAGCGAAACCGTAGAAGCAAATGTTACAAAAGGAAAAGTTATTCTTGAGGATTGTAAAGATTCCTTAGTTCATAATCAAACAGAACAGCTTATAGTGGGAATTGATTTAGAAGGGCTCGTAGTTGTTTCTATGGATGATGTTATTCTCATTTGTCCTAAAAATTCAGTTCCTAAAATAAAAGAATTTGTAGCAAGCCTAAAAGGTACAGAGCATGAACATCTTACGTAAACATGCATTACATCGAAGTTAAAAAAAGCCGCAATTACGAAGTAATTAAACGGTTTACAGATATAGCATTCTCTCTTATTCTTCTTATTATTTTTTTCCCTATTATTATTGCAGTTGCAATTGCTATAAAACTAGAAACATCTGGTCCGATATTTGCTGATACACCACCTCGTGTAGGGAAAAAGGGAAAACTATTTAAAATGTATAAGTTCAGATCGATGATTCAAAACGCTTATGAGTTATTGAAAACTGATCCAGAATTTGCAAAACTGTATCAAGAATACAAGCTTGGAAGTTATAAACTAAAAAACGACCCTCGTGTTACAAGAGTAGGAAAATTTATTAGGAAACATTCGCTGGATGAAGTACCTCAGTTATTGAACAGTTTAAAAGGAGATATGAGTCTTGTGGGACCACGAGCATATTATCCGGATGAATTAAAAGAACAGCAGCAACGATATCCCCAAACAAAACAAGCAGTGAAAATTGTACTATCAGTTAAACCAGGTATAACAGGCTACTGGCAAGTCACTGGAAGAAGTGAAATTAATTTTGACAAACGCATCCACATGGATGCCGAATATGTAAAGAAGCGTTCAATACTATTTGACTTAATTATTATCGCAAAATCACCTTGGGCTATGATATCTGGAAAGGGAGCGCACTAGGAAGTGATAGTTGAGAATTGAGAAATCGGAAGGTGATTTGACATTCATTGTCGGGGTTGGGTATTATGTATTAGTCATATGGCCGGTTTTAATAAAATTGAATTAGATAAAAAAGTAAAAGAAGTTAAAGAAGATAATAAAATTTTTATGACAGTTAAAAAGAGAACAAAGTTTCGACACAAAAAACTCCTTTTATTGCTTTTAATTCCTCTACTTTTAGCTGCTTTGCTTGCTGTAGTAACGTTTTCGCCTGCATATAACACCTATACTGTAGGACTACAAACGTATCGTCAAGCACAAATGGTAGCGACAGCTATGAAGCAACAAAATGTAGCTCTAGCATCTGAAGAATTAGAAAAAACAAGACAGAATCTTTCGCAAACACGTAAATATTTTGATCAAATGTGGTATCTAAAGTTTATTCCTGTAGCAAACTTCTATTACGGAGATGCGGATCACGCCCTCCGCGCTGGCGAACATGGTCTGAAAAGTGCAAAAATCGTTATTGATTCTCTTACGCCGTATGCAGATGTTCTCGGCTTAAAAGGACAAGGAAGTTTCAGTAGTGGTTCAGCTGAAGAACGAATTAAGACTGCAGTCATGACTATGGGTAAGATAACTCCACGAATAGATGAAATTGCGGATTCTTTATTACTGGTGCAAAAAGAAATTGATCAGATTAACCCAAACCATTACCCTGAATTTATTTTTGGAAAAAAAGCAAAAACACAATTAACACAATTACGTGATTTGACTGATCAAGGTGTTGAATTAGTAAATGAAGCAAGACCTTTAATTAAAGTATTACCTTCACTTTTAGGTGAAGCTGAAGAGAAGAAATACCTTGTGCTATTCCAGAATGATAAAGAACTACGTCCTACTGGAGGATTTATTACTGCTTATTCCATAATGAGAATTGATAAAGGAAAGTTAACTGTAGAGCGATCAGATAACATTTATGATTTAGATGATACTATTAGGAATAAACCAGAGGCGCCTGAACCTATTGCAAAATATTTACCCAAAGTACCACTTCTTAATTTACGTGATAGTAATTTATCTCCTGATTTCGTAGTTTCTATGAATGATTTTCTTGAGCTTTATGAAAAGGCTGGAGATAAGGTGACTGTTGATGGTATCATCGCTATAGACACACATGTTTTAGTTTCTACGATTAAAATTCTTGATGATCAAGTGACAGCTTCAGGGATTACGTTTAGCACAAAAATTGATGATCGGTGTGATTGCCCTCAAGTCATTTATGAACTTGAAGATAATATTTCACGTCCTTTAAATCGTATCGTACCAGAAAGGAAAAGACTCATTGGCTCACTTATGCAGGCTATTATGCAGAAAGCTTTATCTTCTTCTCCGAAGTTATATTGGGGTCCTTTATTCCAAACCATGTTAATGCAAACGAACCAAAAGCATATCCAATTTTATCTTTTTGATGAAGAAGCCCAAAAAGGTATTGAATCGCTTGAAGCTGCGGGAAGGATTGTGGATTTCGAAGGTGATTATTTACATATAAATGATACTAATTTCGGTGGCCAGAAATCTAATTTATTTACAAGGCATGCTATAGATGTTGCATATAATAAGCAATCAGACAGTTCAGTGCAAAAGACAATAACCATTACATATAAAAATATATTCCCACCGTCAAATTGCGATCTTGAAGCTGGACAGTTGTGTTTAAATGCCCCATTAAGAAATTGGTTTAGGATTTATGTTCCTAAAGGAAGTCAATTAGTAGAAAGTAAAGGTTCTGAGGTAAAACTCAAGACATATGAAGAATTGGGGAAAACAGTTTTCGACGGTTTCTTGACTGTAAGTCCTCTTAGACAAGCTAAATTCACAATAACATATAAACTTCCATTTAAGCTAGATTCAGGTTCTTCACTTCCTGTCCTAATACAGAAACAAGCTGGAACTGAAGGTCATCCATATGTGATAACTGCAAACGGTAGACCTGTCGAGCAGTTTGGTCTTTTTGCAGACAAAAAATTAACTATAAAATTTTAAGATATTACGACATTAGGTAGTGCTGAATATAGTATGTGGTTGTGTTTGCACATTTTCACATATTATCTTACTATCTTAGTATTGTAATATCTTTTTTTATGAGAACGTTTAAGACAGAAGCAGTAATAATAAAGAGGAGAAGTTATGGTGAGTCGGATAGAATTTTAACTGTTTTTTCTAAGACACATGGAAAGCTTCATATTAAAGCCTCAGGGGTTCGGAAAATAACCAGTCGTCGTTCTCCGCATGTCGAACTATTAAATCACACAAAATTAACATTGTACTCCGGCAAAACATATCCAGTTCTTGTCGAAGCTGAGTCAATTGAGAACTTTTCATCAATAAAGGAAAATTTACAGAAAATCGGATTTGCATATCATATATGTGAGCTTATCGATGGTTTATGTCCTGAAAGGGAGGAACAAGAAACAATTTTTCATCTCTTAATTAATACATTAGATCATTTAGGATCTACTGAAAATATAACTTCTATAATTCATTCATTCGAAGTTGAACTATTAACTTTATTAGGATATTGGAGAGGAGAAGTACAAGTAGCGCAAACACTTGATACAGAACATATGATTGAAAATATTATTGAGAGGAAATTAAAAAGTAGAAACATCTTCGGAAAGATGTAAGGTTTTGTATGCTATACTGATGAGATGAATAGATGGACTGGATTTTTAGCGCTATTAATAACTGGATTTCTTTATGGTACTGTAGGCATTTTTATCCGATATCTGAGTAGCTATTTAACTGGGCCTCAACAAATTTTTTATTCTAATCTTACGATTATTTCTTTAATATCTTTTTATATTCTTTTCTTCAAGCGAAATAATTTACAAATCAGTGAAAAAAAGATGGTGGCATTGTACGGACTGTTTTATGGATTTGGCGGATCTTTCTATACTTTATCTATTCTAAGTACAAAAGTTGCAACAACAGTTTTTGGCATAAATACAGGTGCTTTAACTTCTTCTTTAATAATTGGTCTAGCATTCTTTCATGAAAAGTTCACTCTTAGGAAAAGATTAACATTATTTCTAGCCTTTATAGGATTATTTATATTTACTTATCCGTTGTCTTTAAATAGTGTAGATATGGGCTTATTGTTTGGACTGATAGGTGGTTTAATGGCAGTTAGTGCGAATTCTATAGGAAAACAATTGGGGGAGAGAGTTAGTAGGGAGGTTCTTGTTATTGCTCGCTGTGCTGGAATAGGTTTAGGAGGTTTAATTCTTATCGCGGTTAATTCTGAGTCCTTCTTGCCCGCATTTTCCATGCAATCTGTTTTACTAATACTTTTACTAGCCTTTGTTCTCATTACTGCATCTTTTGCTATTCTCAAAGGATTTCAGAATTTTGATCTTAATTTAGGCTCTATTGTTATCTCTTCTGAGTTGATATTTGCATCTATTTTTGCTGCTTTGTTTTTTAAAGAGTATCCTAAAACATTTGAAATATTAGGAGGATTATTCATATTAGCTGCTATTGTTGCTGCAAATATTTCATTAGGTAATCAGAAGACTTCTAAATAAACTCTTTTCTGAAGCAATTTTATCTGCTATCATACTCATTATGGTCGAGAATGTCATGGAAAAAATTGTTTCACTTTCTAAGCGTCGGGGTTTTGTGTATCCAGGTTCAGAAATCTATGGGGGATTAGCGAATACCTATGATTATGGTCCTATGGGTATAGAACTTCTCATAAATATTAAAAATCTTTGGTGGAAAAAATTCGTTCGTGAACGTTCAGATATAGTGGGTATTGATGCAAGTCTAATTTCTCATCATAGAATTTGGGAAGCATCTGGTCATACATCAAACTTTGCAGATGCATTACTTGATTGTAAAAAATGTAAACATAGAATGAGGGCTGATCATTTAATAGAGGATTGGTTAGAGCAAAACTCACCAAAAATTGTATATGAAGAACTACAGAATATTTCAGAAGATGAGTTTGAAAAAGCAATAACGTTAAAGAAAGTAGAAGGGTGGTCACAGGAAAAGATGGAGGAGTTTGTAAAGGTCTACAAGATACCATGTCCTCAATGTAAAGTTACGGACTGGACACATATAAGGAAATTTAATCAGCTTTTTGATGTTCAGCTCGGTTTAATAGAAGGCGAAGCAGGTGCAGGATATCTTCGTGGAGAGACAGCACAAGGTATGTTTATTAATTTCCGTAATGTCGTGGATTCGACAAGAGTTCGTTTACCATTCGGTATCGCACAAATGGGAAAAAGCTTCCGAAATGAAATCACACCCGGAAACTTTATACAGCGCACGATAGAGTTTGAACAAGGAGAAATAGAATATTTCTTCGATCCTGAAAAAACACTTTGGGAAAAACTTTTTGAACAATGGAAAGAACAAATGTGGAATTTTGTCACATGGGAATTAGGAATTAGCGAAAAAAATCTCCGTTGGCGTGCACATACGGATGAAGAACGATCGTTCTATAGTAAGCGAACTGAGGATCTTGAATATAATTTCCCATTTGGATTTAAAGAACTGTGGGGTTTGGCATACCGAACTGATTATGATTTAAAACAACATATGCAGTTCTCTGGAAAAGATCTTTCAATTACTGACCCGCATACACAGAAAAAAATTATACCCCATGTTATCGAACCAGCAGTAGGTATCAATAGATTATTACTTATGGTTTTATGTGAAGCTTATACTGAAGTTGATAATAGAATTGTTCTGAGTCTATCACCTAAGATTGCGCCTTTCAAAGTGGCTGTGTTTCCTTTGTTAGCAAATAAAGAAGAATTAGTTAAAAAAGCAAGAGGTATTTATGAATCTTTGCAGCCACATTTGACAGTTTCCTGGGATGATAGAGGTAACATCGGTAAGCGGTATTTATATCAGGATGAAATAGGAACGCCTTGGTGTGTGACAGTCGATTTTCAGACACTCGAAGATGAAACAGTAACTGTACGAGATCGAGATACAGCACAGCAGGAGAGAGTAGCAGTTTCTGATTTGTTAAGTCACTTTTCTGTAAAGCTCAGTTAAGGGAACAGGTAACTGATCTTGCGGAAACTTTATTAGATTTTCTTTTTGTACTCTCATACGTAAATCTTCTCCACGAAATTCACCATCTGTATCGAGGCCACATCCTTCGAGCCATCCATTTGGAGTATAATATCCAGGAAATCTTATGGGTTTTTTTTGAAATTCCCCATGTTGCTCATGTTCTGCACTTTTTTTTATAAAAAGTACACTTTCTTCTAAATTTGGGTAGAGTTCAGCAAGTCTTTCTCTTACTGCGAGAATGCTGAATCCTGTATCGAGTACGTCATCTAATGTAATGACTGGACCAGATGAAGGTTTTAACCTATCTAGTTCCTCTTGAATGAAACGTGGTTTTCTATTTGATGTCATTTGATCTGCATAACTAGAAACATGAAGAGAGTTATAGCTGAAATCTTTAATATTCATTTTTTGAAGTGCAGAGAATAACCAACCAGCAAATGGTAATCCTCCTTCAAGTAATACAAGAAACTTTGCTTTCTGTTTTCGAATCTCAGGAGCCATTTTTTCAGCAATTTTATCTACCTCTTCAAGTACTTGCTCATGAGTTAACAGTAGTTCATAATCTATACCGTTTTCTACAAAATACATACTTTTTTCAGAATGCGGTTGTGGTTGACTATTTTCTGGAAGATGAACTTTTGGAAGACCATTGGGAGTTAATACTGTATTTTCTCCATTGGGACGTAATACAGTTCGATATTGTTCCGGTGTATAGATTAGTCCTTCATGTATTGTCATATTTTAAGTATAAATTTCTTTTAGTGATTTGGGGGTCCCGATATAAAGTCAGGACCCCCTCGTACCAGTTGACTGAGTTGAAGGCTTCTAGGCGATGTCGACAGGGAAGTCCATGCCTGTCAGAACATATTCATGGCATCGGCAGGGACTGACACCGTCTCGGATGATGTGCTCGAAAGCGTCGAGCAACGTATTCGCTACAGACTCCGGGCAAGCCCGATAGAACTTTGCCATGTCGTCTGGGTTAGGACCACTCCAATCACATCGTCCCTCGCCGTGGTTTGAGACGACGTTCAGCGAAGCAAAGTGGATTCGCCTGGACCGCATCTCAGCTGTCTCGTAGGCGATGGTCTGGCCGACCACTGTTGCTCCTTGTGAAAGAAGGACACGAATCTCGGCGGCAGTTTCGAAGCGTCCCCATCGGGTACAGGCATAGATTCCGCCGTCGTGTACACCGATAAAGGCAGATTGACGTCGCGCCGCTTCGACAAGCGGTTGACGCAGTCCTGCACAGAACGGTTCTGCCATCCGGTAGAAGGTCGAGTGGCCAAGTCGTGGTACCCGGCCATCTTCCCGCAGGTGGTGCGGAGGTGGAATATATGCCATCAGGAAATCATCCGGCACAACTGCGCTCCAGGGAGGGAGCAGTTCGCCTGGACGATTCGGCGGTTGTATGCCACCGACGCTTCCGTCTGTGATTGCATATTTGATGCCGGCCTGCTCGAAGACCCAGGCGACTTGAGCTGCAGCAATCCACGGAACGATGTCTTCACGTATGGTCGGATAGCAGCCGTGAAAACCGACACGAAGTACCGGTTCACCAGCGATCTCGATCAGCTTGAAGCGCGCTGAAAGACCGAAGGGAGTCTCGAATGGGCCGACGACCTGGATCAGTCGGACACCTGGTCGTTCATAGTCCTCCGGAAACCTGGCGGCATAGGTGTTCGATCCGCCAATAGACCCAAAGGTTGCCTTCGGTATTCGATTGTGGGTCATAGATCTCTCCTTGAAGAAATTACATCGCCATTGATGTAATTTCTCCTGTATTGACACTTCCTAGGTTGGTTGTGTCATTGCTTGGTTGAACACTTCCGGAGCGAGATGCACGTCGCTTACGCAACGGCACTCACGGGTTGGAATCTCGGCTTGTTCGAGGAAAGCGAACTCTACTTCGAGAGCAACATGCGCGAAGTTGCCTAAGTACAGTGGATAGAGCGTGTCGAGGATTTCCACACCATGTCGTTTGCCCAGTCCTTGGGCAAAGTTCGCTACCATATGGTAGTACCCAAGATGGATACTATACTCAGTCCCACCGATGAGCCGTGCAGCGATGGGGTTGATGCAATCCCCGTGCAGAGTTACTACGGGGGGCAAGCTCGGATCTAGATCAGAGATGATCTTGCATAGCGCTTGCCACATCAAGATGTCAAAGTCTGTCTCATAGGTAATACTCGACGGTACTACGAGTGCTACCCGGGCATCACGGGGTGTTACGATTTTTCCGATGAGCCCTTGATCAGAGTAGGGCTTCAGCAGTCGTTCCAGCTTGTCCGCAAGGGGAGGACAGAAAGGCTGGTTTAGCGTTACGTCGTACATAGGCCAGACAGACTCCCATTCAGTGCCAGGGAGTCCTCGGTGGTCTGGATCGGTTCTGAAGCTCCAGGGTAGTACGACATCCCCTGGTTTAATCTGCTCAGCTGTAGTACGCCAGTCGGTTATGCCTGATGTTCCGCCGACCAGAAGTACTTGAACACCAGCTTGCCAGAGAATCCAGAACAGCTTTCGGCTGCTATTCTCCCATTCTTGACCGGCGATTGCGCCGTACGAAGGGATACGGATAACATCACGTCCGGTCTGGGTGCGGAAGTGTTGTACGATAGGAGCCACTCCATTGTCGAATGCCGTGATGTACGGCGTTTGGATGTTAGTATAGTCCCTGACGTGTTGCCATCCTCGTGCTATGGCAGCCTCAGTGACTTGTTGGACTGATAAGCCCCAAAGGGGGCTGCCTGTGCAAGTAGCGAAGTCGATGCCAGTTGGTCCGGTGTATTCGACCGTTCGGTTGAACTGTGTGATCATGAGTGTCGTTCTCCTAGTTGTTCTGTGCCTTCCAGTGGAAGGCGCGTACTTCGATAATCTTAGCGCTCAGCTGCGCCAAGATAGACAGTACACTGCACCAAACAACGACCGCGAAGATACCATCCATGCGGAATCGTTGCTGGTATGCGATGATCATGTAGCCGAGGCCTTGTCGTGGAAACATCCACTGCGCGACAATCGCCCCGATGATAGCGCCGGTCAGGCTGATTTCCAGCGCTGCGATATAGTAGGCGAGTGCAGCCGGCCAGCGAACCTTTCGGAAGGTCTGCCACTCACTCGCGTTGAGGATTTTCATCCTATCGAGAAGGACTGGATCCGCGGACTTGAGGCCTTTAGTGACGTTCGCCTGGATCGGAAAGAAACAGATCAGGACGATGATCACCAAACGAGGCCATACAGAATCGCCACCTGCGACAATTAGCCAAGAGGCGATGGCGACAAACGGAATGTTCTTCAACACGACAGTCCAGGGCGTGATGAAGTCCTCCAGCCAAGGGAGATAGAGAAAGGATACAGAGATCACCATCGCTATAGCGTTGGCGATGAGAAATCCCAATATCGCATCCTCGAGAGTGAGTGCCGCGTGGCGGAGGAAGCTGGCATTGTTTGCCACCAGCTCGCGGGTCACTTGGTCTAGCCAGGGGAAGAGGAAGTCATACTCCCGTAGAGGGCTGAACGCCTTCACTGTGTACCATACCATTGGTACTGACAAGGCCATCACGAGAAACCCCTTGCCCCGTCTTAGCCAGAGTAGTAGCTTCATTTGCTTCTCCTCGGGATATGCGCCGGAGAGCCCGGCGAACTTGGAGTACAATATCATTGAAGGCAGGACTCTCCCGCAGTTCACCATAGCGTGGCTGAGGCAGGGAGATAGGAATATCCTGGGAGACTCTGCCTGGATGTGGAGACATCACGATAACACGGTCTGACAAGTAGACTGCTTCTTCTACATTGTGCGTGACGAACAGTACAGTCCGTCGATGTTTCTCCATCACACCGACGAGCCAGTCACCCATTTCCTCTCGCGTAAGTTCGTCCAGCGAAGCGAAAGGTTCGTCGCAGAGCATGATTGCTGGATTGTACACCAGCGCGGCAGCGATTCCTACACGCTGCCTCATGCCTCCTGACAATTGGCCAGGGTAATGGCGAAGGAAACTACCAAGACCGAACTCATCTAAAAGTTCGGAAGGCGAAAAGCCGTTGAGAACTCCCGTGATGTCGAGAGAACTCTGGACATTTGCCAGAGCAGTTTCCTGAGGAAAAAGGGCCGGGGTTTGGAACACCATCCCGATTTGGTGTCTTCCTCGAGCGCGACGGGGCGAGTCGCCATTGACTCGCACCACGCCAGCGCTGGGCTCGATGAGCCCTGCCACAAGAGACAGGAGAGTTGTCTTGCCACAGCCTGAAGGGCCGATAAGCGAGACGAACTCTCCTTCGTGGATGTTGAGGTTGACACCATCGAGCGCGGTCACGGCGGTTTTGCCTGTAAACACTTTGCTCACGCCGCTTAGCTCGATGGCAAACATGCGTCTCCTCCTTCTTACCGGAGTTCAACCAGCTTGTACTGCAGGAGTGAAGCGACAAGCTGATCCCAAGCGGTTAGGTTCATGTAGAGAAGCTTGCTGGGGTCATCGCCCGTGATGAGCTTATACTCCATCTGCTTCTTGAAGCGCCAAAGCACTTGCTCTTCAGTGAGTTTCTGCTCAGCGCCTACATGCTTGACAGTGATCTTGGCAGCCTCTTCGGGGTGGTCGAGCATGTACTGCGTTCCCCGGGTGAGAGCCCACAGGAAGCGGCGAACCATATCTTGACCTTCATCGGTTTGAAGGGTTTGGTTGCGGACGATGAGTACATCGGCGTACTCGAGATAACCCACGTCCGCGTAGACTAGGGCATTCCAAGGGAGTCCAGCTGCCTCAAGAGCGCGTGGTTGGTTCACCACCCAGCCGAGATACCACTCGGCGACAGGCGGCTTGGTCATGAGAACATCAGGAGCGAAGCCAGCGTTGCCGGTGATCTTGACTTGGTCGCGTGGCAACCCTGCCTTGTCCAGAATCATCCACGGATAGACCTCAGCGTCCTTCTGTACGTGGACGCGGCCTTTGAAATCCGCAGGTGTAAGCGTGCGCTTGGTTTTGCCGTCCTTCTCGAAGACCAGCTCAGGAGTCGTAGTAAGGAAGACTGCTGGTTGCTTTTTGAACAACGTAGCAACAGCAGTAACCGCTACAGGAGTAGTCGATGAGACGGCCTTTGGAATGGCCTGACCGTCGGCGCGCATACCGATATCCACAGTGCCAGCGGCCAGAGTAGCCAGGTGATCAACATTTGGACCACCAGATACCAACTCGACTTCGAGCCCTTCGTCAGCGAAGAAGCCTTTGTCGATTGAGACGTGGAACATGCCGAACTCGTCGTTGTTAATCCACCCGAGACCGACGCGAATTTTCTGTTTCTTCGTCGTCCTCGGACTCATGGGATCAGTCGGCGTCTGCTTCGGCAAATAATCCAGGCTAACGTATTTAGTCGCCGGGAGTACTTGCTTAACCTTTGCCAAGGCCTGATCATAGGTGAGGTCTGTAGACTTGGCGGCAGTAGTGGGCGCTAGGGTTGATGCCGCCACAACGGCCGTTGGGTTAGCCTTTTGCACTGGTTGTGCTACAGGCGCGGTTTGGGTACACGCGGCAAGCAATGCGAAGAGCATAATGCTTGCCACAATCGTCCAGAGACGAGACATGACTGTTCCTCCGTGAGACTTGTAGTAGAGTTTACACAATGTGCGATCACACAGTGTGATCGTTCGTTTGCTGTTCTCTGTTACTCGTCTTTCCTAAGGACGAGTTGAGATATCTAAGGAACAGCAGGATAGAAAATACCTAAGTAAAGAATGAACAAATTTCCAATAAGTCGTGGCTTCATTAGAAATTCGACATTTGGAATTGGTAGAATTTGCAATCTATTAAAGGTACTCTCAATACTGCTGCCCCTTGATAAGTTGAAAATAAAAATAAATAGCCTTCAACTTGTCAAGGTGCGAAAAATGGTTATTTCTGCAAGCTACATGTGTTCTCGCTTTGAAAACTGTTGCTTGGAAAAAGAAAAAAACATTTCTGTCATCAACCGAAAAAAAACTTCTCGCAATTGAGAAGATTTCGTATTGATAACAGCCTTTTTAAGAAGTGAAAAATAAGGACATTTATGTCCGGGGGAGTAGAAAGCGGAGTAGTAATGGCGTTTCCCAACAGCATCACTACTATAGTATTGCTAGATCTAACAGTATTTGTCAATAGGTTTTGTCTGCTTTTTGTCAGCTTCTTGTTAGGTAATGTTTTTTAATTTGACAAATGATTCTAAGTTGGTAAAATGTAAGAATTGATGAATAATCAGAAGTTAGTTATTATTGGTGGAGTATTTGTTCTACTACTTCTGCTTGGTGGTGGTTTTCTAGTCATGTCTTCTCAGAAGAAAACTAATGGAACTCCGACTCCTTCTATCGAACAATTCCAGATAGCAAAACTTTCTCCGAAAGATATCGGCTTGGAATTAGTTCCAAAAGTTTTATCAAATGATGGAAAGCAACTTAAAGTAGTTGTAAGTAAAATTTCAGATATTAAACGATTAGATTATGAAATCGTTTATGAAGCTGATGTACCCCAGGCAGAATTGCCGGAAGGTGAAACAGTTGGTCGGGTCGAAAGAAGTATTGGTGGAGATGTAGATATAACTGAGTCAGATACAGAATATGAATCTGAATTTCTCGATTTCGGATCTGCATCTAAAAATGTCGTTCGGTATGATACCGGTGTAACAGAAGCAAGAATAATCATGAAAGTGACGAAACGCGACGGAAAACTCTATCAGGTAGAAGATTCAATATCTTTTGTAGAGGAGTAATTCTTCTTATACCTATTCTCTTATTACGGATTAAGCCTCAATTGCCAAACTTTTTACATCTCAATTAACAATTATAGATAATTTTTAAAGTTGCCTGCCTTCTTCTCACCCTTCTTTGAGAATAAAAGAAATGAGTTGGTGCTTGACAGCTCGACTTTTTTGTATTGTAATTAAAGGTACTGGTGTTTCCTGGTGAATTCTGGTGAATTATATGTTTCAAGGACAATATCGGGTCAAAGTGGGAGATTTTTTTCGAGTGGCTTTTCCAAGTTCCTATAGGGAAAAGTTAGGAGAAAAAATTATTATTACATACGGTTTTGAACAGTCGTTAATAGTAACATCAGAGAGTCAGTGGGATGCGTTATATGCGAAAGAAATTGAAGGAAAGTCCTTTCTATTTCCAAATGTTCGAAATATCAGAAGATTCTTTTTAGGAGGTATCGCGTCAATAGAGTTTGATAAACAAGGCAGATTTATAGTTCCTGAATATTTGCGTTTATACGGTCAAGTACGAATACGAGAAGAGGTAACATTTGTTTGGCAGAAAGAATACGTAGAGCTTTGGAATGCAACACTATGGGAAGTAAAGGAAAAAGAGCTACTAAAAAATATTGGTGTAATTGCAGAAAAACTGACAAAAAATGATACTGAGTAATTTTTGTCATCCCGAACTGCGCTTATTGGAACGACATAGTCCCTTATGGATTCCGGGAATCCATGAGAATAGGAGGAGATGCTGAAACAAATTCAGCATGACATATTGGAAACTTATCATAAAAGCGTATTATTAACAGAAGCCATTGATGCTTTACAAATTAAACGAGGAGAGCAGTATATTGATGCCACTTTAGGTGGAGGAGGACATACCGAAACTATACTTACTCTCGGTGGTCGAGTATTAGGGATCGATGTTGACCAAGAAGCAATCAGCTACGTTGAAGAAAAATTAAAAAATAAAAATGAAAAATTAAAAATTGTTAGGGGGAATTTTAGAAACATCGATCAGATTGCGAAGGGAAGTGAATTCGGAAGTGTTGCTGGAATTTTATTCGATTTAGGCGTTTCGAGTCATCAGTTTGATACGTCTGAAAGAGGATTCAGTTTCCGGCAAGATGCACCACTAGATATGCGAATGGATACATCTTTGGGTGTCACAGCGAAAGACATATTGCTTGCTTCACCAAAAACAGAACTTATGAGAATTTTTACAGAATATGGTGAAGAACGTTTCGCTGGAAGAATAGCCGATGGTATTGTAAGGAGAAGAAAAATAAAACCTATTGAGAAAACAAAAGAACTAGAAGCATTGATTCGTTCTGTCGTACCCAAAGGGACAGATTCTATCAATCCAGCAACAAGAGTTTTTCAGGCACTTCGTATTTCAGTGAATATGGAGCTAGATAGCTTATCTGATGCTTTGCCGAAAGCATATAGTTTACTGAAGACAAAAGGTAGGATAGTAGTTATTAGTTTTCATTCTTTAGAGGATAGAATTGTAAAACATACTTTTATCGATTGGGAAAAGAAAAAAAAGGGAAATATTATTACAGCAAAACCAATAGTTCCCACAGAATCAGAAATTAAAGAAAATGTGAGAAGTAGAAGCGCAAAAATGAGAGTTTTTGAGAAGTTATGAGAAGAATAATATTTATTTTATCATTAGTGATTATTATTTTATTAGCGATCATGCATGTGATTGTATCAAATAAACTTTCTACAGCAGGAGTCGAACTTGATGATATTCAAGGAAAGTTAACTATTTATAAAAAACAAAACATTTTACTTAGAGAAAAATTGTTAGAACAGTCGTCACTCTATCATGTAGCATCTGCAGCAGCTTCGTTAGGATTTGTAAATGAAAAATCTCATTTTTACATTCCCGTGCCATTACCTCTGGCAAAACGATAATTTGTCATCCTGGACTTGATTCAGGATCCCTACTATAGTTGTTGGGGATGCCGAAACAAGTTCGGCATGACAAGCCGTTCTAAAGATGACTTTTCGCTATAGAAGCCTGTTGCTTTTTTTTGCCATTATATTTTTCATTATTTTTTTACGACTTTTTTATTGGCAAGTTGTGAGAGCGCAAGAACTAGCAGAATTAGGAGACCTCCAGTATGGACAGTTTATAAAACAATCACCCCGGCGTGGGGAAATACGGACAAGTGATGGCTTTCCTATTGCTGCCAATAAGATAAATTACCTCGTTTTTTTAAATCCAAAAGCTGTTCCTGAATCAGAAAAAGCGAAATTACCGAGGTTATTAACCCCAGTTCTTCAGCTTGATGAAGCAAGTATTAGTGCGTCATTACTCTTAAATAGATATTGGATTCCATTAAAAAATAATGTTGAGTATGATGTTAAAGAACAAATAGAAAAATTACAGCTAGATGGGATTGGATTCGAGGAACAGACAGTTCGTTATTATCCAGAAGCATCGTTAGCTGCTAAATTGATTGGCTTCGTGGGTAAAGATGATGAAGGTAATGACAAGGGTTATTTCGGTGTTGAAGGATTTTATGACAGACAGCTGGCTGGAAAACCGGGTCTAGCTATGCAAATAAAAGATGCACTTGGTCGGCCTATTCTGGCAAAAATGAATGATACATCTGCAAAAGTTGATGGAAGAAATATAAACTTGCATATTGATAGAAGTGTTCAGTTTATACTCGAAGAAGAGTTACGTAAAGGTTTAGAAAGATATGGTGCGCAAGGCGCAACTGGTGTTATTATGAATCCGAAAACTGGGGGTATATTGGGCATGGCTTCATTCCCTTCTTTTGATCAACGTTCTTATCAGGATTACACAAGTGATCTTTATTTAAACCCAGTCATTTCCAGTGCGTATGAGCCAGGTTCGACATTCAAGCCATTAATAATGGCTGCCGCAATAGATAGCGATCTCGTTAAACCTGATACGAAATGTCCTATTTGTGATAAACCTGTTGAGATAGGTGGATACACGATAAAAACTTGGAATAACGAATATCAAGAGGGAATTACAATGGCCAACGTTATTCGTGATTCTGATAATACTGGTATGGTTTATATCTCACAAAAACTTGGATTAAAACGAATGTATTCTTATTTAGAGAAGTATGGTTTGGGGAGCATAACGGGTATAGATCTCCAAGGAGAGATGGCACCTGATCTCCGCCCACTAGATTCGTGGTATCCTATCGATGTGGCTACGGCAAGTTTCGGTCAAGGGATCTCTGTTACTGCTATAGAACTCCTTAGTGCATTTTCGAGTTTGGCTAATGAAGGAAAACGCATGGAGCCACATGTCGTTGCTAGTGTGGAAACACCTGAAGGAGAACTTATCTCCATTGCACCGAAGTTACTTAACCAACCCGTTTCATCCAGAACTGCGAAAATTATGCGAGAAATACTTGTGAATGCAGTGAAGAAGGGTGAAGCGAAATGGGCTGCTCCAAAAGGATATAGAATTGCAGGTAAAACCGGTACGGCACAGATTCCTATAGAAGGACATTATGATTCTGATAAAACAATCGCATCATTTATAGGTTATGCGCCTGCAGATGATCCGAAGTTCGTTATGTTAATTGTTTATGATAGACCAACGAGTTCTATTTATGGATCAGAAACTGCAGCTCCGACATTTTTTAATATAACCACGAAACTACTTGCCTATTACAAAATTCCGCCTACGGAGTAATCAAGAAGTATCTAAATTTAAAATTCGCCAAATTATCTTATCGTTGTTCCTGGGGGGACTTGGTCTTCTACTTTTAGAGGTAAGGGTTTTTCACTTCCTGATGCCAGAATCATTCCTTGGGATTCTTCACCCATGAGTTTGCGAGGTTCTAAGTTAATAACGAAAACGAATTGTTTCCCTTTTATTTCTTCTGGTTGATACCATGGTGCTATACCACTGAGAATATTTCTTTTTCCTTCTTCTCCGAAGTCTACAGTGAGACGAAGTAATTTGTCAGAACCCTCTTTTTTCACACACTCTTCAATTGTGCCTATCCGAAGATCTAATTTAGAAAAGTCATCGTATACGATTACTGGTTTCATGTTTTTTCTTTTTCCGTTTTGGAACTGAGCGAGTTAAACCTTCACTATATACTCCGATATTATACGCGATCCACATATAAAAAAGAAGAGTTGTCGGAAAAACTAGAAGAAGAAATGGATAGGTAAATCCCTGCAAAAACTGACCAATGATAAAAAAAGGGAAATTAAAAATTACGAGACCGTAACCACATGAAGTTTTACAAAGTAACTCATACAGTAGGAGAATAGAACTGAATAAAAGTACTAATAAAGCAAAAAATCGTCCTAATTTTGAAGGAAATAAGCTCATGTACTGTTATTTTAATTCAGATTGTATAGATTGAAAAGATATTTGTTATACTTATTCTATGACTGGAAGAACGCATGATTTAGCTGCATTTACAGCTTTAACGTATACTATTGCTACTCAGCCTCTCACGAAGATGACTCTTGCAACAGCACTTATAGCATTTAGTGCGAATATGATAGGAGGACTTGCTCCGGATATAGACCAACCAACAGCTGCGCTTTGGAGAAGAATTCGTGCAGGATCACTTCTTGGCAAAATTATTCAACCATTACTTGGTGGCCATAGATATATCTCACATTCATTAATAGGACTTGTTATTTTTGGAGTTACCTTAGATATTATTCTTGATAGCATGAAAAGCTTTCTTATAGCAGATATGAATATTATTTGGTGGTCATTCATGATTGGATTTTTATCCCATTTAGTTATGGATATGTTTACGAGACAAGGAGTACCATTGTTATTCCCGATACCAATCCGTTTTGGTTTTCCTCCCTTTGCAGCATTGAGAATAAAGACTTCAGGCTTAGTAGAAAAATCTTTTGTGTTTCCCATGCTACTTATAACAAACATTTATATCATTTATTCTCATTATCAAAAATTTTTAGATTTTTTTAAGCATTATTTGAAATAATTGTTTCAATTTTTGTAAAATGCATTAATAATTAAATTGTTAAATTGTTTTCAACGATGTAGCCATGTAACAATTCAACAATTGTTTCTATGTGGCAAAAAATAAAAAATCAATACCACCTAGCTCGATCTTTATTGGCGAACATTTATTACGGTTTTCCTGGGAGAAGACTTACAGTCATTGGAGTAACAGGAACAAGCGGGAAAACTACAACCTCATTAATGATCTATTCGATGTTGAAAGCTGCAGGATATAAGGTATCAGTTTTGACGACTATAAAAGCTATTATTGCTGGTAAAGAGTATGATACTGGATTTCATGTAACTACCCCCGATCCACACATTTTACCTAAGTATTTGAAAGAGGCATTAGATCACGGTGATACGCATGTCGTATTAGAAGTTTCGTCGCATGCGTTAGATCAAAATAGAGCAGCATTTATTCCTTTTTCTTATGGGGTACTTACATCTTTTGCTCACGAACATTTAGATTATCATAAGACACTTGAGAATTATGCAATAGCAAAATTTAAATTGCTTCATTCAGCAAAGACAGCAATTCTTCCTATAGATGTTCTCGATAAGAATTTAAAAAAAGTAGTTAAATATGATCATTTGCGAAATATGAAGTTTTTTGGTTTGGAGAAAGGTGATATCACCAAAAAAGACTGGAGGCTTTCTCTACAAATGCCTGGAGATTACAATTTATTAAATGCACTTGCAGCAGTTTCAGTAGGTTCTCTGATGGGAATCGATAAAAAAACTATAGTATCCTCTTTAGAGGCTTTTTCAGGAATACCTGGAAGATTTGAAGAGATTCCCAATAAAAAAGGAGTTCGAATTATTATAGATTTTGCGCATAAACCTGATGCTCTTGAATCTGTTTTACAAGTCGCGCGTACGATGGTGAAAGGAACAGAAAAAATTATTGTTGTTTATGGATGTGCTAGTGAGAGAGATACATTAAAACGGCCAATTATGGGTAAGATTAGTGGCATGTTAGCTGATGTTAGTGTCCTTACAGATGAAGACCCACGAAGAGAAAATCCTATGAAAATTATTAATGAAATCGCACATGGATGTGAAGAAGCAGGAGCGGAGGAATGTCAAATTTCAAATCTCAAATTTCAAATCTCAAATGAGAGGAAACATATTTATTTTAAAATACCTGACAGAGCACAAGCAATTGATTTTGCTATAAATACTATTTCTAAAAAAGGAGATGTGTTACTTTTCTGTGGTAAAGGGCATGAACAATCTATGAATTATAATGGTGTAGAGCGTCCATGGAGTGAGCATGATGCAGTACAGAAGGCACTGAATAAGGAGTTTTAGGATTTATGATTCAAGATGCAAGAATACGAAAAATTCATTTTGTAGGGATAAAGGGGGTAGGAATGACCCCTTTAGCAATAATTGCAAAAGAAGCAGGATTGGAAGTAACAGGATCTGATGTCGATGAAATCTTTATAACGGATGAGCCATTAAAAAATTCAGGCATAGAGCCATATAAAGGCTTTTTTCCCGATCATGTTGGTGAAGCACAGTTAGTTATCACTACAGGCGCTCATGGTGGATACAAAAATCCCGAAGTAGTATTTGCAAAAGAAAAGAATATTCCTGTTTTGACACAAGGAGAAGCAGTCGGTCTTTTTATGGACGGTAAGATCTTTGGCAGAAAAACAGTTGGTATTTCTGTAGCAGGAACGCATGGAAAAACCACCACCACAGCTATGATAGCGACGGTATTAAAAGAGTGTGGCGCTGATCCTTCATATCTGGTTGGCACAAGCACAATTCCATCACTTGGAAATGCAGGGCATTATGGCAAAGGGCAATACTTCGTAGCTGAGGCAGATGAGTATGCCACAGAACCTGCGGTCGACAAGCGTGCTAAGTTCCTTTGGCAACATCCTACAAATGCGGTTTTTACTAATCTTGAGCTTGATCATCCAGACGTTTACGATAACATAGACTCGATGCGGGAAACATTTCTTACATTTGCCAAACAGTTACCAGAGAGTGGGGTGCTTATTGCATATGGAGATGATCACGAAATGAAAAAGATGCTTAAAGACTATAGTGGTCGTGTCATCACATACGGTTTTTCACCTGCTAACGATTTTATAATCGAACGAACTTCAGTATCAGGCAAAAATACTTTTTTTTATGTAAAAGGATTCGAGTCAAGCTTAGGAGAATTTATGTTACGAGTCTCAGGTGAACATAATTGCTTAAATGCTTTAGCGTCAATAATCATAAGTTTAGAAGCAGGTTTAAATATAGAAGATATACGAAAAGCGTTACGAGAATTTACTGGAACAAAACGAAGATTAGAATTTATAAGAGCATTAGATAGCGGAGCTTTATTATATGATGATTACGGACATCATCCAACTGAAATTCGGAAAACGTTAGCTGCAGTTCGATCAGTGTATCCTAAAGAAAAGATTATTTGTATATTTCAGCCGCATACATATTCACGTACAAAAGTTCTTTTTGAAGAGTTCTCTCGTGCTTTTAATCACGCAGACGAAGTTATCCTTATTGATATTTATGCTTCCATGCGAGAACAGCCTGATGTAAGTATATCCTCGAAACTACTTGTAGAATCTATTAAGAAATATCATAAAGCGGCTCTTTTCTTGCCAAAAATTAACGATGTGGTACAATATATCGACGAAAAACGCCCAGGGAAAGATACTGTCATTATAACCATGGGAGCAGGAGACATTTATAAGCTTGAAGAAAAACTATAAATTCGAAGCTTGAAATTTAAAGTTCGAAACTAATTCAAATAATACATGTAAAACATATTGAAATTGCCCATTTGAATCATTATAAAAGTTTCGTATTTTGATGTTCAGGGTTCGATTTTTTTATATGGAAAAATTTGTAATAAAAGGTGGAAATGCATTACGAGGCACAGTGCATGTTGCAGGTGCAAAAAATGCTGCATTAAAAGCACTGGTGGCAGCGTGTTTAACAGATGAACCAGTTATCCTTCATAACATTCCTCTTATCGCAGATATTTCAGTAATGGTTGACATCATGAGAGAACTTGGTGCGGAGGTTGTGCTTGATGGACATACGCTTAAAATACATATGAAAGTATTTAAGCATTCATCTATTCCTCTTGATAAAGCTGCTTTAGCTCGTACATCAGCTATGTTTATAGCTCCATTGCTTATAAGAACTCGTGAAGCGGTTATTCCAAATCCAGGAGGTTGTCGACTAGGGGCAAGGCCTATCGATCGTACAGTTGAGGGTATTGAAAAAATGAATGCAGAAATTACTTATCATAGTGAAGATGGATATTTTCATGCTCGCACTACGGGATTAAAAGGTATTACCTATAAATTTAAGAAAAGTACACACACAGGAACAGAAACGATGATTTTAGCCGGAGTAATGGCACAGGGTACAACCATATTAGAAAACGCAGCCGAAGAACCAGAGATTGACGATCTTATTGCATTATTAAATAAAATGGGTGCTAATATAACAAGATCTGCACATCGAACAATTACTATACGCGGAGTTAATAAACTTCATGGTACTGAACATAGTATTTGTCCAGATCGGATTGAAGTTGCCACCTTCGCAATAGCAGCATATATTACGAAAGGAGATATTTTCGTAAAAGACGCCCAGAAAACAGATATCAAAGCGTTTTTAGAAAAACTAGATGATGCAGGCGCAATCTACGAAAAACGAGACGATGGAATTCGCTTTTATTACACTCAACCATTAACATCAGTTCATGTCACAACAGGTGTGCATCCAGGTTTTTTGACAGATTGGCAAGCTCCATGGGCCGTTCTTATGACACAAGCTAAAGGTATTTCTACTATTCATGAAACAGTTTTTGAAAATAAATTTCGATATATTGACGATTTAAGAAAGATGGGTGCGAAGCTAGAACTTTTTAACCTGCCTATTAAGAATAAGGAAGAGGTATATAACTTTAATTTAGAGGATGATAAGCCAGAATACTTTCATGGATTAACAATTTATGGTCCGTCTATCTTACATAATGCTGTCATGACGACTTTAGATATTCGTGCAGGTGCGGCCATTGTATTAGCAGCGTTAGGAGGAAAAGGGACAAGTATTATCTATGGAGTAGAAAAACTTGATAGAGGTTATGAACGGTTTGAAGAGCGTTTAACAGCATTAGGAGCAAATATAAAAAGAAAGAAGGAAGTAATATGAATAATATAGGGGCTATAATTTTAGCTGGAGGGAAAGGTAAAAGGATGAATATGAAAACTGTTAATAAAGTTACAGTTCATCTAGCGAATAAACCTATGATTCGACATATTGTAGACTTCATGCACAAACTTCATATACGGACAGTTGTAGTTGTTATTGGTTTTGCTAAAGAATCAGTAATTAAAGCATTAAAAGAATATAAGATTATTTTTGCAGAGCAAACAAAAAGACTCGGTACTGGTCATGCGCTTCAGTGTGCCCTACGTGAACTTCCTAAGAATATTGAACATGTTTTAGTTGTATATGGTGATGATGCAGTGTTATATGCAGAAAAACATGTTCCTATAATAAACCAATTATTTGATAAGCATTTTTCCAGTAAGTCATCAGCTGTTACCTTTTTAACAATCATGCAAGAAAATCCGTATGGATTGGGTAGAATAGTTAGGGATGATGCAGGAAAAGTTCAATCTATAGTAGAGGAAAAAGACGCTAGTCAAGACCAAAAAAAGATTAAAGAGATTAACCCAGGTTGTTTTTTATTTTCTGTTTCATTTCTTAAAAAATATCTTCCAAAAATAAAAAAGAGTATGGCAACAGGAGAGTATTACCTTACCACTCTTATAGATTTAGCATTCCAAAATAACGAAACTGTACAAACAGTAGAGGGTGGATATTTAGCCTGGAGAGGGGTTAATACACACACTGAGCTACAGGAGGCAGAAAAACTATATACGTATATTCACTCGTGAGCTATGCAGACAGAATTTCACTATAATAATTTTTTCGATATTACTCATTACCCCCATAAAGCAATTTTTGAATCAACCGTTTATATTTGGGAATCTCTTGGACGTTTGAAAGGATACATGGATGATATTTTTCACAGAGGTACTATAAAAACTAACTTTTCAAAAGCACCCTTAGTCTTTATAGGCAAAGGAACTATTATAGATGAAGGGGTTAAAATAGAAGGTCCAGTTATAATTGGGGAAAATT
>CAZEJU010000012.1:0-33611 GCA_964512695.1 uncultured Gammaproteobacteria bacterium | reverse complement strand
TGTTAGTTGTTAGTTGTTAGTTGTTAGTTGTTAGTTGTTAGTTGTTAGTTGTTAGTTGTTAGTTGTTAGTTGTTAGTTGTTAGTTGTTAGTTGTTAGTTGTTAGGGGGCGACTTCTTGATAAATAAGACTTTTACGTTTGAGAATGGCGGGAGCATTCATCACAAAATCAGGACGATCCGAAAACAAAATTGATGGATACTGTGCGTTTCCTCCACAAAGATCACGATTGTTCACGAATGACCCTCCTTGTAAATTCGCGTTAGCGATAAAAGTACCGCCTACCCGTAGTTGGAGGTCAGCTCCAATACTGCAGTTGTTTGTTCCTTCTACTGTAATATTTCTTCCACTAACAAAAAACCCTTCAAGACTATTTGATCCGTTACATGCAGCTGCCTGGCCAACAGTCGTATCAATGGTAAGGTCATTTTTTACTATATAGGTTAATGTAGATCCCGCCGGTACTGTAATAGGGGCTCTGATAATAGATGTTCCGTCAACTAAAATAACAATATTTCTATTAGCTGCTACAGTAAATGCGCTAGAAATTGTCATGTTTCTGTTTGTTGTTTTATAAACGCCTGATGCTAAGTTAGACGGCAGCGCGCAAAGATCTGGATTTGAGCATCCTTGAACATCTGTCAGATTGATAATCTGTTGACCACCTTTTTGTGCAGCAGCAAGTACTGAAGCATACGAGAGCGGGAGTGACGATCTGCTTGAACGAAAAACTTCCGGGTAGGAAGCACCACCGATGACCCAACCTTTTTCTGATGATTGACCGGTTCCAAATGTGGCTGTTTGATCACCAGTAAAGATAATTCCAGGTGTGGATGTGGTAGTATAAGCTTCTATTTCGAACCAGGATACCCAAGAAGGAGAAACGGTAGTCCGGATTTGCATATATTGGGCATTAGGAATTGCTGGTGTAAAGTTAACCTCAATCCATTGACCTTGGCTTGTAAACTGCGAGACTGTTCTGCGTAATGTCATATTTGCTTGTGTAGACCCCACATAAATCTCATGGACTGTATTTCCATTGGGAGATTGGTTAACGTGAAGTCTCAATCTGGTTAAAGCAGTGGGATTTGTAAGACGGAGAGTAATATCCTGCGGAGCAATCCTGCCTGCGTTCCAGTCAGTATTGGTATTTCCATCTACTGCATTTGAGGGAGGGTAACCACCAGCACTATTTGATGCTCCTACTGCTGTCAAAGCAATTTGTGTTTGAGTACCAGGAGATGTCGCTGAAGCGTATGGTCCTGTGCAAGCGGGAGAAGTCGGTATATTCATATTAAATCCGGTATCAACGCGCATGTTTGAATCTATTGTTTGTATCCAGCTTGGAGCATCAGATATAGCAAAATTAAGATTTATAACATTCCCTGAGCCATCACACTGGCCGCCTGTTGTGGTATCTACATTACATGATTGACCAACCCGAACGATAAAGGATGGAGGTGGTCCGTTGAGAGGATAGATCATTTGATATCCAGCAGGAAGGGAAGCATATGAAATAGTTGCGGAATCTCCGTCATATAATTCTTCTACCATAAAAGAACCATTTACTATACGAGTGATTCTGCCCCGGGTAGAATCAATCGTTAATGGTCCATTATAGTTTATTTCGCTTCCATCTTTAACCCGGTTATTATTAGTGTCTATAAAAACATTTCCCGTTATTGCATAGGTAGGAGTAGGGGTATTGACTGGAACAGTAGGAGTTGCAGTAGGTATGTTAGTCGATGTAGGCAACGGGGTTGCTGTCGGGATAGGTGTATTCGTCGGAACAGCTGTAGGCACAAATGGTGTACCTCGGCAGATACCATTATCACAATTATTTGATGCACAATTTTGGTTTTGGGAACAGGCAAAACCATTCGGTGAACGGACAGCGCCTCCAGGATCATTCTGGCAAGTACCATTACAATATCCGCTAAGACATTGGTTACTAAATGAACACGAAGCACCAAGCGAGAATTTAGGCCGGCAGGAAGCTCCATTACAATAAAAATTTTGTCCACAGACTGAGAGATCTGAACCATTACAATAACTTCCTTGGGATGGGGTACCGCAAATTCTTGAGTAAGGTGGAAATTGTTGCTCGAGACAATATCCAGATGCGCATTCATAAGGATTATTACATGATGCTCCAGCTGGTTTAGTGTCCCGACAGACACGGGGATTTGCGGCGACATCACAATAACCCGTCACACATGATTGGGTTCCGCTACAAGTTGATCCGATTCCGGTTACAGCTCGGCAAACTCCAGATGAACAATAACCTGAAGCGCAAAGAGGACTACCACCGACAGGACATGGTTGTCCATCAGGAATGAGTGTGGGTTCAGGAGTTATGGTAACTCCCGCCGGAGGTGGTGTAGGTGTATCTATAGGAGGTAAAGGTGTATTCGTAGGTTCAGGTGTGTTCGTGGGTGGTGCTATACAGTAAGGATCTAGTTCACAACCGCCAGTACCTGTATTGCATCTTCGACATGGATCAAATTGATTGCAATCATAATCAAACATACAGCCTCCTCCTCCACCTGGATTATCAACACAAACCCCTGAATTACAGTATTGTCCTACTGGACAAGGATTTTGTGCGGAACATTGTGTATATCCACAGCCTCCACTTTGGTATATACAAGATCCATTACTGATTTGACACCAGAAACAGGCCCCACAGTCAGCATCACTAAAACAGTATCCTTGCGCGGAAACCGGAGACTCGACTAATATACCTATGGAAAAGACACCCAGGAAAGCAATACAAATGGACAAAAGAATATTACGTGCTTTCATAACTCGACAGAAAGAGATTTTTCAATTATTTCTGAAAGTTCTCCGAAGGATTTAGAAGGAGTTTTCATACTATATCTTTTTCCCGTAAAAAGAAGAGTTGTCGGTTTTTGTCTTTTTAAAGCTAGTGTTCGTATCTTTAAATTATCTCTTTGGGAATACAGTTGCCAACGTTTATCCATAATAACGCTTACATTGGCCTGTTCGCCTTTAACAACGGATACGCGAGCTATTTCTTCATCTTCTCCTGGAAGTTTAAAAATAATTTCCATAATAGTTTCCAAAGCCAGGTTGTCAGAAACAGGCAGAGGAGTAGGTAGATGGGAAGGAGCAGATTCAGTGACTTCATAAAATTGTTCATTTCGAATTTCGTATTTGAGATTCGAAGGATATTTTAAAGAAAACCCGAATACTGTATTTTTATATTCTTTAGAAGACACAGTAGGTAGTATTGACTTTTTTGCTGCTAAGGGAAACGGATTCGTTTCGAAAATAACAATACTCATGAAAATATATGTTCCCAAAAGCAGTACAATGAGGAATGAGATTAACACGGCCAATTTCTTAATTTGCATATTTTTTCTAACTATACTTACTATCTCCCAAAATAATTGAAAAAGCAAGTAATGGAAATGACCATTTTATAGATATATTTTTTTTGCTATACTCCTGAGATATGGTTCTCTCGGATCGAGATATTAAAAATGCATTAAAAGAAAAAAAACTTGAGATACAATCTCCCTATCCTCTGAAATTTCAGCCATCTTCTCTGGATGTTCACTTATCAAAAAATATTCTTACATTTGTCCGTCGAAGAGTAAAAGATGCGGTTATCGATGTTAAAAAACCTGTTGAAGAGTATATGGAATATGAAGTGATCGATGAGAAAAAAGGTACAATTATTCATCCTCACGAATTTATTCTTGGGGTAACTACAGAGTGGGTTCGACTTTCTGACCAACTGCTTGCAAATGTAGAAGGAAAAAGTAGTCTTGGGCGGCTAGGTTTAGTGATTCATGCAACTGCAGGTTTTATCGATCCTGGATTTGCAGGACATATTACTTTGGAAATAACCAACTTGACAGATATGCCTATGGTTTTATATCCCCATATGCCTATAGGGCAAATCCGATTTTCACAATTAACATCTCCTTCTGAACATATATATGGTGAGAAAATATTAGGCAGTAAAAAGTATAAAAATACATTCAGTAAAGATCCGAAGCCTATTGCGAGTCAGTATTGGAAAAACCTCTCTAGATAATTTTTAATTTGAAATTTTTATTTTTTATTCAAAATCAAATTTTTAAATGTATTATTTTTAAAAAAAATATTTAAAAATTGATTAAAAATTAATAACTAAAAATTTAAAATTATTCAATGAACTATCATATAAACTTCGACATCGATTTCAAACGAAATCCGTATAAAGGATTGTATATTGCATTAGAAGGGATTGATGGTTCTGGTAAAACTACGCAGGCAAGACAATTACAATCGTATTTTGAAAAGCAACAAAAGAAGGTTACTCTAACAAGTGAACCAAAAGTGGATCTGCCTGGTGGGGAAGAGATCATGAAATTCTTCCGGGGAGAAATTGCAGTTTCCGGACAAGCATTTCAATACTGGATGTCTGCGAATCGTGTTATTAATCAGGAAAGTATTGTTATTCCAGCTTTAGAACGGGGAGATGTCGTATTATCTGATAGATGTTTTTGGTCTGCTATACCCTATGGGTTAATGGATAAAGGAGTGGATTTTAAGCGGAAAGAAGCAGAGCGGATGCTGGTTACTCAAGGATTACTGTCTCATTATCATCAATTTATCGTTCCGGATAACATTTTTTATATAGACATTAGTCCAGAAGAAGGATTACGACGATCACTTCAAAAGAAAAATAGAAAAGCTCACAATGATGTCTATGAAAAAAAAGAAAAGTTAGAGACTGTTGTAAGAGGATATCGATGGTTAGTTGAGGAATTTAAGAAAGAGTTCATAGTAGTAGATGGGGAGAAGCCAGTTGATCTTGTGACCCGAGAACTCATTAGTAACGTACGTGACCTCGGCAACTTATGAATATTAAAATTAAGAGGATAGATAAAACTTTGCCTTTACCTAAATATGAATCGAAAGGAGCTTGTTGTTTCGACCTTTTAAGTAGACAGCAAATAGTTATTGCTCCTCATCAGCTTGGTTTAATTCCGACGAATATAATTATCGATGTACCTGAAGGGTATATGTTTATCGTAGTTCCCCGATCTAGTACACCCAGAAAAAAGGGGTTGTTAATACCTCATGGAATTGGTATTGTAGACCAGGATTATAACGGTCCAAAGGATGAGGTGTTATTTCAGGTATTAAATTTTTCTGATAAAGAAGTTATCATCGAAAAAGGAGAACGGTTGGCGCAAGGTTGTTTAGTAGCTATAGCGAAGGCATACTTTAAGGAGGTTGAAAAGATTGGTGAAACAAATCGGGGAGGGTATGGCTCTACAGGATGAGGTTAGTATAAAGGATTATGTATTTAGTATTAAGTATAGAGAAATTATGTTTTATACGTAATACCTGATACTTACTCGTACTATGAAAGGGAAACTTATTGTTATCGAAGGTTCGGATGGGTCTGGAAAAGCTACACAACTGAATCTTTTAAAAGAGTATTTAGTACATGAAGGGAAGTCTGTTAAAACAACAGATTTTCCACGATATTATGATTCTTTTTTTGGAGGTATGGTAGCTCGATTTTTACGAGGTGAATTTGGAAAGTTGAAAGACGTAAATCCTTATCTCGTGTCTGTTTTGTATGCTCAAGACCGTGAACAAGCAAAGGAAGATATGGAAAAATGGCTTACGGAAGGGGATATCATTCTTTCAAATAGATATGCGCCTTCAAGTCTTGCCCATCAATCTGCTCGCTTATCTCCACGTCAACGGACGCAATATATAGAATGGGAATTAGAACTCGAGTATTCAGTTAATAAAATCCCTAAAGAAGATATCGTTTTATATTTACATGTACCATATAAAGTGTCTAGGAAGCTTATAGCGAATAAAGAACGAAAAAATAGAGAATATACCAAAGGGAAACATAAAGATATGGTTGAAAGAAATGTAGAATATTTACGGAAATCTGAAGAATCATATCTACGGTTAGTAAAAATGTTTCCGCATTGGGTGAGAATCTCATGCGTTGATAGAAAAGGAAACCTTAAAAGTAGGGAAGATATTCATGAGGAAATAAAGAAGGTTTTGAAAAAGAAAGGAATAGTATAAAAGTGACTATTGCAAAACAAATAAGTCTTAAAAATGCCAAGGAAACAAATCTTTTCTACTTTGTAGCTAATGTAGTCGTTTATCGTCAAAAAGATAAAAGATGTTTAATTCTGAAGAGATCAGTTAATGAGAAAGTTCATCCTGGTAAGTATTGTGTTCTAGGTGGTAAGTTACAATGGTCTGATCTAGATATTAATAAATCGACAAGAATTAATGGAGATGTTTTAGATTTTGAAGATGCAGTTGAAAAATTACTTGTAAGAGAGGTAAATGAAGAAGCTGGTATCATTATTTCTAAGTCTCTACGATATATTAATAGCGTTGCATATATACGTCCAGATGGTATACCTGTAATACTTGTAAAATTTGCTGCTAAGTTTATAAAGGGAAAAATTAATTTAGAGAGAGGCAGTTTTACAGATTTTGCATGGGTAAATGAAATAGAAGTTAAGAAGTTTACTTGTATAAAAGGCATTCCAGAAGAGGTGGAGGCAACAATAAAAATTTTTGCATAATAATTTATGTTCTTACTATATCATACGTAAGGAGAAGTGTTCCTTTACTATTTAATTTTTTTCCGCTTTTTAGTTGAAGATGTACATGCATCAATTCATTTGTAACTAAAGGTTTTCCAGACCCGAAAATTTTTGGTTCGACAGTAAGAAGCAGTTTATTGACGAGGTTTTCTTTTAAAAATGCAGTGTTTGTGTGACCTCCTCCCGCAAGTAAAGCTTTTTTATATCCACGAGCTTTCAATTTTTCTACAAGTTTTTTAGGAGTATCAGAGGTGAATTCTAATTGTCCTGGTACAGCTTCTTTCTTATATTGTTTAGGATGTTTCGTTAAAACTACACGGAGTTTTTTGGGGGACAGTTTTATAATGGGTTTTGCTGCAATGTATGTATTTCTCCCCATAATAATAAGATTATTATTTTTTATGAGGCCATTAAAATGTTCTTTATCTTCCTGAGAAGTCCACTTCCTTACATCAGCATTTTCACCTTCTGTAATTTTTCCATCAACCGAAATAACCATGGCGAGAGTAATAAACATAGTTAAAAGTTTAACGTTAAAAATTAAAAGTTATTATTTTTTTAAAAATTCTGAACTTTGCATTTTCAACTTTTAACTTTTTTTGAGCCATTTTACTCCTAAGTAAACGAAAGGTGTCTCGATGATAGACATAAAACATTTCAGTAACCAATACGGAAGAATAAGGCTAAAAAGAAATGGTAAGTTTTCATTAAAAGGTCTCTCAAATACATAAAATGCCAAGAACATAAAAATAGTAGTATCGATAAATTGTGACACGAAATTTGATGCATTATTGCGTAACCATAATGCTTTTTTCCCTAATTTTTGACGTAGTTTTACGAAGATATAAACATCGAGAAATTCTGCCAACGTAAATGCTGTGAGACTTGCAGCAGCTATACGTGCTGATAATCCAAAAACCATATCATATGCTTTTTCGGTGTTTCCAAAACGAGCCGATGGAGGAAGGTTTGTGGCAAAAAGTGCAAAAATCATAAAGAAAAATATAGTCAATAAACCAGACCTTATAATACTTCGCGTTCTTTCTTTTCCGTATACTTCCGTAATAACATCATTAATGGTAAAGATAAGAGGAATCACAAATATCGCTACGCTAGCATTTAATTGATATGTTCCTATTTTTAATAAAGGAAATGTTTTAGCTCCCATAAATTCAGAGATCGCTATGCATGCGATATAGAGAGCAATAAGCAAATCCATTTTTTCAATTTTAATCATTTTACTTAGCGAGATTATAATGAATTATTGTCGAGATCGCAATTAGATTATTGACGATCTAGAAAAATTTGCTAATATAGAGCAGATTACCATGGCAGCAAAAACAAAAAGACAATATACCTTTGAGAAGCTTCCCGCTGAAGAAAATCTTTCTCAATTTGCGATTCCTTATACTCCGGAGAAATTTACAAAAGAAGAGATTTCTTATTTAAAACCCTTTTTTAGTAATGTCGACAAGCCTGTATTCGTAGCACAGCATCTTCCTGAAGAAGTAATAGGGGCTTTGTCTTCACGATATAGTCGGGCAACTCAAAGTTTAAGAAGGTTGTTTCTCAAAGAATATATTGAACCGATTGTCCGCCCTGAAAAACAAAAAAATTGGATTGAAATGTCAGAGCATGAGAGAAAAGAGGCTATACGAACAAGAGATCTTTTTAATGAAGTAATTTTACGGTTAAATAAGGGTGAAGGTATTGATGCGGTAGTAAATTTACAAAGAGGTAGAAAATTTTTTGATACTTGGCTTGCGCAGTATGGTGATGATTCTATCGCTGAGATGGGTGGTGTGCATTTATGTATAGAAGGTGCATCGAACATAGCTGTAAAAGAGATGCAAGATAAACGAGTAGGTATTTCTCCTTTGGAGAAATCCACACGGTATGTGCAGTTCTGGGATAAAAGACAGGATGGTGAGTATCAATATATTATTCCAGGTGAGATCAAAGGAATGCCGCTTGAAGCAGAGTACAAAAAGCTTATCGATTTACTTTTTGACACTTATTCCAATGTTGCTCAACCGTATTTGGATTATATAAAACAACTGTATCCAAAAGGTGAGGATGAAACCGATCGTTCGTTCGAGAATTCTCGAAGCGCTAAGCGATTTGATGATATTCGTGACATTCTTCCCTTTGCTACGCAGACGAGTTTTGCTCTCTACGGAAACGGTCGTGCTTTTGAGGATCTCGTAAATCGTCTTATGTGTCATCCTATCGGAGAGTTACGATGGTGGGGTCAAACAATCTGTAATGAGCTAGAGAAAGTTGTTCCATCATTTGTTCGCCGACCGAAAACTTCTCGGGGTGCTGAAGTACAAATGTATAGAAGAAATGTGCAGCTAATACGGGAAGAATTGATGAGAGAAGTTACTGAGTCAAAAGAAATTTCGAGACAATATCGATGGGTACGGCTCGTGTCATATACTACAGATGCTGAGATTGAAGTACTCAGCGCATTTCTTTTTCAAGCAGCTATCGGAAAATCATTATACGATATACGGAAGTTAGTCAAAAAATTAGGTGTACGAAAACGAAAAGAATTATGGGATGCATTGTTTGAAGAGAGAAAGTTCCAGAAAAAAGACGCACTTCGTCAAGAAATGCGATTTAGAAAAGTTCCGCGTGCTTTTGAGAATGCACACTACATTTTCGAATTATGGGGGAGAGGTGGGGATTATCGTGATTTACATAGACATCGTCAGTTAACACAGGAGCGGCAATTATTTACAATTTTATGGGGGTATGATTTGGAAAAAGAAGTTCTAAAGTCAGAATTTGTACAACAAATAACCAAGGCATACGAACAAGCTGAAAAACTCTATAAAAAATTGTATAAAGTGTCTCCTTATGTCGCTCAGTATGTAGTGCCTTTTGGGTATTTACAACATTGGTATTTCAATCTAACAGCGAGAGAAATTTACTGGATGATTGAATTACGTACTGGTCCTCAGGGAAGACCACATTATCGGGAAATCTGTCAGCAAATAGCAAAGGCTGTCATAGAAGCTACACCTGAATTGTTTCAAGGGTTGATGACTGACTGGAATGATTATTCACTGTCGAGGAGAGAGTCGGAAAAAAAGATTGACAAAAAGTTAAAGAGTTTAGGAAAATAAATTCGAGATCCACAAATGAAGAAATTATATGTAGGTTGTTCTTTAACCCACGCCACTGAAGAATTCAGAGAAAGCGTTAATGTTCTAAAAACAAAATTACGTAATGAATACACAGTGCTTGATTTCATAGGATTATCTGGATTAACAATGGACCCTCGGGATGTATTCACCTATGATGTCTCAAATGTTGAGAAATGTGATTTATTTGTAGCGGAATGTTCCTATGCTTCAATAGGGTTAGGTATTGAGCTGGGCGTTGCGTATTCATTAAAAAAACCCATTCTTGCTATTGCGGGGGAAGATGCCAAAGTGAGTCATATTATAAAAGGTATCACTTCGCCCCACTTTTCTTTTCATCGTTATGCAACTAACGAAGATGTCGTAAAACTCATAAAAGAAAAAATTGAAACATTACCGTAAATGAAATTCATTACTGTAGTATGTAGCGATACGTGAAGGCATATTACTGTCAAATGTTATAAAGTATGTAGAGAATACGTGTCGAAAGCAGTATCATGTATAGCCATATATCAGAAAACTATAAATGTCCTTTTTGTTTTGTGAGTAAAGGAATTGAAAATGAACATACATTTACAAAACAGAGTGATATCGTTTTTAAAGACGATTTAGTGACTGCATTTGTTTCACCACAGTGGTGGCCGAATAATAAAGGACATGTAGTCATTATTTCTAATAATCATTCTGAAAATATATTTGATATTTCGAATTCACAGTTGCATGCTATTTATAAAGCAGCGAAAACGATTGCTCTCGCATTAAAGCAGCTCTATCAGTGTGACGGTATTTCAACCAGGCAACACAATGAGCCGGATGGAGGTCAGGAAGTGTGGCATTTTCACCTTCATATATTTCCTCGATATGCGGGAGATAATTTTTATATCACTGAACAACGAAAACAATTTGTATCTGTAGAAGAAAGAGAACCATATGTGAAAAAGTTACAGGAGTATTTTGGAAAAACTTTTATTCGAGAGTAGTAAGCAGATATCTGAATTTTTCACTCCTTTCTAAGCGTAAAATTCTATGTATACCCATATCAATGATAACTATCAGTGCCCTATTTGTCCTGCGGTTGCAGGGCTTGAAATAAGTCAGACGTTAATAAAACAAAGTGACATTGTGTATAGTAACCAATGGGTTACTGCATTTATATCTTCTTTTTTTATCGGGAATAACCTCGGGCATGTCATTATTGTCCCTAATCAACACTATGAAAATATTTATGATTTACCAGATGAGTTGTCATATAAAATTCAAGATGCCGCAAAAGAAATTGCTCTAGCATTGAAAGCGACTTATAAATGTGATGGAATTTCTACTGCACAGCATAATGAACCAGCAGGCGATCAGCACGCTTTTCATTATCATTTTCATGTATTTCCACGGTATAAAGATGATAATTTGTACGGTAATATGTTGAACAAACGTTCTACTACGCCTGAGGAAAGAAAGGTTTATGCTGATAAATTGAAAGAATATTTAAGTAGTACGTAGAATGGATTATGTAGTATGAATAAAATCATATAAATTACAAGTAATATTACAGAAGGTTTCTCTAGAAGATGGAAAAAGAAAAGGACATTTTAATACATGGCTTTAGGTTCATTAACTGAGTTACAAAATTAATTATTAATCGCTCGAGATCTGAGGTATATTTCACATGAAAAATTTCAGGAATTTGTTCACAAGACAGTTATAATCAGTAAACTAATTAATGGATTATTGAAGAGTTTAAAACGTAGTGCGTACTACATTCTACATACTTATGATTAAAGCGGTTATTTTTGATGCTGATGGTGTTTTAATTAATGGGTTAATGTTTAGTTTTCACTTAGAAAAAGATTATGGAATTTCTAGAGAAACGACTTTGCCGTTTTTTAACGGTATCTTTAAAGAGTGCATACTCGGTAAAGCAGAATTAAAAGAAGTTCTCCCTTCTTATCTTAGTAAATGGGGATGGGAGAAATCTGTTGACGATTTCATCGATTACTGGCATGAATCTGAACATACTATTAACAGTAAACTTGTCGATTATATTCAGGAATTAAGGCAGAAAGGAGTTATTTGTTGTCTTGCTACTAATCAAACTATTTATAGATTTGCTTACATGTTAAAAGAGATGGGTTTTGAGAAGGTGTTTGATAAAGTTTTTGCTTCTGCACATTTAGGGTATAGAAAACCTAACAGAGAGTTTTATGCGAAAGTCATGGAAGGATTGGCTGGAGTTAAGAATGAAGAGGTACTTTTTTGGGATGATACACAGGAGAATGTCGATGGAGCAAAAGTTTTTGGATGGAATGCAGAATATTACACGACTTTTGAAGATTTTGAAAAGAAAATGGATAAGTATTTAGTATAGCATTGCTCCTTTGCTACTAGATACTTGCTACTTTATACTGTTCGCGGTATACTTCACTATGGTTTATGTCGCGTTTATTTTATCAAGGTTTAGGAAAAACGATTCCGTGGGAGAAATTATCTAATGCCACTTCATTAACATACGATGATGTGACGTTGGTAACACAAAACAGCTCCATTACTTCCCGAAAAGAAATTGATACCTCAGTAGTATTTGGTCCATATAAACTTACTCTTCCTATCATTAATGCCCCAATGGATACAGTGGGTAGTGAAGAACTCATTCGGTCATTAGCAGAAGCAGGAGGCATTGGCTGTTTACCTCGTTATAGGCAAAGTATTGATGAAATTTTACCGACAGTTAAGCGGTTAGTAGAAGATGACATTCCTTGTCTCTATGCAGTTGGTTTAAAAAAAGCGCTGGAAGATGCAAAAATTCTAAAGAAAGTTGGCGTAAAAATGATACTCGTTGATGTCGCGCACGGAGGATCAGAACATGTCATAGAAGTAACTTCAGAAATAAAAAAATCGTTAAAATTGTTTGCAACAGCTGGCAATATCACAACAGCTCTTCAAGCGGAACGATATAAAGAAGCTGGACTTACCATCGCGCGTGTAGGTGTAGGTGGTGGTGCTGTCTGTATTACGAGAGAAGTTGCGGGTGTAGGCATGCCACAATTAGCAGCAGTATTTGACACTGTTTCAACAGGCATTACTGTTATCGCGGATGGAGGTATAAAAGGACCAAAAGACGTCGTGAAAGCAATGGCTGCGGGAGCTACAGTAGTCATGATCGGTTCACTGTTCGCGGGTACGAGTGAAGCACCGAAATTGCGGGACGAACAAGGAAATCTGATCTATAGGGGACAAGCATCTAAAAGTTATATGAAGGATAGAGGAACAGCAACAAATGAATTTAGAGCTGCAGAAGGTGTGGAAGTCGTTATTAAAGAAAAAGGTTCTCTTTCTGAAGTGTTACAAGAATTATCAGGAGGCTTACGAAGTGCGATGAGCTACACTGGTGCGAGAACAATTGAAGAGTTTCAAAAGAAAGCAATATTTAACGTGGTATCCCATGCAGCTCATTTAGAAGGTACACCACACATGAAGTATAGGTAGTTGCAAAGTTGCAGAGATCCAAAGATGCAAAAGTAATGACTATGAAACTTTTTCTCTCAGTACCTTTGAAACTTAAAAGTTTCCCTATTGAAATCAATTATAAGTTTTGATATCGTACTCTACAGTGAAAAATCTCAAAAAGATAGACCCCCAAATTTACGAATTAATAAAAGAAGAAGAAAAAAGGCAGGAAGATGTCCTCGAGATGATTCCTTCGGAAAATTACGCATCATTGGCTGTTCGGGAAGCTGTAGGTAGTGTACTCATGAATAAATACGCGGAAGGCTATCCTGGAAAAAGGTATTATGAAGGGAATAGGATAGTAGATCAAGTAGAAACGCTTGCGATTGAAAGGGCAAAGAAAATTTTCGGTGTTGCTCATGTGAATGTACAGCCATACTCTGGATCACCAGCAAACTCTGTTATTTACATGGCAATTTTAAAACCCGGAGATAAAATCATGGGATTAGCTCTCTCGTACGGCGGTCATCTCACTCATGGATTTCCAGCCACCTTTTCAGGAACTATTTTTAAAGGTATTCAATATGAATTTGGAAAATCTGGCCAGTTAGATTATGATGAGCTAGAGAAGCTTGCAATAGCAGAGAAACCTCAGGTCATTGTCGCATCAACTACAGCATATCCACGTGCATTGGATTTTAAAAGGTTTGGTCAAATTGCTGATAAAGTAGGGGCATATTTACTGGCTGATATATCACACATTGTCGGTCTTGTTATGGGAGGAGTTCATCCTGATCCAGTGCCATATGCGCATATAATTATGACTACAACACATAAATCACTACGTGGTCCTCGAGGTGCAATGATCATGGTAACTGAAAAGGGGTTAAAAAAAGACCCTGATCTTGGCAAAAAAATTGATAAGTGGATTATACCAGGTATGCAAGGAGGGCCACATGAACATACTATTGCGGGTATAGCAGTATCTTTAAAAGAAGCTGAATCTGTGAAGTTTAAACGATATCAAGAACAGATTGTGAAAAATGCAAAAGCATTATCTGAAGAATTAATGAAGCTGGGATTTGAGTTAGTTACTGGAGGAACAGATAATCATTTATTACTTATAGATCTTCGGAATAAGCGTGTAAATGGAAAGGTGGCTTCCATAGCGCTCGATCATGCTGGAATCGTAGGAAATAGAAATCAAGTTCCGGGTGATACTATGCCACCACTTTTCGCTTCTGGTTTACGGTTAGGAACACCTGCAATCACAACACGAGGTATGAAAGAGAAAGAGATGAAAAAAGTCGCCGCATGGATTAACAGAGTTGTTAATGAAGTTAGCGGTATGGTGCTTCCGGCTGATGATAAGGTGATAAGAAGAGAAATGATGAAGAAGTTTAAAGATACGATTGAGAACAGTAAAGAAATTAAAGCAGTCGCGAAAGAAGTCAAAGCCCTTTGTGCTAGGTTTCCTTTACCATAATCTTCTTAGTTGAGTAAGCTACCTACGAATAAATATATTATCCTTATATGTCTATGCTGTATATCTAAGAGTACTAGTCCCGATGGACATCTGTGCGGTGCGAATCCGAAGTGTGCAGTGTATAGTTAGTAAGAAAATCCTTCAAATTTCCTAGGTTTGCAGGCTATCCAACCTCCCAGGTTGGTTAACATTGAGTCCGCATATCCTTCATTAAAGGTGTCATCTGTCCAGCGCCGAACATGACTTTGTACTTGTTCCAGAGATGGAAGCATTCGTGGTTTTTGTTCAGTCGCGGTGAGTTCGTTTGCAGCTGTAGAACTTCCAGCTCCTACATCTAAGGTGTTTTTAGCGATGAACTGATCATCCCTCTCAACAGTTTCTTCTTCATGAAAATCTATGAGTCCAAATATTTTTCTGAAAAATGACCAATCCATACTTTATACTATATCAATTAATAAGTAATTACGTACATATTGCACATGTATAGAGAAGTATTGTATAATGCTCGAATCACACACATCTGATTTTTGTTCCTGACCAGAAAAAAACGATCAGATGGAAGTATAAGGAACATATGAGAACAATTACACTTGAAGAACTTCTTGAAGCAGGATGCCATTTTGGGCATCAAGTAACGCGACAAAATCCGAAATCCCGTGATTTCGTTTTCGAAGCCCGTGATAATATCCATATAATAGACCTCGAGAAAACGAAAGAAGGCTTAGAAAAAGCTGCAGCCTTTATTAAAGAACTTGCCCAAAAGCCTGATAGTACTATTCTTCTTTTAGGAACGAAACGTCAAGCAGCATTAATTGTAAAGGAAGAGATGAAACGTGCAAATGAAGAAGGAGTTACTAGTATGTATGGTGTCACAGCACGTTGGATCGGTGGTACGTTAACAAATGCAGGTGAAGTTCTGAAAAACTATAAAAAATTAAAGGATTTAACCGGGAGGCTTTCCAATGATTATGAAAAAATGAAATATACAAAAAAAGAAATTTCACAATGGGAAAAGGAAAAACAAAAACTCACTGTCTATTATGGTGGAACACAGGATATGGTGAAAACTCCAGACGTACTTTTTATAATTGATACACACATGGAAGATTTGGCAGTTAGGGAAGCGATCTCAATGGGTGTTCCGACAGTTGGAATTGTCGATACGAATGCAGATCCTGATCCCATCACATATCCTATTCCTGCCAATGATGATGCAGCCGGAAGCATTAAACTCATTACAACGTATATCGTCGACGCGTGGATAGAGGGGAAGAAAAAGGTTGCCGATGGCGGAGAACAAAAAGCGAATGATAAACAAAAGGAAGCAGGAAAAACAGAAGAGACAGCAGGAGAAAAAGAGAAAACAAAGGAAAAAAAGAGTGAGAAGGAAGAGAAGAAAGTCACAAAAAAAACCACAAAGAAAGAATAATTTTTCATTTTAAACCTTTAAAAATTTAAAATTAAAAATTTCGAATTATTCTATGGCATCATACGACTTAACAACACTTAAAAAACTTCGGAATGAAACATCAGCTTCTATCGCTGATTGTCGTCGGGCATTAGAAGAATCAGATGGAGATTACTCGAAAGCACTTGATTGGCTTAAGAAACGCGCAGTAGCAATTGCAGAAAAAAAAGCAGATCGAACGACAGGTCAGGGATTAGTTGATTCATATATCCATGCTGGAGGTAAAGTAGGTGTACTTGTGGAAGTACTCTGTGAAACAGACTTCGTCGCCAGAACAGATGACTTTAAAAAATTAACTAAAGAACTCGGGATGCAAATAGCTGCTATGAATCCTGAGAATGTCGAAGCATTATTACAACAAGAGTATATTAGAGATTCTTCTCAAACGATCCAAGATCTCGTAAAAAGTGTTATAGGTAAACTTGGAGAAAATATTACCGTCAAACGTTTCCAGAGATTTGCAATTGGAGAATAAATCAAATTAAAAATTAAAAGTCAAAAATTAAAAGTTGAAATTGAAACAGTAAATTGCTAGTCTTGAGATATAACTTTTCATTTTTAACTTTAGACTTTTAACTACGTATCTATGGATCAGAAAGTACAGCAGGAATTACGACAACAAATCACAAAAATACTCGATCTTCTTAATGGTGATTTAGGAACTATTAGAACAAGCCGGGCAACTCCAGCGCTTGTAGAGAATATTACAGTTAGTGTTTATGGCGGTACTACACGTTTGAAAATAATGGAACTCGCGACAGTAGGTACATCTGATCCACAAACATTAGTGATTACTCCTTTTGATCAATCGATCATCGAAGAAATGCGGAAAGGTATTCAGGAAGCCAATACCGGAATGAATCCTAATGTAGATGGCCATGTGATTCGAATTTCTATCCCTCCTTTATCTCAGGAGCGTCGTCAAGAATTAATAAAGCTAATGCATCATAAGCTTGAAAATGGAAAAATCATGATCCGTCAATCTAGACAAAAAGCTATGGATGATGTTAAGAAAATGGAATTCCCTGAAGATGATGAAAAACGGTTAGAGAAAGAGATTCAAAAGCTTATTGATGATGCAATGGAGCATATTGGCTCTATGGGAAAACAAAAAGAAGAGGAATTAATGCAAATATAATTTTTAATTTCAAATTTTTATTTTTTATTCAAATCTAAATATTTAAAATTAAAATATTAAAAATTGATTAAAAACTTAAAATTTCAAATTAAAAATTGTTTCTCCAAATTTCTTCAGCGTGATATAATATAAAAATGGTGGGTATTTTCATTACATTTTTAATCCTTAGTATTCTTGTTCTTATTCATGAACTTGGTCACTTTCTAGTAGCAAAGAAGCTTGGTATAAAAGTAGAAGAATTCGGCTTCGGTTTTCCTCCGAAAGCCTGGGCTAAAAAGGTCGGAGAAACAATTTACTCGATAAACTGGTTACCTATTGGTGGTTTTGTAAAACTATTTGGGGAAGATGAAGCAGGTGGGGGAAAAATAGATCTAAAAAATAAAAATGAAAATATAAAAAAGGAGGATTTGGAGAGAGCGTTTTTTGCCCGTCCCGTGTGGCAACGGGCAAGTGTAGTTGTGGCAGGTGTGGTAATGAATGCCTTACTGGCATTTCTTATTTATTATATCTTTCTAGGTATAAGCGGTTTTAAAGCTGAGCTACCTTTATTAACAAATCATCAATTCTTAGGCACAACACAGGTTAATTTAAATCAAGATACAAACGAACCAATAGTGACATTTATTAGTCCCGATTCTCCTGCGGAAAAAATAGGGATGAAAGCACCCGCAAAAATTTTAACTGTGAATAATAAGCCTGTAAATGATGTCGAAGAGATTATTAAGACAGTGAGTGCATCGAAAGGAAAACCGCTACCGTTAACTTGGGCACCTGTAGTTATCGAAAATGGACAGATTACAGTCGGACAAGAACGAAAAACTACTATTACTCCGCGCGCAAAGCATGCACCATATGAAGGACCGACTGGAATTGCCTTTTTTCCGGTAGCACACCTTTTCTATAAAACTCCATTACAAATGGTCTGCTCCGGTATCACTCATCCTATTAATTTGATGGCTTATAATTTTAGCGTTCTTGGTTCATTTATTGCTGAGGCCTTTAAAAGTCAGTCAGTTGAAACACTTAGCCAAAGTGTCTCCGGCCCGATCGGGGTGGTATCACTTGGCGGAATGATTAGTCAGATTCCTGATATTAAGGAACAAATTCTTCAGTTTCTTAATTTAGCTGGAATTCTTTCGATCTCGCTTGCATTCTTCAATATTCTACCGATTCCTGCACTTGATGGGGGAAGATTGTTTTTTATTATTCTAGAAGGTATAACAGGTAAAAAAGTTTCGCCTCGAATCGAAGGGTATATTCATACAGTAGGTATGACTGTGCTTTTGGCTCTTATCCTCCTTGTTACATTCAAGGACCTCATGAATCTTTTTAAATAGTTTCAGAAATTCAAAGCTACATAAGCAAGTACTCTGCATCTCTGTGCCTTCGTAACGTTGCCACTATAAGTGTATTGTTAGTCTTCTGTCAGTTTAGCGTCAAGATCATAGTTTCATCATTTGTTATTCTAATCGCATAGTTCATGAGATAAGAACTAAGAGGAGGTGATAATCAATATGTCAGAAAAAATTGGACATGTACCGCCAGAAGTTATTGCAGCTGAACAAGCTAAAATAACAGCTAGAAATGGCCAACCAGTAACTGTTGAAGCGGGTGTACCTATAGCCGAACTAATGAACGTCGGTCAGGTTGAATCTCTACAAGATGTACAAGCAAAAACGAAGTCTCAGACTGCAGAAGTAAGAGTTCGTGAAAATGGACAAACGCAAACTGAACAGAGAGTAGGAGAGCCCGTTGTACATACTGAAGATCGAGCTGATGGTCCAGAAGTTCAGAATACAGAAACTAGAAGGTCTGGAACTCCAGACGCCAAGGAAAATATTCCTGGGCAACAAGATGCTGGAATTCCTACGGCTTCAGATAGACAACCAACTAAAGATGGAACAGTAGATGGTTCAGTAGTTATGGTTGGTAGAGGTGGAGAAGCAGTTGTCTTTCAGCCGGGAACTAGAGATATGACTCCAGATATCCAGCAGCCAGTTAGTGTCGGACGTCGAGGAGGTAGAGGGCTACAAGAAGCCCGGCCACCTTTAACATAGAAAATCAATACATATAACCGTATTCGTTAAGGTCTGAAACTTGTTGAAAAGTAAATACTTCAGCAGATTCAGGATAAACGATTTATCCAGAATGAACGGCTATATGTATTGAAACCATTATTCACTATCTTCGAATCCTGATGTTCACAGGGACGATAGAATCTCGTACGCTACTTGAATCTATCGTGATCGGTTTTATTCCAGAATGACAGGGCTACAGTTTTCTTATATAATCGATGTGTGCGAGATACGATTATACCCACGTTAGCTAGCTACGGTCTCTATCCTCATGAATATTCTGACGTTTTCTATATCTCTGTAGATGATAAAGAAAAAGGAATTGCTATAGCACGAGATATAATCTACGCGGTAGTTGACGTTAAGACATTACTTTATCTTTCAGGTGGATCGACTCCGAAACCTTTATATACACTTCTCGCTAATGAAGAAAAGTTTTCACCAGGCGCAGTGGGATTGATTGATGAGCGTTATGGAGAACCAATGCATGAAAAAAGTAATGAGAAAATGATACATCAAACGGGATTAGTTCGTTACTTGCAATTGTTAAACTACCCATATTATCCGATCCTTAAAGGTAAATCGATCGAAGAAACAGCTGATGCATATGATCAACTCGTTCGATCATTATTACAAGTATATAGGAAAAGTGTCGGTATTTTAGGAATCGGAACAGATGGTCATACTGCGGGGATAGCTTCGTGGAAAAAGCAGAGAGCAGAGAGCGGAGTGCAAAGAGTAGGTAACATTGGTTACCCTGCGCCCTTGGCTCTCGGTTCTCAGCCTGGTGTGGACCGGCTTTGGAATGACAAGTATTCATATGTACATTGGTTTGATGATGTGAATGGAACGTTTGGTAAACGAGTAACTATGACTTTTCTGGGTCTCACTATGCTTGATTTATATATAATTTTAGTCTTTGGTGCTGATAAAAATGATGCGTTACGAAAGATGTTTGATGACACATATAGAGACGAAGAAATTCCAGCACGATTTTTTTTAAGGCCAGATATTGCTAAAAAAACTGTTGTGATTACTGATCAAACCCTATACAATAGTTGAAAAGTATTACGGGTATCACAAGTATCACGAGTACCACAGATAGAAACCTACATGATTTACACGCCATTTATTATAGTTATCTTTGGCGCTACAGGCGATCTAGCACGTAATAAACTCCTTCCTTCTTTATTTTCCCTTTTTAAGCACAATATGTTACCTGAACAATTTTTTATCATAGGTTTTTCCCGTCGGGATTTTACTGATGATGCATATAGAGACACTATTTGTAAAGACATGGCAGTTGATAAAGAGGAATGTGAAGAATTTCTCAAACACGTGTCTTATCAACAAGGTTTTTTTGATGAAGCAGGTGGATATAATGCTTTGATTGAAAAGTTAAATAATCTTGATGCTCAATTTAAAGCCAGTTTAATGCGTATATTTTACCTCGCAACGCCTCCTGACAATTATGAAAATATTTTAACTTTTCTAGAGATGACAGGCTTATCTGAGGGTAGAAAACGGGAATCTGGTAGATGGACGAGAATAGCAATAGAGAAACCGTTTGGTAAAGATCTTATAACTGCACAAAATCTTGATAAAAAATTGGCTACTATTTTCGATGAAGAGCAAATCTTCCGGGTAGATCATTATTTAGGAAAAGAAACAGTACAGAATATGATAGCATTCCGTTTCGCGAATGGTATTTTCGAGCCTGTTTGGAATAGACACTATATAGATCATGTACAGATAACGTGGGCTGAAGAAAAAGGAGTAGGAACACGGGGAAAGTTTTTTGAAGGAGTTGGGATGCTTCGTGATGTGGCACAAAACCATCTCATGCAGCTTATAGCGACTGTCGTTATGGAACAACCCAGAAGTTTCGCACGTGAAGCTATCAGAGATGCGCGGGCTCAAGCTATAAAATCACTTCGTTGTTTTGATGAGTATGTACAAACGTCAGTTATTCGTGGTCAGTATGAAAGTTATACACACGAAAAAGATGTATTGAAAAATTCAAATACTGAAACATTTGTTGGGATGAAACTGGCTGTGGATACCGGGCGATTTTCAGATGTGCCGTTTTTCGTCCGTGCAGGGAAAAAACTGACCAAAAACTCTGTCCGAATATCAATTATTTTTAAGCAAACTTACCATCGACTATTTAAAGAATTTGGATTGCGCGAACGGCCAAATATTCTTACGATTCATATTCAACCAGATGAGGGGATTAGCCTTCGGCTACTTATGAAAAAACCTGGAAATATACCGACATTCAGCCCTGTAGAAATGAAACTCTCCTATGAGCAGGAGTTCGGAAAAAGAAACTATGATGCATATGAAAAAATCCTCCTTGATATTTTTACGGGAGACCAGATGCTTTTCAATCGTTCAGATGAACTTTCGAGTTCGTGGGAGTTTATAACCACAATTTTGCAGGGCTGGGAAGAAGAGAATAAAAATAAAAAATGGAAGATTCCTCTTTATAAAGATGGATCGAAAGGTCCACACGAAGCAGATGCATTAATTGAAAAAGATGCAAGAAAGTGGATGGAGTAAATATTACAAATAACCCAATAACAAATACTACCAATCAATTATTACAATATAGAATATGACAAAAATAGTTGATATCCATGAAAGAATATATCAGTTTATCATTCGTGTTATTACTTTAACTAAATCACTTTCGAAAACTCCTGAGAACTTAATTCTCATTAATCAGGTGATTAGATCTGTAACTTCAATGGGAGCGAACGATCAAGAAGCGGATGGTACGGATAGTAAAAAAGATTTTATTGCAAAATATGCTATCGTTAGAAAACAAGGTAAGGAGACAAACTATTGGTTACGGTTAATAGCAGATACAAATCCAGGTTTTGAAGAACGGATGAAAAACTTGCGTCAAGAGGGTAAAGAAATTGTTAAAATCGTCAGCACTATTATTCTAAATACAAAGAAGAAGAAATAAGTATTTTGTCATTTTTTATTGATTAGTTTATTTGTTTATTGGTAGTATTTGTTTATTAAAGTTTATGCAACTTGGTTTTTTGGGTCTTGGGAAAATGGGTACTCGGATAGTAGAGAAGCTTTTAGCTGATAGTCATGTGGTGGTTGCGTGGAATAGAACGAAAGATATTACTGATCAATTTCGTTTAGTGCTTGCAGAAAAGAAGTTAGACGAACGGTTTGTTACCCCTGCAGATATTCAAGCTCTGGTTCAAAGTCTGACTGTCCCTCGGGTTATATGGATGATGCTTCCTGCAGGCTATGCCACACAGGATGTTTTGGACGAAATCTGTTTGTATGCTGAACAAGGAGACATAATTATCGATGGAGGAAACGCGTTTTATAAAGACACCCAAAAAAGAAGCGAAGAGCTTAGCGTAAAGGGCATAAGGTATTTGGGAATTGGGGTCAGTGGGGGAATCAAAGCTTCAGAAAATGGTTATCCGCTTATGGTTGGCGGAGATCAGGCAGCGTACTATCATATTTTGCCGATTTTAGATTCTCTCAGAAAACCACATGGTGGACATGCCTATTTCGGAGCCGGTGGCGCTGGTCATTTCGTAAAAATGGTACATAATGGTATAGAGTACGGCATGATGCAAGCGATAAGTGAAGGATTTGGTGTATTGGATAAAGCTCCTTATGGGTTAGATCTCCATGAAGTTGCTAAGCTTTGGCAGAAAAATACAATTATTTCAAGCTTTCTTCTTGATTGTGCTGAAGATGCTTTAGAAAAAGATCCCCGTTTGGACGAACTCGAGGGTGTTATTAATGCTACTGGTGAGGCAGAATGGACGGTGAAGCAAGCGAAAGAAGAGCAAGTACCAATTGAAAATATCGAACAATCACTAGATTTCAGACGCAGATCGAAAACGGATCTGGCAGTTTCTTCTTCATTTGCAGCGCGTATGGTGTCTGCTCTACGTCGTGAATTCGGGGGACATGCGGTAAAGAAAAAAGTATAAAGTATTTAGTATTAAGTATATGTTGTATAGTTCGTCACAGGAAACAACCAGGGTTAATGGCGTTGAGTATGATGTTATTGCTTTGAGAAAATATATGGAGCAGGTTAAGCCTGAAGAGGTGCTTGTAGAGGATTTGAGTCATGTTTTAGCAGAAGGGCATGATTATTGGGTTATAGAAGATGGTTCGACCCTAGGACCGCATAAAATACTGCAAGATTGGGAAGCAGCACAGAAGAATCCCCTTTGGAAAAAGCATGTTGAATCTATCAAAAATGCTCAGCCAGATACATATCCGATTTGGGTATTTAAAGAAGAAGGACAGCCGGATTTTGTTTTTGACGGGGTTCATAGGTTAATAAATGCTGTCCTATTTGGAAGGGACACAATTAGAACTCGATCTGTTGCCACCTTACCTGATTGGGCGAAACTTCCTCCTGAACCTAAAGAATAAATAGGTAATGCTTTACAGCTACAACAGAGAATATTGTTCATAGCTGATTGCTGAGAAGTGTAGATAGTAAAATTACTCTCCGTCCAAATAGGCAGATTGAAGAATAAATTTTACTGTAGAGATGTATAAATATCGAGGAACATGTACGTTTATTGACAAAAATGTTATCTCTGGTGTATTATGTGCTTATAAAGCGTTAGAAGTTTGGTTTCCCGCCAAACGAGCTGACTGCGATGAGCAGTACGGAAGTTAACCGTAAAATATGACAAAGCGTGTCGGCAACGGAGCGCAGAAATAAGCATTTGCTATCTTTTCTGTTGTTCCACCGAAAGGTGGATTTTTAGTAGGCAAATGGAAGCAAGGTGGTACCACGGATAAGAAATTAAAAGTTAAAAGGTAAAGGGTAAAAATTATATAAGGAATATATTCAATTTTACATTGTTAACTTTACTCTTTTAACTTTCTTGTTCCGTCCTTGAGAATAGTAATCTTCTTACTTACGTTCGAAGAATAGTGTTCTGGAGGGCGGTTTTTTTATGAAAATAATAACTGAAGAATCATTAACGGCATTGCTAAAACGTCACAGCTTTAGCCAATATATGAAAGATCTTATGGCTGCTCTGAAAAGAGATTTCAGTCGTTGGGATTCATTTACGAAAATGCCTCGTCCTGCTATGCATGTTCCAGGAGGAGTGTTAGAACTCATGCCTATCTGTGATAATGAACTTTACTATTCATACAAATATGTTAATTGTCATCCTAAGAATCCTGAGCATGGTGAAATGACAGTCGTAGCGACCGGTCAGTTATCACGAATCGATACAGGGTATCCTGTGATGTATAGTGAAATGACCATTCTCACTGCTTTGCGAACCGCGGCTACAGCAGCGTTGGCGACTGATTTAATGGCGCGAAAAGACTCGAAAGTGTTGGCTCTTATCGGTAATGGTGCGCAAAGTGAGTTTCAAGCACAAGGGTTGCGGCTTGTGCGGGACATACAAGAAGTTCGGTATTTCGATATTGATCCGGAAGCGATGGAAAAGTTTCATAAGAACATGAGCGGTAAAGGTTTAAAGCTTACTGCTTGTAAAGATGCTGAGGAAGCGGTGTATAGAGCAGATATCATCACTGTGTGTACTGCCTGTAAAGCGCATGTCGATGTTATAAAAAATGATTGGGTAAAATCCGGAACGCACATAAATGGTATCGGTGGAGATTGTCCGGGAAAAACTGAGTTAGAAGTTAGTATTTTACCCAGATGTAAAATTATGGTAGAGTATTTTGAACAGTCTCTTATAGAAGGAGAAATTCAAAGATATACGAGAGAAAAGGCAAAAAAACTCGTTTATGCAGAGTTTCACGAATTAGTAAATGGAGTAAAGAAAGGTCGAGAACGTGATGAAGAAATAACCTTATTTGATTCTGTAGGAATAGGGTTAGAAGATTATTCTGCTCTTAGGCTTACATTTGAACTCGCTGAAAAGTATAATAGAGGTGAAGAGAGGAATTTTACACCAGTAATGACTGATCCAAAAGATCTTTGGAGCGTGATAGAATAAAGGAGCGAGCTTCTAGCTAGAAGCTCGAACCGAATTTACCTTATGAAATATTCGAAACTTTATATAAAAACGAAAAAGAACGCGAAGGAGTTCGAATCAGTGAACGCGACCCTTCTCCAAAAAGGTGGGTTTATTTACCAGGAAATGGCAGGCGTCTATACTTTTCTGCATTTAGGACTTCGCGTGCTTAATAAAATAGAGAATATCATTCGTGAAGAAATGGATACTATAGGTACGGAAATCCTGATGACATCTCTTGCTCCGAAGGAGATTTGGGAGCAGACGGGAAGGTTAGAAACAGTCGACGTTCTCATGAAGACTTCAGGCGCGAATAAGCTCTCTCAACTTAAGAATACAAACGAATATATATTAAGTTGTACCCATGAAGACATGGTCACTCCTATAGCAAGAGACTATAACCTAAGCTATAAAGATTTCCCTTTTGCTTTTTATCAAATACAAACGAAGTTCCGTAATGAAGCCCGAGCGAAATCAGGTCTCATGAGAGGGAGAGAGTTCCGTATGAAAGATCTCTATAGTTTCCATACTTCTGAAGAGGATTTACTCAGATATTATGAAAAGGCGAAAGAAGTATATATGAAGGTGTTTAATCGTGTCGGTTTAGGAAAAGATACTTATATTACGCTTGCCTCTGGGGGAGATTTTACAAAAAACTTTTCCCATGAATTCCAGACCCGGTGTGATACAGGTGAAGATATAATTTTTTATGTTCCTTCAAAACAGCTGGCATATAACAGAGAGATTGCTCCAACGAAAGCTCCAGCATTACAAGATAGTGATGAAGAGATGAAACCAATGGAAGATGTGGTAGGAAAAGGAATTATAGGAGTAGATGAACTGGCTGCATATCTGAAAATTCCTGTAGAGAAAACAACGAAGACTCTCTTATTTGAAACAGATACAGGTGAAGTGGTAGCTGCAGCTGTACGTGGGGGATACGATATTAATGAGGAAAAATTAACAAAGATCATCGGTTGTAAATCGATTCAATTAGCGTCCGCAGATACTGTACGGAAAGTAACAAGTGCAGAGGTGGGGTATGCAGGTATTCTTAATCTCCCGAAAGAGGTTAAAGTATACTTTGATGAATCTACAGCGAACAGGAGAAATTTTGAATGCGGTGCGAATAAAACGGATTATCATACAGTAAATGTAAACTGGAATCGTGATATTTCTCTGCCTGAACAATTCTATGATTTTAAAACCGCGAAAGAAGGAGATTTCTATCCTGAAACAGGAGAGAAATATGAAGTGTTTCGCGCTGCAGAAGTAGGAAATATTTTTCCTCTTAACACAAAATTCACAAAAGCTATTAATTACTATTTTACTGATGAAAAAGGTGAACAAAAGGAAGTATTTATGGGTTCTTATGGCATTGGTCCTTCACGTCTGATGGGTGTTATCGTAGAAAAATTCCATGACGCTAGAGGAATACTTTGGCCTGAATCTGTAGCTCCCTATAAAGTACATTTAATTGCCATTACAGGAGGTAAACCAACCCAAAACTCCCAGGTCTCTAGCCAACCAACCTCCCAGGTTGGTAAAAGAGCGGAAGAGGTTTATCAAACTTTGCGGGAAGCGGGGATTGAAGTGTTATATGATGACAGGGAAAATGTAGGAGCGGGAGAGAAACTCGCAGATGCAGACTTGATTGGAATTCCGTTAAGATTGGTTGTCTCAGCAAAAACCGAAGATAAAGTTGAGTGGAAAAAAAGAAATGAAAAAACTGTAGAGCTGATTACTGTGGATAATGTAATTGAAAGATTGAGAAATCCCGAGGTGGCGTAGCTAGTACACTTCTAAGGTGTACTTCCAAAAATTCGCTCACTATAGATGGTAATTTGTCGCAACTGACATGATACATTCTATCTTGACAGGTCGTTTCTATACAATATACTATTAAACAAATACATGGATCACGTTAAGGCGAAACCTCACCATTCTACAAACCCTGATCAGGAAATTAGTGATGAACTTCGAAAAAAAGTATATGACATGCTAGCTGATGCCTTAATTAAAGGATTGGAATTATTAAACCCTGATATTTTTAATGTACGGGACTCGGAAAATTCTGCGGAATTTATTATAGACCACATGAAGTCTATTAAGACGAGAGGAGAACTTCTCGTATTTCTAAAGCATTTGTCAGATAAATGGGAAGTGTTCCGTCCTGTATACCTTGATTTCGTTCCCGTTCATATGGTTTTGAACGCCGATGATCTTAAAAAAGCATTTTCGGACTCTGATTTAGTAAAACACGCGGATATACTAGTAGAGTGGCATTCGAGAAAACATGATGCTCCTGAGCATATCTCACTTGAGGAAGCGATGGCACGTTTGCAGCAGATGAGTTCTTGACAACTTCTTCTGTTTCAAGCATGCTTAATACTATATGAGTGATTTAAGCAGTCAACCTGTTACTGAAGAAGAACGTAAAAAAATTTATGACATACTTGCAGAGCTGTTATTAAAAGGACTTGAATTACAGAATCCTGATACTTTTACAGTGAAAGATTCTGAGGATTCTGCAGAGTTTATTATTACTAAGCTTCATGATGTCAAAACGAGAGGTGAACTTTTAGAATTTTTAAAACAGTTATCTGAACGTTGGGATGTCTATCGTTCAGCATATGCAGATATGCAAAAGGAAGATCTTATGAAAAAAGTACAAGCAGAATTACAAAAAATGAAAGGAGAATCATAACTATGGCCGCAGCAGGAAGCAGACAAGCCGCAACGGCAGAGGTAGGAAGAGCGTTGTACCTTACTGAACAAGGAGCAGCAGTCGCAGCGGGAATAAATACGGGGGATGCAGCACGAGATGCAGCTCGTCTACAAATCGCGACTCGACAAGAAGAATTATTAGCATATAAAAAACCGGATGTAACCGGGGAGGATTTACTGCAAGCAGCTCTTGAGCTTAGGAATAAGCCGAAGGAATCTGAGAAACCATTTGACGCGAAAGCTCAGAAAGAAGCGCGGGAAAAGTTCGGAGGCGGTAGAGCAGAGAGAGATTCTCTTACTGGAAAAGCTCAGAAAGAAGCTGGAACAACTACCACGAAAATCGATTCCGCGGGTTTAGAACCTGGGGAGGAAGATTCTATTCGAGAAACAGTAGATAAAGCTGAATTGGCAATCGATACTGCGGATACGTTCCTTCGCTATACTGGCGCACTTTTATATATTCAATCTGAATCACCAAAAGCAGGTGCGGATCCAGCTTTAATTAAGGCTGAAGCATACCGTAAACACGGGTTTGTCGATATACCGGGAGGTTTAACTGCGGAACAACAGTTCAAGAAAGCACGGGAAGATAGTTTAAAACATTTATTAAAAGACCAAACTGTTATAGCTATTATTCAAGATTCTGAGGCTTTCGGGTCAATGAATGATGACCAGAAGCAAGAAGCGATAGAGTTGCTTGTCGTTAGCGATCCTACATTACGTGAAAAGGTACATACGAAACTGCAAGAAGCTCTTGCGGTGAAATTACCGGATGTCATTGAAGATACGTGGGATGCGACGGAAGCGAAGAAAACTGCTGCAGAAACTGCTCTTACTACCCAGGTGGCTCAAATAGATGCACATATGCGAGCGAAAGTAGGTATCGCTCCTGATGTTTCTGTGTTTAAAACCATGCTTGAGGGAGGAAAGACAGCAGACGAGATCCTCGAAGAGTATAAAAAAATTGTTTTAGAAGGTGCTGAGATAACCCCTGAAACAGAAGGTGTGATAGCTGCTTATAATGAAATACAAAATGCGATTAAAGAAAAAGAAGCTAAAAAAGCAGGTGCTAATGCTGCGACTATCGCTGGACTCGACGCAGAGATTGTTCAATTAAAAACAAAGGCTGAAGAAGAAAAGAACAAGTTTAAACGACAAAGCCTAAAAGAAAAAGGATATAACGATGATCAAGTGGATGCATTAATGGAGGTAGATGCAGCAAAAGCTGCTGTTGCGGAGCAGGATAAGAAGATAGCAGAAGCAAAAATCGCAGATCCGGGTGCAGATACAACCGAGTTTGAAGCAGAAAAAACAAGATTACAGGAAAGCTACACTAGTGAAGGGGGAGATATTTATAAGAAATTAGAAGCTGCTAATTTTGATGACATTACTGATATGTCTGCCCATTTTAATACATTAACTGAAGTAAATGATAAATTCGATCAAGCGAAAAAAGATTATGATGCAGTTCAAAAAGTAGTGGGTGAGACAAATGATGTAGACGCAGATGGTGATACTTCTATTAAAAAAATTATAAGTGATGCAGTAAAAGCTGCGAAAGTTAAAAAAGATGCTGAAGAAGAACTTACTCCGTTAGGATCGAAAGATGTGTTTAAGGTAGCGGTGATGGAAAGTCGTTTGAATAGGGCAGCAGCTGAGAGAGCTTTAGTAGAGAAGATGGAGAGTGTATTTGCTGAAGGTTTTGTGGCTACACTTGATGCCCGTATAAAAGAACAAAGAGTTCTTGAACAAATGGATGTAGAGAAAAAGAACGCAGAGGATAAAGCAAAAGGGGATGTAAAAAAAGCTGAAATAAGAAGTGAACTGCAGAGGAAACTGAATGAACAATACGTGAGTTATGATGAAAATACTGGTACTAAGAATCCAAACCGCGCACATATCATGGCAGATATGCGGTATCTTATGGCACGAGGCGAAGATCCTGAGCAAGTAAAAGAAGCAGTACTCCGTATGATGCTCCGGGACTCCGGTCTTATTCCTTTGGACGCGTATGGAAGACAAACAAGTACTCCTCCTATAGATTGGAAAAATGATGATCTAAGTACACTTGAGGCAAGAATTCCCGGGTTTAAGTTAGACACCTTACAAGCATTAATACCTGAGATGCAGCCAAAGTATATGAATAAAATACTCACCTCGTTTACAACGGAACGTAATGTATTGGATAAAGTAGGTGGATTATTCGGAAAAGGTGGAGATATGGCTCTTCAGCCTCATGAATGGAGGATGTTAGAAAAAACTTTTGGATCACAGGTGCAAGGGAGAATTGAAGAGAACGCTGCGGCGAAGGCATTTACTAAGAAGTTGGAGCAGGCAGGAATTAAGGTGGATACGAAAATGGGTCTTTGGATATTATTAGCATTACTTGGAGGGGTTGCACTTCCAGTAGTTGGGCTTCCCGCAATCTTAGCAGCTGGTGGAGCGGCTGCTGCAGTTCCTAGTCTCTTAGAGAATCGTGCAGGTTAAATAATTGTCTTCTCAACTATATAGAGGACTATTCTTTGGTTGTTTACTACCACATACCTAGAAATAAGGTTGAAAAAAACGTTTTATGGGGCGATTTCGAAGAAGCGCATCCAGAAAAGAGCGTAGAGAACGAAGAAAACTATTCCTCCAGCTATATAAAATAATTGAATCATTTTTAAACTTTGTTTTGCTCCCGCTACTTCTTGTGCTAGAAATGTTTGCATCTGGCCGTCAGTACCTGCAAATTGTGCGGGATTTCCTGTGTATGAGCTAGAAGGTGTAGGCGATGTATGAGTATTAACTGTCTCGGGCGGTGTAGTGGGGGTGGGAGAAACAGTATCTGTAGTTATCACAGGTGTGGGTGGAGTTTCGTTCGATGCATATGAACTAGGAACTGTTTCAGTAGACGAAGATGGTGTAGAAACTGGTTGCGATTGCGCAGCGGCGTGAGCAGTACCCATGACTCGGTCATATGCTTCCTTTAATTTCGGGTCAAGCGAGTTTAATTGACTTTGATCCATATATTCATAATCAAGGATTTCTAAAAGTTTGTCAAGTTTGTTTATGTATATTTTTTAGGTGGGAACATATAACTGAACGTGCTATACTACTGCTTATATGAAAATTATCGTTACCCATATGTCTCCCGATCTTGATGCAATTACTTCGGTATGGGTTATTAAACGATATTTACCCGGTTGGGAAGAGGCCGCAGTAGAGTTCGTTCCCGCTGGCACTCGAAGTCAACGGGTGAAAAACAATCCTGACTTCGAAACGTCTCCTATCCTTACTCTCCAGAAAGATGAAATAATCCATGTGGATACGGGCTTGGGGCCTCTCGATCATCACCAAACCCCGGATCAAGATACTTGTGGCGCTAAACGATCCTGGGATTATGTTGTCGAGCAACGAAGTAAAGCCGATCAACCTATTAAAGAGAATGTACACGAGGCTACAGCGAGAATAGTAAATCTCGTAGTACAGTATGATCATTTTCAGGAAGTTTATCGCCCGGAAGCTGATGCTGATTACCAGGATTTATCTTTATTTGGCATAAATGAAGGTCTGCAATATAAAAAACCTGGAGAAGATGATTATGTTGTGGAATTTGTCAGTACCTGTTTAGATTATTTACTATCACATTTTGAGAATAAAGTGTGGGCTGAGAATGAATTAAAAAATGGTATAGAGTTTGAAACAAAATACGGAAAGGCACTTGGAATAGAAAGTATCAATACATCTGTTATTAAGCTTGCTCAGAAAAGAGGGTATGTCCTCGTAGCCTGTAAAGATTCCCGCCGCGGCCATGTATCTATTAAGACACTGCCAAATAAGGCAAGTGGCGACGGGGGAATATCGCGGGGAATGGATTTAACTTTGGCGTATGAACAATTGAAAAAAATGGATACTGAAGCTACATGGTTTTTACATGTAAGTAAAAAAATGTTACTAAACGGCAGCACAAAAAATCCGGATATGAAACCAACGACGTTATCATTAGAACAATTGATTCGTGTGCTTGAAAAAACATATGGATAATAATTTTACATTTTTATTCAAGTGTTACTGTTTATTTATTAAAAATTGATTACAATTTTTAAATTATAAAATTAAAAATTATGACTGATTGTCTATTTTGTAAAATCGTTAGAAAAGAGATACCCGCGCATGTAGTGTATGAAGATGGGGAGACTTTAGCCTTTCTCGATATAACTCCTTCTGCGCCTGGGCATGCAATGGTAATTCTTAAAAAACATGGAAATAATATTCTCGAATATCATCATGACGAGCTAGGTAAGGCGATGAAAACAGTACAAATAGTAGCGAAGAAGCTTGAAGCTGTTTTGGTGTGTGATTCGATCACTATAGGGATTAATCACAAAGAGCGCAGGGGAGTCCCACACTTACACATTCACCTTATTCCCCGCTGGGAGCATGATAAGGGACACGCTTTACAAGGAGTGGTGGAAAATAAATCTGGTGAGAAGATAGAGGAAATTGTGGAAAAACTTCAAAAATAATACGTATAGTTGCAAAGTTTCATAGATTCATAGTGGCAAAGAAAAATTTAACTGTGAAACTAAGCCATTCTGTAGCTTGTGATACTCCAGTTTGCACCTATAAGATATTTGGGGTAAAATACAGTGTAGTAAATCTAGAGTTCAGAGTTTATAATTCAGAATTTTAGATAGTAATTATGAATTCTCGATTGGGAATCCTAAATTATTAAAGGGGGTGTTTATTATGGTTTTTGTAAAAAAAGTACCTGGTCAGAGTGATGACCAACTTATAAAAAATTTCGTGCGTAAAGTCGTGGAATCAAATCTTATCCAAGAAGTAAAAGATAGACGTTTTCATCTCAATAAGCAAGAAAAAAAGAAACTTGCTGAACAACATTTACGCCGTATGAAACGTCGTGCGCAATAGTTTGTAATACGTAAAGCATGAAACGTGAAGCAGTGAGAAAAATTGTTTTAAAATATTTCACGTTTTACGTTTACAGTTTTACAATTTATGGATACTGTTAGAGTTCTTATTTTCGTTGAAAGCCGCTATAAAGTACATAGAAAACGGATGAAAAAAGCCGTGCAAGAAGTTTTAGGAGAGAATAAAGTTGCTTCTAAAGTCGAAGTATCTATCGCAGTAGTCGGTGACCGGAAAATGAGGTTTTTAAATAATAAATATAGAAAAATGGATAAAACAACGAACGTTTTATCCTTTCCTTTACACGAGACAGCAAATAATCCTGAAATTATGAAAGGATCTCCGGCAAATCTTGAAGGGGTGCTATCTTCCCGGTGGACTCTAGGACTCCAGCATGAAGATAGAAAACGGCTTGGTGATATCGTGATTTCTTATCCTCAAGTAATACGTGAGTCAGCGCGGGACGAAATGTTAGTAGATGATAAAGTTGATCAGCTTATAAAACATTCGATGATGCATTTATTAGGAATACACCACGAATAACAATTCAGAATTTAGAGTTCAGAGTTCATAATTAATTCTGAATTTTGAATTCTACATTT
>CAZEJU010000011.1:0-41995 GCA_964512695.1 uncultured Gammaproteobacteria bacterium | reverse complement strand
TCTTCATCTATGCTAAAAGAGAATTCATAGTCTTGTTCTTGAGAGTGAAGCCGAATTGTGGATGGTTTTATAGTAGATATGTTTTTTTCATTAAACCATAATGCTTCACATGCTTCACAGAGAAATGCGTTTTTTCCTGTAACTCGAAATCGTATAGCTTTAATTTCTCCTTCCTGACATCTAGGACAAATCATGGCTTGATAGTATCTTACAAAGGTATAATAGTCTGTGATAAAAATCACGTTCTAGTAAGCGGATTCTTCTTCTTTTTTAAAAAAACAATGAGCCCTGTCATTATTACGATTAGTATAATCCCGATAAATGCTATCCCCGCATTAGTTTTTGACTGGGGGTTAGTTGTAAGCGTATTTGTTATCTCAGGATTATTCCTGAGACCCACATACGTATCTGCTATAAAACCATTCTTATCCGTAATACGGAGAACAACTGTTTGAAAAAATTGGTCATTATACTGGTGGGTAACTAAACTACCTTTTTTCACTGTACCATCACCGAAGTTCCATAAAAATTCTGTCATTGATGAGGCATTCTTGGAACTTTGGGCATCAAACACTAGCGGATATGTAAAGTTTACTGTTTCGACATTCTCTAGCGGGTTTTTGCTCGTTTGTTTTCCATTTAGCTTAATGACAGGGTTAGGAAAATCGTTGAAGTTCTTGTGTGGAACGATATGGATAAGAATATCATCTATAAGTTTAACTGGTTCATCGTCGCCCTTTAATTTAAAACTAATAGTTAAACGAGGGAGATATGATCCTATTTTTTTATAACTATGGGTGACTGTAGTTCCTTCAGCAGAGTCTCCATCGCCAAATTCCCAATAAAAACGGGTTTCATTCAGAATTTCTTTAGCGATCATTATTTCCAGTTTCGAGGTATCAATAATAAATCGAATGGGTTCATTTAGTACATAATATTCAGCTCCTTGTTCATGAGGAATAATAAATTCATCAGATTGATATCCATATTCATCAAGCGTATTGGGAACTGTTTCTTTCCCATTTATAGTTAAAAACGGAGGAAGTCCAATGCCGTGGGAAAGTGTTATCGGTGGATGGGAACTATAGAAAAAAAGTAATAGTAAAAAGATAAACTTTTTCATAGATTGATTATACACATAAAAAAGGACGGGGATGAAGCCGTCCTTTTTCCATAAAAGCAGTTAGTTATTTCTTCTTTTTGTTTGTAAGATTCATCCACAAAGAAATACCTGATAGACCGAGTGCAAAAAAGCTAACATAGAGAGGCATATTACTTTTCGTTGTATTTACTGCTGAGGACATATTCCCATCTTGTAAATCATTTATAACTTCTGTTCTCGAATATGGTCCTGTTTCTTTTTTATGTTCATCTTCAGCATCATCATCATGGGATGTTACCTCTTCAGCTTCTGTATCCCACGCTACTTCTGTTCCATCTTCATAGGTTTGGTATGCTTTCCAGAAAAGGGTTGTCGTTTCTGCGGGAACTTGTGCTGAAAAAAGGAACTCATCTCGTTGTCCTTCAGGAATAGAACCGCCAGTCCAGATGATCTCTGTGACTTTCTCGGTATAGGGTGCTTCTTCTCCTGTATTCAGTGTTTCACCTTTCATTCCTTCATACACTTTTTCTTTTTTTACCTCGATATTCCATCCTGATTTAACATTTGGTGTAACATGCTGTAATCCTTCCGGAATTAAAAGGCGAACTCCTACTGTCGGAATATCTTTTTCATTTGGGACTCCAATAGTGAATGTTTGAAACTTTCCTATTGCTACTTTATCCGGTCTAACTACGACGTGCGCAAGCACGGGAGAAACGAAAAATAAACAAGTAAGAAATATTTGTATGAAAATAACTGCTTTGAAAATTTTTATTTTCTCACTTTTCACTTGTTGATTTGTCACCTCCTTTTTTAATGAGTTTAGTTTTAATTAATGTGACTGTAGTAATTCCAAAAAAAGCGCATAGGCCTAAGATATGAGGAATATATTTTAGTGAATTCGATGTTTGGTTTGTAGAGTCTCTCTTTACACGAAAGTCGTACGTTAGCGTAAATGATTGAAAGGAGTTACTCGAAGACGTTCCTTTGACTATTACAGAATAAATATTTTTTCTGGGGAAAGTAAATGAAAAATGCATACTGTTTTTTCCCGCTTCATCAATCATAAGTGTATCTTCATAAACTTTTTTTCCTGCTTCTAGAATGGTTACTGTACATTCACACTCAGAAGCTTTAAAAGTATCTTTTTTATCCTTAAATTCGAAAAAGAAGAATGCAGGTTCACCTATAATAGGATCGTCGTCAGGTTTTATATGTAACACAGCTCCTATAGATCCCTGTGTCTGCAATGTATGGCCAAATACTTGTGTAAAGGCCATAAAAAAGAAGAAGAATGTAAGTAAAATTTTTTTCATTCGAAATTATTTTATAGTAACAGTATAATCTGCCATTATATGATTTCCATCAGGATTAAATTCTGCAAATACTCTATAAATACCAGGTTTAATTGGCCCGTAAAGACCTAGGGGTAAAAATTCGACTGTAGGGCCGCTTGTTTTTTTAAAAGAAGCATTCGCGAGAGTAATAGGGTGAACGTGAAGATACTCAAACGTTTTTTTGTTTATCATTACGAGGTGACCAAAAGCCCCTAAATATGGCTGTAATGTTGTTACAGGTTTTTTCGTATTTGCCTGTGTAACCGTAAAAGTCATTTGTTGTTCACCGACTGCCATTTTCTCAGCTACAAGATTTGTATGCGTATCTAATGATACTTGGTAATCATCAATTTTCTTACTGAAAGTAATATCTGGTACAGTTTTATTCTTCTTCGGATTTTCAGTTCCTACCTGTAATGTGAAAGCGATTTGTTGTTCTATGCCACCGATCGGCTGAAAATCCAGATACAAATGGTAGGTATCATTGTCTGGAAAAGTAGTATTTATTGAAAATATACCGTTTTTTAATTCAGGATGGATATGAGTAAATGAATCTAATGTGCTATTTACAATAATAAGATGAAGAAGTTTCTCATGGAGAAGTTGGAATGCCTGTATGTGATGACCGCTTGCTGCATCATAAACAGTAAATTCTAGTGATATTTCCTGATTCGGGAGAGCATTTTTCGGTTTGTTAAAACTAACAGTGTAACGTTTTGTTCTATCTCCTTTAAGACCAGGATACTGTATGTTTACTTCAGAAGAGGTGTTTCGTTGTGCTTCACGTGCGAGTTGCATATGCTGAGTGTGAATACCAAATGATTGTAGTTTTGGCGCTGCAGGAGCATAGTAATACATTATAACCGCTATGCCTATTGCGAATAGAGGAATAGTTGTATAGCTAGCCACAGGAAGTAGAGGAAATTTTTTGCGGATAGCAGTATCGAATCGCAGTACTTCTAGTATGAAAAGAAAGCCTAAAGCGAAAAATAATATTTGAGGAATAGCTCTATGCAGTTCTTGGAAATGTGTTCCTAACATAAATGCATGAAAAAGAATAAGAACTCCCGTTACATAGATAGATTTATGTAAGAATCTCCATCGATGAAGAGTCATTTTTTTAATAGCTGTATCAGTAGAAGTAATTGTAAGGATAAATAGAATACATAAAACAGTAAAACCTAGAAAAACTGCTTGGAGATACTTTTCACTAAGATAGCCTAAGCCTTCAAATCCTCCGAGTTGTCGAAAAAAAGCAATACCTGCATGTAATAGACCGAAATAAAAAGTTGATACGCTAAATGCTCGTCGAGATTTTAATAATTGTGAACGGTAAGGAAAGGATGTAAATACAGAACAAAATGGACTAGCTAAAAGTGTTAGATAAAGGAACGCCAAGGCTGTCAGGGCATAGGATTGAGTTAAGCGAATCGTCTGTAGACGTTCTCCAGATATTGTAGTAACTACGATAAGATATAAAAGAAAAGAAAAGATAAAAGAAAGGCAGAGAATGTAAAAACGAATATTCTTTAAAAGTAAAAAAATCATTTAGAAAGTTAATTACTATAAAAGCGAATTTATAAATTGTAGTTAGTTACTATTATATTTACCGGTGTGGAGAAATACAACAAAAAAAGTATGTATTCTATAGGTCTTGACGATCTATGTAGAGTGTGGTAAATAGAGGATAGTTTCTAATTTCATTAGACTATTTAGCTGTCTTTCCTGAATAAGAAACATGTTGCTCTTTAAAAATAGAGTGGCATGAGATGGAGCGTTTTGATCTGATATCGCTGTGTATTTTCACTGGGAAGCGGTTTGAAATTGTCTAATTCTTCTACTATCTTCAATCTACTTTTTAACTTCTGGATGACAGTGCTTTTAGACTTTTTCAGTTCGCTTCCCAGGATTCCAGGGAGTTCCCTGGTGAAGCGCACAATCGAAAATTTCGAAAGTCCTTCCCTGCAATTGCGTAGGGAGTGGCCCGGTATCGGTCCTGGAGAGTTGCTAGTCAACCGTTTTGGACCACCGTGAAGGTGGCAAGGCGAGGTAGCTTTTGACAGATACTCCCATGACGTTTGGGATAGGATCGAATCGGTCGAGAACGTCTTAATGCATCAGGGGTTACTACACCCCAAACACCGTCTAAGGAGGAAAACATGTCCGCGGTTCTCGCCAGAATGTTGATCGTAGCATTTTGTATGCTCCTGTTTGGAGCCGGCTCGCCGTCTGTTACGGCGGATGAACCGACCGAAGTCAAACTCACCTCCGAGCAACTGCTAGAATCTCTAGCGATGGCCGGCTGGTCGGAAGACACCCGTTCCGTCCGTGAGGCAGCTATCCGGGTTCTGGAGTCGCGAAACAAGACTGAGGCAATCACTGACAGCCTTTGTAACACACCTCCGTCCGAAGTGTGGGTTGATCTACTGGTTGGGCCTAGTTCGCTCGGTCCAAATTGGGTTACCCTCCTTCGGGCGTGGAAGACATCCGACCGGAGTCTTCAGCATCGTTGGGGTTATGGTTTTGGTGGTGATTATGTCATCAGGACGGATTGCTACCAAGCGTCCTACCTGGCGTCGGGCCGGCGAGTCGACACCACAACGCCCTTCAAGGCAGAAGCCCATTATGGGTTGTACCGCCAAGGTGCATTGACTCCAGTAGTCGAAAAGCGGGTAGTGTATTCGTTTCCTTTCACGTCTGTGGCAACACCAACGCTGCAGCCGTCCCCCACACCGTTGCCAACCCCAACCGCAACTCCGACACTGAACCTGCCCAGCTTCGTCGGGCAGAGACCAGTCGTCTGGCTTCGGCCAGGATTCACTTGTCCTGTGTCAGGCTACACAGCCATCCCTCTGGCCGCCCGGCCTACCGGGTTCGAAAACGCACGACTACAGTGCGTCACGGCAGGTGGATTGGCTGCCTATGTGATGCCCTAGGCACGGTCTAGGGATTACGGCGACGATTTACCACGAGCCCGAGCCCGAAAGGTTTCTGCCCCCGGTCGAGCGCAAGGCTCGGTTCCAACCCCAGCTATTCGGCCGGGGGGCAGACTTTTTGGCCTATGTGATTTCAGCAAATGGAATTTCAGTAACTCATGCCACTCTTATCCTAAAAACTGTCAACAGTGGAAAATTACAGAGTTTGTTTCTATGAACTCCACACCATACTTCCGCAGAATAAAAACATTAAAAAAACCACGAATATGCGTGGTTTTAATTTCCTACTCTTTTAACGTTAGCAAAAATTTGTGACCCCAGCGGGAATCGAACCCGCGATTTTCGGGATGAAAGCCCGACGTCCTAGGCCGCTAGACGATGGGGCCGTATATGGAAACGGATAAGGCATATTTTACCTTATTTGAGCTACGAAGACAAACAGAAAGTTATTATGTATCTCCTATATGAATGTAATATAGATAAAAAGTATTGTTAGTACGATGAGTAAGAGCGCGCAGTTATGAAGATAAATTATCTATTGTGTTTTTTTGATGGAGGATTTAGTTGTTTTGGAGGGGTAGGCTGTATACCTTTTCTGAGAGACTCTAGAATCATTTTAGCTGTGTCTTGTCCCCCTAAGCCAAATGCTATACCGCCTGCTAGTGCAATCATCGCTACGAATCCTGTAAAAAGAATTCTAATAAGATCCTGGGCTACTCCTAGCTGATTTAAAACAGCCAATAATACAAAAATGGTAATAGCACCTCTGGTAAATGACGCTATTGTCCTTGATGCTTCTGGAAGCACATCCTGTGTAGACGCTAAAACGAGATCATAGGCTATTTTGCCGGCTCCTAAACCTACAAAACCGACGAGGGCAGCTACAAAAACGTTTGGTAGGTAAAGAAGAAATGAATTAAGCAATGTGGTTACTTCTTGTAATCCCCAAACATCAGCTGCAGGAATTAAAAAGAGTACAATAACGAATAATCGTACTAATTCAGCAAGAATATTTGTCCATGAATATTCTTCTCTGGCTTCTGGAATCCCATATCTGCGAAGGTATCCTTCAATATTAAGTTTATGAGAAAATTGGATAAATATTTTTTTAATGATAGAACCGAGTATTATTCCTAAAAGGAGAATAACGATACCTGCTAAAAGGTTTGGTAAAAATGCTGCCAGCGCAAGCATAGTCCGGTTTAAAAAATTTAGTAATACGTCACTCATAGTTTTTTTTACTTATAACGTTTTTTAACGGCAGAGTCAGTAATGTATATTACTACTGAAGAGCATTTAATCTAGGAAGATAAACGTGTATCGAAATGTACCAAAAATTTTAGGATTTGTAAACTTTTTACCAATAAAAATTTCTCTTACACAATCCTTAATTGTACCCCAATATTGAATTTGGTATATTCATTCGGTAGTAAAATGAAGAAATCAATCGACTCTCAGGAAAAGGTAAATACACAAAAACCAGATTATGAAGAATTTTTAGAGAGTATTGTTGATACTATCCGCGAAGCACTATTAATTCTGGATAAAGCTTCCGTGTTATATCTGCGAATACTACATTCTATGAACGATTTAAAGTAACTCCTCGACAGACAGAAAATAGACTTGTATATGAGCTGGGTAATAAACAATGGGATATTCCGGAATTAAGGAAGCTTTTAGAAGAAATACTCCCAACACATAATCCGTTTAATGACTTTCGCGTAGAACACAAATTTCAGCATATAGGAAAGAAAGTTATGCTCCTGAATGCTCGTCAAATTAAGGCTAAAGGAAAATGGAAAGATGGGATTCTCTTAGCAATCGAAGATATCACGCAGTATGACAAAGACAAACAGGAAAAAGAAGCAGGTATAGAGCGCGAACGGACAATTACAACAGTTCTGCAAGCTACCAAAGAAGAATCCGACCAGCGCCAAAGACTCTATGAAGCAGTAACAGATAGCACTCTTGATCTTATCTATGTTTTTGATCTTAACTATCGATTTACATACGCGAATAAAGCCTTGCTTGAAATGTGGGGTACAACAGATTATGTAGGTAAAAGCCTTTCGGAACTCGGGTACGAACCATGGCACGCGGACATGCATGAAAGGGAAATTGACCGAGTTAAAGCAACAAAAAAACCTATACGTGGCGAAGTACCGTTTAATCATGCAAGCCTGGGCAGGCGTATCTACGATTACATCTTCGTACCTGTTTTGAATGCAAAAAAAGAAGTGGTAGCAGTAGCTGGTACTACGCGAGATATCACTGAATTTCGAAATCTAGCACAACAAAAGGATGATTTTATTGGTATTGTGTCACATGAATTAAAAACTCCCGTAACGAGTATTAAAGCATATGGCCAGGTTCTTCAAACCATGTTTAAACGGAAAGGAGATATGAAGGCTGTGGAGGCATTACGAAAAATGGATGCCCAAGTAAATAAATTAACCAATTTGATCGGAGATCTACTCGATGTAACAAAAATACAATCAGGAAGGATTCAATTTCATGAAGATTTTTTCGACTTTAATGGACTAGTTAATGAGATTGTTGATGAGATGCAGTTGACAACTGAGTTGCATACTCTAAAGAAAATGCTAGGAAAATCAATGCAAGTATATGGTGACAGAGAGCGGATTGGACAAGTTCTCACTAATCTTATATCAAACGCAATTAAGTATTCTCCTCATACGAAGGAAATACAGATAGTAACTGTTTCTAAAAAAGATAAGGTAATACTCAGTGTACAAGATTTCGGAGTCGGTATTCAGGAAGAAAAGCAAGATAAAGTATTTGAACAGTTTTTTCGTGTGAGTGGTCCACATCACAGTACTGTGCCTGGTCTGGGACTAGGTCTATATATCTCAAGCGAGATCATCAAACGTCAGAGTGGGAGGATATGGGTTGAGAGTAGGGAAGGAAAAGGGTCTACATTCATCTTTTCGCTTCCAGCACACCATCAAAAATCCGAACAAAAAATCCTCTTGTACATGAGGAAATAAAACATGAATAAAAATACTATGCCTAAAAAAATTCTTATTGCAGATGATGATCCGTCAATCGTAGATTCACTCAAGATGATGCTTGAGTTAGAGGGATATGAGGTTAAAACTACTACTGATGGAGAAACTATTTATAAAATGGAAAAAGAATATCCTGATTTACTTCTCTTAGATATCTGGATGAGTGGCCAAGATGGAAGAGAGATCTGTAAATATTTAAAAAAAGAATCTCATACAAAACACATTCCAATTATTATGATTTCAGCAAGTAGAGATGTCAGGCAATCAGCAGTAAATTCAGGAGCAGATGACTTTATCGAAAAGCCTTTCGAGCAAGAAGAACTTTTGAAAAAAATAGCGAAATGGACAGGAAAGAGCAATAATGATTAGTAAAAATACCTTTAAAGAAAATTGTCTTTTTATCATATCAGTTTTCTTTCACTCCAATTAAAAATTGGTAAGTCAGACAAATACTAGTAAGTACAATAGCCACCATTATATAAACAGGCGCAGCTATAGTAGTGTTGTTTTCTAACGCAAAAAGAGCAAACAAAATCACAATTCCACTACCCATCGTGGCAGAAAAAACTAACAAAGGTACTGCAAGAAAATATCCTAAAAATTTCCTCCACCATAGCAGTAAAGAAGTAATAATCATTCCAGGAAGCAGTAACCCAAGATCCAGTACATGAACGGGATTTACCCACAATGCAGTTTCAATAAGACCCTGCGGTTTTTTTCCAAAAAATAAAGAAGGAATGATCTCGCTCAACCACAAGAAATAAAATAATATTGCGATAATCATGAGAAGAACACTTGCCGGTTTTACCCGTATTCTGCTAGTAAATACCTTCGACAAAGATGAAAAATTTGTTGTAAGTAGACTTCCGACAGGAATATAAAAAGAGAGACCTAGAACTGCAATATAGAGTAGAAAAAGGTAATTAAAATGAATAAAAAAAGTATAGATTACAAATGCATAAAACAAATATATATAACAACCTAACCACACAAAATATGCTCTCAGTGAGCTTTTCGAAAGAAAATATGTACTTAAAACAAGAACAAAAACAACTAAAAGATTGGCAATATCCTGCCCAACTGCCTGCAGAGCCCAATTATTTGTCTCCTGAGAATATGTAGCTGTATTAGCCAGTCCACAAACGCTTGTAACAGTTACCAGTATACTGGTAACTACAGACAACCAGATCATAATATTAGAGGCAGAACTGTTTTTCATATACTTTCCTTCTATTTACTTAAGACTACAGTAAGCAGAGAAAAATAACATTGATATCGCTCACTCAGCTACTACTTACCTGACGGTCAATGTTGAAGTTCCAATCCTAGTTATTGCTGTAAAAAGAGGAGAGTTTTTTTAGGAGGAGGAAGCATGTGAGCCGGACAGTACCGCTGCGCTTCGCGCCCGGCATCGCGCTCAGCCGGGTTTCAAATGGTATCCGACTTCGCTTGAGATTCAAAGAATTCTCTCCTTGTCATACCATAAAAAAAGCTGGACCGAGTCCAACTTTTTTATGGGTGAGCCGGACAGGATTCGAACCTGTGACCAAGAGCTTAAAAGGCTCCTGCTCTACCGCTGAGCTACCGGCCCAATGTAAGAAATAAAGTACCTTATGGATTATATCAATCGTAGACTTCCTTGACAACCTTCTCTGGATTTGTCCACCTCGATCCTTTCACCTGAAGAAACAGCAAAAAAGATTATCGAATACTATAACTTGGGAAGGTAGCGGTTATTTTTTATCTTCCAGATAGTTTAGAAGTACTTTTTTATGATCCCATGCGATGTTTTTTTCTTTGATTAGCTCTTTTGTCGAAAAGAACTTTATTTCCAGAATTTCATCAGGTTTAATTTTAATTTCTCCTTTATAGTTACCTGCGAAATAAAAAATAATGCAATGAAGATCTAGATCTGAAAAGAAATTTTCCCGGTAAAACTGGAAAATTGGTTTAAATTCTATGTGTAGTTCTTCCTTAAGTTCTCTTATAACCGCATCTCTTGCTTTTTCTTTATACTCGACTTTACCTCCGACGAGTGCCCATTTTTCCTTTTCTGGTTTTTTCGCTCGTTTCGTAAGTAAAACATTTCCTTTTTTATCCAGTATGATTGCGCGTACAATAATTTCAAACACAAGGAGATTATAGCAATATTTATCCAGGAATATGTGAACAGAGAAGATTAATAAATGTTTTTGAAACTAAATTGCGTTTACAGGAGAATCATTAAGAACTGGACCACTTGATTGAGAAGAGTCGTGGGGTTTAACCATATCCCTATCAGGAATAGGAATAACTATTTTAGGTTCTTGATAACGCTCCTGGATAAATGATCCTCGCATGAAATTCGAAGTGAATTCACGGGCATCTGTATCAAGCATACCACGGGAGGACCATCCGATGATAAAGAATAATGGAAGGATTAAAAGCACAGTCCAGAGCGATAGTGATTGGCGGTCATCGATTTGATACATAACAGATCTATTTATACGATTCAGGAGTTAAGAACAGTAAAGGAGAAGGTAAGAAATGCGTTACAATTTAGGTGACTTTTGGGTATAAAACGCAAATGCCGCAGGGGTAGACAAAGAGTTACAGACCTAAGTCTGTAGTTTCGGAGCGAAGCTCCGAAAATGTCTCTGTCTACGCCTCTGCGGCGTACCTTAGCTGCTCTTCTGGAAGAGCCGCGATCTCCTAATTAAGGAGAAAGCGCCAACCAGAGGCTGGCTAAGGTTTGCTCCGGTTTGAGTCGGAGCGGTATGATCGTGGAACGATCAACCAGCTTTTGCCAGTTTCGTTCCTAAAGAGGAACGAAAGGCTGCCTGTAAAGGCGAGCTGGCCGTCGTTCCCCCAAATGACGATCAAGCATAGGGGGAGAATAACCATGATCCTCCCGCCTGTGTTTAACCGTCATAACCTATAAAACTTGTTAAAGAACACACGTAAAAAACAGTTTTTACGAATGTAGAGGAATACTATATCATATAATTCTCACTTTGTCAAGACTATAGGGCCTTCCGACAATTTCTTTTAAGTTATCAGTTATAAGCTTAATAGATAAGATTTCTCACTTCATTTGAACACTATTGTTTTGAGACTGAAATTAGCGGTATATTGTGGTGATTGCTATGCCTTATTTTTTACTTTATAATAGTTGATTGATTAGCTCCAATGTCATCGCGAGTAAAGAGTGGCAATCTCTCTGAAATAGTAAGGGATTGCTACGTGTCTTAGCTTTAGCGAAATTCCTCGCAATGGCAAAAAGAAACTATGGAAAAAATCCTCGTAAAAGGCGCTCGTGAACACAATCTAAAGAATGTTGACCTAGAAATTCCGAAAAATAAGCTTGTGGTATTTACTGGGTTATCTGGTAGTGGGAAGTCTTCTTTAGCATTCGACACCATTTATGCAGAAGGCCAGAGAAGGTACGTTGAAAGTCTGTCTTCATATGCTCGTCAATTTCTAGGAACTATGAAGAAGCCTGATGTAGATCTTATAGAAGGTTTGTCACCAGCAATTTCCATCGATCAAAAATCTACCTCTCATAATCCCCGATCTACCGTAGGTACTGTTACCGAAATTTACGATTATCTTCGCTTGCTTTTCGCGAGAGTCGGTCATCCGCATTGTCCGAAATGTGGACGCGAAATAGCTAGACAATCCAAAGAACAAATCACCTCTGCTATTCTCGAGTTACCTCAGAAATATTTACAAGGTGAATTTGGAGAAGATCAAGCAACGATATTTGCATCAGGTAAAAGACCATTCAGAATACTGCTTATGTCTCCTCTAGTTAAGGACAGAAAAGGTGAGTACTCTGAAATGTTTACTAGTTTACGAAAACGTGGGTATGCGAAAGTGCGAATAGACGGAAGAATCTATGGCCTTGATGAACGAATCGTTCTTATAAAAACGAACAAACATAGTATAGACCTTATTATCGACAGTATAACTATTAACGAAGAAATTGATAGGAATAGAGTCGCCACTGATGTAGAGCAAGCGCTAAAATTCGGAAATGGGGAAATGATCGTAGGTGTAATCCACGATCAGACGTTTGAGATACCAGATAAACCGGAAGAAATTGAAGATCATCTCTATTCTGAAAAATTTGCATGTCCATTCGATAATACCTCTATAGCAGAGATAGAACCCCGTATTTTCTCATTTAATACGCCTCATGGAGCATGTCCTGAATGTTCTGGTTTAGGTCGAGTGCTTGATGTAGATGAAGATCTCGTCTTTAATAAGCAGCTATCAATAAATGAAGGAGGTATTCTTCCGTTCTTTAATATGATGATGAATGATACATGGATGTCTCGAACATTTAAAGCTTTTTGTAAAGAGAATGATATACCTATGGATAAACACATAGGGGATTTATCGAGAGACACCATTAATCTTCTTCTGTATGGAACAGGTGACAGGCAGTATTATGTGAAAGGGGAAAATCGATGGGGAATGTCTACAGCTATCAAAGAGTCATTCCGCGGTATTTCTTATGAGTTGAAACGTCGATATGCGGAATCAGAATCTGATTATGTTAAAGCACAAATTGAGAAATTTATGCGTTATGAAGTATGCCATGTATGTAAAGGAGCAAGACTGAAGTTAGAGGCACTTTCTGTGACAATTGATAAGAAATCTATTATCGATATCGCGGAAATATCTATTCGTGAAGCTTTAGCGTTCATAGATACATTACCCCCGAAGTTATCTGATAGAGAAAATGAAATAGGGAAACTTATTCTTCGAGAGATTCGCCAACGATTATCTTTCTTAGTTGATGTAGGACTAGATTATTTAACTCTCGGACGAAGTGCCGCGACCTTAGCAGGAGGAGAAGCACAGCGTATCCGTCTCGCTTCTCAAATCGGTAGTGGACTAACCGGAGTTCTCTATGTTCTCGATGAACCTTCTATAGGGCTACATCAACGTGACAATACGAAACTCATTGAGACCTTAAAAAGATTGCGTGATCTCGGAAACACGGTTCTCGTCGTCGAGCATGATGAAGATACGATGAAAGCCGCTGATTATATTTATGATTTCGGTCCAGGTGCAGGAGTACATGGGGGAGCAATCGTAGCAAAAGGAACATATGATGAATTAGGAAAACAACCCGAGTCTATAACTGGACAGTATCTTTCAGGGAAGAAAAAGATACAAATGAGAAAAACAGAAAAGGGTGTGGGAGTGGATTTAGATGGAAAAGAAGCTAGTATAACTATTCTTGGTGCTACAGAACATAATTTAAAAAATATTAATGTTTCTTTTCCTCTCCATAAGCTTGTTGTTGTAACTGGTGTTTCAGGTTCTGGAAAATCGACATTAGTAAACGATATTTTATATCACGCGTTGATGCAAGCACGTAATCCGTATCATCGTCAAAAACCAGGTACACATAAAGCAATAGCAGGTCATGAAGAGATAAAAAATGTGTTTCTTATTGATCAGTCTCCAATAGGAAGAACACCAAGAAGTAATCCTATAACTTACACAGGGGCATTTACGTATATTCGTGACTTATTCGCAAGTACGAAAGAAGCAAAATTACGGGGTTATGGTCCAGGAAGATTTTCTTTTAATGTAAAAGGTGGACGTTGCGAAGCTTGCGAAGGAGAGGGACAAATAAAAATTGAAATGCAATTTTTGCCTGATGTGTATGTCACCTGTGAAGTATGTGCTGGTAAGCAATATAATAATGAAGCACTAGAAATTTTATTTAATGGGAAAAATATTTCTGATGTTTTACAGATGACTGTAGCGGAAGCCACGAACTTTTTTTCTTTTGTTCCTGGATTAGCGCATAAATTACAAACATTAAACGATGTCGGATTATCATATATAAAACTCGGTCAACCAGCACCTACGCTTTCTGGAGGCGAAGCACAACGTGTAAAATTAGCATCAGAGTTATCAAAAAAAGGCAAAGGTGCTATTTATTTGCTTGATGAACCGACGACAGGATTACATTTTGCAGATTTGGAGAAGCTACTGCTGGTATTCAGAAAACTTGTAGATTTAGGAAATACCATTATCGTTATAGAACATAATTTAGATGTGATAAAAAATGCAGACCATATTATAGATTTAGGTCCAGAAGGTGGAGATAAAGGCGGAGAAATAATAGGAGAAGGAACTCCTGAAGTTATTGCGAATAACCCCCGTTCTCATACAGGCCAATTTTTAAAAAAAGTATTAAGTAGTAATAAGTAACAGGTATTACGTATGTTTATTACACTTTCCTTAATACAAAATACTTCATACAGCACTCCTTTTTCTATACAGCAGGCAAATTTTTATCTATAATAAGTGAAGATTCTATGCTCCTTACTTCCATTTTATGTAAATACTTCAAGACGTTGTTATTGCTGATTTGTATTTTAGCACTATCGACAGTAAGCTCTTTTATACCCAAAACTTATGCTGAAGATAACTTTATTACTGACTATCACATCATTTATACAGTTGCCGAAAATGGTTTAACGAATGTCGTCATGGATGTAACATTAACGAATGCTGCTGATGACTATTCGTATGCGTCATCGTATGCAATTCAGTTAGGTTTCGAGAATATTTCAGGTGTTCGAGCTTCAGATTTAGGAGGATACATAGAACCGAAGGTCGAAAAAAATGATGATGGAAATAGAATTTCCATAGTGTTTAATCAGAAAGCAGTTGGGATAGGAAGTAAACAGTTTTTTACTATTTCTTTTCTTACTCCAGATATTGCAAAAAAACAAGGGAAAATATGGGAGATAAATATACCGGGTATAGATAATCAAGACACATTTGACTCCTTTGATGTAGATTTACAAGTACCAGATAGTTTTGGAAAGCCCGCATATATAAAACCACAACAAGCAGATGATACCCTTCACTTTACAAAAGAGCAATTAAAAGGATCAGGTATATCTCTGGCCTTTGGAGAAAAACAACTGTATCAATTTTCTTTAATCTATCATTTACAGAATAAAAATTTATTTCCTATCCGAACCGAAATAGCACTTCCCCCTGATACGAATTATCAGAACGTGAATATTATAAATATGAACCCTGAACCTAAACAGGTTTCTAAGGATCAGGATGGCAATTGGTTAGCAGAATATGAGCTTCTTCCCGGTGAAAATAAAGAAATAAAAGTAGAAGGTAGAGTACAGCTTCTTCTGCAACCGAAAAAAGAGATATTAAGTGAGGAAGAATTAGCTAAGTATCTGAAAGAAGATCAGTATTGGAATATCTCTCATGAAAAAATTCGTAATGAAGCACAGTCTTTAAGAACACCTGAAGCTATTTATGATTACGTCGTTAATACTTTAACCTATGATTTTTCCCGTGTGACAAGTAACGAAAACAGGTTGGGAGCAGCAAAGGTAATTCAAAAACCAGACTCTGCCGTATGTTTAGAATTTACAGATCTTTTTATAGCTCTTGCCAGAGCTGCCGGTATTCCAGCGCGTGAAGTAGATGGTTTCGCGTATACAGAAAATCAGAAAGATAGACCACTTTCATTAGTTCAGGATATTCTGCATGCATGGCCTGAATACTATGATAGAGAAAAACAGATGTGGATAATGGTCGATCCTACGTGGGGAAATACAACAGGTGGAGTAGATTACTTCCATACATTAGATTTCGATCATTTCGCATTTATAAAAAGAGGAATAAGTAGTACCTACCCTATCCCTGCTGGTGGTTATAAATATGAAGGTGATGAGAATAAGAAAGATGTGCATATCACCTTTACAGAGCAAGACATAGTAAGCACAACACAAATTTTAATAGAACCCTTTCTTCATTCGTCATATACAGCAGGTTTTCCTATAGACGGGTCAGTTACTGTTACAAATAGAGGTCCAGCTGTTAGTGACAATACAGCAATATCTATTTTATCTAGCACATTATTACCGGGAAATCAAAAAACATATATTAAGGAACTCTTACCATTTGGGAAAAAAGTAGTTCGGTTTCAGTTTCAGCGTCTACCATTTTTGACAAGTGCTACACATACGATTACAATCAGCTCAGGAAATCATGAATACTCAAAGAGAGTTGAAATTAAACCATTTTTTGCAGACGATTGGAGACTGAAAGGAGGAATAATAAGTGTTATTCTCGCGATCATCATACTCATCATTGCCTTCAAAGCCAGGCGTGTACCGGTTTCTCGATAGTAGGAATACTGTTTTATATGTGGGTAAAGCAGTTGATCTGAAATCGAGAGTATCATCATATTTCACTAGTCCAGCTCAATTGGGAGAACGGACTAGATTACTCGTTTCCCAAATCGAAAAAATACAGATTACCCTAGTGGAGTCGGAACTTGAGGCATTACTTCTTGAGGCATTTTATATTAAAAAATATAATCCGAAATTTAATATTCGTTTCACAGATAACAAAGCTTATATTCTTGTAAGAATAACTGTCAAAGATAGCTATCCGAAGATACTACTAGCTAGAAAAATGGAAAATCCTGAAGATATATATTTTGGACCATTTCCTAGTTCTTCAGCAGTTAAACTTGTTTTAAAAACAATTCGTAGAGTTTTTCCGTATCAATCTGTAGAAAACCATCCGAAACGAATATGTCTTTATAACCACCTGGGACTGTGTCCATGTCCGCCCCTGAATGATTCACCTCTGCTTAGAAAGCAATATAGGCTAAATATCCGGAGCATTATTCGTATTTTTGAAGGACAATCACAAAAAATAATGTCTGAGTTAGAAAAGGAACGAGAGGAATTAAGTAGGGAAGAGCGATTTGAAGAGGCGGGAATACTACAGCGGAGAATAAATGCGCTGGGATATATAACACAGCCTATCCATAGGCCTCATGAATATGACTTTAATCCAAATTTACGGTCTGATCTGCGTGACCAAGAAATAGAAAGTTTAAAAGAAATTCTTAGAGTAAACGGATGTTCTGTAGATTCATTACACCGAATCGAATGTTATGATATTTCACATATCCAAGGAAGTAATACAACTGCTTCTATGGTCGTGTTTATTAACGGTGAAAAAGAATCCTCACAGTATAGAAAGTTTAGAATTCAGAAACGTTGGCTAAAAGGTTCTTCAGCTAAGGGAGAAACGAAGGATTTTCAAAAACTTCAGGTAATAGATAAATTGCGTGGAACACAAAGTAATGATTTTGCTAGCATGCAGGAAGTTTTAACCAGACGGTTTAAACATAGTGAATGGGATTTTCCAGGATTGTTAATTGTTGATGGAGGAAAAGGGCAAGTTTCTGCAGCGTTAGATGTGTTGAAGGGTTTGCATGTTAGCATACCACTTATAGGGTTAGCGAAGAGAGAAGAGACGATTATAATACCTCAGATAGATAAATTTCAAAGTTCAGATAAAGGACACGTTGAAAATTTGAAATTCATTGAAGTTTCTTTGCCTAAAGATAGTAAAGCACTACATTTAATAATGAGAATTCGTGATGAAGCTCATAGATTCGCATTAACCTATCATCAAAAATTGCGAAGTAAAGCAACAATCCAATAAAACAAAGATTGGGAATGGAGAATGTAGAACTTTTGAAGTCTTTATTTTCGGGTAAGCTCATATTCATAAGGGAAATAGAGAAACGCTGCTGGAGCTTCGTCAATTAAATATTTTTGGAAATCTGAATAAATTTTAATTCTCTCATCTCCATCGAGTGTTTTTCTACCATCTTCTATTAATTTATCAATACGTAAGTTTCTTAATTTTGTAATATTATTATTTTGCCCTGAATGCCATAAGGTATACTGATCGGGATCTTTTGGAATATTGAAGTCTCCTAAAAATATCTGAAATTGATCTGGAATAGCTACTGTACTCTCTATCGTTGTTTCAATTCCTAATTCCTTCCATAATTTCGCAATATACTCTGCAGTTTCTTTATATTTTTCTAGTGTTGTAATTTGGACCTTTGGTTTTGCGCTAACGCTGGCTGATTCTAACGCAGTTGAAAGTAATAGTGTAGCATGGTTAATATCCTGTTTTCTTTCTGCAGTGTCTGAATTGTAATATTTCGATTGGGGACTGTATGGATTGTATGCTCGCAAACCCTCTTTAAAGTCGTCAGGTAGTGCATATGTTAAACCGTTTCTAATTTTTTTATCTGAAAGAAGAGGATCTTGAGTATTATAGAAGAGTGTTACTAATGTTCTGTGATTTACTTGACGTTTAACTGAAATATTGTGGAATCGTTTGAAGTCAATTTTATCCAACGTAAGTTTTGTGATTCCATTTACCTTAGTGACTTCACCAAGTGCTAATGCTATTTTTAATGCTTCTGTAGTAGGATAAAATATGTAGGTTTCACTATCAAACTTATTTTCTACAGAAATCAGTCGAACATTTTCTAGAAATTCACCATTAACATCTATTTTATGAATTCTATATTTTCCGACACCTATTAAGTTTTTAGAAAAAATAGGACGCGATACTGTAACGAGAAAAGGTGTATAAGGCTCAGTTAATGTGAAGGTAATTGTATGGTCATCTGGGCGTTCAATAGAAACTTTTGCGAAGGAATAGGTAATTCTTGAAGATGTAAAAGGTTCTCCATCAGAAAACCGCAATCCTTTTTTTAGAAAGAATGTATATTTCTTTCCGTCTTTAGAAATTTTCCATGATGATGCAAGATCAGGAGAAATTGTTCCATCAGATTCCACTTTCGTTAATCCTCGTGCTATCTTATTAACAAGAACCTGTGGCAAATTATCCGTAGTATAGGTACCTGATAAACCAATGACAGTTTTTTTCTCGAATGGAATTAATTGGAGAAGAAGTGGGTAGAATCGAATGAGTAACGAGAATGCTATTAAACCAACTATAAAGAAAAAAACAAATTGCTTTCCCCAACGTTTTATGTATGCTTTTAGTAACCAAAAAAAGTATCGTCTTCGAAGTATTGCCATAATAAAATATTTCAAATACTACCAATTTCAAATTTCCAATTCTGTTGAAATTTGATATTTGAAATTTGATATTTGAAATTCAACCTTGGGGAAATACAAGCAGTGCAATAGAAAATACTGCAAGAAGAACGGCGCAAATCACAGTAATATAAATAAGCAGTTTTTCAATATTCCGTTTACTTCTAAACATTTCTCCACCACCACCAAAGACTGGTGATAAGCCTCCCCCTTGAGATTGCAGAAGAACACATACTATGAGAAGTAATGAAACGATGATTTGTCCGATATATAACATATTGGAAAGTTCACTTATTATAGAGCTTCATGATAGCAGATGCAAGCTTCTGAGGATCGTGATAAATTGGAGTGTCATTATATATGAGATCTTCTTCTATGATTCGAAAAGATTGTTCAGTATTTTTTATTGTCTCGTCGACATATACGTATTCATATTTATATTTTTTAGGAATGCGTATTTCATGATTATTATTCGCGATAACTGTATCGAATGGAAATATCGCAAGATGTTCAGTAAACGCATGTATAAAATCTTTAAGAGTAAATCCTTTTGTTTCAAATGGTTTATTTGCGACGTTTAGTATAAGTATCTTTTCAGCCTTACTTTTTAATAATGCATCTTTTATTTCAGGCACGATCATTACAGGTAATAAGTTCGTATAGAGATCACCTGGACCACTAATAATAAGGTCAGCATTTAGGATACACTCGGAAACACGTGGGTTTACTTTCGGTTTCGATGGGGTTAAATATACTTTTTTTATTCCATACGGTTCACTATATAAGGCTAAATCAAGTGTCGTTTCCGTATGTACTCTGCGCCCATCTTTCGTAATAGCACTTAGAAGAACACGTTGATCAGTTGCAGGTAAAAATTCCGCATTTACATGGAAAACTTTTTTTATAACATCAATAGCTTTATAGAAATTCCCAGTTCGTTGAATTTCAGCAAGCATAATAAGGTTACCTAGCTTCTGTCCATCCAATATTTTATTTTCTTTGCTTGTTCCTGGAAACCTATAGAGTAAAAGTTCAGATAATTCCTTATCTTCTATTAATCCTGCAATCACATTTACTACGTCACCTGGAGGCATAATGTTATATGCTTTTCTTAGTCTGCCTGAGGATCCCCCATCATCAGCCATGGATGTGATAACTGTAAATTGAGCTTTTGTTTCCCGTAAACCACGCAGTATATGACTTGTTGCGGTTCCTCCGCCAAGAAGAACAATATGTTTATCTTTGAGATAATTCATAGAAAATTTCAAAATAGTACCAGTTTGGCATTTTGGAATTCTATTTCATGAGCCAGCGTATTGTACCTGAAATAGCTGATAATGCAAGGGCAGCAAAGATGAAAGCAAATATGGTATTTATCTGAATGGGTTCAATACTAAATCCTGCTAGAGATACTCCACTAAATTTATATGCATTTATCGAAACATTTGGAACAAAAACAGTCAGTAAGTACAAAATTAACGCATTGGTGATAATAGAAAAAATTCCCATCGACATTATGTTAAAGGGAAAAGTCAAAACTGAAAATATGGGTTTCACGAAAATGAATAGAAGCGAAAGTGCAATTCCTGCGATAAAAAGAGTGAGTACTCCTCCGACGATATCAACGCCACTGATAAATGCAGGCAGAAGGTAGAGAGATAAAGCATAAATTGCTGTATTTCTAAGTAGTGGTTTGATCATGATACTGGAATTATTATACGTGAGGGGACACGAAGATACAAATGCTAGAGTATGAAGGAATATGCTATAATAAGTCCTATAGTCGGTTCTCCGGCTTTTTACTTTGCACATTTAAAATAGATGATACCGGTAATATAGTAATGAGTTATGGTTGTGAGTGAAGAGTTATAAATCTCAAGCCTAGTAACTGACCAGTAACAGCTATATTTCCGGTATTGTCTGAAGGTTTGCTGCATAAAAAGGAGTTGCAGCTCAGCCGAAAGGCTCTCCAGACAAGTCAGCGAGTGCTGACACGGACATACTCTTCTTAAGGAGTATTGCGTTGCAACAGATCGGTCTTCAGTTCTGCCGTAAATACGGCTAGAGGAGTGCTGAAAATGTATCGCTGGCTTTTCCTCGTCTTGGCAATCTTGGCAATAGCCTCGAGTGCCACCACAGTACACGCGCAGGCTAACGGCAACTGTACCGCATGGCCAGCTGGCAATGGCCTCTACGTCAGGTACAGTAACGGTGCTTGGCCACAAGGCTTTTCGTCACCATACGGGATTATAAACGACGTCAATGGCACGACGTATCAGTGCTATGGCGGTGGTTGGCTTCCCGTGACACGTTGGCGTCAGCCGGGTGCAACGAATCAGCAACCTAACTGGTCTCAGCCTCAAGCGGAGACGCGTAGGTGTTGGTATAATTGGTGCTGGTAGCGGGTATAATTCCAGTCAGCTCCGCACCACGTGTGGTATAACTGGGGCACATAGCGCAACTTCTGTGCCCCCAGCGTCTTCGGAGTCAGGACGATGATGTTCTGACTCCGTTAGTTCAAGAGTTTGTAGCAAACCTTTAAGGCTTGTATCGTTTTCTCTATGGGAATACTCTAGAAGACAGCGAAGCAAGTTTTCCATCCGGCGCGTTTAGTATAAGAGAGTAACAAGCTTTATTCTCTTACACTAGCGCCGGAAGGTATGTGCTTAGTTAAAAACCCACCTATGAGTACTACTCAAACGGTGGGTTTTTTCATGGTTAAGGTTTTTTCGCGTAAGGGTTACTCCCTTTTTGCATAATACTGGGAAACGACGGTTTTACAGGTGTTTTGACTCCTGGTTTTTGGCCAAACGTTGGTTTTTGGTTAGAGGTATTTTGTTGATGGTTTTTTATAGGTGACTTATTTTTGTTTGCTTCGTAGAGTTGGAAGTAATCGGGGTTTTGGTTTTCATTATATTGTAATGCCTCATCTGCATCTTTCGAACCGTATAAACCAGTATACTTTGTAAGTACCCATTTAAAAGGAATTGAGAGAAGTGTGCCTAGAAGAATATTTGCAATAACAAGTAATATATTAGTAAATATTGTATAGCCAATAGTGAGAAAGAGCGTGGGAAAAGACTGAATGATACTATCATTCGTTATACAAGCTGCCTGTAATCCGTATAGTGAACAATGAAAATCTATAAACGCTTGTATTGCTGTAAAAAGTATTCCGATCGAGAGAAGAGGGACAAGAAAAAGATCTGCAATAAAAATAGTTTTTTTTCCTACTTTTAACGGCAAAATAAGACCGAGGAGTAAACCGCTTACGATCAAAAACATCGCAGGGTTTCCTAGCAGTCGTGAATATTCCGGAACAAAATTTTGTAGGTTCATATTTGTATCATACAACAATTTAACGATTTAACAATCGACAAATTAACAAAGTAACGTCTCTATATATTTTTATGAAATCTATAAAAAGATTACTCACTTGCATAATTTCTTCTGGAATCGTATAGTAAGGTACGATAACTGTCAGGCTGTCCGTCTCTTCAGATTGCATAGGATGACAGGATGACATTTGTATTATGAATAGTATTCTTTGCCCACACTGTAAAAAACAAGTAGAAATTTCTGAAGCGCTATCTCATCAGCTACGTGATCAAATCCTCCTCGAAGTTGATGGAAAACATAAAGAAGAACTCGAAAAAATACGACTCGAATCAGAAGCAAGAGCTGCTAAGAAAGCAGAAGAAGCATTGGGATTAAAACTGAAAAATTCCCAAGAAGAGATAGAAGAAACAAAACGACGAAATAACCAACTTCAAGAACAACTTTCTGAACTCCTTAAGAAACTTCGTGCTATGGAGCAAAAAGATAGTGAACGTGAGCTAGAAATGCAAAAGCAGTTACTTAAAGAACGAGAATTAATGGAAATGGAAATCTCAAAATCCGAACAAGAAAAAGCTCGTTTAGAAAAAATGGAATTACAAAAGCAGTTAGATGACACGAAAAAAGCGCTTCAAGACGCTCAAAGAAAAGCACAACAATCCTCTCAGCAGTTACAGGGTGAAGTACTCGAGCTTGATTTAGAGATGCAATTAAAAGAATGTTTTCCGACAGATGAAATAACACCTGTCCCAAAGGGTATAGATGGGGCAGATATAACACAAAAGGTACGAAATAAATATGGTCATGTTGCAGGCACTATATTATGGGAAACGAAACGCACAAAAGCTTGGAATCAGGCATGGTTAGGAAAGCTGCGTGAAGATGTTCGGACACTTGGTGCTAATTGCGCGATTATCGTAAGCGAAATTCTTCCTCAAGGGATTGAAACATTTGGAATCGTCGATCAGGTTTGGGTGACTTGTCAGAAATATGCTTTACCGTTAGCTCAGGCTTTACGTGTCGGTATTTTACATGTAGCAATAGCGAAGTCAACATCAGCAAATAAAGATGAGAAACTCGAAGCATTATATCAATATTTAACAAATGCGAGTTTTAAGTACCGTTTCGAGGCGCAAGTCGAGGCTATAATAGAACTTAGACAAGATTTCGAAGCAGAGCAGCGAACAATGACAAGACTCTGGAAGAAAAAGGAAATGCAACTACAGAGAATGACGAAAAATGTCGCTAGTCTTTACGGTGAATTACAAGGAATCCTCGGTTCTGCATTACCAGCTATTCAGGGATTAGAAGTCGATCATTTGATTGACATTGACGGAATCTCTCATGATAATCCTGGAAATAACCGTCAGTTGGCGGAGAGTGGTAGGATCTCATCGACTATTGAATTACATACAGAAGATTCTATTGCTTCGCCTGGTTCTGAACAGCGCCAAGCTTCCTTTTCTAATGACAAGGTTTATGAGAAACCAGAAACTGCCACCTCCCTCTTTTAATGAAGAACGTCTCATTTGGAATACAGGACTTCAGTATGTCGCTGGAATTGATGAAGTAGGAAGAGGAGCTTTTGCTGGTCCAGTCGTCGCTGCTGCTGTTATTTTTCCACCTTGTTTTTGCCATGAAAGTACACCTTGTATGAGATGTAAGCTTAAGGAAATACATGAGATACATGATTCTAAGCTACTATCGCCGAAAGCAAGAGAAGATCTTAGCATATTTATTCAAAAAACAGCTCTTGCATGTAGTATTGCAGAAGTATCAGTTCAAGTTATTAATAAAGTTGGTATCGGAAAGGCATCACAAATCGCATTTCGGAAAGTAGTTCAACTGCTTTCTATGAAACCGGATTTTTTATTAGTCGATGCTTTTTATATTAATAGAATTAGAAAAGATAAACAAAAGCCTATTATAAAAGGTGATCAAAAAAGTATTTCTATAGCTGCAGCGTCAATAATAGCTAAAGTCTATAGAGATACATTAATGCAATCACTTCCAGCAGAGTATACTATGTATAATTTTTCTCAACATAAAGGTTATGGCACAAAGCAACATCAGGAAGCAATTCGAAGATTTGGATTAAGTACTCTCCACAGAACATACTTTAAGCTTCAGAGATTCACAGTGTAACAATTAAATACTTCTTATAAGCCTCTTGTAATGTTTTTAAAAGGCTTATGTCAATTACTCCTATGCATCTTTTAGTATATTTGCCTCAAAGGAGAAACTATGACAGAAGCCAAAATACTACATTTCAAATTACCAAAGATCCCACCTGTTTCAACTGGGTTTGAAGGACCGAAAGGGCTATCAATAACAAAAGTTCCTAATCCTGCCCCATTAAGCGCAGATCGAATGAAAAGTACATATTTTAATACAAGGGCAGGAAGATTAGATTCGCCTGAAAGAAGTATTTCACTTTCTTCATTCGGTCCATATTCTGAGATACGATCAGTCAAACCTTTACAAACATTCGAGAGACCAATGGATGGGAAAAGAGGAGTTCCTACGAGAGAGCATGCTCGTAAGGAAACTACAAATAGAAGAAAACAAGAATCAGGAGTATTAAAAGCAGGAGAGTGGAAAATACTTCCTAGTAAAAAAATGATCAATACTGAGGTGATAGATACACTACGGGAAAAGCCTATTAAAGAGGCAGTGCCAAAGAAAGTAGAGGTTGTCGAAGGTGCTAAAACTGAACAAATTAAAAATGAATTAAAACAGGAAGATACTAAAACTACGAAAGAACAACCTATGAAAGCCTTACAAGAAGTTAGAACTGAATTAGGGAAAGTCACTGGAGAAGTAACGCAAACAGCAAAGAAGACAGAAAATACTCTTAGAAAACAAGATTCCACAGATTCACTATATGCCTTAGGAAAATTACTACAGCGTGCAAAAGCAACTGAGAAACGTTTATCTGAAAAAGCAGATCTCAAAACAGATAAAGAAAAGAGAAAGTTACTAGCAATGTTGAAGAAACAACAGTTAAAGATTAAAAGACTGCAAAAGAAAATGGCCGAGAAGTTAGGTATAAAACAAAAAGATAATAAAGGTAAAGAAGAAAAAAAGCGAAGAACATTCGCAGAAGATTTCGTAATGAACGCTACAAGAGCAGCATTTATGAAACATATCTATGAACGAATTATGGTTAAAAGAGGGATGATGGGTCAGATTTTATTGGGAAGACATGTCTCAGGACGAGAGATAGCTCAATTTATCTCAGCAAAAGCTGCATTTCTAAAAAGTAAAATACCAGAATTGCGTGGTAAACGGGATGGATCGATTTTAGGTATAAAAAGTATAATAAAACAAGTAAGAATAATTTCATCTGCAAATGAAGCACAACGTCTTGGGGAGTATGCCGCCACATACTATCCAGCAGTGAAGAAAAGTACCTATGATGAAGGTTTAGAGGGATATGTAAGAAATGTAGTGTTAGTCGACGGTGGACAAGAAGATTCTTCTAAAGTTATTGATAAAATTCCTGTTCACTCTTATAAACTACAGACAAATAATGAAATGACTTCTGGTAATTAAGCAGCCTGTTTTTGATGAGGGTTTTCTTCGATTAAAAATTGTGCAGCATAAGCTTCTGACACATCTATTTTTTTATGGGGATTAAAAATATTATCAGGATCGAAAATATGTTTTATATGTTTAAATAGGCCATAAATTTCTTTTCCATACATTTTTTCTAAATAAGGACTTCGAATGAGTCCGTCATTATGTTCACCAGTTAAAGATCCTCCAAATTTTAATGTAAGGTCGAATACTTTTTTTCCTACAGAATATATTTTTGCTCTTTCTTTCGGATCAGAAAGATCCATAAGGGGGATAATATGAAAATTACCATTACCGATATGACCAGCGATTGTTGCTTGGATATGTGATTCGTCGATAATTTTATAAAGTTCAGGAAGGAATTCAGGATAAACTTCTGGTTTTACACACGTATCATCAATAAATGGTGCTGCATATTTATTTTTCACTCGATGCCTAAGGAGATTGAAACTTTCTCGACGTATAGCCCAGTATTTTCGTCGTTCTGCTTCATTATGTGTTTTTCTGGTTCGTACATTATCAAACGCTAATAAATCGTTTTCCACCGCTTTTAAATTTTCATTTATCTCATGAATACTATCATTTTCAAACTCAATTAATAACATGAGCTTCGCCATGCCATTTACGAGAACGTATAAATATTCTGGTAAGAATTGTTTTAATGTTTGAAAAGTGTTTGTTTTTAAAATTGGAGAGAAGCCAGTGACGTATTTTAGTGCTAATCGAAGAGTGTAGTGATCAAATGTTTCGAAGCTATCAGGGTTATATCCTAATACTTTTTTAACAATTTCCGGTAAATTGTTAAGATTATCTAAATATGCGATAAGAAGACCATGATGTTTCTTCTTCTCAACTAAATGAAAAGTAGCTTCTGTAATAATACCAAGTGTTCCTTGAGAACCAACAAATAGCTTCGTCATATCAAAATGCTGTTTATCCCAAACACGCCATAAATTATATCCAGCAGAATTTTTTGAAACATCAGGTTTATGTTTCTGCAGCATTTCGTAATTCTTATCAACCACTTTAAACACTTCACGATAGACTTCCCCTTCGAAAGTTTTAAGATGCATCTTTTTCTCAAGTTCTTCCTTCGTAATCTTTCCGAAAGAATATTCATTACCATCTTGCAAAATAACTTTAAGAGCTTTTACAAAATCTTCAGCTTTTCCAAATTTCAACGATTTTTCTCCACCCGCATTATTAGCGATTATTCCACCGATTGCACATAATCGTTTCGAAGACGGGTAAGGTGGATATACGAGATTGTGTTTTAGTAACTCTTTTTCTAGATCCCGATAGTACAACCCAGGTTCTATAACAGCATCATTATGCGAAATAGAATGAATTTTGTTAAATTTTTCAAAGACGATAAGTATGGATTCTGTTAAAGAACCTCCACTCATGCATGTCCCTGCAGCACGCGCTGATAATGATAAATGAGTATGGCTATTCTTGTGCTGCTTAACAAAATGGACGAGTTTTTGAAGTTCTTCTACAGTATCAGGGATAACGATTGCAGCAGGTTTTATTTGGAATACACTTGCATCTCTTTGGTATTTCTCGCGGGTTGTATCATCGAGAAAAACTTTATTTGGCAGTAATTGTTGTAGTTGGGCAAGTATTTGTTGCATAGTTATCAGTTTTCGGGTTTCAGTTGTTAGCTGACAGTTAATAAGTCATCAGTTAATCGGCTGCATATGATTGTAAACCGACAACAGACTACTTCTTAATTAGTGATTTTACCGCTTCTTTTATTGCTGGAACGTCCATATGATATTTTGCTAATAGTTCAGGCGTTTTTCCTGATTCGGCAAATGTATCCTGTAATCCTATAAATGCCATTTTTGTCGGCCTTTTTTTCGATAGAATCTCGGCAATCATACTACCGAGGCCACCAGCTACCTGATGATCTTCTACCGTCACTACAGCTCCCGTTTTATTAACAGCCTGAACAATCGCATCTTCATTTATAGGTTTAATACTAGGTACGTTTATAACGTCTACCATAATCTGTTCTGCTTCCAGTTCTTTCGCTGCGAGAAGAGCATAGTATGTCATATAACCCATTGAAAATATAGTAGCTACTGGTGCATCGGTAACCCAGAAATGTTGTATTTCTCCAGTTGTAAAAGGTGTTTCTTCTGTGGTTATAACTGGCGTTTTATCGCGGGTAAACCGAAGATAGACTGCTCCATCCAGTTCCCCCGCAGTTATAGTAGCTTTTTTACCTTGGATGGCATCTACAGGAACGAAGATTGTTATACCTGGCCAAGCACGGGTAGAAGCGATGTCTTCTGTAGCTTGATGAGTTGCCCCGTCAGGTCCCGTCATAATTCCTGCATGATGGCCTGCCACTTTTACATTTGTTCTATTATATACTGCAGTTGTTCTGATGGTTTCCCAGTTTTTTCCAGGTGAGAATGTAGCGTATGAGGAAATAAAAGCTACTTTTCCTGAAGCTGCAAGTCCTGCAGCTACAGCCGCCATATTTTGTTCAGCAACGCCACATTCGAAGAATCGGTTTGGATATTTTTTTTCAAATCCGTTAGCTTTTGTCGATTCTGATAAGTCAGCAGTTAATACCACGACGTTTTCATTTTTTTCACCTAGTACTAATAGCCCATCACCATAACCCTCACGTGTCGCTCGCTGTTCAACATCTTTATCGAATATTTTAGGATTTAATTTAAGGTTAGGATTCAACATAGATATAATTTAAAATTTGAAATTTTTATTCAAGACTTAATTTGTAATGTTTAAATTTTGAAATTAAGGTGTTACGAATTGATTTCAAATTATAAATTTAAAATTAAAAATTCTACTCGTGTTCACTTCTTATCTTACCTTGTAATGTTCGTAGCTGGTCAAGGGCTTTTCTCGCTTCATCTGAGGTCGGTGGTTTTCCGTGCCAAAGATAGTCTTCTTCCATGAAAGCTACTCCTCGTCCAGGAATAGTATGCGCGATAATACATGTAGGTTTTTCTAATATCGAATTCGCCTCACGTACAGCGTCAATAAAAGCTCGGTAGTTATGTCCATCAACTTCTATAACTGACCAGTTGAACGCTTCGTATTTAGCACGCAAGGGTTCAAGTGGCATGACTTGTTCTGTTACACCGTCTATTTGAATATTGTTTCTATCAATTATCACTGTTAAATTATTCACTTTATATTTTCCCGCGAACATAATGGCTTCCCATGTGTTTCCTTCTTGGTGTTCTCCATCTGAAGCTACGCAATACACTTGGTAGCGTCTTTTATCCAGTTTAGCTGCTAATGCCATACCTATAGCTTGGGAAATACCTTCTCCTAGCGGTCCAGATGTATTCTCGATACCGGGGAGAATAGTCCTGTGAGGATGACCTTGGAGTCGGGAATTTATTTTCCGAAGGGTTTTTAATTCCTCTATTGGGAAAAATCCAGCTAAGGCCATCGTTGCATAAAGGACAGGACAGATATGTCCATTCGATAAAACTAATCGGTCTCTATCAGGATCTGTAGGATTTTTCGGGTCAATATTCATAACATGGAAATACATGCATGCGAAGATGTCAGCCATTCCTAAAGGTCCTGCAGAATGACCTGAGCCAGCTTCTAGAAGAGTATCGATAATAAGCTGCCGAATTTGGTTAGCTTTCTCTTCAAGTTCATGGACTTTCGTATCGTGAAGTTCAGGAATAGTGAAATAATTTGTCGATGGATGTGAAAGTAGTTCTTGGGTTGTGTTTGTAGCTTCGGCCTTTTTTAAGACAAGTATAACGTCTGCTACGTTTGAGTGCAGCTTTCCTGTAACGACGGCATCATTTGTTTTTTCGAGAAATACTAAACTATTATTATCTTGTAGATACTCTTCATACTTTAACCCAAGTTTTGCTGCTTTTTCTAAAGTAGTTTTATCGACAATTCCACCTGCATTATGCGAATTATCCCAACCGTCAGTTCCCACAGATGCTATCGTTATGTTTTCACCGACATAGGGGAGAGCCGCTAATGCCAGTTGCTGGTTTCTTCCGCCTTCCCCTTTGCCCGTTACTTTTACAGTTGTTTCCCCACCAGCCAAAAGAATTTGTCCAGATTTCGTTTGTTCAATTAAAAATTTACCTGCTTCATTTGAGTCAGCCTGGTACTGATCAGAGTAAATAAATGCTTCATATCCTAGTTCTTTTGCTTTTTCTTTCATGGCGTTTAAGGCAGTCATATTACTTAAAACTACAAATGGATTCACATGTTCAAAGTACTGATCTTCTTTTGGCGTCTCCATAAATGTTTCGCTTAATGATAGTTCAGCTAATTGAGGATATTTTTCCAATAACGTTCTAACATCCGCTAATGTGGAGTCATCTTTAACTGTAGGTCCGGAAGCGATAGTAGAAAGATTATTACCAGGAACATCAGAGTAAACTAATGTTATAATTTCTGCAGGGTAGAGAATTTTTGCTAATCCACCACCTTTTACTTGCGAAAGATGTTTTCTGATTATATTCATTTCAGTAATATTTGCACCACAATGTAATAAAGCCTGATCAACAGCAATTTTTTGTTCGAAAGTAATATTTCTGGGTAGTTCAAACATAGCTGAACCTCCTCCACAAATGACCACAATAACCAAGTCTTTTTCTGTTAGTGCATTTGACTTCATTTTTTCTACAACATTTTTCGTAAATGTGATGTTTTCTTGTGACGGGAGTGGATGAGTCCCAAGAGTAAAATCAACTTTTACAAATTGCTGCTCTACAACGTCGATAACAAATCCTTCTGTAAGTTTTTCAAGAAGTAGCTGTTCTAAAAGGTATGAGTTTTTGGCAGCTCCTTTACCAAATCCAATAAGAAAAACTCTATTATATTTCTGCAAATCATATTGCTTATTTTGAACTGTAAGAATATTACCTTCTAGAGATACTGATTTATTTAATACAGCTTCAGGCTGCAAAGACGCAAAACCAGCATCGATGAGAGAAAGGAGTATTTGCCTTTCTGGTGTAGTTGATAAGTCTTGAAAATTTCGAACCATCATAAGAACTAATATCAGCTTAAACAATTTTTTTTAACTTGTCTAGCTGGAAAAGCAGTTTTGATTTTTCATAGCATCTACGATCTATTAAACATTTTACAGAGCGTATGCTATAATCCGCGAAAATCTATGTCCGAATTATATCGAGAAGAAAACCGAGAAATACTTACACTTCAAAATGTAAAACCCAGTATAGGAAGTTTAATGTGGTTACGAGAGAATAATTTTGATGAGCAAGCAGATAGATTACTCCTGGATGCCAAACAAGCAATTGAGAGATTACAAAATTATAAGAGAGTTTTACTTCCTACAGATCAGGTCTTGTATTATAGTAAGATAATAGCGCAGACTGGCTCAACCTATCTAAATGATCTATTAGAGGCTTGTTTATATTATCCTTTTCCGGATAGAGAACCTGATGTTTTAGAAGACCGTCGTACATGGATTACTTATCAGAAAGAATACCGGAGAAACAAAGCAGTTATGCTGAGGGAAGAGGCGAAACAGTTCAGAAGTAATGGTGATATGGCCAGCGCAGATATGAAAATGTCGATGGCGAAAGTCTTTTTCGATAATTATGCTGGGATGGTTAATGGGCCACAAGTTCTAGAACTCAATCCAGATGAATTACATGAACTTATAGATGATACATATAAACAAGCAGAGCCAGTCAAACTTTTCTTCAGTGATAATACTGTAGCAGCCGCAGATTCTCTTACAGACTATATGGTAAGCGCGCTTGATGGAGAATTTGAAATAAAAGGAATAGATGCGGGACTACTTCGTGTCTATCAAATGGTTCTCGCCAGACCAGGTTATTTTCAGCAAGCTTACGATGAACATCAACGATTAGTTGCATATTGTGCATACCGGCATGGTACATCAATAGAGGAGATAGAAAGGTACTTACAGTTTAAAACTGACGCGATGTTTCCGGGACAAGAAGATATTGAGGAATAAAATCTCCTTTATAGTGAGCCTGGGAGGATTTGAACCTCCAACCAATACCTTAAGAGGGTACTGCTCTACCGTTGAGCTACAGGCCCAGGTTAGCTAGTGCCAAGGAGCAAATAGCTAATGGTTTTACAGAAAGTATTGTAGCAAAAAAGTGTAGAAAATGTTACTTACGGTTGATATTCTACAACTTGAGGTGTTAGAGGTTCTGATTCTATTTTGTATATTGTCGATTCCGAAGGAGCATTGCGTTTCCGTATTGTTTCTTCATACTGATACAATTTGTTTTTATAGACATCCACATCAATATCTTTTATATCTTGGAATGCCAGATATTCACTTAAATTGATTGAGCCAAATGGTGGAATTGTCTTGTATTTTTTCTGTAATTCTTCAATTCGGTATAACAATAAATATGCAGGAGATACTACATCGTATTTGGGATTCTTTTTTATTTGGTTCATGAGTAAAGTAAGATGTTTTTTATATGACATGGCATCAGTTGACAATCTAGAAAGATAGGAGTGATCAGTGCCAGTGTGCGTTGTACTCTTTGCATAATAATAGATTATATAGTCGAAATTTGTACTATTTATTAGTATGAGTACCAAGACAGTATACATTGTAATCCACCGAACAAAGACAGATTGTGGTAGGTTTTTTACGTAGTACATGAGAAACAGTGAAAATGAACCTACTATCCATAAAATACTTGCATAACCATACAGTCTTTTATGAGTAAATCCCCATTGAGACGTATAATCAAGAACGCTTTTAAAAGCTGCACCACAGAGTAAAAGAGCTTCAATGACGAGAGTATAGGTAAGAATTTTGCTATAAATATGTTTATTACGATCATGGTACAGAAGAAGGAATATAATAAATGCAACAATACTTAGTTGCGCAAATACTTCACGTGTGTATTGGGAATTCGAATATCCCATTTTTAACAATGTTTCTTGGGAAGCTGTATACAGCTGAATTTGTGTAATGAAAAATAAACCGAGAATTACTGATAGTACAATTTTCGGTATAAAAAGATTGATTGGTAGAATTTGTGTTGCTGTATTCTCTTTATTAATTTTTTTATATGAGACTGCAGAAGCGAACTTTGGTAGGTAATATACGAAAACGAGAAAGATAAGAAGCCTTAAAAGAAAAACGATAACATTTTCTCCAAAAAATTGCTTGAGAAAATAATTCGGGTCAATTATTCGGAAAATGTTCCTCATTAGATCCGCAAAAAAAGGATTTGCATATGAGAGAAGCGGAATCGTTATTAAAACAATCACACCACTAAGAATAATGCCAGGTAGATGTTGTTCGTAATTTTTTTGTTTTCTTTCTGGTTTTTCTGAAGATTTATGTAGATGGTATTCATACATATTTTTTGAGAATAGCGTAGAAACAAAAGCTGCCAAAGGGGAAATTAAGAGGTGTAACAGGTTTGAATCTTTTCTGTTCTGGAGAATGAGAAACGAGCCTAGATATAAAATTGACAAAATATTTAAGAAGAATAGATCTTCATTCGCTCTAATAATAAGAAAACAAGATAAGAGAAAGATACTGCCATAGAGGAAGCGATCATATTTGCGTCTTTCTTGTTTGAAAAGAAATACTATGCATGTTAGAGAGATAAGAAGAGTAGCAATACCCAGGTATGGAAAATACGGAGGGCTAATAAGAACAAGAGAATAGATTGCACTTAAAGCCAGGAATATATAAGAGTACCTTTCACGTAGTATCTTTTGTAGGTTATTCATGAAAGAAAAACTCGATTACAGTATACCATAAGAAGTCAACAGCTATTGAACATACATGTGAAAAAAATCGGATACGTTGAACGTGGGGGATATGCGAATACTTAGTACGCCCGGAGGGAGTCGAACCCCCAACCCTCACGTCCGAAGCGTGATGCTCTATCCATTAAGCTACGGGCGCAAATCTGTTTTCAGTCTTCAGTTATCGGTTTTCAGAAACCGTGAAGACTGAATCTAATGGCTATTTTATCAACAAAATCCTCATACTGCAACGAAGTAAAGAACTATCATATGTAACTAAAATTTCCTTATGTGTCTACGTTGAACATACCGGTTTTGTACAATATATATAACGAAAAGGTAATGTATTCATTCAAAAAGATTTTTTTCGAGTGATAAATGCTACAGTAAAAATTTGATAAAAAGCGTATTATTGTTACTGTTCCATTTGTTGGCGAAAACACGTATACTATATGCATGAAGCTCTTCGGTAAAGTTTTTAGTTATGGAATGAAACATAAAGTACGCTCCTTAGTTTTTCTTCTAGTTATCGGCTTAATCATTTTCTTCTTACTTCCTAAAGAAACAAAAGAGATAGAAACTGTAAAAGTAACCCGACAGAGAGTGATAGAATCAGTTAGTGCGACAGGTTCAATAGAGTCAAAAACTATAGTTAACCTTTCTTTTATCGCAGGAGGTAAGATAGTTTATGTCGGAGCAAGAGAAGGTGACGATGTTACAGCTGGACAGACTATAGCAGCGCTTGACCAACGTTCTCTGTATAAAACTCTAGAACAAAAAGTTCGTGAATATTGGCAGCAGAAGAATACCTTTGATGAAATACAGGAAGATAACCAAAATAGGCAACCATACCAAGCTCTTAATGATGAAATGAGACGTGTTTTAGAAAATAATCAGTATAATCTAGAAAAAACCGTGAACTCTGTTGATCTACAAAACCTTTCTATCGAGCAAGCATATCTTATAACTCCTGTCTCTGGTGTTCTTGTACGAGCTGATATAGAAGTACCTGGATTAACTGCTACAGCAACCACAACATATACAGTAGCTGATCCACAGAACCTTATATTTAATGTTGAAGTAGATGAAGCAGATATTGGAAAAATTTCCTTAGGACAACGGGTACAGGTAACGCTTGACGCTTACCCTGATAATACCATTCCATTAGAAATAACAAAGATTGATTTTGCGAGTCACGCATCAGATACTGGTGGGACAGTCTATTCAGTAGAAGCATCTATGCCTAAGAATAGTGACTTCAGATACCGTATCGGTATGAATGGAGATGCAGAGATAATTATAGCTGAAAAGGGAAACGTTATAAGTATACCTATAGCAAGCATGTTAGATGAGAAACATGTCTATGTTAAGAAAGAAAAAACATTTGAAAAGAGAGCTATACGTACTGGCCTGCAGAGTGACACCGATATTGAAGTGGTTTCAGGTTTAAGAGAAGGAGAGGAAATAGCACTTCAGCCTGAGGAAGTTGAAAAGTTAACAAAGTAGTCGGTTTTCAGTTGTCAGTTGTCGGCTACCTGTCTGTCAGTTTTCTGTTTGTCAGGTTATAACGGATAAACTGACCACGGATTAACCGCTAGCTGAAAACAGAAAACCGAAGACTGATTACTGAAAATGAAATCAACTCCTATTATTCAACTTACAAACATTGTTAAAGATTATGTTACCGATACAGTAACGACGAAAGTTCTTCATGGTGTAACAATCACTATAAATAAAGGAGATTTCATTGCTATTACCGGACCTTCTGGATCGGGCAAGTCTACATTGTTAAATATTATTGGTTTATTAGATGTTGCAACCACAGGTACATATATTTTGAATAACCAAGATGTGACAAAATTAAGCGAAGATGAGCAATCTTATTATAGAAATAAAGAAATTGGTTTTGTTTTCCAGGCTTTTAATCTTTTAAAACGAATAACAGTTTTAGAAAATGTCATACTTCCGTCAATATATAAAGGTATAAAAAAATCTGAACGTGAGTCAAGAGGTGTGGAGCTATTATCTCGTGTGGGTTTGCAGGAGCAAATTCATAAAAAGCCTAATCAGCTTTCAGGTGGTCAACAACAGCGTGTTGCAATAGCCAGGGCTCTTATGAATAACCCATCAATCATTCTAGCTGATGAGCCTACTGGTAATTTAGACACAAAATCAGGAGATGAAATAATGGAGATATTAAGACAATTGAATAAACAAGGAAATACTATTATTATGATTACCCACGAACGTGATATAGCAGAACAAGCAAAACGAATTGTGCAAATAAAAGATGGGAGAGTAGTATAAAAGAAGTGACATATAGTCCTACATTATAAATTTGTATTAACTTAGGACTTTTTACTTATCACTTTTAACTTTTATGGATATTCGAGAATTATTTAAATTAGCATTCACTTCACTTCGAGCGAATAAATTACGGAGCGCACTCACGACACTTGGAATTATAATCGGAGTGTTTTCGGTAATTCTTTTAGTTTCACTTGGTACTGGTTTACAATCATATATTACCGATCAAATTTCTGGACTTGGATCTAACTTATTGTTTGTCGTTCCGGGAAATGTGAGCGGGGGGCCTCGTGATCCTGGGGATTCTGCAAATAAATTAAAACTTTCTGATGCAACGATCTTAGAAGCTAGACTGAAAAGTATAGCATATGTTAGTCCTCTTATTGGGAAACAAACAACTGTAAAATATGAGAATAAATCCATCGAAGGTACACAGATTTACGGTGTTGCGGCAAATTATCAGAGTATTATTAAGGTTGATTTAGAGAAAGGTGTTTTTTTTACTCCATCACAAGATAAAAATGGGAGTAAAGTTGCTGTTATAGGTAAAACTGTTGTTAATACTTTATTTCCTTCCGGAAATCCAATTGGGAAAAAAGTAAATATTTCTGGTGGGAAGTATACAGTAATTGGAATAGCCGTGGAACGTGGCTCTGTCTTTGGAGTTGATCAGGATAACACAATCCTTATTCCGACACTTGCAGCAAAAAAACAATTCTCGATTGATACTATAAATAATATTTACTTGTCTGCACTTAAACCTGAATTTGTTAGTCTTGTAAAGAAAAGAGCAAATGAAATCCTCCTCAGAAGATTAGAAAAAGATGATTTTACAGTTATGACACAAGAACAAACCTTAAGTACGGTAACCAGTGTTACTGGTGCATTAACAGCTGCTTTAGGAGGTATTTCTGCAATCTCCTTACTCGTAGGAGGTATAGGTGTCATGAATATTATGCTGGTATCAGTTACTGAACGAACGAAGGAAATTGGTTTACGAAAGGCCTTAGGGGCACGGAGAAAAGATATATTATTGCAATTTTTGCTTGAAGCAGTCATGTTATCGCTGGTAGGAGGGACTGTAGGAATTCTTCTGGGACTAGGTGTTTCCGCATTACTTGCGCAATTTTTCGTTTCTCAGGTCACTCCTTGGTCAGTCATTCTTGCATTTGCTTTTTCTGTGGCTGTAGGGATTATTTTCGGTATTGCGCCAGCGATTCGAGCATCTCGACTTTCACCAATAGAAGCGCTACGATATGAATAGAGATAGTTAAAAATTAAATGTTAAAAGTTATAAGTTTTTAAAGCTAAATAAACCTTTTGTTGTTTAGTTTATGAAAAAGATTTTGGTTATTTTCTTGTTTACTGGTATTTTATTTGGAGCTTTAGAAGTTATCAGAGTTAAAGTTGGTGATCTTCGTCCGGTATTATTTCCAGCTTCAAAACCGAAAATCTCTCCAATTCCTGTAGCATTTGGTAAACCGCTTGATATATCTATCAATACTGCTGAAGGATTCGAAGTTGGATATTTTGTTGAACAGGTAGGTCCAGTACGCGATTTAGCATTTTCACCTGGAGGTGTGTTGCTTGCTAGTATCCCAAATGAAGGAAAAATTGTTATGTTTCCTGATAGAAATAAAGATGGTATAGCTGATGAGGTTGCACCAGTCGTTGCCGGATTGCAAAAACCTCATGGTATAGAATTTTATGATGGCTACCTTTATGTTGTTGAAGAAACGAAAGTGTCCCGGTATATTTGGAGAGATCAAAAGTTAATAGGCGGCGTTGCAAGATTAGAAAAGAAGCTTTTTGACCTTCCAAAAGGAGATAGACATGTTACAAGAAGTATTGTATTTGATAATGAAGGTATCATGTATATCTCAATAGGCTCGAGTTGTGATGCCTGTGTCGAAAAACATCCTTATTTAGCAAGTGTCATTATTTCTGACACAGAAGGTAAAACACCAGAAGTTTATGCTCGGGGTTTAAGAAACGCGCCATTTATAACTATTCATCCTGTAACTCAGGAGTTATGGGGAACTGAGATGGGTAGAGATTTTTTAGGCGATAATCTACCACCTGATGAAATTAATATCATAAGAAACAGAGCTGATTATGGTTGGCCTTATTGTTATGGTGCGCAGATATTTGATACGCATTTTAAGAATAAAGCAGTTGCGGATTGCACTGGTACAGAAAAACCTATTTTCGAAATCCCAGCCCATTCTGCTCCATTAGGATTACGTTTTATTCATTCAAAGCAGTTTCCGGAAGAATGGCAAGGAGATCTACTGGTTGCATATCATGGCTCATGGAATCGATCAACCCCTACTGGATATAAAGTAGTACGACTGGATGTTGAGAATAATACGGTTAATAAACAAGAAGATTTTATAACAGGGTTTCTAAATAAAAATTCTGCAGCAGCCCGGCCAGTTGACTTGGAGTTTGATCAAGACGGTCATTTATTTATCTCTGATGATAAAGGAGGAAATATTTTCGTCGTTACAAAAAAAGAGTAAGTGTTGTAATTTATCACTCGTTTGTTACAATTATATAAAGACCCCCGGGTCTTTTTTTATCTTATGCAGTCTAAACTCCATGCTCTGCTTTATAAAACACGAAATTCTTATAAAACAATCCCTGAGAAAAAACAATATGTCGAGTTTTTTACAGCTTTACTTTCCGTTCCATTTCTTTTGACTGTTATATTGTTAAATATTAACAACTTGAAAGCTAATTCCACAGTTAAAGCTGTAAAGGAGAGTCCTCAACCAAGTGTTGTTAAAGAGATTATTTACATAGAACCTAAGAACTCATCTAAAACTGTACAAAGTAATAGTATAAAACCAACTGAAAGAGCTGACAGCACAGTCGAGTCTCGGTTGAATCCCACAACTATACAGTGCAAAAAAGAAGTAGGTCCTATATCAATTATCGCTCCCAAAGATGGGGAGGTTGTTACAGAGAATCCTGTGAATGTTATTGTACGGTATGAATCCGGAGAATACTGTGCTGTAGTATGGTCTTATCGAATTAATAAAGGAGCATGGTCTGAATACGATGATAAATCAATAGCACTTTTTGACCTACCCAATGAATCCATATTGCTCGAGTTAAAAGTAAAAAGTATTGTTACTGGAGAAGAAAAACTATTGCAAAAATCCTTTATTAATAGTATTTCTTCTGAAGAAAAGGTAAGTAGCATATCCGCTCAATAGCACTATTCATTAAGTTCGACCTCAGGTATAATAAACTTGATGAAATCTAGGATAAAACAACTTCTGACTTTCTTTATAGGCTGGCCTTTCTCTCTTATTGCTCTTTACTTTATCTTTAAAACATTTTTACCAAAGTTTGATCAAATTAAGAATAATATCCAGTCAATAAATATTGGTTTACTAGTGTTTGGTATCGGTTGCTTTCTTCTTTATTACTTTATTCGTAGTATTGTATGGAATAGATTGTTACACGTAATGGGATATTCGCTTCCATACAGTACAGTAGCTTTCCTGTGGGCATCCTCAGAATTTAAACGATATATTCCAGGTAATATTTGGTCATTCGTAGGCAGGTCGGTAGTGTTCACTCAGAGAGGCATTAGTAAAAAAGATATAGGGAAAGCAATGGTTTTCGAACAAGAATTTATTTTGTTAGGTTGTATCTTTGTTTCACTTTTAAGCATTCCATTCCTCAAGTCACATTTTTCTTCTTTTTTAGATTCTATACCTTTTTTGCCTTTTTTAACATTGTTTGCTGTAGGTTTAGCTGGCGGATTATATATTTATTTACCGTATATTACTGAAAAGTTACCTTCAAAGTTGTCAAGGATCGTACACCATATTCTGCCTAAATTTGCTCCTCTCGAAACGCTCTTACTACTCATCTATAGTAGCGCAGCATTTTTCTTTTTTGGTTTAGGATATTATTTCTCTCTTGCTTCTTTGGTCTCACTGCCCATTAATGATTTCTTTACGCTTAGCGGATTTTTTGTTTTTTCGTTACTTGTAGGATTATTATCTTTCTTAACACCCACTGGTCTAGGTGTACGTGAAGGGGTAATGACTGTAGGATTAGGGAAAGTACTACCTATAGAATTAGCTGGATTTGTTTCAATTGCAGGAAGGATATTTTTAGTACTATCAGAAGTAATTTTTCTCATATTTACGTCCATTGCAGCAAGGATTCCCGAAAAACGGATGCTAGCTTACGAAAAAAAAATTAAAAAAAATAATTATGAGATTCTTTTAGCAGTCCTAATAGCTATTTCATCTTTGTATTTGGTAGTGATCTGCTTTTTACGTTATGACAACTTTTATACCGGAAGATTTGATTTAGGAAACATGGCTCAAACAGTTTGGAATACAAAACATGGAAGAATTTTTGAGTTAACGGATCCTAATGGAACTGAAACTGTTTCGCGATTAGCTTTTCATGCAGATTTCATTCTTATTTTACTAGCTCCTTTCTATTTTATTTGGGAAGATCCAAGAATGCTTCTTCTCATTCAAGCAATTGTTGTATCTTTTGGAGCGTTTTTTGTATACAGATTAAGCAATGTAGTATTACATAATAAAACGATAGGAATTACTTTAGCCTTTGCATATCTTATAAATCCGAGTGTTCAGCGTGCTACAATGTATGATTTTCATGCAGTAACTTTCGCAACAACCTTTTTGTTAGGAAGTTTTTATTTTCTTTATAAAAAATCATATAAATGGTTTTTACTATTATCATTTTTAGCTGCAATAACGAAAGAACAGATTTGGATCATCATAGGTTTTCTGGGAATATATATAGTACTCTCTGAATTCCTGAAAACTAAAAGAAGAGATATAAAAGATTTTCTTTATAATAGAAATATCCAAGTAGGTTTCTTAACAGCAATTATTTCTTTTGCTTCTTTTTTTCTTTTATTTTGGTATGCGATTCCAGCAGCAGCGAGTTCTCAACATTTTGCCTTATCTTATTTTAAAGGTGAACATGAAGGAATATCTGGACTACTTACGTCTCTTGTTTTTTCGCCCCAAGATACAATAGAAAAAATTACCCAAACTTCTAGAGTCGATTATCTTAAACAGTTATTTTCCCCTTTGGGATATCTTCCTCTTATAGCGCCTGGGTACTTGGTATTTCCTATAGCGGATTTCCTATTAAATCTTCTTAGTGATAAGCCAGAACTTCATCAAATTTATTATCAATATACAGCAGCAATTTCTCCGTTTTTATTTATTGCAGCTATCTTCGGTATTAAAAATTTGAAAAAGATAGTTCCTCAAATTCCTACTGCTGGTATTATTTTCTTTATTCTTTTCGCCAGCATTCAGGGTGCTTATAACTATGGTCCTTTACCAGGTGCAAAAAATCCAAACTTGGATATGATAACTAAGCCAATTATGTATAGAAACTCTATAAATACTTTTCTGGATAAACTTGGTCCTAACATTAAAGTCGCTGCGAGTAATTCAATAGGTTCGCATCTCTCACACCGTTTATATGTTTATACACTACCAAATGGTTTGGATACGGCTGATGTAGTTATATTCTTTTTAAAGGATAATCAAAATCAGCCTTCACAAGATTGGCATTCACAAAAAGCAATGGAACTTCGTACTCGTCCAGATTATAGATTAATTTTCGAGAAAGATGGATTTATTGGTTTTCAAAGAAAATAATTTTTTTGTTATTA
>CAZEJU010000010.1:0-42508 GCA_964512695.1 uncultured Gammaproteobacteria bacterium | reverse complement strand
ATAACCCAAATTGTTTCAATAAGTATACAAAAAGGGCAATTATTGTACAGAGATATCTGGGATAATAAACCACCTCTTTTTTATTTGATGTATGGTTTATTTAATGGTGACTTGTTTAGTATACGTCTTTTTTCTTTGTTTTTTGGAATGGGAGCTGTACTCGTTTTTTATAATCTAGCGGGTTTACTCTTTAATGATAGAAAAGTCCAAGTGATTGTTACATCTTTTTTTTCTATCCTTTTAGCTATACCTTTATTAGAAGGGAATATCGCAAACGCGGAAAATTTTATTGTCTTCCCTACATTATTATCTTTTTATCTATTTTATCGACTTGTTACGAGGAAGAAGTTTAAGGATACTAAACTTGCTTTTGTTTCGGGTTTATTATTAGGAATAAGTTTTCTCATGAAAGTAGTCGCTGTTTTTGACTTTTTGACATTATTATCTTTCTATATGATTCTCAATTTTAAATCTTTTAAAATTACAAGCATATGGAAAATAGTTAAAGGTCATCATATTTTTCTTTTCACTTTTATCTTTGGATTTTTAGCTTTCTATCTCGTCAGCTCACTATATTTTTTACTTCAAGGCGCATTTACTTTTTTTATAGATTCTACCTTATCAGGAAATATTGCATATGTTGGCTGGAAAAATACGTTTTTTTTTAGTCAAGGTTTATTGTTAATTAAAGTATTATTGTTACTGACAGTTGTTTTTTTCCTTTTTAAAACAAAGTCAAAGTTTAAAGAACGTACTATTCTTATATTATTATGGTTGAGTTTTTCTATATTTAACGCATACTTCTCGCATAGGCCTTATACCCATTATCTTTTAGTATTACTTCCTTCCCTATCTTTATTTTTAGGTTTCATTTTTTTAAAACAAAGATTTGCCAAGAAAGTTGCTGTAGCTTTTAGCGTTGTTGTAATGATTTTCTTTCTGGATAAGCATTTTGATAGATGGACCATTAAAAGAACAGTTGAGTATTATAAAAATTTTTTAGACTTTACTGCTAATAAAAAAAGTTTTGTTTCTTATCAAAACTTTTTTGACTCTCGTAATCAGAAGGATTATGCAATTGCAACATTTCTTAAAAATAATACTAAATCAGGTGACAAGGTTTTTCTGTGGGGAAATAGTGCACAAATTTATGTTTTATCTAATACTCTTCCAGTTGGTAGATATTCTGTCGCATATCATATCTTAATGAAGAATGCCATAGAGGAAACAGACATAGAGATTAAGAAAACCAAACCTAAATATATTATAATTACGCCTGACGAAAGTTATTTCCCTTTTATTTTAGAAGAATATGCTTATAGGTTAACAATACAGGATACACATATCTATGAAAGAATCCTTTAGTTACATTAAAAGAGACCGGATAGTGAAAAGAAGTTTTCTCTTTTCAAGCTTTTTATTGTTTATCGCTTTGATATACACTTTTATTTTATATAGTTATTTACCACCTGTAATTCCTATCTATAATCAATTGCCATGGGGAATAGAGAGATTAGGAGAAAAAACAACCCTCTTCTTTCCCATACTATTAGCAGCAATCATTCTACTTATTAATATACTTTTCTCTCAAGTTCTTTATAAGAATATGCCACTTGTAGTACGAATGATGAGTGTAACGACATTATTTGTTTGTACTGCTATGTGCATTTTTATTTTACGGATAACATTATTATTACTTTTTTAATTATGTATATTGATTTATTTTTTATACCCTTTATTGTGTCTTTTATTATTACAGCATTGATAACTCCAATAGTTATTTTTTATACAAAAAAGTATGGACTTATAGATGATCCCAAACGAAAACATCCTGCTATCTTACATAAAAAACCATTACCTCGAGGAGGAGGAATATCTTTATTTTTAGGTTCGTTTTTCTCTGCTATTTTGCTTTTACCATGGAATAATATTATAGGGGCGATTTTTTTAGCTGCACTCATAGCATTAGTCATTGGGGTTATTGATGATATATTAAACGCTCAGTCAAAAGATATTTCTCCTTACTTTCGTTTTCTTGTTAATATACTTTGTGCAGTAATTATTGTAGGAAGCGGTATTTCTGTACCTTACATTACAAATCCTTTTGGAGGTATTATAGATTTCCAATCCATGATTTTATTTACTATATTTGGTCAGAAGTTTGCTCTTTCTCAGGTAGTCGCTCTTCTATGGATTATTTGGGTTATAAATATGTTGAACTGGAGCAGTGGTGTTGATGGTCAAATGTCGGGAATTGTAGCAATTTCTGCAGTAATCATAGGAATTCTCAGCCTTCGTTTTCCATTATCTGACCCCTTTGTTCTCATTGATGCTAAGTTATCATTCATTATTGCGGGAACATCTATAGGATTTCTCTTATATCATTTTCACCCAGCAAAAATACTTCCTGGGTATGGTGCAACATCAATTTATTTACTTCTTGCAGTTGTATCCATCCTATCAAGTGCAAAACTTGCAACAGCAATTTTAGTCATGGGTGTTCCTACTGTTGATGCTCTTTTTACGATTGCTAGACGATTATTTGCAAAACGTTCACCTTTTTTAGGGGATAAGAAACATTTACATCATCTTTTATTACTCCTTGGATTACGCCAGAGACAGATTGCGTTGTTTTACTGGTCAATATCTGCTATATTGGGAATAGCTGCATTGCATTTACAAAGTCAAAATAAAGTCTTTGTATTAATCATGCTGCTTGTGGTCGTAGGAGGTGGACTCTTCTTTTTACATTTACTCTTACGACAAAGGCATGAAAAAATTACTACGTGATTACTTACGATTATTACGTCCTCGGCAATGGATTAAAAACTTTGCAATTTTTGCAGCTATTTTATTTTCCGGTCTTCTTTTTTATGAACAGTATTTATTAGCAGTTTTTTATGGATTTCTCATTTTTTGTGGAATATCCAGCGCAATCTACATTATTAATGATGTTTTCGATATAGAAAAAGACAAACTTCATCCGTTTAAACGTTTTAGACCATTGGCAAGTGGTGATATTCCTGTCCATCTTGCACTTTTACTTTCAATTGTGATGATAATTCTTTCACTTATTGGAAGCTATTTTGTGTCATTGGCTTTTTTCGTTATCACAGTTATATATTTGTTACTTCAGCTTTCATATTCGATGTTTCTTAAACATATTGCAATTATTGATATTTTAGCTCTAGCAGCAGGATATATTTTGAGAGTATATGCTGGAGAGGTTGTTATTGGCTACCAATATCATATTTCTGTTTGGTTACTGCTAACAACAATATCTCTTTCTCTCTTTTTAGCCGTAGGAAAAAGGAGAAGAGAATTGACACTAGTCTCACAACATAACTCAGGAAATATTACAGCAATTCGCAAATCACTTTCTCATTATTCCGAAAGGCTACTTGATGTCTATGCGTCTATTTTTGCTACTTCGACCTTCATCTCTTATGCTTTATTTACTTTTCTTGAGAATTCTCAACAAGGGTTAACAGTTACGAATGATTTACTTTTTGCTGAATATTTACCTCAGTACCTACAACGAAAATGGCTTATGCTCACGATTTTTCCTGTAGTGTATGGATTAATGCGTTACTTACAAGACATTTATGAAAAGCACGAAGGCGAAAGTCCTGAAAGAGTGCTTTTCTCGGATAAACCTTTATTAGCAACTGTAGTGCTATGGGCGCTTCTCGTTTTTATAATTATATATGTAATGGGCGGACAGGCGTAAAAGCCTCTAGTTGCTAGTTGCTAGTTTCGATGCATACTGTGCGCTAATCCATCCTGTTATTCCATCTGTTAGAGAAATTTTGTACCATCCATCTTGCTCTTCTAGCATGTGGAATGTTTGTCCAGTTTCGACTCTTCCAATTTCTGCCCCATTGAGTGTTGGTTCTGCGCGGACTCGCAAAAAACCATTTGGTGTTTGTAAAATGCGAACAGTTTGTTTTTGTCCTGTAGGTGTAGGATTTATAGTTGTCGTAGGTATAATAGTTTGACTAGGTGTTAAATCTGCAGTATCTTTTTGAAGACTTAAATATACTCTTGCAGTTAATTTATATCCTATTGGTGTGCGAATACGAACTGTTTTGTCTTTGTAACCATTCTTCTTAATTCTTATCGTATGGTCGGAGTCTGTTAATTGTTTCATATGAAGAGGTGAATTACCTTCTGCATTCGCATCTACGAAGACTTCGGCATTATCGGGAAATGTAATAACAAGTAATTCAGTTGTTTTTTTATCTGGAAGTAATTCAAGGTTTATAACACTACCTTCAGAATAAATGCTGGAATCCATTTTTCTATCGACTACGGAAAGTACCCCCTTATTTATTTTTACTTGTTCCTCATATGAGGGAATATCTTTTTCAAGCGGAACCAAACGTAGTGTATATGTGCCACTTTCTATCATAGATTGAACCTCACATCTGCAAAGAGGAGTAGTTCCGATATAGTTGTTATTTAAATATACTTTACTAAAAGGTTTAGATGTTACTTGAAGTGCGCCTTTTCCTGCATCATCTAATATAAAAATTTTGAAGAGAGAAGCAAAGATTATAACTACTAATAGCACAGGGATAAGGAGATATGCAATTTTTTTCATAAAGGCAGATAAAAGATACTATACCAAAAATACATTAAGTATCAAAGGTGGGAAAGGTATCAAAAGTAGTCTTGCTAAAACAATGTTTAAGTTTTATATCCCGTTGGCATTTTCCTTCTTTGATGATTTCTAAGATGCTGTGTTAACACCGAACATTTCTATTTTGCCTCCACAATATTTCAAGATAATATCACATGTTTCTTGTAAAACTTGTTGGACTTTCTCTGGTGTAATGCCGTAAATTCCGTCAACATTTATATAAATATTTTTTGTTTCTTCTGTTACAGCAGTCCGCTGGGCATCTCTATAATTGAAGTCTATATTAAAGCCTCCTTCTTGATCAAAATAAGCAAGTTCAGTTTCTTTATATTTTGTGGGTTCTTGATCTCCAAGTAAAAGTATCTCTTCACCTGGTTTTGGAAACCGCATAATTGTGGGGAATTGTAGCTTATTATAGTCAAAAGCACCGACAGATACCCGGTGTTTCATGACTATTACATTGTATGCATCGACACAAGTATTCACTGTATATAAACCTTTTTTAAGTGCGATTCGTCGAAGTAATGCTTCGGGGCTTGGTCTACGTGAATGCCAATCTACACCCATTTCTTTATAAAGTTTTCGATAGGCTTGAATCTCTGGATAGTGTCCAAGCAGTTCTGTAGATAGCTCTTTAAAAGTACTTAAAAGATTTTCTTTTTCTTTCTCAAGTTTGTCATTTATTTTATTTATTGCAACATTTTTTATAATTGCTACACCGACTGAAATCGATGGGTATTTCTCCGTCACTTTTTTATCAACAAAAAAAATATCTGGTTGATTAAGCTTAAAAATTTGTAAAGCTTTATCAGCCATTGTATTTGCAGCTTGGTTTGTTGATAGTGTTGTAAATCTATCTTGCACAAAACGTTTATCTAATGAGAGTAGTAACCATGCTGCTTTTGGTCCGTGATTTTTTCCCAATAGAGCAGTATAGATGGCCGCAAATGCTTCTTTCGATGTAAGACCTATTTGTTTTGATGTTTCATACATCGCTAGTTGTAATTCTTCAGCAGTTTGTATTTTAGTTAATAAACTTGCTACTTTTTCAAGGTAGCTTTTTTGTTCTTGGGTTAGAGAATAAGCACTTGATGGAGTTTTTTCTTGAACAACAAATTTTTCTGACTCTGGAGCATAGCGCTGCACCCAAGTGCGAGCAAATTTAGCCCACTCTTCTAAACCTTCTTCCTGTATCTTTTTCTGGAGGTTAGGCATTTGTATCCATTGGGCAAGAACAGAAAAACGGACAGTAGGTGGTTTTTTAATCTCTTTTATTTGAGATAACTCAAATTCTCTAGCAAGATCCTCATCAGTTTTTTGAAAATATGCATCCGCTGCTGTTTGGTATTCATCAAAAAGTTTAGGAATAGTATCTCCAGAAGGATCGAAATTAATTGCCTGGTTTAATTTAGTTTTTACCATAAGGAAACGAAGAATTTCTGGGGGTAACATCTCTAGCATATCAATTGCTGTTGTTCCTCGACCTTTAGAAGAGGACATTTTTTTACCCCCTACTAAGAAAAATTCATAAGGAAGAGGATAGGGAACAGGATAGTCGATAACTTGTTCACAAATAAGTTTTGCAAAGTCATGTGAACCACCTGCACTCATATGATCTTTTCCTGCACCTTCTACAGTAACACCAATAACTTTCCACTTTACTGGCCATTCTACTTTCCATGGTAGTTTACCGGTCATTTCCAGTTCGTTGCTAAAGGGTGAAACTTTTCCTACGTATCCACATCCTTTTGTCCAATCAACAGCATCTCTATGGCATTTGTAACTAACTTTTTCTCCATTCCATTCATATACTCTTGTCGTAACTACTTTGCCGCATTGTTCACAATAGACCTGAAAAGGATACCAATCCTTATGCATAGACTTTTTATATAGCTCTTCATATACTTTACGTATATTTTCTGCTTTATCTAAGCATAGTTTAATATCGCTGTTCATCTTTCCGCTTTTATAGAGATCAGAAGTCCAGATAATTTCTGGTTCACATCCAATGGAATTAAAAACATGTTTAAATTCTAATGCAAAAAATTCTCCATAATGTTTATAACCTGGTTCTGGTGGTGGAACTTTAAAGAGGGGTAGTCCTAAATACTGTTCATATTTTTCTTTTGGGAGATACACTGGGAGGTCGTCCATAGGATCTTGATCTTCAAAGACATAGGTATATTTACTCTCAACACCTGCGTTCTTAAGCGCTTTATATACAAGGTCATGTACTACAACTCCTCTTAATGATCCCACATGAATTCTTCCGGATGGAGTTTTCATGTCGTCAACCCATTCGAATTTAAAATCTCGTTGTTTTATTTTTTGTGCAATCTCGTCTGCCCAATACATAAGGGATATTATAGAGCTTTTATGGCTTCAGGGGAAGCAGTTTGTTGACATACTTATTCTCTTGTGTTCTACTATTACTAGTATGAAGAAAAAAATAGTTTCCTTCTTTCTCTTCAAATTGATTATTATTTTTATAATATCAAGCCTCGTTAGTCCTCTAAGCAATGCTCAAATGAAAGCTGATGTTGCTCTGCCGTTACCTCCACCACGATATGAAGATTCATTTATTTTTGGTGAAAACCATAGTTATTCGGTATATCTTCGAGGTAATGGTGAAGCTGTAGTGAATTTTAAAGCACAAATTTCAGGCGATGGAACAGATAATACAAGAAGCTTAATGTATGAGTTTCCAGACAATCAAGATGTTAGAGATCTTGTTGTCTTCCAACAAATCTATCAACCTAATAATACTTGTTATCCATATTCTTATGATCGACCTGTACCTTTACAAAAACCAAATTCTATAGAAAAATCACCAGTTCCAATGTATACACCCACCCCTTCTCTATATAAAGTCACTCCTGTTCCATCACAAACAGAAGCAGTGGAATCTGAAAAATTACGTATTATGCCTGTACCGGAAGAACAGTGTTATCCAGATTATAGTAAAAGTAGCTTTGCATATGTGAAAGCTGATCACGAATTAGAGGGTAATACACTCAGCATAACTTTACCTTATTCTACCTTTTCTAGCGAAGCCGCTACATTCTTTTTAAGTTATCGCACTTCAGATTTTATAAATCAGAATTTTCTTGGAGCATATACCTATGAGTTTAAAACATTAAAAACTCAATCTACGATAACTTCAATACAAATAGGAATTTCTACAGAGCAAGAGTATGTCTTAAAAGGTGCTATTGGTACTGTCTCATACTATAATCAAGGATTTACATCGATGCTGAAGTCCCCCAGGTTTTCTCGAGGGGAAGAGGTTAGAAGCTATCAAATCGATGACTTCGTAAATAGTATAGGTTATGGAGCTGTTAATAAATATACGAATAACTTAGCTTCAATGGAATCTTATACAGTCAAAGGCGCATACGCAAGTAACATGTTCCAATTATATGGTGGTGAAATATTTATAACATTATTTACAATTCTCATAACATTTCTTATTGCAGTAATTATTATCAGGAAGCTATATAAACACTTTAAAAAAACGGATACTTCTTCATCTGTTAGAACTATGCATATATCAGAAATGCAAAAGAATATAGGTGTTTCTTTAGGAATTAGTTTTATAACCTCGACGTTTGCAGCAATTCATACCTTTATTCTCTTTGCGCTATTTACCTATTTTTTACCAGGGTTTACCTATAATTACCAATTTAGTTCCCTTATAGCCCTAATGCTTGTAGTTTTTTCATTCTGCATATATGTTGGTTTATTACTTGTTCCACCATTTATAGTTGGTATAAAAAGAGGTATTCTTTGGGGTGTAATAACATTTATAAGTAGTATTTTTTGGTTAATAGTTTATTTCTTTGTGGGGTTTATTTTCTTCTTTATCTTCTTTTCTACCGGTGACGGATTATTAAGAAAATATTAATTAGTAACAATTTCAACTTCTGGTTCTAATGTGAACCCAAAAGTTCTTAAAAACTTTTCTTGAACTGTAGAAATAATTGAAGTGACGTCTTCAGCAGTTGCGCCTCCTAAATTTACGATAAATAATGCGTGTTTTTTTGAAATTTGTGCGTTACCAATTTGATATCCTTGTAATCCTAGTTGTTGGATAAGGTACGCTGCTGCGACTTTTCCATACCACTGTTTCTCTACTTTTTCTTTAATGTCTGGTAGTATCTGGAGTACTTTCTCTACTTTTTCCTTTTCCCGGATATTTTTAAAGACAGATCCACAATTGGGATACTCCAAAGGATGTCTATCTTTTCTGTGTTGTTTATTCTTTTCATAGGTTTGTTGTGCGTGTACTAATTCATCTTTTGATGCTTTTTTAAGTTTGAAACGTGCAGAAAGAACAATCATCTGCCCTTTTTTTCCTTTCACTATACTTCCTCTGTATACAAATTGGAGATCGTCATTGGTAAATGTTTTTATCTCGTAGGAATAATCATCTCGAAGGGTAAGAATTTCTGCACTCTGTAATGAATCTCTGATCTCTCCGCCATATGCACCTACATTTCCTCTCACTGCAGCACCCACAGTACCAGGTAACCCACCAGCCCACTCGAGACCAACAAGTTCATGTTTAAAAGCAAATTGAACAACATCATCTAACAAGTGACCTACAAATGATTCTATAATTTTAGGTTCAATGAGTCGTATTTGCTCTTCCTTACCTGATGTTATTTGGAGAACAGCGCCATCAAAGTATTTGTCTGTAAAAATCAGATTTGAACCTAATCCACAAATAAAGACTTTTCGGATATTTTTCTCTTTGATAAAATGAAGTGCTTCAAAAATATCTTCTTTACTTGAAGCTTGTATAAAATATTTTGCTTTACCTCCTATTTTGTACCAGAGAATGTCTGAAAGTTGATAATCAGTATAAATTTGCATAACAGTTGTTATTGTAATTCAAAGTAAAATAAGAAGCAATTTATTACATTATTATTCTAAGTCTATGGAAGTTACTAAATCATCAGGTAATCTAAAAAGACCTTCGTCGAGGCGTTTTTGATCTAAATAATGGGCGATAAAACCTACAGATCTGGAGAGAACAAACAGACTATTAAAAAATTCAATGTCTGTTAATTGCTTTAATTCTTCATCGGATAGTTTTTCTTTTTCAGAAAGAATATCAAGTAATACTGCTGCAATTGCTCCGTCTACATTAAGTATTAAATTTCCTTTTTTAGCTGTTGTAATTTCTTGTACATTCAAAGCAAAGGTTGTAAATCTTTTTTTATCGAGACTGTTTCTGTATTGTAAAAGTTTAGTGACACGAGGATCGGGAAAATCAATTCGATACTTTCGATGTCCGATTCCTGAAATATAGATTTTCTTGCTTGCAAATTCTTCCACGAAACTGTATGCTTTTTTCTGTTCGATCACACCTTGTAACCAATTATTTGCAGCTTGATTGATTGCTCCGCCAAATCTAGGTCCGATAGTGAGAAGTCCGGCTGCGAGAGAGGAAACTAGATCTTTTCCTGCACGCGCGCTTACGATTGTATTTACTGCGCCAGAAACATACGGTCCATGATCCACAGCAATACGTAAAACTAGATCCACAAAAGATTCTAACTCCGTAGTAATATTATTTTTCCCGAGAAACATACTTGCGACAATTGCAGCAAAGGAACGGTTCTGCACAAACGAAAGGAGATTTTCCCCGAGAATTGTCGCATCGCCATCTTTATCTGAAGAAATGGTAGATGTGATTAATGCATGTTTTCTTTCACTCATCTTTTGCATTATTGTACTATATTTTTTTATTTCGTGATATTTGTCACTTGGTATTTTTTCTATATACTCTACGAATTCAGTAAATGTTTGAGCAACCTGAACACCAGCTTCTTTTAAGGCATTACGTTTTTCCTCCGCACTTTCTCCCTTACTTTTTGCCATTGCTTTCGCATGACCAAATTGAGGTGGTGTATCAAATAACTCTGATACCGTTCCCGCTATATAACAAATAACTTGTTTTGTTACTCGTTTTGTTCGTATAAGTTCAGCTAAGTCATATTCATCTGTTCCCCCGAGTTCACCATAATAGATTATTGTCTCTGTACGGGGATCGTTTTGGGCAGCAAGGAATACCTCTTTCGGAGATAAAATAGGAAAGCGATCCCCTCCAAAGGATAACGCGAAGGATAATCGTTTGTTTTTTTGTGAAACAATTCTAATAATCTCACCAACCATTCCTCCTGATGCTGATAAGACTGCAGTAGTACCAGAAGTCATAACATCGGAAGCTACAAGTTGGCGATAGTCTGTTCCTCCTATTGCACCAAGTTTAAAAGATCCAGGAATTATTAACCCTACACTGGCAGGACCGACTATAAAGATGTTAGGTTGAACTTGTTTCCCAAGATTTAATCCGGTGTTCATTATCCCATTCTGTAGAGCAAGAGATGTCGAATCCCACAAAGGACTACTTCGTTCTGAGAGGTGCAGTTCGGGATGAAAGTATTGATATAATTCGAGGGAGTGTTTTTCTGGAACATCTTCAGCGAAAATAGTACCGCCGATAATATGGGGAAACGCTTTGCAAATTTCTTTACTTGACTGTTTTACCCGTCTCGCAGAGGTTGTATTAAAAAATATATTTATCTGCTGTTTTATCAAATGAGGTACATTTTCTGCTGAACTGAAAACAGGAATCAATATTTCTCTATTACCATAAAAAAAACGTTCAAAATTTCGACCAGTTGCAATAATAGCTTTTATACTAGGTTTTTGTTTCTTTGATAAAAAGTCAAAATCTAACATTGACTGAATAATTGGTTTATGAGAACCAATACAAATAATTTTTGGATCAATATTTCGTAAGTGTTGTATATCTAACATATATCGGATAGTAAATATACTTAGAGAAAACAGATGTTTTTTTCCATGTATTTTTGATATTTACTTTTTAATATTTGATATCGCTATTGTGACAATATCTGTCAATACCATTTCAGGCCCTCTGACTATTCCTAAAAGATTTGTTTTTTTCAGAAATGTTTCCATATCCAAAAGTCCTTCTTCTTGATACGGACCACCTCTTCTGACGAAAATTCTAATTTTTTGTTTTTGGAGTTCTCTTGTTATTTCCTCCAAAGCCTTAATCAATCCCTTAAAGGTAATTCGGACATCTGTGAAGTTTGCAACGCCACCTGCGATAATAAGGACTTTGTTTTTTGCATTAGATTTTAAAAGAAGTGATAAGAGATTTTTAGCATATATATATGTTTCTTCAGCATTCGGGTTACCGCTATATTCCCCATAGTTTGCTAGTTCTTGCCCATAACCAAGGTTTGCTATTTCGTCTGCAAGGACAATACTTGCTCCCCCACCAGATAACATCATAAAAATACTACCATTAGGATTAAGAACTTCTAAAGAAAAGGCTGCCTGGCTATTCTCTGCTAGTTGCTGCACGTTTTTTTCTTCTTCGGTTTTTTCTTTTGTTCGGCCATCAGTGTAATCATGCTCACTCCACGCATTATTAACAAAAAAAGCAGCGGTACTGTCTACTTCCACAGCTGCATCGAGTATATGGTATTTACTATTTTGTAACACGTATGGATTAATTTCGAGGAAGGAGAAGTAATATTTTTCAAAAATATAAAGTAGTTTATTAAGAAGATCGTCACTTATTGTTTGAGTGGGAGAAGTGAACCGAGTACTCTTGAACTTCTCGACTAGCTCTTCTGAATCGATTGAAGAATAATCATAAGGCAGTATTGAATCCTGGATAGCTTTTTGTTGCTGCTCGATATTTACACCACCTGTTTCAGAATATAAAATCTTATATCCTTCTCTCGTTCTTTCTATAGAAACGTATTTTTCCTCTGAAGCTTCATGGGGTGTCATTTCTTCAAGAAGAAATTGGGAATAGCCTTTTTGTTGCAATATTTGTAGTGCATTTGGTATTTGCTCAATTGTTTGATGTAGCATTACAAGTCCTTTTTTTAATCGGCCTTTTATTCCTTGATCGACTTTAACAACATAGAGATGGGAATTAAGACTTGAGAGTTGACCTTGCCTGTCGGCATGTAGGGAGTTAAGAACTTGTGGAAGGTTGGTATTGGTAATTTGTACACCATTGTATGGAACTTCGAGTTCTTTATAGAGAAGCGTTTTCGCACGAAATTCAGAGATTCGCTTTCGAGCCATAGATGGAGTTATTATAACAGGAAAGAACTATTATAGAATTTCCAATTCACGAGCTATTTGTTCAAATAGTTTTATTCCCAAATCTAAATCTTCTTTAGAATGTGCAGATGAAGGCATAACCCGAATACGTGCTTTGCCTTTGGAAACCATAGGAAATACAATGGGCGTTGCAAAAACGTCGTTTGCCAGCAGTTTTACACTAAAATTTTTTGCTAACTCTTCATCACCCAGCATAACAGGAGTAATGGGAGTTTCTGAATGTCCGCAATCGAAACCTAATGTTACTAATTTTTCTTTTATATATTTTGCGTTTTCCCAGAGCTTTTTTATTGGTTCGTCTGATTCTTCAAGAATTGTAACTGCTTCCAGTAAAGCTGCTGTATCAGGAATAGACAAGCCATTTGAAAAAAGGAACTGTCGAGCTTTTTGTTTATAGAAAGTGATAAGTTCTTTTTTACCTGTAATAAAGCCTCCCATAACACCGAACGCTTTCGAGAGTGTTCCTACTTCTATATCTACTTTTCCGTGAAGATTAAAATGGTCCACTATTCCTCTGCCATGATTACCAAGTACACCTTCTCCATGTGCATCATCAACCATAGTAATTGCATTATATTTTTCCGCGAGTTCTACAATTTTTGGTAAAGGAGCAAGATCACCATCCATTGAAAAAACTCCGTCAGTAATTATAAGAATAGTAGGTTGAGATCCAGCTTCTTCTGACATGACAACTGCATCTTTAAGTTTACTTTCCAAATCAACCATGTCTGCATGTTTATAAATAAATTTATTCTTAACACCTGATAAACGGACAGCATCAATGATTGAAGCGTGGTTTAATTCATCGGATATAACGATATCTTCCTTTCCAATAATCGTCTGGATAGCTGCCATATTTGCCATATATCCGCCAGTAAGAACAATACAAGCTTCAGCTTTTTTAAATTTAGCTAACGAATCTTCTAGCTGAATATGAAGTGTGTTCGTGCCCGAGAGCGCTCTTACTGATCCTGTTCCAACTCCATATTGTTCAATTGCTCGTACTGCAGCTTTACGAAGTCTTTCATCCGCTGCAAATCCTAAGTAATTGTTTGAGCATAGATTTAGTTTCATTCTGCCATTAATTTTTAAATATGCACCTTGTCCTGATTCTACAGTGGGAATAGTTTTGTCTGTTAAACTTTTTGCAATTTTTGTATAGAAATCATTCATAGTACTATCGGTTAGCAGAGAAGTTTGTATAGGTTTATTGTTAGAACGCAATAAACCTAAGGTATTAGAAGTATTTTACCGCATTCTCCACTTTTCATCACATTCATAGCTTGTTCAAATTCTGATAGCTTAAAAGAATGTGTCACCATGGGTTTTAGATCAACCTTTTTGTTTACGAGAAGATCTGTTACTTGAAACCACGTTTCCCAAATACGTCGACCAAAAACACTATATGTAGAAATCTCTTTATTAATCATAAATTTGCCGATATCTATAGTTGCTGGCTCTTTGGGGATACCAAAAAAAACAAATGTTCCTGCAATCCGAACAGCGGTAAGTGCTGACTGTAATACATGAGCGTTTCCAGACATTTCGATTACGACATCACAAGCATCTTCATATTCTTGTGGCAACACATCATATACTTCATCGGCTCCCATTTTTTCTGCTAACTTTCTTCGATACTCACCACGGTTTATCCCTATAACTTTTTTTGCACCATACGCTTTTGCCACAGCAATAGCACATAGTCCTGTCGGTCCTAAGCCAAAAACGCAAACGACTTTTCCCATAACATTCGCTTTCGTTACTACATGAACAGCATTCCCGAGAGGTTCTTGGACGCTCATAATATCTAGTGGAATATTAGCATTATTTTTCCATGTTGTCCGTAAAGGAATTGTTGCATATTCTGCAAAACTGCCATCTCTTCCTATACCAAACAGCTCCATATTTTCGCATACATGACGATTGTTAATAAGACACTGATAGCAGGTATTGCAATAAATATGTGTTTCTGAAGATACAAGATCTCCTTTTTTAATATGTGTTGGTAAATTAGTATTTACTTCTAAAACTTCACCGACTATCTCATGGCCGATGATGATGGGTGGTTTTATGTGATCTTCAGCCCAGGGAGTCCAATTATAAATACTGACGTCAGTTCCACAAATAGATGCAGCTTTTACCTTTACAAGAACTTCTTCTTTTTGAGGAATAGGTATATTTACTTCCTTGAGTGTGACGCCTGCGGAAGGTTTTTCTTTTAGGACTGCAAGCATAGAGTAGGTTTATGCTATCTCAACGATAGTATAGGCTATTTTTCCAGCTGGAGCTGTGACTTCTACAACTTCTCCAACACTTTTTCCTATGAGTGCTTTACCGAGAGGGGATTCATGAGAGATTTTCTTTTCTGCTGGGTCTGCTTCCCATTCGCCTACAACGGAATATACTGTTTGTTTTCCACTATGTTTTACTGTTACAGTAGAACCTAACTTTACCTGGTTACCTTTAGTTCCATCTTGATTATTTATGACCATAACCTGTTTAAGGAGTTCTTCAAGTTCTTCAATTCGTCCGTCTATAAATGCTAGCTCTTCTCGAGCAGCAGAATACTCAGCATTTTCTGAAAGATCGCCCATTTCTCTTGCAGCTGCTACACGTTGTACAACTTCTGGACGTTTATTATTTAGAAGTTCATCATATTCTTTCTTAAGATCATCAAGACCTTGCTGGGTGAGAAAGATTTTTTTGGTATTCATAAGATGCGTAATTAAACAAAAACTCTTCTGAGAAATGTTATTTCAGAAGAGGCAATTTCATAATCTACCAAAGTATAGATAAATCAGTACTCCTTGTCAATAACAAGTATCCACGCTACAATTGACGTTATGCCTAAGATAGCCATAAATGAGATGGGTATTTTTTACACCATAACGCAAAAGATATGAAGATACTAGGAATCGAAACAAGCTGTGATGAAACTGGAGCGGCAGTGATTGAAGGAACAACTATTGATAAACCAGTGAAACTATTATCTAATAGCCTCGCAACCTCTTTAGTAAGGCACGCTGAGACTGGTGGTATTATTCCTGAAGTTGCTGCCCGCGAACAGGTGAAATATATTCTTCCTGTCATTACTGAAGCATTAAAAGATGCTCATGTCTATGATGAAAAAAAACCAGCCATAGATGCTCTAGCGGTAACGTATGGCCCTGGGTTGATTGGTTCTTTACTGGTTGGTATAGAAACGGTAAAAACATTGGCATATTTATGGGAGATTCCTATTATTCCTGTAAATCATATGTATGGACACATATACGCAAACTGGATAGTGGAAAATGGAACATTGAAAAATGAAACACAGGAAACTGCTCATAACTCGCAACTATCTTTTATCCAATTCCCTGCTTTAGCCCTTGTGGTATCTGGGGGACATACAGATATTGTTCTGTTGAAAGATCATGGTGCTATAGAGGTGATAGGCGGGACGAGAGATGATGCAGCAGGAGAATGTTTTGATAAATGCGCTCGCCTTCTCGGATACCCATATCCAGGAGGGCCTAAAATTTCAAAATTAGCTGAAAAAGGAAACCCTAAGGCGTTTGCGTTGCCTCGGCCGATGCTTGGTAGTCATGATTACGAGTTCTCTTTCTCTGGATTAAAGACATCGTTTCTTAATTTAACTAGGAAGTATTTTCCCATTATCCGCACTAGTGATACGAGGATTGGATGGAATCAAATAGCCCTTGAAGAGAGTCTCTCTGAAGTGGAGAAGCAAAACCTCTATGATTTATGTGCTTCTTTGGAACAGGCTATTATCGATACGTTAGTAATAAAAATAGTACGCGCAGTGAAGCAATATCCTGTTAAATCCTTCCTTATGTCAGGTGGTGTCGCAGCAAATAAAAAGCTTGTAGAAACTTTGCAAAATGCATTATCAAACTTAGAGAAAAATATAACGTTTTCTGTTCCACCGCCTTTTTTATGTACTGATAATGGAGCGATGATTGCAGCAGCAGGTTTTTATACGAACACTGTCACCTCGTGGAAAGAAGTCACAGCGAATCCTGAATTGTACTACTAAAAAATTTTTTTGCAACGCTAAGATTTTCTGGTAAAAATCTATTTTTTATGGCAATCATATGTAACAAGAGCCAAACTTCCAAGGGAGAGGGTTTTTACTTGGTGAGTAGAGTTTTTAAATTGATTAAGATACTTCTGCATTTTTGATTCTTCTTACATATGCAGTAGGTAACATTATAGTTGTTCCTGTATTACTTATAGGATATAATTCATGGCATGAATAAAATTGAAGGGTTAGAACTATATGATGCAAGTGACCGATTATTGAAACCAGGTATGGCTTTAATGGAGATCGATAAAAATCCTTTGCTCCGAGGTCATGAAAAGCAATTTATTAAACTAATACTTCGGAATACGAAATTCTCTCCCAGCTCTACTGCTGAAGTCGTACAAGCTGTGGGAATCACTTCTGATACTGCATTCATAATAGACACTATGATCATGACAGAAGGAGATATGAAGATACCGTTTTTAGAGGTAGTAAATCGTTATAATCGTTTGAATAATGCAGCATTTCCTCATTCTTCTATAAATACCGCTGCTAACCCTTTAGAAATGATAAAAGCTGCAGCTGTTGGAGATGTAAACTCTTTAATACGGAGAGCATCGAAAGGTAAAACAAATTGTCTTGAGTTTCCTCTTTCTATGCAAATGTTGGCAAAAGTTTATTATCCGGATGAAATTTTGCAAGCCCATATACTAGCATATAATGATTTAAATGATCCGTTTGGAGGTACAACTTTGTTCGATTCCAGACATTTCGGTTTGTTTACCGCTATCCAGACTGGCGAAGGTAGAGATTATTTCTTTACGACATATGGAGGTAGAACACGAAGAGTAACGGTAGACGAAGCAACTGAAAAAAAAAGAATAGCAGAAGAAAAAGAAGATTATGTTCTAGAAAGTATCTATTCTGGTGTCCTATCTTTAATATCTTTTACAGAGAAGCAATCTGATGGTACATTGGCCGGAATTTAACTAGAGAGCAGGTTTGTGGCGAAAGCGATCAAAGAAACTTGGACGGTGAGCTTGGTCTTTAATATCAGCAACTTCTTCTCGTGCATCTTCTTGAACTTCTTCCTTTTCACGATAGAGTTCAGCATTTTTTGCTTCTAATTCATGCACATGTTCTTGTAGATGTTGAATAACTTTTTCAGTTTTCCTAATATGCATATCCCTTCCGCGAAGAGCCATAGTATTAGAAGCCCAGTCTAACAGACTTATTAACCAGGATACAGCGACCCCAGCTAAAAGAGAAATTAACGAAACAAGATATAATGGTACATTGCCGAAGTTATACTGTAATAGTTGTACAGCAACACCTTGAGTGTTTTGTGTCGCAAAGAAAGAAAAAAGTATTCCAAACAGTACTACGATGAGAAAGGCGAACATATGCAGATAGTATTAAAAAAACATTTTATAAATAAGTTACAGCAGAGTAAGAAAAAAGAAAGAATGTATTATGGTCTTGACACCGGTTGGCAGTCGTGTTATTATTTTGCTAATTAGTATTCTCTATAATAGAGAAATTGAAATTATTCTTGTAAACCTCATTGTTCGATTATGTCGGATTCTACCTCTTCTAGAGGACAGGAATAATAAAAATTATGGAAGGGTTACATAATTTAACACAACGCCAAATAGAAATATTGAAAGCTCTTATAGAAGAGTATATTAAAACAGCAGAAGCAGTTGGTTCTGAAACACTTGAAAAACGTCATAGTATTAGTGCATCCCCAGCAACTATTCGAAATGAAATGGTAAAGTTAACCGAAATGGGATATCTTCAAAAACCACATTCTTCGGCTGGGCGTATGCCTACGCCACAAGGTATGAAATTCTATGTTAACGAACTCATGAGAGAAAAGGAGCTTTCGGTAGGCGAAGAAGTGGCATTAAAAGAGCGAGTTTGGGATTTTCGTGATAAAGAAAATAGATTTCTACGTGAAGTAACACGATCTCTAGCGGAGAAAACGAAGACATTAGCTATCGCAACTACAGATGAAGGTGAATTGTATTGTTCGGGATATGCACATATACTTGATATGCCTGAATTTTATGATATAGATGTAACCAAAAACTTACTAGAAGCGATCGATAGACATGATTATATACAACAGATCATCAATCAATCAGAAGATCCTGAAGAGGATGTACATATATTACTTGGTGAAGAGTTAGGTGCGGGATTACAAGGACCATATAGTCTAGTATATAGTAAATACCACACACCTATGCAGCATACAGGTATAATAGGTGTTATTGGTCCTGTACGGTTGAATTATACAAATATCGTTCCCACAGTGCGTACCATTAAAATATTAATTCCTGAAATTGTTAGAGGATGGTAAATTAGGCGAAGGGCTAATAGGACAGAGTATATGGATAAAATAAAGAAACAAGAGGAAAAAAATGAAGAAGAGGATCAGCGAGAACAAGAAGAAGAGATAATAGAAACAGAAAATAAAGAGCAGAAAAAGCTTAAAGAATTGGAAGAGAAAATTGCTGATTTTGAAGTTAAATGGAAAAGAGCAGTTGCTGATTATCAAAATCAAGAAAAATGGATTCGTGAACAGAGAGCTGAGTGGATACGATCTGCTAACCAGGATTTACTCTTGCGGATTCTTCCGGTTTTAGATACACTCATGCTAGCTCAACAACATAGTGCTGATAAAAATTTAACGGTCAGCATAGGACAGTTTTTAGATGTCTTAAAAGGCGAAGGTGTTGAAAAAATAGAAACAGTAGGAAAAGTATTCGATCCATTTCTCATGGAAGCAGTTATGACAGAAGCCGGTGAAGAAAATGTTATCATAAAGGAATTACGGGCAGGGTATAAATTATATGAAAAGGTTCTTCGACCAGCGCAAGTAACAGTTGGAAACGGTAACAGTTAAAAGTTCAAAGTGAAAAGTCTAAAGTTAAGGAATTTTATAAAAATTCTTATGTAACTTTTAATTTTTCATTTTTAACTTTTAATTTGACTGAAAGGAACATATGGGAAAAATTATTGGAATTGATTTAGGTACAACAAATTCATGTGTTGCTGTCATGGAAGGTGGACAGCCGAAAGTTATTCATTCAGCAGAAGGAAGAAATGTTATTCCCTCTGTCGTAGATCCAGTGAGTAGAGTTGTCGGTGATGTTGCTAAGCGTCAAATGGTACTAAAACCGAAACGTACTATTTTTTCTATAAAACGCTTAATGGGTAAAAAGTTTCATGATGAGTCTGTCCAACGCGACATGAAGTGGTTGCCATATACTGTTAAATCAGGTCGTGATGATATGGCTGTGGTAGAAGTAGAGGGTAAAACATATACTCCTCAAGAAGTTTCAGCAATGATCCTTCAGAAAATAAAAACAGATGCAGAAGCGTATCTAGGCCAGAAAGTAACAGAAGCAGTCATCACAGTTCCTGCATATTTTGACGATAGTCAAAGGCAAGCTACAAAACAAGCTGGGGAAATTGCCGGTCTCGAAGTGAAGCGTATTATTAATGAGCCGACAGCAGCGGCACTTGCTTACGGTCTTGATAAGAAAAACGCACACACGATTGCAGTATATGATTTAGGAGGCGGTACGTTTGATATTTCTATTTTAGAACTTGGAGATGGTGTTTATGAAGTAAAATCCACAAATGGAGATACTCATCTGGGAGGAGATGATTTCGACCAGAAAATAATCGAATATATTGCTTCTGAATTTCAGAAAGAAAATGGTATAGATCTTCGAAAAGATCCTCAAGCGTTACAGCGACTTAAAGAGTCAGCTGAAAAAGCAAAAATAGAATTATCATCTTCGCAAGAAGCACAAATTAACCAGCCATTTATAACGCAAGGGAAAGAAGGCCCCTTACATCTAACAATGACATTAACCCGGGCTAAATTAGAGGTTATTGTCGAAGAACTTATCCAAAAAACCCTTGAACCTGTAAAACTCGCTTTGAAAGATGCTGGTATTAGTGAGAAGCAAGTTGATGAAGTTGTTCTTGTGGGCGGTATGACTCGCATGCCAAAAGTTGTGGAGGTCGTAACGGGTTTCTTTGGTAAAGAACCTAATAAATCAGTCAATCCGGATGAAGTAGTAGCGATTGGTGCAGCTGTTCAAGGTGGAGTTTTAGGAGGAGAGGTAAAAGATGTTTTACTTCTTGATGTTACTCCATTAACGCTAGGCCTTGAAACACTAGGTGGAGTTTCTACACCTCTTATACCGAGAAATACCACAATTCCAACAACAAAATCACAAGTTTTTTCTACTGCCGCTGATAATCAGACTCAGGTGGAAATTAACATTCTTCAAGGAGAGCGTCCTATGGCAGCAGATAATAAGTCACTTGGTCGTTTTATACTAGATGGAATTCCTCCTGCACCCCGGGGTATGCCTCAAGTTGAAGTTACTTTCGATATTGATGCCAATGGTATTTTACATGTAACCGCGAAAGATAAAGCTACTGGAAAAGAACAAAGCATTAAGATCACTGGATCGACAGGCCTTTCTAAAGAAGAAGTCGAAAAAATGACAAAAGAAGCAGAGATGAATGCTAAAGAAGACGAAGAGAAGAAAGCACGAGTAGAAGCTCGAAACCAAGCAGACGCCATGGTCTTTACTGCAGAAAAATCTCTAAAAGATGCAGGTGATAAAATAGCTGATGATGTTAAGAAGGAGATAGAAGAGAAAATTACAGCATTGAAGTCAGTTCTTGAGTCCGGTACAAAAGAAGATATAGAAACTAAAACCCAGGAACTTTCGGAAAGTCTTCAGAAAATTGGACAGGCTATGTATGGTTCTGCAAACTCATCACAAGCTGGGGAACAGCAATCAAATGGAAGCACGGGGACAGAAGGAACAAAAGAGCCAGAAGTAAATAAGGAATCACAAGATAAAAAAGGTGACGAACCCGTTGAGGGGGAAGTGGTAGAATAGGTTAGTTGTTAGTTGTTAGTTGTTAGTTGTTAGTTGTTAGTTGTTAGTTGTTAGTAAGCGCGTGAAGCGCTTTTTTAGTATAATTTCAATACTTATGGCAAAAGACTATTATGAAACATTAGGTGTAACAAAAACAGCGACAGCAGATGAGATTAAGCGATCATATCGAAAGCTTGCTTTACAGTATCATCCGGATCGAAATAAAACAAAAGAAGCAGAAACGAAATTTAAAGAAATAACACAGGCATACGAAGTTCTATCTGATCCTCAAAAGCGACAGACATATGATCAGTTTGGTGCTGCGGCTTTCGAACAGGGAGCAGGACAAGGTCCATTCGGAGGTGCAGGGGGGCCTTTCGGTGGAAGGACTGGTCAGTATGGACCTTTTACTTATACCTATTCTACGGGTGGTGATGGAGCTGGTTTTGATTTTGGTGGTTTTTCAGATCCATTTGATATCTTTGAACAATTCTTTGGCGGTTCACCTTTTGGCGGTAGACAACGTAGACCAGTTTATTCATTAAGTATTTCCTTTTTGGATGCGGTAAAAGGGACAGAGAAAGAAGTAACTGTCGAAGGAAAAAAACAAAAAATAAAGATTCCGGCAGGTGTTGATTCAGGTTCACGTATTCGATTTGATTCGTATGATGTCGTAGTAGATGTTCAAACAGATCAGCGATTTCATAGAGAAGGAGCAGATATTGTCACTGAAGAATCAGTATCTTTTGTACAGGCGTCACTTGGGACAGAGCTACCAGTTGAAACAGTTGATGGAAAAGTGACGATACGCGTGCCTGAAGGAACTCAACCTGGAACTCTTATTCGTTTACGCGGTAAAGGAGTGCCATTTCTGCGAAGACAAGGTCGTGGTGACCACTATGTACGTATAAAAATTTCTATCCCTCAGAAGTTGAATAAAAGACAAAAAGAGCTCTTACAAGAATTTGAACACGAATCGAAGAATAAGGGATGGTTTTAGGTTCATATGTCCACATTTGCAATACAATCTATAACCAATCAGGATAAGGAGTGGATAGTACAATTTGTTAATCATCATTGGGGTTCTTCTCAGATTACTTCACGCGGAAAACTTACAGATGTGAAAAAACTTCCTGGTTTTATTGCTTATTTTAGTAAAGAACGCGTAGGTTTGATTACATATACAATCGAGGGTGAAGAATGTGAGATCATCTCTTTAGATAGTACAAAACCAGGTAGAGGTATAGGAACATCTTTATTAAAAGCGGTTATCGATACTGCCAAAAAGCACAAAATTAAGCGGGTGTGGCTTATTACAACAAATGATAATCTCGATGCCTTACGTTTTTATCAAAAAAGAGGATTTGATTTAGTAGCTGTGCATAGAAATGCTTTAAAGGAGTCGAGAAAACTTAAACCCCATATTCCGATGATTGGGAAGGATGGGATACCTCTAAAAGATGAGATTGAGTTGGAGTTAAAAGTATAAAACTTAAACCATGGAGTAAAAGAAATGATTTACAAGTTTAACTTTAGTGAATCCCCTTCTTTTAATTTGAGTTCATCTGCTTTTCCACCATTCAGTTCTAGTACACGATTTGCGTCTTGCTTTGGTTGATAAAGATTTAAATTGGGAACATTATCGATTGTATGTTGAACATCTTTATAAATAGTTACCACCTTTTCATTATTAATATAAATAATATCGATAGGAAATTGCATATCTTTCATCCAGAATTGATATTTTCCGGGTTTATCAAAAAGAAAAAGCATACCTGTGTCTTCGGATAAGGCTTCTCTCTGCGATAGTCCTTTTTCTTTTTCTTCTATTGAGTCTGCAATTTCAAGTTTGATAGTCTTTCCATGTATGACTGCTGTTTTATTTGAGAGATTACCAAATTGTCCAAATGAAATAACAATTATTCCCAAAAGAATAATAACAACAATAATAAAAATGATGGTATTTCTCGACATATTATAATTCTTTTTGTAATAAGCTAGCGATTCGTGATGTTGAGGTGTTTTCTATTCTCTGTATAACGTCTACAACTTGTGAACCTGTTAATTGTGCTTGACGTTCTTTATGTCCTCTATACGGGTCTAGCTCAGTTGTCGCGATTATAGCAGGTTTTATATTCCAAATCAGCTGATCGTATGCATGATTATCCATGTCTTTATTAAGGAGTATGACATAATCAACCATGGTAAGTGATGCAAGTAATCTCGCTCTATCAACTTGTGTGTTTATCGGTCTATGAGAACCTTTTAACTTTTTAATTAGGTTATCATTTTCTAGTAAGACGATCAATATATCACCATACTTTTTTGCCTGCTCAAGAAAATAAAGATGACCTACATGAAGAATATCGAAGCAACCTCCTAAAACCACAATTTTTTTATTAGCTGCATGTAATGCTTGAGCAATTTTTGTTACTTGTGTAGGTTTTACAATTTTAGTATGAAGCTTCATGATAAAAAGTGGAATTTAAAAGTAAGTTTCCTAAGTCATATATATTAGTCATTGTCATCCTTCCTTTGTTCCTTTGAGATAGACGGCCTGCCAGGGACGATAAAAAGAATTGAATTTATCATTAATAATTACTTTACCTTCTTTTTTCACTTCCCGTGTAAAATAAACTGTAGCACCAGATACAGCATAGTCAATCTGTTTCATTTCTCCTTTTGGTAGGGTTGGATCATCAATATAAAGAGGTTCTGGGGAAGATGTAACAGAAGTTATTACAGGTTTAGAGATTGTAACTTCTCTATTATCTCTTGTTCCATACAACTCGAATGTGAGACTCCCAGCATTAGTATCGGCAATTGTTTGAACTAATAAATGGTGTTCAGTATCGTTTTTGAATTTAAAGTCTGTTGAAGGTACATAAATTGCTGCATCTAATCCTGGGCCTTGATCTTGTTCATAATAACTTACTCTATAAGCATGTGGATTTCTTTCAATCACGGGTAATCCTGCATTAAGGACTGCTCGAAAAAATGTTGTAGACACCTGACAGACTCCACCTCCATCACCTAATACTGTTCTTCCGTTTTGGATAACATATGCTTGTTTGTATCCTGTAAATGTTGATATATCACCAATAGCTTGATTGAATGAAAATACTTCACCAGGTTTGATAAGAATACCATTAAGTCTGCTGGCAGCTAAGGTTATGTTATATATTCTATTTGGTATAGAACCCACAAAAAGTGATGTTCCTTTACTAACTAATTCTTTTATCCCTAGGTCGTTTGCTTCATGTGTAGCCACTTTCGGTTTTAATATTTTGATTGGTATGGGTATAACGTGCTTCTGCGGTATAGTACTTCGAACTAGTGAAAGGGTTTTTTCAGAGATGCGCTTTTTTAAAAGTTCCAGATCAATGTCTTTTCCTTCTGAAGATTGGCGAAATTCTTTTACTTTTCCGTCCTCAAATGCAAAGCGGGCATCTATAGGTTCTACAGCTACTGATTCTCTTAAGGGGTTTAATAATAAAGTCAGTTTTTCATCATCCCGTTTATATGTTGCAGGCAGATGAATTCCAGAGAGATATGCTTGAGTCATAATACTAAAATCAGAAATTATATTTGATGCTCTTCCTACACTATATGCTTGGTCAGCTAGGAGGTTGGCGTCGTAACCAAACGAAAGGTCCTTTGCTGAAACTGTGGCTATATGATCATCGAGAGTGAATATAAAGATTGATTGCTGGATCGTGTCATTTCTTTGCGAAAAGTAATTTTTTATTTCTTCTTTTGTCTTTCCTCCAAAATCTTTTCCGTCCACATAGACACCGGGATAAATTTTTTCGTTATACGTTCTTTTATGAATAATATAGAGAAAGCTAATGAAGAAAAATAAACCAAGAATTACACCACAAATAAACCAAAAATATCCATTGAGCATGGAAGCTAGAAATCGTCGTTTATCTTGAGGAATTTTTCTCCGAATGGAAGCGAGCATAATGTTGCTAAAGTACCCACAGGTATTATACTATAAAATCGGTAATGATTCTCTTCTAGAAAATAAAAAAAGATAAAACTATGGATGATAATGTCGTTTATAAACCACCTGCAGCAGGAAATGCTGATCCTAATACACAACAACCACAAGAACCAGAAGGTCCACGTATAACTGTGGCAGATTTATATGCTCCCTCAGCTCCGCCTCCGATTGGACCTCAACCACCAGCAGAATCTATTGGGCAAAGGGGAGTTACAGAACAGCCAGAGCAAGTAGTTGAACAGCAGGTAGCTCAACCCATTCAAGAGAGTGTTACCGAGCAAACGACGCAACAAGGATCAGATGCTCCGCCTGCTATTCCACCAGACATCCCTCCAGATAACGTGGGAGATACGGGAATAGTACCAGAATCTGCTCCTCCTATGTCAGGACCTCTTAAAGGGAAAATTATTAAGATAGCACTTGTAGTCATTGCTGTAATAGTCGTACTAGGATTAGTTATAGGAGGAGCAAGTAGGTTTCTGTCTGGTGGAAAGGAATACGATAATGCAACAATAACATATTGGGGGTTGTGGGAAGAATCTAAAGTTATTAAACCCATTATTCAAGAATTCGAGAAGAAATACCCTGGAATAAAAGTTGTGTATGAGAAGCGGGACAAGAAACAATATAAAGATCGTCTTCTCGGTCGAGCCACTACAGATACAAGCCCTGATATTTTTACTTACCATAATACGTGGGTTCCAACACTACAAGAAATATTATTACCTCTTCCAAGTGACGTGACAACACTAGATGACTTTAAAAAAATATACTATCCAATTGTAGTTGAAGATTTGGTGTTTAATGGTGCAATTTATGGAATTCCACAGGGGATAGATACGCTCACACTCTTTGTGAACCGAGAAGTATTTGAAGCGGCGCAAATTCAAATTCCTCAAACCTGGGATCAGTTCAGTGTAGCTGCAAAAACGATGACTGTAAAAGACAAGGTAACTAATCAAATAATCACATCGGGTGCAGCTTTAGGAAGTTATCAGAATATTAATCACGCTGCAGATATTCTTTCAGTACTTTCTCTACAGAGTGGTTTAAAATTTTCGCAAGTTAAAGAAACATCAGACAGTATGATAGCTGCTTTACGTTTTTATGTTCCTTTTTCTAGTGACTCAGAAAGAACTTGGAATGCTACCGGTAAAACGGATTCACGTACTGCGTTTGCAAAGGGTGAGTTAGGTTTCTATTTTGGTTACTCATGGGATATCTTTATAATTCAACAGATCAGTAAAAAAAATAATATTGATCTTACATTTGATTTATATACCATGCCATATATTCCCAAGAGAGAAAAAATGACAGTAGCCAGTTATTGGGTGAATGGGGTTTCAAAGAAAAGTAAACATCAAAAAGAAGCATTGCTTTTTATAAAGTATTTAAGTGAAAAAGACGTCGTACAAAAACTCTATACAGAAAGTAGTAAGATTCGAGCTTTTGGAACACCATATGCCCGTATGGACCTTGCAGATTCTTTAAAAAATAATCCTTTAGTATATCGATTTGTCGAACAGGCACAATTTGCAAAATCGAGCTTTTTTGCCAGCGATACACATGATGAAACGTTTACTGAAGATCTAAATGAATATCTTTCTAGGGGTGTAGAAGCAATGTTAGCAGGTAGTTCAGCTGAGTCTGCTGTAGATACGATTGTAAGAGGAATGAACGAAGTTTTCACGAAACATGGATTACAACAGCAATAAAAACGAAGTCTTACATACGTTAGCTTATAGTGATGTTTTTGATTTTCCTCTTACCCGTAGGGAGCTTTGGTATTTTCTGAAAAGCAAAAGAATCATTAAAAATGCTGAATTTACTTCTATGCTTTATAATCTATCCCCTCACATTTCCAGCTATAAAAGATACTACTGCCTAAAAAATAGAGAAGAAATTATCCAGAGAAGAATTTCATTAAAAAGAGTAAATGCAGAAAAAATTTCTTCTGCAAAAAAAATAGCTTTTTATCTCTCATTAATTCCGACAGTACAATTTATAGGATTAAGTGGAAGTCTAGCAGCAAAAAACGCAGAAAAAAAAGATGATATAGACTTTTTTATAATAGTTAGTAAAAATTCTCTCTGGATAAGCCGTTTATTATTGTTGGTACTGCTTCAGCTAATAGGTAAAAGACGTAACAAACATTCCGCAAAAGAAGAAGATTTGGTGTGCATAAATATGATACTTGAAGAAAATATGTTAACTTTTCCAAGCAATAGGCAGGATATGTATACAGCGCATGAGTTCGCGCAACTTCGGGTTCTTATAGATAAAAAAAATATCTATGATGAATTATTTATTGCTAATCGTTGGGTTGCAGATTTCATGCCTAACTTGAGAGGAAAAATTATAAAAAAGAAAAGAACAGATTCAAAACGGTATTTATTAACAAACGTTTTTTTAACTATATGTAATGATTTAAGTAAGTGGATTCAGATGACGAGAATTAATAAAACCAAGACAACAGAGATAGTAACGGACACATTTTTAGCATTTCATCCATTTGACTACAGAATGAGGGTTTTAAGATCATATAATAAAAAACTACAGGCATTTCAGATATAAATATTGTATTTCCCTAACCCCTCTGTTACCATGAATAATATGACGTATATAAAACGGATACTGCCTGGTATCTTCACGATTCTTCTCATAACGAATTTTTTATTAGTACCTCAAGTTAATGCACAGCAAGATTGTATTAAGTCTGATGTTGGTTGTATCCCAACAGATGTAGGAGTTTTTGTAGAAACGTATTACCGATGGGGTCTTGGGTTAGTAGGAGGTTTATCATTAATATTTATACTTATAGGGGGATATTTAATAATGACTTCAAGAGGAAATCCTCAGCAGTTAAATAATGGTAAGAGTTATCTTTTTTATGCTGTTATAGGTTTAGCATTAGCTATTTTTGGTTTTCTGTTTATAGAAGTTATCGCAAAAGATTTCTTACAGTTACCTGAATTTGGGTAGTATTATATTTATATCGGTGAAGACCTTGACGATTTAATAGAAAGAAGAGACAATGGAATAAGATAGAGTTTCCATTGTCTATCGTCCATTTGCCATTTAAATGGAAAATGGAAAATGGAAAATTGAACAAATATGTTTGGTAATTTATTTAACCAGTCAAAAAAAAATCCCGAGGAGCAACTTCCTCAGCAGTCTGCGTATGGAAATATGCAGCAAGCGCAGCAATTGAACTATTCTCAACCTGGAAACTCTGCTAACTTAGGTGCGGGAGTTCCATCAATAGTTCCACAAAGTGATGCAGGAGGATCAAAGATGAATCCAGCCTTCAGGCAGAATTTATCAGCATTATCGCACTTAGACCAACGCACAACTCAGGTACTCCAACATGCTCAAGAAGAAACCAAACGCATACACCAACCTTTTATCGAACCTGACCAATTACTGATCGGTTTATTGTATGATACAGACATTTTTAAATTACTTGAAGAATTTTCAGTTGACCCTTCGAAACTGACTAGAGAAGTCCAAGCTAAAGAACAACCTGGTTCTTTTACTGGTCAACCGACATTAAGTGATAAATCCCGACAGGTTTTCGAACAGGCATTTAGAGACGCGAAGGGTCGAGAATCAGCATTTATTTCACCTGAGGATATTCTTTTAGCACTTTTTTCTGATTCTTTAACAACTTCGAATCATTTACAAATGCAAGGAGTTAAGAAAGAACAAGTACAAGATAAACTAACAAAGACTCACGGAGCAGCATATGGAAAGAAATCAGTATTAGATCGATATGGTATAGATCTCACACAACAAGCTCGTGAAGGAAAATTAGATCCAATTGCTGGACGAGATAAAGAGATAGATAGACTTATTCATATTTTGCTTCGAAGAACAAAAAATAATCCTATTATTATTGGAGAAGCAGGTGTAGGAAAAACTGCAATTATTGAAGGCCTTGCACAATCTATAGTTCTTGGTAGTGCGCCAAAAGAATTACAGAATAAAAGAATTATTCAGTTAGATTTATCATCTATAGTAGCAGGAGCAAGTCATAGAGGAGAATTTGAAGAAAGACTCAGAAGTGTTATTCAGGAGACCATGGCATCTTCCGGACAAATTATTTTATTTATTGATGAGATACATATTTTAATGGGAGCAGGAGGCGATGGCGGAGAATCTATGAATGCATCAAACATTATTAAACCGCATTTAGCGCGTGGTCAATTGCAAATTATTGGTGCTACGACAACCACTGAATATCGGAAAAATTTCGAAAAAGACAAAGCATTAGAACGTCGATTCCAGCCTGTACTTGCAGAAGAACCTAGTGAAGAAGCAGCAATAGAAATGTTAAAGGTATTAAAACCGAAGTATGAAAAGTTTCATGGTGTTACAATTAGTGATGCAACTATTGAGGCAGCAGTGAAATTATCTAAGAAGTATATAGGTGAACGTTATCTGCCTGATAAAGCTGTTGATTTATTAGATGAGGCTGCAGCTTGGGTAAAACTTGGAAGATCTGAAACTCATTTACCACGTATAGGTGGAGGAAAGACAAATGCCCCTCAAGAATTAGTAGAAGTAATAAAAACAACAGATACTACCACACCAGTTCAAACTCCAAACAAGGATACGAATGCTACTAATGAACAATCACCTGAGACACTTGCGCCGGGCGCTTTACCTACGGCTTCTAATCAAGCTCAAGGGTTTACTCAAGTAGATCAGCAAGTACCTGGGGAACATCCAACAGCAGATTTTGCACAACCAACACTATAAATCCTATGAACGATAAAAACACTATACAGAAAGATCAAGCACAAACACAGCCGCAGTCACCTATAACACAACCAGAGGTAGAAAAAGTAGATACTAGCATGGCTGTAACAAAACGAGATGTGGAAAATGTAGTAAGTAGCTGGACAGGTATTCCAATCTCTAAACTTACAGAGGATGAAAGTGCAAAACTTCTTCAATTAGAAGATCGTATTCATTTGAGGCTTGTTGATCAAGAAGAAGGGGTTGTTAAAGTAGCAGAAGCAGTACGCCGGGGAAGAATTGGATTAGCCAGTGGACAACGTCCCATAGCTTCATTTATCTTCTTAGGACCCTCAGGTACTGGAAAAACAGAGCTAGCTAAAACTTTAGCAGAAATTCTTTTCGGAAGAGATGACGCGATGATAAGACTTGATATGTCAGAATATATGGAGAAGCATGAGGTTGCAAAGTTGATCGGTGCCCCTCCTGGTTATGTAGGCTATGAAGAAGGAGGCCAACTGACTGAAGCAGTGCGCGCGAAACCTTACTCAATTGTTCTTTTAGACGAAGTCGAAAAAGCACATCCAGACGTTTTTAATATTCTTCTGCAGCTTTTAGAAGACGGTCGTTTGACTGATAATAAGGGTAATACTATTTCATTTAAGAACACAATTGTTATTTGTACATCAAATATTGGCAGCGGGTTAATTACTGAGAAGTTAGGTGAACAAGATACGAAAAAAGAGAAATCAAAAGCGCAATTTGAAAAAGACTTTGCAGAACTTTCGACGCTTGTTAATACAGAGTTAAGGAAGTTCTTTAGGCCAGAACTTTTAAATCGCTATGATGATATTGTTATTTTCAAACCATTACAGCGAGCTGATATGGTCGGTATCGCAAAGCGCGGACTTGAGAAAACAGCAAAACTTTTAAAAGAGCAAAACTTTTCAATAAAAGTTACTGAGCAAGGACTCAATAAACTTGCTCAAGAAGGATATGATCCTATGTATGGCGCACGTCCTTTACGTAGATTAATACAGACATCAATTGAAAATCCCATTGCGTTACAAATTATAGGAAAGCAATTTGTTCAGGGAGACGTTATTGTTATCGATTATGACACGAAGACAAATCAGTTTACATTCCAAAAAGATGTGTCTTCAAAACCACCAGTAAAACCAGGCGATAATACATCAGGAATTAATGAACAGCCGCAGCAAACTCTCCCGCAACAGGATGCCGGGAATGTTCCAGGCGGAGTTTCCCCAGCAACAACCCAGACCATAGAACAACCATATGTTTATGGACAAAGTATGGGTGATACTCAGGTATCTGTTCAGAATCCCGTATCCACAACTTTTGATCCATTAAGCGTTTTACCTCAAGAAGCGCAATCAGGGATGAATTCTCAAATAAATCCTCTTCAAAATAATGGTGTAGGTATTATAGATAATGGTATAGGCCAAATGTCTCAGCAAAATCCTTACCCCCAAAATGGAGGATATATACCAGGTGGCACAGGTCAAATGATGCAATCTTCAGGTTTCGGTCAACAAATGTTGGCAAATGAGCATCAGCAAACAACAGTTTTACAAAATGGAACGGTAACAGGATCAGGTACTGATGGTATTAATGAATCATGAAATTATTAATTAATTGGTTTGTTAGTGGAATGGCTGTATTTACTGCTGCTTACTTATTAAAAGGTGTTGAAGTCGATTCTTTTGCTACTGCCTTAATTGTCGCTCTTGTACTTGGTATAATAAATGCTTCTGTAAAACCAATATTGTTTTTTTTAACTCTCCCTATAACGCTTGTCACGTTAGGTGTTTTTGCATTAATCTTGAATGCATTGATGATATCCTTGACAGATTTACTCGTCGAGGGTTTTGTGGTTAAGTCGTTTTGGTGGGCTTTACTATTTAGCATTGTTCTGTCGCTTATCACCTCATTTCTGAACAATCTTGCAAAAGAGTAGCGTTTACAAATGAAAAAATGGAATAAATTTCTTCAGAGCTAGTTTTTGATCACAAGTGGTTTAAAGTACGACGCGATAAAGTAGAATTACCAAACGGAAGTGTTGTCGATGATTATTTTCTTTGGCAAGATAAAGATGTAGCCCAAGTGATTCCTGTAACTCAAGACGGAAAATTACTTCTGGAAAAACAATACAAACATGCTGTAGAAGATTTTATGATCGAATTTCCTGCAGGTTACCTTGATAAAAACGAAGATCCTCTAGATGCAGCGAGAAGAGAGCTTCTAGAAGAAACAGGACATTATTCAGAAACGATTTCAGCTATTGCAACATTTAGTCATAATCCTACAAAAGAAATTGGAAAGGTGCATATTTTTATTGCTGAAAACATCTATAAGAAACAAGAGACAAATTTTGATTCCACAGAAGATATAGAATTGCTTATCCTATCATACGAGCAAGTAAACGATATGATTTTACATGGAGAAATTTGGGGTACTGGTACAGTAGCTGCAGCTTTACTCTTTTTTCAAAAGATAGGATTTCTTAAAAGATAAACTATTTGTAATTTTTCCCCATCGTTTCTATACTACTCATATGCAGACATATTTATTTCTTCCTCGTGATTTCCTTAAGTTTTGGTATATAGAAGCGCCACGAGATATTATGCTTTATTTTTTCTCCTTTAATAAAGCATTTCTTCAGCTATTTTCTCTTCCATTACTTGTACGTACATTTTTTCAACCCTTAAAAAATGAATATCGTCAGGGATTAATTTGGTTTTCAATAGGAATGGGAATTGCTATAAAATCCTTTCTTATCCTCATTAGTTTTTGTCTTCTTTTACTAATACTTGCAGTTCAGTTAACACTTATATTTCTCTTTTTAACTTGGCCTATTGTGACAATAGTACAGTTGTTTTTATAAAAGAGATGAAATCTTTTTTTGGAGAGGGAACAATTTAAACTTTCATATGTTAGCTTACATACGAATTTACAACTTTTATCGTTCGGCATTCATGCGAACAATCCGAGTTCTAATAGTTTTTTTTATATTACTGGTTCTATTTGCTGTAGCGGGGAACAAGGAATTAGTAAAAATACCTATTTTTTTACTATCACTCGTGCTGCAGATAGAAGTTTTTTTTCATTATAAAATCTCACGAGTTTTACCACAAATAACCATTGATAAAAATCTGAATACTCCCCAATCATTGCATGAATCATGTACGAAGGAATTACTTGTGGAACTTCTCCTCCATGGAGAAAGTAAGCAAGTAGTGCATTCTTTAGCTGAATATGAACAGGTAAGCTTTATTATGGATAAAATTCCTGTCGAAATTGAAAACTTGCCAATTGTAAATATACCTTTACCTCAAGTTCTACAATATGCTGGATCTTTAGCAAAGAGTTTACATGGAAAATATATAACCTCGATGGATTTTTTTGGTGCATATGTACTACTTACAGAACAACAGACAAAGTTATTATTTAATCAAAAATTGAAGCCTGAAGAATTTATGCAAATTCTTGCATGGGCGAGACATATGTATCCATATGAAGAAAAACCGAAACAAAAACGCATTCATATGTATGGTGCGGGTATAGGTGAAGGTTTAACTACTGGTTGGACATATGAAACAAAGAAATATACGGTGAATTTCTCTTATGAAGCATTTGCGAAAAAACCCCAAATAACAGGTCGAGAGAAAGAGTTTACTAAGATGCTCGAAACATTATCGAAACGAGAGAATAACAATATTCTTCTAGTAGGTGATCCTGGTAGCGGTAGAGAGAATTTAGTAGCATTACTTGCCACAGAGAGTTTTACGCATAGTACTACCTTAAGTGTTCCTCATATCAAAATATTGCAGCTCATGATCGGTCCTCTTATTGCAGGTGCTGCAAATCGTGCAGAGTTAGAGGGTCGTTTACAAGCCATTATAGAAGAAGTAAGTCATTCTGGAAATGTTGTTATTTATATTCCTGAACTTCAGAATATAACTGGCTCGTCGTCATATGAAATTGATTTGTCAGGTGCATTATATCCGTATCTTACTTCAGGAAAAACTCCAGTAATAGGAACAGTAACTGTCGGTAATTTTAAAAGCTTTATTGAAAAAAGTTCACTTCTTGAAGCATTTAATGTTATTAAACTTGAAGAACCAGATAAAAATGTGGTTATGAAAATGGTGATTGAGAGAGCCACTGCTATAGAGGAGCGAAATAATGTTGTGCTTACATATAAAGCAGTTGAGAGTGCTGTAGATTTTGCAAATCGTTTTTTCCAGGAAGCAGCATTACCTGGAAGTGCTGTAAATGTTCTTGAGGATGTTTCTCATACAGTAGTAAGTCACTCTAAGCAAACGGGAGGTTTATTTAGTAAGCAGAAAAAGGTTTATATTCTTTCAGATCATATTATTACTGCAATTCAGGAAAAAACACATATTATTATTTCTCAGCCAAGCGCTAAAGAAAAAGATATGCTTCTTAATCTTGAAGATCTTATGCACAAACGAGTTATTTCCCAGCAGGAGGCGATTCGTGTGATAGCAGAAGCTATGAGAAGATTACGTGCGGGTATGACGACAATGAAACGTCCAATTTCATTTCTGTTTCTTGGTCCAACAGGGGTCGGAAAAACAGAAACAACAAAAGCTTTAGCAGAATTGTATTTCGGTGGGGAAGACAAAATGATACGCCTTGATATGAGTGAATACTCTGATTTAGAAGGAATTAAGCGTTTACTTGGCGCTCCCCCGGGAGAAGGAGAGGAACGTGGAGAATTAACTGATAAAATTGCTGAACGTCCTTTTTCACTTGTTCTTCTTGACGAGTTTGAAAAGGCACATCCTAAAATTCTTGACCTATTTCTTCAGGTACTTGAAGACGGTCGGTTGACAGATAATAAAGGTAGAACTGTAAGTTTCGCAAGCAGTATAGTTATTGCAACTTCAAATGCAGGAGCGGAATTTATTAGAGAGGAAATCGCGAAAGGTGCAGCAGTAGATAAAGATTTTTCTAATAAGTTGCTTGATCAATTACAAACAAAGGGATTGTTTAGGCCAGAATTGTTAAATAGATTTGATGATGTAGTTGTATTTAAGCCCTTAGGTGAGCCAGAAATGGGTGCGATAGCAAAGATTATGTTAGATAGTATTAAGCAGCGTTTGCTTGAACAGGATATTACGTTTAACTATGATGAGAAAGTTTTAAAGAAAGTTATGACAGAAGGTTTTAACCAACAGTTCGGAGCGCGTCCACTTCGCCGGTATATCCAAGATAACATAGAAGATATAATCGCTCAGAAAAAATTACGTGATGAAATTAAGAGAGGAAATAATGTTGCTATGACTGTAGACGACACAAATAATCTTTCTGTAACAATTACATAATATGTAAAAAGAAATTGCCACCTCTGGTATAATTTTTGCAGTGAATTCAAAACGTATTGCGCAGGCATCATTTATTATTACGTCTCTTATCATTATTTTTTTGCTTTTTTGGTTTCCGGCAAATCAAGAGCATGTTGTGTTTTTCGCCCTTTCTCATACTATTCTTGCTCCTTTTATTATTATTACCTGGAGGATTCTTGCTATTGTTATACCTCCTATTCCAGGAGGCATTTTGTCTTTTTTACTTATTCCCATTTATGGGTGGTTTTGGTCATATATTTTTGCTCTTATAGGTATTCTCTTGGGTACGTCAATCGCCTTCTGGATTGCTCGATATCTTCGTGAACCTACTGTTTCGAAAATTGTGCCATTACAAGAGTTGCATACCTGGGAAAAAAAACTTTCAAAGAAAAAAGAATTTCTTGCATTTTTAGGAATTCGTTTAACTACAGCACCGATTATGGACTTCATAAGCTACATTGCTGGACTGAGTAAAATAGAATATAAAACATTTATATTTGCCACATTATTAGCTGAATTACCCAATCTTTTTGTCTATTATTTTAGTGATATTACGTATAAGTATTTATTAAAACAGAGTAGCTATGCTGGTTTTCTCTATCTTATTCTACTCCCGCTTTTATTTATAGCATTACAGCATTACGAAGTGTTTAAAAAGAAAAAAAAGTAGATTTCCACGTTACATGTCTTATAATGTACGTTATTCTTTTTTAATCATGCTCTTTCTCTGGTTGAACGGTATACACTAATTTGATATACTGTTACCTGATATGCCAGTAGTACAACGATCCGAATTTGTTTTAGCTCTAAACCAGGTCGCTTCTGAACGTGGAGTCGACCCTAATGTCGTGCTAGATACAGTTAAAAATGCAATTCTCGCAGCATACCGAAAAGATCACCCTGGTATTGAGGTAGAAGAATATCGAGCAGAATTAAATCCTTCGACAGGTGAAGCAAAAATCTTTCATAACGAAGAAGATGTAACTCCTCCAGGATTTGGAAGAATTGCAGCACAAACCGCTAAGCAAGTCATTCTCCAGAAAATCCGTGAAAAAGAAAAAGAAGCTATTTTTTCTGATTACCGTGTAAAGATTGGTACTGTCGTAAATGGTATGGTACTTCGATTTGCAGGTCAAAATATTATTGTTGACATTGGAAAAACCGAGGCTGTTATGCCAGTTCAGGAACAAATCTCCCAAGAGAAATACCACCTCAATCAGCGATTTGCAGTGTACTTGAAGGAAATAAGAGAGGGACTAAAGGGAGAAGAAATAGTCGTATCACGAGCTCATTCAGGTTTAATCGAAGGCTTATTCCGTCGTGAAGTTCCTGAAGTAGCGCAAGGAAGTGTCATCATTAAAGGTATTGCTCGAGAAGCTGGAAACCGTACAAAAGTGGCAGTTGCATCAAACCAGCAAGGAATTGATCCAGTAGGAAGCTGTGTGGGGCAAAAAGGCGTTCGTGTACAAGCTATCATCCAAGAATTCGGTGGTATTGAAAAAATTGACATTATCCAATGGTCAGAAGATCCAAAAGTATATATTACCCAGTCATTATCACCAGCAAAGAATATTAGCGTAAATTTAAATGAAGAAGAAAAAGTAGCAGTTGTTTCCGTACCAAAAGAAGAATTATCTCTCGCTATCGGAAAAGATGGCCAGAATGTTCGAATCGCTTCGAAATTAACTGGATATAGAATTGAAATAGAAGGAAAAGAAGAGGAAGTGAAGGAGACAGAAAAGACAGATGACAAAAAGGTTGAAGGGACTCCTGCAGAGGAAGTTGAAGCTAAGGAAGCTACATCAGATGATCAAGCAACTGCACAAGTACCATCTACAGATGATGCTACCCCCGTAACTACGGCATCTGAAGAAGTAAAAACGACAGAAGCTGTTGAGACACCAGAAGAGACAGTAGAGACATCTCAAGATGTTCAGACACCTGCAGAGGAGAATAAATAGTGACTAGTAAATACGAATTACAAAACAAATCTAAATGTTCAAAATTTAAAATTCGAAACGTATGAAATCATCTAGTACATTTGAATTTATCTCATTTGAAAATGTTTCGGGTTTCGGATTTAGCTATTCGAATTTTTATAAAAGCGTATGGATAAAATTAAACAAGAGCAATCCCAATCTTCAAAATTATACTTTCCCCCAGTCGTAACCGTTTTGGGCCATGTAGATCATGGTAAAACGACTCTCCTTGACGCTATACGAAAAACCTCTGTTGCTCAACGGGAATTTGGTGGCATAACTCAAGGCATAGGAGCATCATCTGTTGAAATTCAGTACGAAGGACAAAAACGACGTATAACCTTCATTGATACACCGGGACATGAAGCGTTTACGAATATGCGTAGCCGGGGTGCGCAAGCTGCTGATATAGGATTACTGATTGTTTCTGCTGTTGATGGTGTAATGCCACAGACACGGGAAAGTATACGACTTCTGCAGTCATCCCAACTTCCTTTTATAGTAGTACTTACTATGAGTGATCTACCCACGAAAAATGTTGATAAGGTAAAACAGCAAATATTGCGAGAAAATGTTCTCTTAGAAGGGTTCGGCGGTGATATCCCTGTTATAGAGGTGTCTGGTAAGCGGGGAGACAATATCAAGGAACTTCTCGATCTTATTTTATTAGTAACTGAGCTAAAAGGGGAAAGAAAAGATGTTTCTCCGGATGCTCCATTAAAAGCTATTGTTATTGAATCTAAACTTGATTCGAGAGCAGGCGCGAAGTCTACTGTGATCGTAAAAAATGGCACTTTACGAGTACGAGAAGATGTAGCATGTGAAAAAGTAATATTTCGAGTAAGAACACTTCTTAATTATCTAGGGAAACCTATAAATGAGGCATCGGTAGGGGAAGGTGTAGAAATTCTTGGAGCTTCAGATGTGCTTCCAGTAGGAAGTATTGTAACATCAAAACAAGAGGCGAAAAATCAAGCAACTATACAAACTCCTCAAGATAACCGAGATTTTATCTACCATAAGCCGCAGAATGATGATTCTCTTTATTTAATACTTGCAGCTGATACTGAAGGAGCCCTTGAAGCTATTGTTGCCGCTTTACCGAAAGAAGTAAAAATTGTTTATAAGAAAACAGGAGAAGTGACAGAAGCTGATATTCTTCAAGCCAAAGCCACAGGAGCTATAGCATTAAGTTTTAATGTGAAGGTTAGACCAGAAGTACAACGTTTAGCTATGGTAGAGAAAGTTTTGGTAAAGAACTATAAGATTATTTATGAGATGCTTGACGAAGTTGTTGATGTTATTGAAGGTAAAAAGCAAATGATGGTAGAGCAAGAACTAGGTAAAGCTAAAATCCTCGCAAGATTTCCTTTCGAGAAGACATTTGCATACGGTATCTCTTTAGTAGAAGGAAGAGTCGCGCGCGGAGATAAAATTAAAGTTATTCGCGGAGATCAAATAATAGGGGAAACCACCATACAATCGCTCCGGGTAGGTAAAAATGTTACTTCTAAAGTAAATAAGGGGGAAGCTGGCATTGTACTATCTCATCAGCTTGACATTACTATAGGAGATATGATAATATCAGTCGCATAATTGGCTAAATAATAATATAGGATATGGATAATGCGACACTTCAGCGCATAAGAGAAGCGCTACAACGCAGCAAATCAATAGCAGTAGCTGTTGGTAAGAACCCAACTATTGATGAAATGGGAGCTTGTCTCTCACTCTACCTCAGCCTTCAAACCATGGGTAAAAATGTGGCAGCCATTTCAGGTTCAGATCCGATAGTAGAACTTTCTAATCTGGTGGGAATTGATAAAGTTAAAACCCAATATCAAGGTGAAAGTGCTGATCTGGTTGTTTCGTTTCCTTATCGAGAAGGAGATATAGAAAAAGTTTCTTATACTATTGAGGGAGGTTTTCTTAATATTGTTGTAAAAGCTGGTGAACAAGGTTTAACCTTCACTGAGCAAGATGTTCGTTATTCTAGAGGCAATGGTCAGTTAGATCTTCTTTTTGTGGTAGGGACACCTCGTCTTTCTGATATCCATAGTTCATTCAGTCCGGAGATGCTTAAAAATGTTACATTAGTAAATATTGATAATAAACAGGAAAACCAGGGTTTTGGAGATATTATTATCGTTTCTCCTCGTGCCTCGTCCGTAAGTGAACTCGTCGCACAGCTTCTGCAGGATATGAAAGCTCCTTTAGATATTGATGTTGCTCAGAATCTCATGGATGGTATTTTATATGGAACAGAGAATTTCCAAAGTCCACGTACTAGTTTTTCAGCCTTTGAAATGGCAGGAATACTAATGAGGCAGGGTGCTGTTCGCACCAAGGGTGTACAATCACAACCTGAAGCGAACCCAGGGCGTCAGCAACCACAACCCCAGCAGCAAGGTTTCCAACCTCGCGCGCCAATTCCTCAGCAACAACGGGATAACCGGGATAGGAGACAGTTCGATCAGCGACAGGACAGAGGAGACAACCGGGATAGGAGACAGTTCGATCAGCGAAGACAACAGTCTAGTGGACAACCCCAGCAAAATCAAAGTCAGCAACAACAAGTACAATCTCAGAATCAACAGCAACAGAGACCTCCACAACCTCAGTATCAACCTGCACAAGTACAACCACAACAGCAAAATCAGCCACAACCACAGCTACAAGCTCAACCTGAGCCTCAGGATAACTTTGATGATGTTAATCCTCCTACTGATTGGCTTACCCCTAAGGTTTATAAAGGATCAACAAATGTATAAGGTAGCATGGTTGGAAGGGTATACCTTAGTATTCATTAATTCCTTACTTTTTTTATTTTCCGTTCAACTACTTGTTATCTTTCTTGCCTCTATGCTATAATTCCATTTATGCCACTAAGTGTAATGCAGAAGCAACAAATCATAAAAGATTTTCAGACTGCTAACGGAGATACCGGAAGTCCAGAAGTCCAGATAGCTCTTTTGACTCATCGTATTAATCGTCTTGCAGATCATTTAAAACAACATCTTCATGATACCCATAGTAGAAGAGGATTATTATCAATGATTGCAAAAAGAAGAAGACTTGTTAACTTTTTAAAGAAAGTTGATGAAAAACGTTCAGGAGAGATTTTGAAGAAGATCGGGTTAAAAGATTAAATATCAAATAGTAAATATCAAAAATACATACTGAAAATTAAACATTTAATATTTGGTATGTATATTTGATCTTTTTATCTTTGATATTTTGTCTAGAAAAACATATACTATACTTAAGAACCCACAAGTTCTTCATATTAAAAATATAGAGAAGGAATATAGCAATGAAAAAGACCTCAGTGTCACTAGAATTTGCCGGAAAAACACTACAATTTGAAACTGGAGAGATAGCTCCACAAGCAACAAGCGCTATTTTAGCAAGACTTGGTGATACTGTTGTTTTAGCTACTGTTGTTCTTGGTAAAGAAAGTACACTCGACTATTTTCCTCTTTCCGTAGAGTATGTCGAGCGATTATATGCCGGTGGTCGTATTAAAGGAAGCCGATGGGTAAAGCGTGAAGGAAGACCATCAGATGAAGCCGTATTAACAGGAAGACTCATAGATCGATCTATACGACCGTATTTCCCTAAAGATTATAAGAGAGAAGTACAAGTCATGGTTACTGTTTTATCTGTAGATGGGGAACATGCACCAGATATACTTGCTCTCAATGCAGTTTCTGCAGCTATAGCCACTTCGCCAATCCCTTGGAATGGTCCGATCGGAGCAATTCGTATAGGATTAGTTCGAGGAGAAAATAATGAAATTCAATATCTTCTTAATCCTACATCTACAGAAATGACACATTCAGATCTCGATTTAGTAGTTTCTCAAGTTCGAGAAAAAACTGTCATGATAGAAGCTGGTGCATTACAAGTTCCAGAAGACGCAATGGTAGAAGCAATTAAGCGTGGTCATGAAGAAACACAAAAAATGATTGCTTTTATTGAAGATCTTGTCGGCAAAGTAGGACAGCAAAAAGAGACAGTATCCCAGAATCCTTTAGTTGTAGATATGATAAAAAGAATTGAAAAAGCGTATAAAGATGAAGTCTTTAAGCTTGCAGAAGCAAAAGCAAAAAAAGAGTTTGGTGGTACAGAAGAACAAGATTTAATTCAAAAAATTTATGATCAAGAAAAACTCGCAAACCCCGACAGTGAAATCGATTCTAAACTAGTTGCGAAAGCTCTTGAATATGTATTATTCCAGGGAATCAGAACAGATGTTGTTAAAAAGAATAAGCGAGCTGATGGAAGAGCTATGGATGAAATTAGAGAAATAAATACAAGAGTCGGTGTTCTTCCACGAACTCATGGATCAGCATTATTTGAAAGGGGTTTAACACAGGCTCTAACTATCGCTACATTAGGTTCTCCCCGAATGGAACAGTTGATTGAATCTGCAGAAGGAGAAGAGTCAAAAAGGTATATCCATCATTATTCTATGCCACCATATTCTGTGGGTGAGGCTGGTCGTGTTGGATTTACTTCACGTAGAGAGATTGGTCACGGTGCTTTAGCAGAAAGAGCTTTAGAAGCGGTTATACCCAGTAAAGAAAAGTTTCCTTATACTATCCGTTTAGTATCTGAGGTGACG
>CAZEJU010000009.1:0-49173 GCA_964512695.1 uncultured Gammaproteobacteria bacterium | reverse complement strand
TATTTTTTGAAAAAGTCGGAGGAGTAGGTAATGATGTTAACAGACTTGATGGAAATAAAGAGGGTGATGCTTGTGAATCCTTACCTAAAAGCCTGAACGATAACTAGAATTTCAAACTAAAGCATTTACGTAGGAAAGAATACTTATTTTTTGTAATACCTTCTCTATAGAAATACCTTTTTCTAATACACCTTTAAATAACTCAGCATGAATTAGTACTCTTTTCGGGAAAGTTTTTATAGTGAACTGTGATGGGTGAAGTGTCGCTGGTACTTCAGACCATAAAAGCGGAGTAGAAACTGTCGCTCCTGTGGAAAACGAACGTAATATATACGCCGGCCTGTGTTTGGCCGCGAATATTTTGTAGATACTCTATATGTATGATGCCTTGGCGTTTTTAAAGATTTCTCCGGAGACTAGTGAGAGCGGAAAGTTTACTCTGTATCTGAATACATAATCATTCTGCTAGATTAGGTTTTTTGAACTATGCGCTATGCTTTAGCATCGGGGCATAAATCACCGAGTGGGCAATTTTCGCAAGTATGTGGTCTTGCGGTACAGAAGTGACGTCCATGGAGAATGAGCATAAGCGGAAAATCAATCCAATGCTCTTTGGGAACAATTTCCATAAGATCCTGCTCAATTTTTACAGGATCTTCTGAGTCTGTAAGTCCCAACCTGTTTGACAGTCTAATCATATGTGTATCGATGATAATACCTTCAGGTTTTCGAAATGCACAACTAAGTACTACATTTGCAGTTTTTCTAGCAACGCCTGGAAGGGAATCTAAATCCTTCATGTTTTCAGGTACTTTTCCATCGAATTTCTCAACCATCATTTGTGAAGCTTCTTTAATAAGTCTTGTTTTATTCCAATGAAAATTAACTTTCTTTATATATTGATCGAGTTCTTCGCGAGTTCCTTTTGCCATTTTTTCTGGTGTGGGATAGGCTTTAAAAAGCGCAGGTGTAGCTTCGTTCACTCCGGCATCTGTAGACTGTGCTGCTAAAATCGTTGCGATTAATAACTGAAATGGATTTTCAAAATTAAGAGCGATTTTCGCATCTGGATAGACTTTTTTTAAACGCTCAATAATTTTTAATACTTTTTCCTGCTTTGTCACAGGTTTACTATACCACACCTTCATTCATTCAGCAAAATAGCCTGTTATAATACTCGTATGAATATTATTCAAACCGCGAGTTTTCAGTTGGCAATCTATTCTAGAGGAGATGAAAATTCTCAGAAGCTAGCCTTAGTATTGCCCGGGAAATTGGATACGAAAGATTACGCTCATATGAAAAGTCATGTGGATTATTTGGCTGGCTTAGGGTATTTCGCACTTTCTTTTGATCCACCAGGCACTTGGGAAAGTCCAGGTGATATTTCGCTTTATACTATGACTAATTATTTAAAAGTAGTGGATGAAGTTATTGAATGTTTTGGAAATAAGAAAACTTTTATAATGGGTCATAGTAGAGGAGCGACGATAGCGACTATCGCTGGCACGAAAAACCCACAGATATTCGCATTTGGAGCGGTCATGTCCTCATTTACAAAAGCAGGATTCCAGAAGATGGCTGATAAAACGTGGCAGAAAGTTGGAGATAAAGTTGAAAAAAGAGACTTGCCGCCTGGAGGAGGAGAAAAAGTAAAAGAATTTAAGCTTCCCTATAGTTTCTTTGAAGATCAGTCTCAGTATAGTTTGACCCCAGAAATCACAAGTTCTATGAAGCCGAAGCTTTTTATTCTCGGCAAGCATGATAAGTTAGCGACTCCAGCGATAGTCAAGCAAACCTTTAGTTTATTTGCGGAGCCTAAACAGCTCTATGAGTTAGATTCTGGGCATGATTACAGGCTTTATAGAAAATATATCGATGAAGTAAATGAAGTAGTTGGTGTTTTTTTGAACAGTTTATAAAGAGTGATATTAAAAATTCATGGTATAGTTAAAAAGAAGAATTATGATATTACAGCTTATGGAAGAACAAGTAGATAGGGAAATTGAATCTCAAGAACCTCTACAAGTGTCTAACTCATCATACAATATATCATACCTTCTCGAACGAAATTCTGGAAAATGTTTTTCAAAACTGGAATATTAGTTTTTTTAATTTTTGGTATTATAGGTGGGATATTCGTTTTTAACGACAAAATATTTTCAAAAAATATAAATAAATCCGCCACAGTTAATAATACAGAATCTATTGATTGGAAAATATATAGAAACACTAGTTTTAAGACATCAGTTAAATATCCTCCAACTCTAAAAGTTGTTGAGCTTAATAATGAAACAAAAGAAAACATATTGATTTTATCTCTCACAGATTCTCTACTATAAAAGACGCTGAACGTATTGTTGTATTACGTAAGGGGAAAGTAGTTGAGGATGGAACACATGAACAACTCATTAAGAATAATGAAAAATATGCAAAATTATATACAATACAAGCTGAAAGATATATAAGAACATAAGCACAAAAAGCTGAGACTGGAAGTCAAAGTCACGAACATAGAATTTGTAAATTAAAAAGAAACTTTTTTCTACTTGTTCAATACCTGTGCTAGAATAACACCATGGATGCGTCAAAAAAGAAGCATGAAAGTATGGATGAATATATAAATTCTTTTCCAGAAGACGTAAAAGCAGTGTTGAAAGAGGTAAGAAACGTTATTAAGAACGAAGCTCCTGAAGCGGAAGAAGCGATTAGTTATAGCATGCCCACGTTTAAACTGAATGGAAAATATTTAGTGTATTTTGCTGGATGGAAAGATCATATTGCTCTTTATCCTGCGACAGGATCTATGGACGTGGATAAAGAGATGCAGCAATATCGAACAGGTAAAGGAACATTTCAGTTCTCTCTTAAAGAGGAGCTTCCTTGGAACATCATTCGGAAAATAGTAAAAGTTAGAGTAAAAGAAGTGAAATCAAAAGTTGATTAGACTTTTTAGGACACAACTCTTTTTACACAAAAAGTTGGACCTTGTTTACTAGCTATTAAAGAATCCGTAGGAAAAAAAGAAAGAATCGTAGAAGGAGACACCCTTAAGATTGAGTGCGTTAGTGAACAATAATAGTTACTTCTATAGTCCAATTTTTTTGGGAATTTGCTAATAGATATCAAATTTCTCAAGTAGCTTTTTATTTCCCTCGATCTGGTAATGCAGTAAGTCTGAATATATGCCTTTTTTCTTTGAGAGAGTTTGTGGTGTTCCAGACTCGACTATCTTTCCTTCATTAATCACTAGAACTACGTCGACGTTTTGGATCGTTGAGAATCTGTGGGCGATAATAATGACAAGTTTGTTTTTCATAAGATTCTCAAGCGCATCCTGGACTTCTTTTTCCGATTTCGCATCAAGCGATGATGTTGCTTCATCAAGAATAAGAATTGGTGCATTTTTTAAAATTGCTCGTGCTATCTGTATTCGCTGCTTTTGTCCACCTGATAATCGAACGCCTCGTTCTCCAACTTCACTATCAAGGCCTTTCGGCAATTTCATTACAAAGTCATAGGCGTTTGCTAACTTTAACGCTTCAATAATATCTTTTTCAGCAGCATCCGGTTTCCCATAGAGAACATTTTCCCTTACAGACGTGGAGAACAACTCGTTTTCTTGAAAGACGAGTGAAATGTTGCTTCTGACAAATCCATGATGGAGATTTTTATAGTTCTTATCTTTTAGAAGAATATCACCACTCGTCGGTTCGTAAAATTTGAGTATCAGATTTATAATTGTTGACTTACCTGCGCCGCTGTGTCCTACGAGTGCAACGGATTGATTTTTTGAAATCGTAAAATTGACATTAGTAAGTACTCTTTCAGATTGTTCATATTTGAAGCTTACATCTTTAAAAGTGATTGTGGGATCTTTTATGCGTTCTTTCGTGTAGGCTTTTGTGTAATTCTCGCTTGACTCTAAGGCTAAGACTTCGAGATATTCTTTCGATCCAGCTTCTGCCATTTGCAATGCTGTGAGGATAAATGACATTGCAAATAGCGGAATTCTGGCTTGCGCAACTAACTGTAAAATAAGAACCATTTCTCCGATAGTGAGAGTGCCAGTGAATGTGTTATAAAACACAATAATATTGATAGCAAAGAGAATAATTTGTAACGAAAGTCCTCGCAGAAAATCAAATATATGAAACGTTCTACTCTGTTTCGCGTAAATCGTATTAATTTCTATGAGACTCTTCGAAAGTGCTTTATACTCACGAAGTTCACTCGTAAAACTCTTCACTAAGCTTATATTTGAAATCACTTCCTGCATTCGTCCTCTAGCTCGATCATCGATAGCGTTTTTCTTTACCTCTTCCTGACCCCATTTCACAGTCGAATAGTGGGAGATTGCTAAATAAATAGGGAAAAGAATAAACATGAAGAACGCGATTGGAAGATTGTAATAGCCGAGTACCACGATAATAAAAATGCTTTGGAGAAATGTAGGAAGAATAAAGTTAGTGGCAGTATTTAAAAAACCTTGTGTTGAGGTAATACCACGGCTTAGCTGATTAAGAATCTTACCTGAGATTTCAGAATCGTAATATGATTGCGGTAGGGATAAGACTTTATCATAGAATCTTTCAGTCAGGAATTGACGAAGTCGTCCCGCGAAATGGTCTCCAAGTCGTTCTGAAACAGCTGTTGCAAATAATCCGAGTAAGTTTACACCGAATGCCACGATTATAAGTGTAATTAAGCGATTAAGGTCACCACCTTTGTTTGAAATCTTCGAAACGATTTCATCAACTATGAATTTTGATAAAATAGGTGCGATTAATTGCAGCAGAGCAGAAAGTAGTATAAGTATGGCAAGATATGCCACAAGATGATGAAGTGGTTTTGAAATCTTAATTAGCTTCATTAAGTTCTTCATACGGGTATATTGTACACGATATGTGAGATCGAATGAAGAGAAAAAGTTTACGTAGTACGCTAGATTAACTTTTTGGTATACTGCTACGATGAGGTCTTTTTACCACTTATTATTTAATACACTAATCGCGGGTACGACGAATAATTTCGTCTGGTTTGGCGTCACGTTCTGGGTGTATTTAGAAACGAAATCTGTATTAGCGACAGCGTACATCGCCGGCATATATCTCATCGCAGCTGCTCTTTCAAGCTTTTGGTTTGGTTTCATAGTCGATCACAATAAAAAGAAAACAGCGATGATGGGATCAAGCATCGTTTCACTTGCCTTCTATGTCTTCGGGTTTATCGTTTTTCTCGGCATGCCAGAGAAGGAATTTCAAAATATCGCCAATCCTGCACTCTGGCTGTTCGTAATTTTACTGATGCTTGGTGTGATTGCGGGGAATATCAGAAATATCGCACTACCGACCTTAGTAACAATTCTAGTTTCTGAAAAAAAGAGAGATAAAGCGAACGGGTTGGTCGGTACAGTAACTGGTGTCGGATTTGCTTTGACATCCGTTTTTAGTGGTTTAGTATTGGCACACGGAGGTATGTTTGCCGTGTTAGTCACGACAATTATTTTTACGATTTTAGCAATTATGCATCTCGTATTTGTTAGTGTTCTAGAAAAAAAGATCGTTCATACCGATGGAGTTCCGCAAAAGATTGATATTAAAGGAACATTAAAAGTGATTCGAGGAATTCCTGGACTCTGGGCTCTTATATTTTTTAATGTCATAAATAATTTTCTTGGCGGTGTGTTTATGTCGCTTATGGATGCGTATGGATTATCACTTGTCTCTGTGCAGACCTGGGGATTTATCTGGGGTATGTTAAGTTTCGGGTTTATAGCAGGCGGAATGATCGTAGCGAAAAAAGGTCTTGGAAAAAACCCTTTACGTACCATGTTTTTGGCGAATATTCTTATGTGGGCAGTAGCAAGTGTTTTCACGATTCAACCGTGGATTCTTCTGTTAGTGAGCGGCATGGCTGTTTGGATGATAATATCCCCTATCATTGAGGCTTCTGAGCAAACCGTTATTCAGAAAGTCGTTCCATTAGATCGCCAGGGAAGGGTATTCGGATTCGGACAGAGTGTCGAGCAAGCAGCATCGCCGCTGGTAGCATTTATCATCGGACCGATAGCCCAGTTTTTCTTTATCCCGTTTATGACTACCGGTGCGGGTGTTAAATTAATCGGCTGGTGGTTTGGAACAGGTCAAGGTCGAGGCATCGCACTCGTTTTTACGATTACAAGTATTATTGGTTTACTGATAACACTTTTCGCCATGCGAACAAGACAATATAAACAGCTTTCCAAACGCTATTTAGCACCAAAGTAGAGCTTGCAAATTTACTGTTTTTCGCTATACTACCACCATGACCGAACTTAATTTAAACTCCGTAATGATTGGAACTTCACAGCCTAAAGTACTTGCTGAGTTTTATGAGAAAGTCTTTGCTAAAAAAGCTGACATGGAAGAAGGGGGATGGTACGGTTGGCAAGTCGGTAGCGCTTTTTTCTCTATTGGTGAACATTCAGAAGTTAAAGGCACAGCAAAAGAACCACAGAGACTAATTCTTAATTTAGAAACAAGAAAGGTAAAAGAAGAATTTGAACGAATTAAGGCAGTTGGCGCTACTGTCATAAAAGAACCATATGAAATGCAAGGTGCATGGATTGCGACATTAGCTGACCCTGATGGAAACTATTTTCAACTAATGACTCCATGGGAAAGTACAAATTAAATTTTTTCAGAAACAATTCACCGAAAAAGAACTCATTTAGCTTTCTTGCTAGCTAAAACTTCCAACAACTTTTTAATATTACGTTGCAACGATTCACTTGATTTTAAGGAGCTAAGATATCGTTTAATTTCTTTTTGCCGATATGGAGGAAGATTCTCAAAGGAGATCTTAGCATATTTATTTTTTCTTAATGCCATAGCTAGTTGTTTCGGCATAGTAATATTTCTCGGTACAGAATCATATGCTATCTCGACCATAACTCTGTCGCCGACTTCTGTCTTAGAAGCATGACGCATTGGTGTGTTAAGATAAAGCCTCCATACATCCCTAAACTTAACCACTGTTTGTATATAGGATATTCCTTGTAGCGTACCTTTTACGGGTAGAGGACTTTTCTCTTTTCCTGCCTGTTTCTGAAGCGCTCTAAGAATATCATCTGGTATCTCGACGTATGGATTACTATCAACAATGTGGACTTTAGCAGAGAATTTATTCATATTTATTTATTGTACCGTATTTTTACAACTATTTTTATTACATATTCCTTAAATTTCTCTATGCTAGAATACAAAGTATAAAATGAAGTTGCTTGAAAAGTTATTTGTATTTTTTAATCCTGTATTCCGTTTAGGTCAGAAGAACTACTCATCCATTCTTCCACTGTCAATAACACTTCTCGTGGCTGTACTGCTAGAGTTCTACGCATATGTAATTGTTAAAGATCCAAATGTGGTAGGAATATTTGCAATTTTTATTTTCATAGCCCTTATTATTTATTTTGCATCTAGAGATGGAATAAAAGGCGGACTTGTTACAACAGGGGTCACGATATGTTATTACGCATATATTATTTATACTAGGCAGCATAAAGGGCAACAATTAACGACAAGTATAGAAACAACAGCGATTTTAGGTATACTCTATATCTTTATATCAATAACTATTGGTTGGTTAAAGCAAACAATAGATATCCTTATAGAGCGAGAAGCAGATGAGAAACGGCGATTACAAACTATTATAGAACAGCTTCCCGTTGGTGTAGTAATTACTGATAATAAGGGAGTAATACAGCAAACGAATAAACAACTGGATACTATTCTGGGTATGAAATTGCCACAAGGCTTAATTGCTGGTAAGCATTTATTTATAAAGGGAAAGTATGGTGGAGAAGTTATGAATGAATCACATTCTCCGTTAAGACAAGTACTCTCTATGGGATCGTCTATAAATAACAGAGAGTTTGTCATTACGCGTCCAGATGGGAAAGAAGTACATATAAGTGTAAGCGCATCGGTTATTCATAATAAAAGGGGAAAGGTTATCGCAGCAGCATCTATCATTAGCGACATTACCCAACAAAAGGAATTAGAAACACGGAAAGATGACTTTGTGAATATGGCTTCGCACGAGTTAAAGACTCCTGTTACCAGTATGAAGTTATATGTAGAGTCTCTTATAACTAGACTGGAAAGACATGGTGATGAGACAAACATAAAGATTATTAAAAATATAAAAAAACAAACAGAAAGGTTACAAGAATTAATAAACGACCTTTTAGATGTTTCACGTATACAGACAGGGAAACTTACGTTTACCAAAGAAACATTCCGCTTAGAGGAACTTATAGGAGAGACAATTGATGAACTTAGAGAATCTGTTAAACAGCGAAAGCTGCATTTTGCTACATCATCTACAATCTCTGTCTATGCAGATAAGTTTCGTATATATCAAGTATTAACCAACCTTATTACAAATGCAGTAAAGTACTCTCCCGAAGAGTCAGAAATAACTATTAGTTTGGCAAGAAAAGATAGAAAGTGTATTGTAAGTGTTCAGGATGTAGGTATAGGCATAGCTAAGCATGAACAGAAAAAAATCTTTGACAGATTATATCAAGTAACAGATCGAAAAGAAAAAACATTTCCTGGTTTAGGAATGGGACTATACATATCGAAAGAGATAGTAGTACGGCATAAAGGTGCGATTTGGGTTGAAAGTCAAAAAGGGAAAGGATCTACTTTTTACTTCACGCTACCTTTAGCCGAAAAGACTACTATAGAAAGATAGAAGAATTAACTATATGCAAGAGGACCTCTTGCAATATGTTAAGTGAGTTTCTACAATGAAAGAGAGGTATGGATAATCGAGGTCAACAGACAGCAGAAGAGCAAGTACATAATCAAATAAAACCTGATGTCGTAAATTATGGTAATACCTCTCCTGTAAGAAATAACCCTGAACAAATATCGAGAAAAAAACTATCCAGAAAACTACATGAAGTACTTGTGTACCTCTATGCTGCAATTGCCGTTCTTCTTTTATCGAGATTTATTTTTTCCATGGTTGCCGCACGAAATGTAGCGCCTTTTGTGGATTTTGTATATCAGTTAACGTATCCGCTCATGATTCCTTTCGCAAATATGTTTGGTGTCATTCAATCAGGACCTTATCGGCTTGAATTTGAAATATTTGTTGCACTTATAATGTATGCAGTTATTTTCTTCGGTGTTGCTAAGCTAATTGATATAATTTTTGGATAGCTTTTCAGTTATCCTCTTATCCTCCATTTACCCCTAACAGTAAGGTAGAAAGATCAATATTTGCAAAAGGTAAATACCATTCATTCCAAATTTTATATAGTAGGATTCCCATCCATATCTTTTTTTGATGTTTATGCAAGTTTTCTTAGGAGAGAAGAGTTGTAGCTTAAACGGACAGTCCGTAGCAAAAAGGATTTAGTAATTGTTTTTACTTTTCGTTTTTACCCCTTTAACCTCTGAGTCAACAACAAATTCAGCATCGGCTTGACCAACATCATTGTTTATTGTATTTCCCATTATTTGTACTTTCCACGTTGTTTTGTGGCCGAGAAGAGAAACAGGTATTCTCGTCTCTCCTGTGGCATCAGTTCGTAGGTTAGGATTCCAATACAAGATATCTGCATTACTTCCTTGGCTGCCTCCTCCGCCACCGCCACCCCTTCCACCAGCACCTCCTTGATCGCCCATACCTGTTAGTGAAGAAGATGCATTTGTCCTTCGCGGTCTAAAATAGTAGAAAGAAGAGTGGATTGGCTTAGTTGCACTTTTCCGTAATGTATAGATCGCTTTATCGACAATACCTACAGACATCTGAGCTGCTACAGGTGTCCCATTTGCATCTTTTGTGGTTATCAGCAATTCTGCAGTTTCATCTGGTGAGTAAAGTTTTTTATTTGGCGTGACATTTATTTGAAGCAATTTATGCATAGCTGGTACGTTCAAGGAAAGTCCTTCTGTATGATAACTTCCTTCAGCAAAAAAACTGAATACCACAGTAATTGATGGACTTAAATCTTCATTAACTTTAAAGTCTAATGAATTACTGCCTTTATTTAAATGGATATACCCAGGAGCATATACACGTCCGCGTTCAAATGTTAGAAGAACGTCCATTTCTTTTGGTGAGTCGACAGTTAATTGAACGGTATCGTTTACTTTAAATGAATTTTGATTACTTGAAATTTTGAGATATGTTTGTGAGATTCGGTTTCCCCATCGTGCGACATAGGTAGGCTCTTTGTCTTCATCTGTTACAAAAGTTAGATATTTTTGATTTTGAATGACATTATTTTTTTCGTCAGTTGCGCTTAAAATTAATTGTTTACCCCCGGGTTTCTTATCTTTCGGTAGTGTAAACTTTACAATTCCCTTGCCCTTCTCATCACTTGTTACCGTTCCAGAAGCAATAACCGTTTGTTGATTATCATAATTGTTATTGTATTCGACGAGTTTATAAGAAAAAGAAGTATCACGTTTTTTTCCTCCTTCGAGACTCTCTGCATAAAAAGGTGCTATGACTTCTTCTCCGAGAACATACTTTTCTGCTGATGGGATAAAAAATATGGTAAACTCTCCTGCATGAACTATGGTATTCGATGCAGAAACAATGTCATTGTTATTTTTATCTGTTACTTTTGCTAGTAAGGTAATTTTTTGACTGAGAAGTGATTTATCATCTGGATTTACTTCTAAGATCGCCTCGCCATTCTCGTTTAGTGTAACAACACCGGTTTTATACTCTGATCCGTAATACTCTCCAAACGCTCCACCCTCACACATACCTCCGAGAGAAGTGACATTAAAGTTTTTATTATACACAGCTTTTTCTACCTCGTAGTAATTATCCGTAAAAACCGTGTAGGCAATTTCTTTGTTTTGAAGAGGTTTCCCATTAAAATAGTTTCCTGAAATAGTAAATTTCATTTTATCTGAGCGGAGATAGTCAGTTTTATCAACTGCGGTTTTTATTTCAAATTCAGGTTTGATATATTTTATTACCTCAAAGTACGCTGATGAACTTTGGTAAGTATCTGAGGTAAACGGTTGCATACTTGCTTGAACATAAGAGTATCTAGACTCATAATCCTCGGGCAAGGTAAAATATGTATAAAAGACTCCATATTCATCAGTTGTTGCAGTTAGTCCGATTTCCTCTGGGTCCTGATGAGTCCGGATATATACAGTTTTGCCATAAGGTGGAGCTGTATAAAGACTATCTGAATCTTGTCTGACAGAAGACCTTATCTCCAGGTTTATAAATCGGTCTGTCGGTATAGAGAAACATTTTCGTGTCAGTATCTAAATTTGATGAAACCTGAATATCAGCATACGAGCTGGGAAGTTCTACTGGAATAAATGCCACTTCATCTTTATAGATTCCTATAACAACATCTAAACGTGTAGGGTAGGAAAGAGGCTGGGCCATATTTTCTTCAGAAGAGGTAAAGTCTCTCAGTAGCTGTACATTGTTATGTAAGTTGTAAAACCCAAACGTTACCTGATCTTTTATTTTGGTTTCGTCTTTTATGTTAAACGATCCCACTATAACTCTTTTATCGTCCTGTCGTAATACTACGCCAAAACTGCTTATCACGATAAAATACGGTTCAGTTTTATCGCCTTCAATATAATATACTCCCGAATCAAGTGTTAGTGTATTTTCGTCGCTATTTATTTTCAGACTTTTTAATTTATCAGCTTCAGTGTGGGGAATGTTTTTTTGAATATAATTACCATTATAAATACTGCCTCGTATCTCGTTGTCAGGTAAAGAATATGTTAAAAAACTAAGAAGATTATATGCGTTTGATTTGTATACGGATATTGATTCAGCGTCGGATGAAAGAGGAACAGGTTTTCCTGCAGGATATGTTTTTACTCTCGCGTATGGTTCACGCTGTTGATTATTAGCTAAAGAGAAGTATTTCTCATAATTATTGAGAAGAGTTTTGTTATTTTGATTAGTAAGTCCTTGATTAATATATAAAGATATATAAGAACCTCGATATTTTTTATCAAAAGTATAATGTAACTCTCTTTTATCACTCTTATCTGCTATCCACTTACCTTTGATTTTTGGCGTTAGCAACGCAAAGTGAGAAATATCGTGTGGATCCACAGGATAGTTAAATCGTACTGTTAGTGATGAAGGTGAAGTATCATGGTTCAATCGGGAGTCAGTAATAAAAAGTACATTATCAATATATTGACGAGGCTGATAGTGTGTCGGATCTTTTGTGAGTTCTAGATATTGGCTATGAAATATGCCAATAACACTAAGTATCATAAGAATAACAAACAGAAGTGGATTTTTTTTCACCAACGTAAAGATAGGTTTTGTATATCTCAAAATTTTCGATGGAGAAGAAGTTTCTTTCGATTGATCGACATCCATAGATCAAGTGTAGTATTGTCCTTATTCTAATGTCAATGAATAATGGGGTAAGCAATGATACTCTTTCCTATTATTGCTATTTTCTAACCCCTTGATGTTATTAAAATATGCTTGATTTCTTTAAAATTATGATCTAAAAAAATCGATTCAGTAAAGAAATGACCGCTTTTGGTCTTACCTGAATTCAAAGCGGTCTGAATTTTCAGCGAAGAACTGTTCGCAAGCCAATTGTATGGTTTCCTAAGTAGCGGAGGGAGGGGGATTCGAACCCCCGGTCCCCTTACGGGAACATTCGCTCTCCAAGCGAACGCACTAGACCACTATGCGATCCCTCCTTGATTCTTACTTTAATTCTTAAAAGGGGAAGTCCCTTTGTGGGGCGTCCCTTACCTAATTTTCATTATTCAACAGTCACACGCAAAAGTATAGCGAATGCCTAAGTATTATTGCCTAATAACCAGCAGCTATAAACTTCTTGGCTTCTACCCAAACTTTTTTATCTGCAGAATATGTAAGACGATTCTCAACTTCTTCTATTGGTATCCACTCAACATTCTTCATCTCCCAATCATGATCTTTCGTATCACCAGAACTATACTTCATTACATAGTAATATACTGTTTTTTTGTGTTTTTCTCCCTTCCATTGATACCAAAAGCTAATTGGTGTAAGCGCGTTTTGAATACTTCCTGTAATTCCTGTTTCTTCTTTTACTTCACGAACTGCAGTTTCTTCTTTAGTTTCTCCTTCTTTATGATCACCTATGAGCCCTTTTGGGAATACCCATCCATTATGTCCAGAATGTTGTCCAATAAGAATATGTATTCTATCTGATTCCGTTTTATAAACAATACCACCTGCTGAAAACTCGTATTTCATAAATTGTACGCCTGAGAGGAGTTGAACCTCCGACCGCGAGATCCGGAATCTCGTGCTCTATCCAACTGAGCTACAGGCGCTCGGGCGGAGGAGGAGGGATTCGAACCCTCGATCCCGATTACTCAGGATAGCGGTTTTCGAAACCGCCGCACTCGACCACTATGCGACCCCTCCTTAGTTCTTATAGCAACTCTGATAGCAAGAAGTCCCTTTAGGGGCGACCCCTCCTGTCTCGCTAAGCGAAAATCTAAAACAATGTACAGTTGCATTTAGTACAAAGTACTCCCGGTGAGACTTGAACTCACAACCTTTGGATCCGCAATCCAATGCTCTATCCAATTAAGCTACGGGAGCAAGATAAGTAAAGGGCTAAGAGCAAATGGCATAGAGTTTAGAATAACCCTCTGCTCTTTGCGCAAAGCCCTACGCATGTATATGGTATTGTATCGTATTCGTTATTTTGAAGCAAACTCAGAAGGATGTTTATCCAGTGGGAACGTTTTTGCCAGCCAATCTCCAGCGCGTTCTGTAAAGTCAGGTTTTACATACTCTCGAAATGGTAGAAAGTAAAGTAACGCTTCTTTTATATCTTCTTTATGTGCGTCACCTAATAACATCACTAATTCTCCTGGGAAAAAATTTTGGGTTCTAACATGGAGCGTTGTCGTATGGTGTCTTTCTTTAAAATAAAAATCATATAATTCTTGCCAGAGATAAAAATGTTCATCAATCATAAGTCCTTCAGTGCTAATTCTATAGTGTACCTCTCTAGGTGGAGTTATGGCTAACGCATATCCCAAGAACGCTAATGAGAAGACGACAAACATGAGAAAATATTGAGAGAAGAGTACAAGGATAATCTCAATTGCAAGTACGAGAAAGAAAATATTTATAAAATATTGTCGTTGTCTTTTTCTAAAATGACGAACTGGTGCTGTCCATGTAAAAAGAGTTTGCACTCCAGAAAAAAATTCTGGTTTTTCTTCAGAAACAGGAATTTCTTTAGACTCTTCTTCTTTCGTATCGTGCGCCTTAACGTGGGGTTTAGTGTGTCTTTTATGATGCGTTCGTTCCATAACTTTACTCTACTCTTTTTTTCTAGGTGAGTCAAGAAGTGTCGCTTACATAAAGGAAATTTGCTACAATACGGTGGCATTGCATGGGAAAGAAATTGTTCTAAGGAGGAGTCGCCCCTAAAGGGACTTCCCGCTATATAAGAACTAAGGAGGGGTCGCATAGTGGTTTAGTGCGGCGGTCTTGAAAACCGCTATGGTAGCAATACCATCGGGGGTTCGAATCCCCCCCCCTCCGCAGATATTCACTTGATATCTTTTTTCTTTAAACATGCTACCAGCTCCTTTACGAAAAGCTTCCCTTCCACAATTACTCCTTTTTATGTGTTTATTATTATTTCTCTTTTGTATGATTTACTCACACCTTACAACTAATACGAATCAACAATATAGTTACTTAGCCAGATCATTTTTACAAGGAAAACTTTTTTTTACTGAAAAACCTGGGACGTGGGAGGATACAGTGTTTTATAATGGGAAATTTTATTGGCATCAAGGATCTTTTCCAGCATTGCTTCTCATGCCTTTTGTTTTTTTATTTCAAAACGTCGGATTATTTTTCTATCAGGGCTATTTGCAGATTTTTTTAACAATAACTATTTTTTATTTATCTTATAAAATCGCGCGTATATATAAGTACTCTTATGAAGATGCTCTATTCCTTGCTTTTAGTTTTTGTTTTGCATCTGTGTATCATATAGTAGCATTCGTTCCGTGGGTGTGGTATTTTGCACAAGCAATTACGGTTTTTCTTTGTCTTTTTGCTTTATATGAATATCTAACCAAAAAAAGATATTTTTTAATCGGGATACTTTTTGCACTTATCCTTATAACACGTTTAAATGCAGCTTTAGGTAATATTTTTTTCTTAATAGCTATTTTTAATGAAGAAGGAAATAGAAGAATAAAAAACGCTATTCTTTTGTTTTTTCCCCTTGTAATTTCTTTATTGGTATTTTTCTTTTATAATTCAACCCGTTTTGGTGACGCTTTTAATACAGGATATACGTTAACAAACAATAAAACTTTGTCTGAAAAACAACGATATGAGTTATTGCAGCACGGAGTTTTTAAAGTAAGCAATATTCCGACGAACTTTTATTATTATTTCATAAAAACACTCGATCCTGTACAAATACCTGTTCAAACTGTTTTCGGAAATAGTCACATACTTCAATTTCCTTATATTACAGTGCGCTACCCAGGTACAAGTTTTTTTATTGTGGCTCCATTCTTCTTGTATATTTTCAGGAATAAATTTAAGTCGAAAATTTCTCAGTTTGCTGTTATTGCGAGTATTGTAATTCTTATTCCTTTGCTCTTATATTATTGGTCTGGGTGGCGTCAGGTAGGTCCGCGATATTTACTTGATCTTCTACCATTCATATATTTATTACTATTAGAAGCATTTCCTAAGAAAAAACTTTCTTTAAAGGCAAAGATAGTAATATTGCTTAGTTCTTTGTTTAACTTTTATTTGCTCTCGCAAGTGTTACCGCTATAACTCATCCTATCCAATACCAATTTATAAAAAGTAAAGTGATAACAGATAAACTCACTGAAAACAAAAGAAGAATTAAAACGTACAATTTTCCTTTTAGAATGTAAGCCAGATAAATAAAAATTGGGAAAAAAATTGATGTGTTACGAGAAAAAGATATAAGGTCTTGGCCTATGAAATAAACACTAAGAAGTAAAATGTTTGCCCACAGAAATTCATTTGGAAGTATACGCTTGGCTTTTGTTAGTAAAAAAATAGATAGCAAGAACATGACGTTATCAACTTGTGAAGAGTGAAAACTGTGCAATCTTAGAAAAGGAGTCATCATCAAGTTATAAATATTTAGAAAAAATGCTTCAATACCATAGGGACTCCAGGCGTGTCGTACACTCATAAAATAAAGAAAGTTTCCGGTTTGGAGAAAGCAGTATGAAAACCAAACCGCTGTGCCTAAAAACGGGAGAACTAATAAAGAAAAAAAAGTTGCATTTGAAAATTTACGCAAGGTATATGTTTGTGTTAATCGATAGAGATATAAAAAGTAAAGAAGAAAAGAATTACCCTTAGTGATATAGAGCAATGATAAAAAAATAGCAGATACCATAAATTTCTTTTCTTTTAAAAAGTATGTAAACCATAATAAAAGAAAAAGAAATAGTCCCTCAGCGAAATAACTTCGGAAGAATATGCTGAAAGGAAAGATGATAAACAGTATGGTTGTTTTTAGAGCAAGCGTTTTAGAAAAAACTTTCGAAATAATATAATATATACTGCAACAATTGATAAGAAAAAGTATGTTATTAAAAAGAAATGCAGTCAGTTCAATGTTGTTAATAAAGTAGTTTAAAAGAGATAACAAAAAAGGAAATAAAGGAAAGAATGCATAAGAAAGACCTTCCATGATAGTTTTATTGTTATTATTTAATGTTGTTGGATTTTTAGGATATCCTTTATCGGCAATTTTTAAATACCATTGACTATCGTAGACTCCTAAGACTCGAAGTAGGCGGAAAGAACCATCTTTTATACGAGGATCTTCAAAATAATGATGGGCGTTATAAAGATAGTTATGTTTATGAAAAGGGAATATGTTGTTACCAAATAGCATGAACATATAAAGTGCGAGATTAGTAGTAAGAGCAAGCACTATGATCCGCATATACACTTTATTATTTTTATAAAAAGGAATCATGCCTGAATCATTATAGAAGAAAGGTAAGGATGTTATAAATAGTCAAACACAAGAAACCCCGTTATACACGGGGTTTCAAGGAATATTGGCACTAGAAAATATTACTTACCCTTTTTCGCGACTTTGATCTTTTTTGGTTCTGCTTTTTGGACTTTTTTAAAGGTAAGTTTTACTACACCATTTTCCAGTTCAGCTGCAGGTTCTTCGTCCGATACAACTCCTTCCGGTAAGCGGAAAGAATAGTTATATGATTGAGACATAGATGTCATGAAATATCGTCGTTTTTCTTTTTCTTCTTTTTTTTCTTCAGCTACTGCAGAAACGCGAACAATATTTTTATCAATTGAGACATCTATTTTATCTTCTGCGATTCCAGGTACTGCTGCTTCCGCGATGATAGCGTCTTCAGTCTCATATAAATTAAGACCTTGTCCAGCTAGTCGTGAAAGACCTGGAAGAGTAGGCATTTCCCAATCATCTTCTAACATGGATTGTAAATTCCAAGGATTCCATCGAATAATTGCCATTTCTTTCACCTCCTTTCGTCCGCCGAAACCATACCTGCTGACAGGCTGGTTTTTGCGAAGGCGGATTTCGCCCTCATAAGTTATGTAGTATGTCCAGTTGAGGTTCTGAACTTCGAGAAGGCAAGCCTTCTTTTATAAAGTTATAAGATTCTGTATAAACGAGAAGATATCTAATGTATTAGCACTTTTATAACATAACTGCTAATTCTTGTCAAGAGAGAGTATGTACCTTATAAGCTGTTGTAGAGAAAGAAAAGGCCAATACATATAAAGATAATTCCACTTAATTTATTTAGAAGATTTTTATGTACTTTTTTACCAAGAATACTTCCAAAAAAAACAGCAATTATAGAAAGTATAGTTTGCGCAAGCATAACTCCGAGGATAACAGCAAGTGATGGGTATTTCGTCGAGAATGCCATAGAAGCAAGATGTGTTTTATCTCCGAATTCTGAAAGAGCGATAAAAGAGAAGCTGGTAAGAAATGGATTCTTTAGTTGAGAAATTTTATTTTTATCATCTCTATGTGGTTGAAATGATAGTATACCAAATACGATAAAAAGTGAGCCTGAAAGTATTTGAATAATTGAAGAAGATAACATTGCAGAGAGAAGTGAACCGAAATATACTGCTAGTCCGTCTACAAGAAAAAAACCTGTTATTGCACCCACAAGGAGCTGCATGTGTTTTTTTGTTTTCGATGTGAGAAATAAAAGGGTGAGTTGACTTTTATCAAAAAATTCGGCAAGTAGAATCGTAAAAAAAGGTATAAGTACTCCCTGCATGATTTTATTATTCGGTAGAATGATTGCGGAACTTTTTAAATAGTGAACTTATAACATACATACCTGTAGACATAAGATAGCCTGACGGAGCTTTTTCTGTATTCTTCGCGACTCTTTCTAAAATTTCATCAATACGTCCACCTGTTTTCTTTACAATGTTTACTATGACGAAAAGAAAGATAAAAGCGGTTAAAACAAACGCAATTCCTAAAATCATGAAAATACTGCCGAGAAGATAAAAAACTGATTGTACGTCCATATGTTAGTAATACTCAAGGATACTAATATTACTATGAAGGATCGGTAAGATAAAAGCAAGAGAGTGGTTAACAGGGAGCAATGTCGCAACACATATATTTCATTCCGGGTGAAAAAAAGAATTATTAACATCGATAATTTCTACATAATTTCCACTTGGATCTTCTACAAAAAATTGTCTTGATTTATTGTCAAGTTCAGAATTTAATGCTATTTTGTTCAAATTATTATCTAAATCAAACACATCTATTTTTTGGGCAATTAAATTTCTGATATAGTCATTAAAATTGGATACTTCAATAGCAAAATGTATAAATGATTTCGGAACAGCTTTATCAGTTTTACTGATATGAATAAATTGTTTTCCAGCTCTTGCCCAAACTGATTTACCTATCTCTAACTTTTCTAAGCCTAAAATATTACAATAGAAATTAATAGCTTTTTCTTTATCTAATACTAAAACGGTAGTATGGTTAACTCCTTTTATAGGTGACATAGCTCTGCTGGAGATAAAGTGAGAGAGTTAGGATTACAGCTTTATGAGGTATCACAACGAGGAAAAGAGATATATAAGAAAAAGCATCCCGAAAAGAAACGGATATTACTAGGTTTAATATTCTCGAAACTTACTCTTAAAGATCAAATTCTTGAATACGAATATACAAAAGCATTTAAGATACTGGCTAAATTAGTAGAATTAACCAATAACAGTACGAAAGTGGATAAAAAGGATGAATTTGAAGAACTTACTTTCGTACAGGATGAAAAGGTTGATAATTCAATCTATAATCATCATTTTGCTTTCCTTCATCCTGAAGTGCGGAGAGGGTGGGATTCGAACCCACGGTATCTTGCGATACGACGGTTTAGTAAACCGTTACCATAGACCGCTCGGTCACCTCTCCAGCAAGAATGATTATAGCAAATGTTTTTTCAAAAAGGCTCTTCCTGAGCCCGATTTGAGATATTTCTCAAAGTTAAAGGCAGTATATTTATTTTTAAATGCAAAGTAGACTTCTAGTTCAACTGGCAATCTATTTTTAGTAGCGGGAACTTGACCTTTTTGATGCCTATCTATTCTATCTTTAAGGTTGTCAGTACATCCGGTATAAGGTCTACTGTCATTGCATAATAATATATAAACATAATAAAAGCGGACATTGTCCACCGAAGGTCGCCCGTTAATAACGGATTTAGCATTTCGGTCATCGATAACTTTCATGAGAAAAAGTCGCCGTCGCTGAAGCTATGGCGACCGAAGGCGGAGGAGACAGGATTCGAACCTGCGCGAGCCCTTTGAGAGGCTCAAGGGGTTAGCAACCCCTCGCAATGGGCCAACTATGCGACTCCTCCTTAATTCTTATATCAATTCTGATAGGGAGAAGTCCCTTTATGGGGCGACTCCTCCTGAGAGTCAGTCGATTATAGCATTGTCATTTTACAATTTGCTACTCTAGGAATAATGGATTTTCTAAGTCTTCTTTTTCCGAAATACTGCGTTGTATGTAAAAAATTTGGATCATACGTATGTGATGTTTGTTTTTCAACAATTTCGCTTGATGTTGAGTACATTTGTTTAGTTTGTAATAAACAAGCTATTGATGGTATAACACATCCTCTCTGTAAAACGAAATATACCATAGACGGAGCTTTAGCGAGTGTGAAATACGCTGGGACTATGAAACGAATGATTGCAGCATTTAAATTCCGCCCTTATCTTTCCGATCTCCAGCATGTGTTAACTGATCTGTTTTATGAAGGGTTACTCCAGAATGAACAATTTCATAGAATACTTCGATCAGAAAGTTTATTCGTCCCGATTCCGCTCTATAAACAGAAAGAGCGTGAACGAGGGTATAATCATGCTGAGTTACTTGCAAAAGAGTTAAGCAAGCGGTTTGGTATAAAAACAGTGAATTTATTAGGAAGGGTTAAAAAAACAGAAAATCAAATGAAGTTAGATAGGGAAAAAAGGAAAAAGAACATAGAAGGAGCATTTGAAGTTTTAGATAGTTTCAAAGTTGCAAAGGTTCAGAGATCCAAAGAAAGAAAAAACTCCGCATCTCTGGAACTTTGGAACTCTGCAACTCAGGTGATTTTGATTGATGACATTATTACTTCAGGTACTACGATGTTATAAGCAGCGAGAGTGTTAAAGAAACATGGTATAGAAAGGGTATGGGGAATAGCATTGGCGCATGGGAAGTAATCGGAATTGTTTTAGTATTACCTTGCTGCATTTTTTTTTCTTTGTAGCACTTGATTCACTGTGAAAATAGCTCCTAAAACGTCAAAAGGCCGGAACCCCTGACTCGTGGTATGCTACTTTCGTCCGTAGACTTGGCAGCATTCCTCAAGTACTGATGGGGCCCGGCCTTTCTCCAAGGCTCTATACTATTTTACTCGTCGCAGATACCCATGCCCTACCGGTTTGCTTCCGGGTGGGATGCGATCCCCCACGGGTTCTAGGTGTGGGTTTCGCCCCTGGCCTGTGGGAATGGCTAGAGGCATGGTTGAGTCCGGTAATAGAGATGCTAGTTCAAGATTCGAGGCATAGACAGTCTTAAGCTGATGTCTAATGCTTCGTCCCAGCAGTACGAAGACGCCTTCCTCGAGTCGCTCGGCATCGCTGTGGTGGATGCCGGAAGCGATCATTGCGTCTTCAGCACTGTTCACTCTGCCGACGAGACGGGCCGGGAAGTTTGCTTGCTTCAGTAAGCCAGCGATTTTACCCGGCTGCTGGGTTGCACATACCAGGTGCATTCCAGCTTGCCTTCCTCTGCGGATGAGCTGAATAAGTAGTACCGCTAGCTCTCCGAGAGATACCAGTTCGTCAATGAACGTCACGATGCGGGGTAGCGTGATACGGTCTCGCTCGCGACGATTCAGTTCCTGCACAAGCCACTTCAGCGTGGCCATGGCGTCTGGTGCGTTTTGTGCCACGGGAGTCAGTAGATGGGTCATGTTTTTGAAAGGTGTGAAAGCGTTGTGATGAGTGTCAATGAGTACCAAGCCTAACTCCGCAAGGGAGTTAAAAGTGGCCAAGCTGGCGATCATTGACCGCATCATAGCGGTCACATCAATTCCATCGGTCCCGCAAATAAGAACATGCGGGACTTCCGGGCTTGCGAGGCGTAGCAGGAGCGGCGCACCCATACTGTCCAGTCCTAGGACAGCCGTATGCGCCGGAACGGTTTCACGACGAAGCGCTTCGATTACGGCGACTAATCTAGTGGTCATACAGCCCTCCTTTAGGACTTTACGACTTAAAATGATTGCAGACAAAATGAGCATTAGAAAAGATACAAAGTTGTATAGATCCATAGTTGCAGAGTTTAAGACTTTGCATCTTTGAAACTCTGAAACTTTGCAACTTCCTAACGTCCATATTGCCTGCAACCATTCTAGGGGTAGATATAGCCGTAGATAGTAAATAGCATGTAGCAAGGAGATACTGAACAGGAAAATTGTTGAATCCTGGTCAGTAGCCTCCTTACTAACTTTTCAAGGTGCTTTGATGGCCCATAGTAACAAATTTTTAATAGAGTGTCAATCACTATAAGCTATATTGCTGGGTCTCATAAAGAATGATAATGTATGGATTGAGAAATTAAGCTAGATGCTCCTTGAGATTAATAAAACCACCCTTAAAACGGAAAAAGCCCGGACATCTTTTCCTCAGGTGCATTGCAATAACGCACAAGAGTACTTCGAGCCGGGCCTTTCCCTGCTACACTTCCCACAACGCGTTAGCGCCGTGGAGAAAGATCACACGTCGTGAGAAGTATAGCACTTCAATTACCGGCTGATCGCGCGGTTACGCGTCAGATAGACCTGGGTGATGAAGCCCAGATCATCGGTAGTGAAGTTCATGAGGTAGTACCCATCACCGGTGGCTTGACCGCCAGTATCAGCGTCGAAGACGCTGAGGTCGTTGAATCGCAAGTAGCGGTAGCCGTCAGACGACACGAAACGGAGAAGCCCGACGTGGTTTTTCTCCGGGGTCTGGATGACCTGGAGCGTAGTCGGGTAGAACGCCGGCCACGACGAGGGTCGCAAGTTGCGGATATCACGGGCGTTGTACAACGCCGTGATGTGGTCCGCCTGCTTGGTTAACTCGTTGTTGGCGTTGAGAATCCCTGATTTCCAGGTTTCGAGGTCAGCGCGGAGCGCCTCGACCTCAGCCTTGGTTGCCGTCGTGCCTGAGATCGGGTTGGGTGTCGCGCTGAGGGTGGCCGCGGGCGGGACGACCGTCGGGGTGGGGGTGCCGCTCACTCCGCTCGGGATTGGCGTGACCGACGGGCGCGGCCGGGTGGCCGAAGCCGCCGTCGGGGTGGTGGGCGTGGGCGTCTCAGCGGTACGCTGGGCGCTCAGACGCCCGACCTCGCGATTCAGGTTGCGGATAGTGTCTCTCAGGTCGACGTTGTCGCCGGCCAAGATCCGGTTTTGCGACTCGAGCTGCGAGACTTGCGCCCTGGTGGGCGGGAAGGGTAGCACGTCGGGCCACCAGCTCGGGCGGGTGATGAAACCCAGCCAGAGCAGTAAGATGAAGACCAGAAGGACCGCGAGCAAGTTTCGCTGGCGGCGAATGCGCCCCAGCTCGTCGCGTGTCGTTGCGTGGGCCTCGACCTCGTTGTCGTAGGCATCCTTATTGTTGTCGCGCTGCTTCTTCACGTCAGCGAATTGCCGAGTTACTTCGCTATAGCGGCCTTCGTAATACTTGTGCCAACGCATGTCCGTGGCGCGTTCGCTCTCAGCCGTGTCAGCACGCTGCTTCTCGGCATCGGCGCGGCGGGTTTCCCCAGCCAGGCGCTCTTCAGCGACGGCGGCACGAACTGCCGCTTCCTGAAGGGAATCGCCGAGAGTCCCCCAGCCTTGGATGAGCGCATCGTTGCGCTCGAGCTGCATACTTAGCAGCCCGATGAGTGCCGGAATGGTATCAACCGCATCCGGCAGTTGGAGGTCAAGCGAACCGTATTTGATTGTAGGCATGGCTGTTGCTCCTTTCGAGCATGTAAAGGGATGGTGGCCCTAGCCTGTTGTGGGAGCTGCAGCCTCCCTAGAGCCAGAAGTGGTGTAACAGGCATAATGAGCATTAGAAAAGATACAAAGTTGCATAGATCCATAGTTGCAGAGTTTAAGACTTTGCATCTTTGAAACTCTGAAACTTTGCAACTTCCTAACGTCCATATTGCCTGCAACCACACAATTGTGGCTAGAAGATAGTAAATTGTTTGTTTCTCACAAACGTATATGATGTAGCAGGGAGAAACTGATCAGGAGAGAAAGTGCAGAGATAGGGGAAAACACCTAAAATTACATACTTCCCCAAGTATCTGCGCCTCTTCCCGGTCAGTAGACTCCCTACTAACGTTTTCAAGGAGCAAGGAGTCCTATAGCACCAATTCTTCTACCTAAAGTCAAGTACTATAGGGAAAAATCTGTGATATAAGATTCACGAAGTAAGAGGTAAGAATAAAAAAGGTGTTCTATTTAATTTCTATGGTTACTTAGTATTTTTATGTGTCTCTAGACAGAACTATAAAACTGAGATACTATAGAAGTATGGAAGCTGAAACACTCTATCAACTCATCTTTTGGTCTTTAGTCTTTGGTATTGTCATTTTTAGTATTCTTATGCTTCTGATGGTAGTTTTCTTCGGTGTTTCTACAGCAAAAATGGGAAAAAATAAAATAGGATTAGTTGCTCTTTTTTTATTTTCTTTTCTTACACCACTCTTTGTCCTCAGTATGCAGCAGAAAACTCAATCCCAAACGAAAGCTTCAAACGATCTGGTCATCGTAGCAACCAACTCTAGAGAAGTAGGTAATAATACATATCAGATTCGATTTGAAACAAGTGAAGCGGCGATAGGTACTTTGGAGATAATAAAAGATGGAGGATCGACTTCAGTACTTCCTGCATATTCACTTCAACCTCGAACACAGCACTTTATCGAAGTTAAAAAGAGTTTAGTGGACGATGCAGAGATCTTTATTCTACTTAATGGAAAGAGATATCCATATAAAATGGAAGGCTTCTATAATTAAGTACTTCTGAAATTGAGTAAGTCATGTTTTTCGAGAGAAGAACATTGGACGATCATTTGGGTTTGTGAATCATCTTTCGATAAGTCGTTTATTTCTAAATGCGAACCCAGAATGTGTTTTTAAATATTTTTCAAATTCTAGAGCCTTCTTTTTAGAAGAAAAAGCAGAATAGAATACAAGTTTGCATGGTCTAACGTTTTTAGTTGAAGAAACAGCACCAATAGTATGATCTTTTATCCGTTTTTTTAAATTATCGGAGTAGCCATGATAATAACTATTTTCATATAGCTTTAGAATATAAACGTAGTGAATAGTATCCTACCAAAAACGAAAAATGCCCCACTCCGCCTTAGGCTTCGTTAGAGGCACTCTTCTTTCCTTATTTACAACCAATTATTATTAAAGTGTGGCTGTGCCACTTCGTAGCTCATAAGCTTACTTATGAGCGAAGAGTGGAGATGTCCGGGAGTGATCCGGAGTCCGAGAAATAATAAATAAAAACGTCTACAAGCGTAGTCAATTTTTGTTTTATTCACTTTGTCTTATCCAATTGACAGGAATAACAAAGTAAAGGTTCACATGACGATAAAAGACAGAACCAAATCCTTTACCCTTTCCTAACTGTATTTTTGCCTATATTATCCCGTTAGGAGAAGAGAACATAGACAGGCGATGAAACCTCTTTATGCAAAAAGATATGCAGGAGCATATCCACCTGCGATAGGTGCTTCATCGACCCCATCAATTGCCTTTTTGGCAAATCGACGGATGCTGCGCATAGTGTCAGCATTTATTGTTTTGACTCTTTTTACGGCATTAGTCAAAGCCGGCTTGCTGTTTTTAAAGATCAAATACTCGTCGAATCAAATCATCCCCTTTTATCTCGCCGATGACAATGAAGGTGGGTTGCCTCCGCTAAAGCTTTAGCGAGCTAAAAGTGAATATTGATTCAACTGTTAAAGGTCATCGAAGCGATCACTCAAAGTTTCTTCTACTTGACGCTCGAGGTCGCGTCGTTTTATAGAATTCCGTTTATCGAACTTTCTTTTTGGCTTTCCTAAAGCCAATTCAACTTTAATGAGGTTTCGGCTAGTATACAGTGAAATAGGCACGATTGTCAAGTTTCCACCATCAGTTTTACCCTTTAAAGAGATAATTTCTTTTTTGTGAAGAAGTAATTTCCGTGTTCTGCATTCGTCGTATCCTTCAGGTCTGGCAAACTTATAAGGAAGCACTTTCGAGTTAATCAGATATGCTTCGCTACCACGGATTTGGACAAAACTGCCTGTAAGGTCAGCATGACCATCTCTCACAGCTTTTACCTCTGCTCCTTGGAGATTAATCCCTGCTTCAAACCGATCTAAAATTTCGAAATCAAAAAACGCGCGTCTATTTGTAATTTTCATATATTTTACATTGAATATATTTAGAAGACTTATTCTAACATACATTATTTATATAAAAGCAGGGTAGTTATTACAAGGTTATATAAAAGAGGTCATTAAACGTAATGCTATATGTCATGCATTACTTTCTCTTTTTATAAATAAAGACTTTTTCGTTGTCTTTTGGCTTGATCTCATGAAAACTTCGTATAGTAATTTCGGGTCTTGCTACATCTGAACCATAAAAGACTGGGAGTACAGCTACTTTTTTATATGCTTTTTCCAAATCAATACTATTTGGTAACTGACGCCTATCAAAATTCCAAAAAGTTACCTTGCTGTCTGTACCATAGAGAACGATCCAATCAGGATGTTCATGGAAAGAATATATGTATTGAGGAAGAACTGTTTTATTTTCTGGAAATATCCGAGGATTATTAGGTGTGACTCTATTAACAAAACGTAACGAACTACCGAGATGAAAAATTAATACTTCATGAGCTCTACTTAGAGAAATAAACACACTTTCACCTTTTTTGGCGTGTTTCTTTAAGTAATCAGCTACAAAGTCGTCAGAGGTTTTATATTGCTTGATAACTTCATGTATATATTCGATAAGAAAGCTTCTCGGATAATGTAATGTAAATAGGTTTGTACATATAAATATACTAAAAGAAACCAGAGCAACTGTTTTTCTCCAAATCCAAAGTTCGTTAATTAACGATCCAATGAGAAGAAAATAGAAAGGAAAAATTACTGTTGTATATCTGAGTGCATAGAAATTAATATGGCTATGTGTCGTAATACTAAATATTCCTAGAAAAACATAGAAAAGAAAAGGAAGCAAGATGAGAAAGAGTAAAGAGTAGTTCATATACTTTTTTTTCTTAAAGAGAAAAATGATTAGAACTAGTATAAGAGGCACAACGGGAAACACATTTATGTAGTTAACTGCCAAGAATGTTTCAGTCATATAAACATATATACGATAGTACTCCAAAAGTGATTGGCCGAAAGGATTAGTAAAAGAGCCACGTCCTTCTAAAGGATTTTGTGCTATATACCATGGTAAGCAAAAGACAACTATAACAGCGGTAAGCAGTAATATGTACTTCAAAATATATTTGATTTCTTGGTGTGGGCGATTCATCAAAAGAAGATACATAATAAATGACAATACCAAAGCAGAGTAGAAAGCTATGAATGAGACATAATGTGCATAGAAGAATAAAACACTTCCAAAAATGAACAGGATTTTCGGTAGAACACTTTTGTTATTAAACAAAAAAAGTGATCTACACATAAGTAACCCCGCAAAAATGGTAACACTATAGTAACGGCTTTGGTAAGACATGAGAATAAATGCAATAGAAAGAGAAATAATCCAGAGCGACAGAACGCTCGTTCTCCGATTTTTCGTGATAATTAAACTTGTATTGTAAAAAATAAGAACAGATAAAACACTAAAGATAATAAATGGTAATCTCGCAGTAAAAGAAGACTCACCGAATAATGCAAATGAAGATGCGGTAATATAAAATTGAGCAGGAGGGCTCATATGGTTAACAAGGTCTTTATTGAGATAGACTGCATCCTCTAACCCCATGATGTTTACACCATCCCAACCTTTTAAATTTCCGAATCGAAGCAGATTTCTTGCAAATAAGGCATTCTCTGCTTCATCACCCCATAAAGAATGACTGAATGCTCCAGCAACAACTAACACGACAAATAATAGGAAGGGTACTATAGGAGAATTAAAAAAAATACTTATCCATTTCTTAAATTTATTCATTTATTGTAAAGTATAGCATGGGAGTTTTAGTATGCAGCTATTTATAAAAAATATATATATGTGTATGCGCGTAGTGTAATTCACGGGAGATTTTATAGGATTTTTTAACAGCATGTAGTATTGGAGAATCTATGCCTAAATATCTCGAGTGAATAAGCAATATTCGTCTGTGTTTATTAATATGCGTAAGATACTCATTGAATGTATCCAAGTCTTTAAAACCTCTTTGAAAAGATTGTTTTCTTAAACCTTGATTTTTTCTTAAATATTTTTCTGTATAAGCAAATGGCAATTCTTCAAATCCGTAATTATAGTCTGTTTTGATTGAATGCGAAAAGAGAATAATATCACCGTCTTTTTTATTATTATGGAGAAATCGAAGAATCTGTTCCCAGTCAGTGGAATGAGAAGAAAGTGATAGATCATATAAAAAAAGGAAAGAGAAACATACATATACTACTAATATTAGTGTGCTTAGTAAGAAATGAATACGTGACAGTCCCTTCGCCACAAGAATATAGAAAGCTAATGATACCGGTATTAAATATCGATAGTAAAAAATATGCATAAAAAAAATAGAGAAAATAGCAGGAATAATAATGGGTATAGTAATCCAAAAAGCGAGCAAATAAAGTGCAGTACTATCTATATTTTTTATCTGTAGAAAAAACTTTTTTTCTGTCCATGCTCTAAAAAAAGGCATAAATGATAGAACTAGAAAAATTGGGAAGATATAGGGTGCTGCGTAGTGAAAAACTTCGATTATAGAGAAAAATGTTGGTTGCCGTATCCAAAAGTTTTTCTGGACTCGCATAGAAATCTGTAGTAGATAGGGAATCCATGGTATAAAGAAGACAAAAATAATAATATGTATAAATATCCATTCTAGGAAACTGATATAAGATTTTTCTCTCCATACCATAACGAGAAAAAAAATAAATTGAGATGCTAAAAAGAATGGAGCATATGGATGTGTATATAGTAGCAGCACATTGGAGACTATATAGAAGAAAATATGTAGAAAATTTCTCCTCTCCATCAGCTTAGAAAAGAAATAAAATGAAACTAGACTTAAGAACGTAAAAAGACTGTAGCTTCGAGCTTCTTGAGCATAGTATATATGCAGAGGTGATATTGAGAGTATAAGAGCAGAAAGAATACCTACCTTACCATTAAATAGACGTTTTCCTAAAAGGAATATCATAAAGATTGTTAACAAACTTAAGAGCGATGAAAAGAGACGAACAGTCATAAGATTGTCGTTAAATAAACGAATCCAGACACTCAGTATTAAAGGATAAAGCGGAGGCATGGTATCAAATTGAAGACTGTTTGTTAAAAACTCTATTAACGAAGATGAGTGAGCGATTCTTATTGATACTGCTTCATCAAACCAGATTTCCCGTTGATAAAACCCAAAAAGTCTCATTAGCGTGCCTGCTATTATTACACTAACGATAGCTACTATTTTTACGTACTGTTTCCAATCAATTGTTTTTCTGAAGATAAAGTTTTTCTTCCTCATCAATTTATTGTAGTATATAGAATGGCTTAAAAAAGTTGCAAAAGTTACAGTGGAATTTATCTATTAAGTTGGCGAATAAAATCTAATTATGTAAATTAATTTAAATTGTTATTGGATGTTGAATACATGCACCTGATCCCCAGTAATTATAAATATTTTTTTATCAGCTTCATTTACTTCCATAAATTTTGAAGTCCTGAATGCAGAAGTGACGAATTGTGATTTATAATTCCCATCTTTCGCTAATTGAACAATTCGATTATTACCATTATCAAGAATATATAAGTTGGTTGTATCTTTATTAGTAAAAAGATACGTAGGGTTTTTAAAAGGAAGCTCAAGGCCTTTTACTGAGAAAGAGTCTTGTTTCCCTTTCGTATATTTCGTTATTTTCCCATCACTACTTAATAACCAGACTGATCCATCAATAGCCATGCTAACTGCATTTGAAACTTCTTTCGGGGTGTCTGCAAAATAGTTTGACATACTATAACCATTTTTTACAGGAACAAATTTAAGAACGCCTTTCTCATCATCTAGTAGGTAGATATTATCATTATAAGTGCTTAAAGACACACCATTATTCCATGAGTTGTTACTTTTTATTATTATTGTAGACTTTCGAGTTTCCGTATCTTTTGCTGTTATACCTGTTTTGGTGAGAAGATACATTGTTGCATCCTGTTGTACTCCCGATACTACATTTTCATCTTTGCTAATCTCTTCAAGTAGGAGTGAACCGTTCTTTTCTGCTTTTTTAACTGACACAGTATAGGATTGTGAGGTTGCTGCAAGTTCACCTTCGATCTTTTCTTGTAGTATGAGAAGTTGTTTCTTCTGTACAAAACTTTCTGGGAAAGTAGATAGTTTATTATTAAGTAGATCTTTTGCGGCTTGAAACTCTGAGCGAGCTTGCAGTGGGTTAACTGTTTTTATTCCTAGACCATCTTTATATCTTTTTTCAATCTCCTGATACGTTGCTAAAAATTCTTTCTGTAATTTTTGGCTCTTTTGATTTTGCAGAGTAGTTATAACTGTGAAAATTAGTAATATAGCTAGCGTGATAGTTCCTATCAGTAATAATACAGTCTTATTAAAAAGTTTCTCTTTTTGATGGAGAAGGAACTTTGAGAATGACACTCGTTTTTTTGAGTGTTCTATAGGGGATTCTGGTTCACTTTTCTCATCTGTAACTTTTTCGAGAGAAACTGGAGGAGTAATAGGTTCATGCTGCTTATCCATTTTTGATTCGCGATTATCTTCAACATGGATCTTAGGAACTCCGGAAATACCTAGAATTACACTCGCAGCTCCTCCATACTCTGCATTATGTACCTTCGGGCTTAGTGCTTCCGCAATATCATTTGGTTGTAGGAGTTCGAGAGCCTGAGATATATCAGCAGCAGTTAATAGCTGAGTAAACTGTTCGGTTTGTAATAACACAATATCGTGCTGTTTTAAATATCCTGATGCTGAAACGAAACTTTTTGTTACTTCAGTTTTTTCTAAGAGGGTTACTACTTGCATATCACGTTTCATTACTACAGTTCCAGATCCAAAAATAAGTATATAGAGGACGTTTTCTTTTATATAAGCGAGTACAAGGGAGAGTTCAATATGTTCTGGAATATCAAGAATACTTGTGCTGACAGCTTGCTGAATAGAATGTAAGGTTTTTGTTTCCAGGGTAAAAAACTCAGCCTCAAGGTTATTAATAATATTTTTACCAATACTAGTCAGGGTTACCTCAGTTTCTCTGGATGTATTCAAAGAAAGAACAGTAAATAAGCTACCAGCATTATAGACTTGTGACCATGCGGATGATGTAGGAGTAGCGACAATCTTAGCAAATGATATATTCGCTTGGTGCATTAATTACAGTATAACAAGAGCTAAGAAAAAAAGCGAAATACAGACTAATAAATATATTGTGGAGAACAGTATTATCGATTTTGATGCATTTTTAGCATGTATAAAAACAAGCCTATTTAAAGATCTGATTTGGGTGCGTACAACGAAGCTATAAATTGTTAATAACAAAATCATTAAAAGTATGATAACTTTTATTGCCAATAAAACGTAAACATTTTGTAAAAGTGTTTGTAAAAGATTAGGTATTAACATTGGCTTTCTCCTTTAAATCAAGAATGATATCAGATACTTTATCCGGAAACGGTATGGCGTGGAACTCAAAGTTGGGTTTTACACCTTCTGTTTGTATAAATATATTTCCATAATCAAAAAAGCTATGGAGAAATCCGCCTTGTTCAAATTCAACATCTATGACATCCTGAATTCTAGCTTTTGCTGTGGTTCTATACATAATATCTTTAAAATCGACATCGACGATTTGTTCGTTAGTAATTATTCCAAAGTTGTAAAACCAACTAATAAATTTATTAAATACAAAACCTGCTATAAGTAAATAATAGAATACAGAAATAATTAAAAGAAAGCGGAACGGAAGTAAAACGTCTATAAAATGAGTAAATATATTTAGGGTTAAGATGAAAGGAGGAAGTAGTAGCAATAGTATACTCAATATAATCCAAAGTATATTCGTAATAAAATGCCGGCGTAAAAAGAGAATTATCCTTTCATTCGTTTCTTGACTTTCAAAGGATATCCCTTCGGGGAGTCTACAGAATGAAGAAAAGTAAGGTAGAGATTTTGGTTCCACATTTTTTACATGCTTAGACGTATAATCATTATGAGAAGGTGGAGTGGAGTTTTCTGTTGATATAAATACGTCCGGCATAGTTTGGAGGTATCTCACTTCCTTTCTATATTATAGAACGCAAAGCCACTTTGTGGAATAGAAAGATATCCTGGAGCTCTAACATTAAATGCAGTTTTAAAATTTGTACCACTAAATCGTTTCTCACCTTTATCAGTTTGAAAAACAATTTCATTTGTTGTTCCATTTCCTTGTAATACTGTAACATTACTCACTGAATTAATGCCACCACCATATTTCTCTGAAACATTCCTCAGTTCGTCATGACTATAAGGATTACCTCCCCAGCATGAAGTGGTAACTGGTGTGATTCTTCCAGTTTCCTCACCTGTACCACCATTAAATAAAACAATAGCTGAATTAATCAGATCTGCCATTTCTGATGAGGTAAGCCATGGGCTGCTTCTCCCACATTTATTACTGCTTGTGCTGTATCCTTGTGTATACCAGGCTTTATAAAACCATGGAGATCCTGCCATTTTCTCATAGGATTTTTCTGAGAAGTTTGCACCACCTTGGCCGTCGGTGGTGTCCCATCCCATGGTGGTTAGATAACCGCCTGTTGTTGAAGAATAATAAGTAACAACATCCTCAAGTACCTGTCCGCGAGTTTCTTCAACTGCCTGTCTCCACGCTGCAGGAGTGTTATCTGCTTTACCGCTATTAAAGACTTGGCATGCCTCAGTCGTACAAATTTCTTTTCCTTCTTGTTTGTATCTATATGCATATGTTCTTGCAGCAACAGCTTGGGCTTTTAGCGCTTCTTTCGGCCAACTTGATGGCATTTCAGCAATTCCTAACAAATATCTACCCTCGAAGTCCATTTCGCCAAAGCCAGAGACTTTAATAGTTCCACCGGTATCTTTACTCACGGGTTCTTTAGCATAATATGCTCGGAGAATGGTCTTAAAATCTTGTCCTGCATTTGAGCGTCCAAAAGCTCCATATTGGCTCATGCCTTTTCGATGAGTATGCGCTCCGAACGAGAAAACAGCAAAGCTTCCAGATGGTGCAGATTCTCGAAAACCTTTTATAGAGGCATTATAGTCGTCAGCTAAATCACTGTCTCCGATGGTTGCCGTAAAGCTTCCGGAACGAGCATTCACAATTTCTTGTTGTTTAGCTGAGAGCGCGGCGATTTTTTCAGACAATGTCTTTTGGTATTCTTTGGCTCCTTTTACAACTTCATCTAGTTTTGCTGCTTGTATATCCAATGTATTTTTAATTCCTAACAGGCGCTCTTGCTCATTCTTTAGCTTGTTACTTTTTGTTTCCAAATCTGTTATTGAGAGTGCCAGGTTAGTTATTACCGCTTTGTCTTGATTTGTTTTAGCTCGTTGGTACGCTAAAATATCTGAAAGGTTTGAAGACGTAGACGTGGATAAGAAGGTGATAAGCGGTGAATTATAATAACTCTTTATATAATAGTTTCTAATTGCTTTTGAAATAATTGCTTGTTTTTCTGCTAGATTGTCATAACCTTTATCAATATCAGCTTTTTTCTTTTCTAAATCTTGTTCAATACCAGAGATATGCTGTCGAATGCCTGTAACTTGCTGTTGCATAGACTTTAGTTGTGACTCAAGCGGTTTTGTGGCAGAAACTGACTGGTCTAACGCTTTATTTAAATCTTGTAACTGCTTATTTATATCATCAAGTTCATCGGAATAGGTGAAAGACGTATGTAAGAAAAAAAATACAGTTGCAAAAAGGACTATGAAGATATGAAAGAGTTTTTTCCTGGCAGTCATAGATATATTATACCAAAGCTATGTAAGAGAGAAAAAAATTAGTAAAAACCATATATAATACTGCTATATATAACGTTTATATCATAGGTAAAGTATGCTAAACTGTAACCAGTTTTTATATGGCTAATAGAATCTATTTAAAAGACGGAATGGAGTTTGAGGGTATCAGTATGCAGGAAGGCAAAGCATCTTCTCTTATAAAGTTTATTGGATTTATTGTTGTAACAGCATTACTTCTCGGTTTTCTTATAATTCTTGCTGGCAATTTTTTTTCTTCTAATAACACCGAGTCAGTAAAAACACCTGTAGTTACAATTCTTCCTACTTCATCGCGAAGACAAGAGCCGACACAAATACCTATAGCTTCTCCTACTGCGTCGATTTCAGTAACAGAACCCTTAAATAAAAAAAATACCCCTACAATTACGAAACCTATTACGCCAACGGGGAGTGCGATCTCGACTGAAAAAAGTGACTTAAAAATAGAAGTATTAAATGGAAGCGGAGAAAAAGGAGTTGCGAAGGTTATGAGTACAACGCTTACTAATGCTGGGTATACAGTAAGCCGGACGGGAAATGCAGATTCCTACACCTATAAAGGCGTTATAGTTACAATTAAAAAAAGTAAGGTAACTTATCTTAATGCACTTAAAAAAGATATTGTTGATGCAGATTATCTTGTGAGCAGTAGTGCTGCAACATTATCAGAAACATCAAATATAGATGCTGTTGTAATTGTAGGAGCAGAGTAGTGTAAAAAATTTCTAATTTCGATTTTCCAGTTTCCAATTAATTAGAGAATTATAAAATTAGTTTGAAACTTGTAGTTAGAAATTAAAAATTTTGTTATGTACGATGTTTTATGTATAGGAAATGCTCTTGTTGATGCGTTTCTTAGTCTCCCTAAAAATAGTGAAAGTTGTAGGATTAATCATGAAACAAAAGAGCTTTGTTTTCCTGCTGATGAAAAGATTATCGTAGAGACTGCTTCCTTTTTTGTAGGGGGAAACGCATGTAATGTCAGTGTCGGTTTATCCCGTTTAGGTTTACGGACAAGCCTTATTGTAGAAATAGGAAACGATGCGTTTTCTAACAAGATTCTAAAGACACTTGAAAAAGAAGGAGTGGATCACTCACACGTGAAAGTTGAAAATGCACTTTCATCGTTTGGTATGGATATTATGTTCGGCGGAGAGCGAGTGCATTTAGTTCATCATGTACGAAGAGATCATTCTTTTTCTTACGAGAATATAGATACAGCTTGGGTTTATCTAAGCTCTTTAGGTGAAGAATGGGAACATGTATATCAAAAGACTTCTGAATTTGTTAAGAGAAAGAATCGTAAACTAGCGTGTAATCCTGGAACAAGACAGATTGATAAGGGGTTAGCAGTATTAGAGTCAAGTTTAGCTGCTTCTGAAATCCTTTTCCTTAATAAGGAAGAAGCAGAGAAACTGCTACAAGTTACCCCTGGCAGTGTGGAAATAAAAAGTCTGCTTGAGAGATTACAAAAACTTGGGCCAAAAACAGTAGTCATTACTGACGGTAAGCATGGGTCTTTCGTTGTAAACAGTAACGGGAACTACTATCATCAAGCTATAGTACCTTCAGAGGTAGTAGAAAAAACAGGTGCAGGGGATAGTTTTGCAACAGGTTTTTTAGCTGCGACAATGTATGGTAATGATTTGCAAACTGCTTTAGAGTGGGGTAGTGTAAATGCAGCATCAGTTATCGGTAAAGTGGGAGCTCAGCCTGGATTATTGTCAAGACAAGTTATGGAAGAACGAGTGAGAAATTTATCGTAATGAACCAAATGGATTTAGAATGAATATATGAAAATTTTTTTAGCAACAGACCATACAGGACTCGAAATAAAAGATAAAATAAAGCTTTTGTTACAACAAAAAGGATATGATGTCGAGGATTGTGGAGCTTATACCTATGATGAAGATGATGATTATCCAGACTTTATTAGTAAAGCTGCTGAGAAAGTATCAGAAAATTCCGAGACAAATCTAGGTATTATTTTTGGAGGTTCAGGGCAAGGCGAAGCTATTACTGCGAATAAGTATAAAGGAGTACGATGTGCGGTATTTTATTCATTGGCTACTCCTTTGCAGGAAATAAACATAGAGGGAAGGGAAAGTACCGATCCCTTTGAAATCCTGAAGTTAACACGAGAACATAATGCAGCGAATATGTTGTCAATTGGTACGAGATTTCTACGTCAAGAAGACATAGAGCATGCAGTTATTACTTGGATAGGACAACCAGCCGCTACTGTTCTAAGACATATACGGAGAGTTAAAAAGATAAAAAACATCGAGGATCAGATGTAATAAGTTAAAATATGACTTTATGTTTGAGATAATTCCCAGTCCTGGCACTGACAATACAGATTGGCATGTAATTGAAGAAAAGATTGAACGAGTAAAATCTTTTGCTAAAACAATCCATATTGATGTGGTAGACGGAAAGTTCGCAAATAATAAAACTTTTTCTGACCCCAATCCTTTTAAGAAATATACCAGCGAGATTTTTTTCGAAGTTCACTTGATGGTAGAAGAACCTTTAGAGTATATAGAACAGTGGGCAGCAGCAGGTTTTAAACGATTTATCGGTCAGGTAGAGAAAATGTCGGATCAGATTGCTTTTGTGGCTAAAGTACAGCAAATAGGAGAAGTAGGCTTGGCTATCGACGGTTCGACATCCTTAGATGCATTAAAAGTCCCAGTTATTGATCTTGATACTGTTTTAATAATGACAATTCAAGCCGGTTTTTCGGGACAGGATTTTCAAGAAGAAACATTAAAAAAAGTAATGACATTAGCAGAACAAGGCATCTCCAATATCACTGTTGATGGCGGCATAAATGAGCGAACTATTGAGCAAGCATATCTAGCTGGAGCAAGACGTTTTGTTACTACGAGCGCATTGTTTAAAAAAGAAAGTCCGAAAGACGCATATAGAGAGTTGGAAGATAGAGTTAAGGTTTTAGAATTGAGAGAAGCACAGCAAGACTACTGAACAGAAAAGACTTTTTTATTTGGAGTACTAGTACAATAAACAGTATTTTCCGTACCTTTTAAGAAATATTCATCTCTTCCCATACAATTTTTTACTACCACATCGGAAGGAACTGTTATTCTATCTTTAGTATCCTTAAGAAGATTCTTCATGACTTCATGCCAAATAGGTGCTGCCCCTGTAATACCGGAAGCAAGTGATTGACTCATAGGGGTATTATCATTATTTCCTACCCATGTAGTTACTACATAATCATTTGTGTATCCGATAGTCCAGTTGTCTCTTTTATTATCAGATGTTCCCGTTTTAACAGCCACGGTATGATTGGGAATCACAAGGGGCGAATTGCTTCCAAATGCTGTACTTCTTGTTTTATTATCGCGAAGTATATCTGAAATGATATAAGCGACTCCTTCAGATAAGACACGAATGGAGGAAACTTCTTTTTTTTGTTCGAGTATTGCACCCTTATAATCTGTTACTAATAGAATGGGATTAAGGTCAACTCTTTCTCCATAATTACTTAATGTCCCGAAAACTGTTGCCATATCAAGCATAGTTGCTTCTGCACCACCCAGAGTTAGTGAAAGTCCATAACGTTCCGGCGAATTCCACGTCGTAATTCCCATGTCTTTAGCTAAATCAAGCATGTCTTTGATTCCTACTTTTTGTAGGGTTTTTACTGCAGGCAAGTTTAGTGAGTTTGCTAAAGCAAAACGGAGAGTTACTTTTCCAAAATATCTTCCATCGTAGTTTACTGGAGAATATGGTGGCGCACCTTCACTTTGAAATGTCATTGGTGTATCCTCTAAGAGACTTAATGCTGTATATCCTTTTGTTAATGCAGCACTATATGTAATAACTTTAACAGTGGATCCTGGTTGTCTTAATGATGTAGTAAGGTTAACGTTTCCGTTATCTTTATCTTGGTAATCTTTACTTCCTACCATTGCAATGATATCTCCGTTTTTAGGGTTCGTTATAAGGACTGCTCCATTTGATAGCTGAAGATACGAAGATTTTGCGACTTCTTCTGCAACAATTTTTTCAGCCATTTCTTGTTTGGTAATATCCAAACTGGTTATGACAGTTAAACCGCCTTTTTCTACTGCAGCAAGACCGTGTTGCTTAATTAATAGGTCCTTAATATACATAACGAAATGGGGTGCTCTGAGTGGTACTTTAGGATCTTTAAAGTGTAGTTTTTCATTTGATGCTTTTTTAGCGTCCTCTTTAGTGATGTATCCTAATGCAACCATTCTATTTAATACTTCCTGTTGTCTTTTTTTCCATACAGATGGTTGGGAGCTATATGGTGAATAAAGAGAGGGAGCTTGTGTAATGCCGGCGAGAAAAGCGCTTTCTGCTAACGTTAAGTCTTTCACTTTCTTCTCGAAATAAACTTCTGATGCTGCACCAACTCCCCATGCTGTTCCACCATAGGGCACTTGGTTAAAATACATTTCAAGAATTTCATCTTTTGAGTAGATACGTTCAGCCCAGAAAGCAAGTATTATCTCTTTTATTTTTCTCGATATTTTTTTCTCGCTTGTTAATAAAGAAGATTTGATGAGTTGTTGAGTTAGCGTAGATCCTCCTTGTAGCGTTTTCCCTTCAAGAAAGTTTTCTTTAAGAGCGCGAATAATAGAAGCTAGGTCAAATCCAGGATGCTGGTAGAAATTCTTGTCTTCAATAGCCAGCGTAGCTTGTCGTAAGCGTTGGGGAATGTCTTCGAGAGAAACAAGTGTTCTATTCTGATTTGTATAAATTTCAAAAAGAAGAATTTTATTTCTATCATAAATTTTAGTCGTTTGAGCTATTTGGCGATTTGCTAATTCTGCTGGGTTAGGTAGGTCTTGGAGATATATAAAGAAAAGAAGAGGAATAAATATGAATAAAAACGAGAAAAAAGAACCTAGTGAAAAATATTTAAGTTTTAAAGATAAGGGAGAAATAAAAGGAGATTTTTTAATTGCTTTTCTCTCTTTTTTTCTAAAAATGAATATTCTTTTCAATTTTTTTAATGAAAATCCAAACTTTCTTTTTAACAATCGTAATATTTTAGGGAAATATATACTTATTTTAATGAGATATCTTTGAAATAATTTTTTTGTAAAGAAGAGCGTTGCAGACCTGTTAAAACTGAAAAATGATTGTTTATATAATCTTGAAGATTTAGAAGTCTTTCTTTTTACCATATTGTCAATTGAAAATCACTTTTAATGATTTTTCTGAAACGATTATACTAAAGCGAATTTCTCTTGAAAAGAAGCAAAAAAGAGAATAACTAATTATTAGATTATAGTGGATTTATAGTTCTTTTATTGTTTGGGAGGTTCTGGCGTAGGGTGTGGACAAGATAAACAATAACGATTTTTTAATGGGTCAGTAATAACCAGTTCCATACGTTCTTCGATATTATCAGTCTGGCCAGGCTTTGCTAAATCGTTAGAAGATTTATCAATAAATACTTTTTGTCGTCCAGGGTCTACTATTTTTGGTTCTGTTCCTTGGATAAAGTATTCAAATCTCGTTGGACATCTATCTGGCGTTCCTTCAGGCGGAGGGAGAAGTCCCGAAGTAGAACAAACGTATTTTCCTATAATATCGTATGGCCGTTTTGGCATAGTTGCGGGTTTTTCTTTTAATAGATTTGTCATAACTTTATTCCAAATAGGTGCAGCTCCTGTAACACCTGAAACAATTCCTCCCATTGGTGAATGATCATTATTGCCTACCCAGGAAACGACCACGAAATCAGATGTGTATCCGATAGTCCAGTTGTCTCTGTAATCATTTGTCGTACCTGTTTTCACGGAGACAGGTTGATTACCGATCCTTAAAAGAGAGTTAGTTCCAAAAGCATCGGCTCTTGCATTATTATCGAGAAGAATTTGGGAAATTATATATGCAACACCTGATGGTATTACCTGTTTCCCAAATATTGGACTTGGTGGAGGTGTATATTCTTCTAACACTTGATTCTGGCTATTTGTTATCTTCAAAATAGGATGAAGGTCCATTCTGTATCCTTGGTTGGCGAAAACACCATATGCTACTGCCATATCAAGCATAGTGACCTCGCCTCCGCCTAGTGTAAGCGCTAACCCATAACGGGAAGGATCTTTAAACGTCGAAATTCCCATGGCTGATGCAGTTGCAATCATTGCGTCAACACCGTTAAGCTTTAGCATCTGTACAGCAGCGATATTTTTAGAATTACCGAGAGCTTGACGCATTTGAACTAAACCTGTAAATCTGCCGTCGTAATTTCTCGGGCAGTACTGTGATCCATTAGCATTTGGAAAGCATACTGCCTGATCGACAAAAGGTGTTGCAGCTGTATAGCCTTTTATAAGGCCGACAGCATAGTTGATCGGTTTTATAGAAGAACCTGGCTGTAAAAGTTGTAATGTAACATTAACATTACCATCAGTCTCTTCAGCCTCGAAATAATCTCGACTACCTACCATGGCAAGAATTTCGCCTGTGCCTGGATTCGTGACTACAGTAGCACCATTACTGACTTTATAATTTTTTAAAGTTGCTACTTCAGAAGCCACTATCTCCTGTGCCATCTCTTGAACATGTAGATCAAGGCTGGTTTTAACGCGTAATCCTCCTTGCTCGACTGTTTTTGTGCCATATTTTTTAACAAGCAAATCTTTAATATAAAATACAAAATGCGGGGCATAAATCTTGCTTGATAGCTTTTGAAAATTTAACTTTTCCTTTTTGGCTTTTTCTAACTGTTTCTTTGTAATATATTTTTGTTCATACATTTTTTGTAGAACAAGTTCTTGACGACTTTTTGCTAGCTCTGGATGAGATCCAAAAGGTGAATAAATAGTTGGAGATTCCGGAAGCCCTGCAAGAAAAGCACTTTCTGCTAATGATAAATCTTTCACATTTTTATCAAAATATGTCTGTGCGGCTGCTTTGACGCCATAGGAAGTACCGCCATATGGAACTTGGTTTAAGTACATTTCTAAAATAGTATTTTTTGAATAAAGCAGTTCAGTAGCAAAGGAAAGAATAACCTCTTTTAGTTTTCTTTTTATCGTTTGTTCTGAAGTAAGTAATGTCGTTTTAACAAGTTGTTGGGTTAGCGTAGAACCTCCTTGTATTTGTTTTTTAAAAACAGTTGAATAAAATGCACGGGCTATTCCACGTAGATCTATTGCGCCGTGTTTATAAAAATTTTTATCCTCAATAGCAATTGTTGCTTGTTGTAACTGTTTTGGAATTTCGTTTAATGGAGTAAATGTTTGGTTCTTCTGTGCATAAATAGTGTAGAGAAGTTTATCATTTCGATCATAGATAGTCGTAGATTGTGGTTGTTTATCACTTTGTAATTGCGTTGGGGAAGGTAAGTCTTTCAAAATATAAAGATAGAATAGAAAAAAACATAGAAAAATAAAAAATAAAAAAGATAAAAATAGCCGTCTCTTTTTGAGAAAATGTTTTCCACCTTTTGAATGTTTTTTTTCAGTAGGATGGTTGGCTTGTTTTACTTTTTTTGTCATTTCGTAGTAATTATACTATTATTTAAAGTAACATGCGTACATTTCTTTCATATATTTCATCTCAGATTTCTATGTTCCTCCAATTTTTTGGTATTAATCTTCTTGATATTATCATTTTTGTCGTAATCATTTTTTACGCATATGAGGGATATTTGCTTGGTATCGTTATCGCAGGTTTGGATCTTTTAAGTTTTATACTCTCATTTATTATCGCTTTAAAGTTTTATAGTAGTGTCGGTTTATTTATTGGTGATAACTTTGGTATTTCGCCTGGTATTGCCAGAGCTTTAGCATTTTTTGGACTAGCTTTAGTAACTGAGGTTTTTCTTACGGTAATTTTTAGAAAGCTCGCAAAAAAATTTCCCGATTTTGATTTACATCCCTCCAATCACATAAAAAAACTAAATCATATAGCGGGAATCTTTCCTGGGCTTATATCTTCATTTATCATTCTCTCGTTTCTTTTTAGTATTATTGTCGCTCTTCCATCGTCACCGTTTCTAAAAAACATAGTTATCTCATCGAGAGTAGGAAAACAACTTGTTGCAAATACAAGTCTTTTTGAAAAACGATTAAATGATATTTTTGGTGGAGCGCTTAATGAAACGATGACATTCTTAACGGTTAAACCTCGCAGTGATGAGAAAGTCGATTTACGGTTTACTGTTGCTAATTCAACTATCGATGTTCAGTCTGAAGAGGAAATGCTACGTTTTATAAATAAAGAAAGAACTGCAAATGATATTCCGCCTGTAACTATGAATGCGAATCTAAGAAAACTCGCGCGTGATTATTCAAGAAGAATGCTAGAGAAAGGTTATTTTTCACATAATGATGACGAAGGAAAGTCTCCTTTTGATCGTATGGATGATTATAAAATTGACAGAGAATATGCAGGAGAGAATTTAGCTTTTGCTCCTAGTGTAGAACTAGCTATGCAAGGGTTAATGAATAGCCCAGGACATAGAGCAAATATTTTAAATCCCAATTATAAGCAAATAGGTATTGGAGTAATGGATGCTGGCGTTTACGGTAAAATGTTCACACAAGAGTTTACTGACTAAAAACTAATGTTCATACAAAAATAGTTGTGATTAAGTTTTTTTTTCACCTTGATTGCACAAAAGATAGGTGCTTTGCAAGTAATAGCAAGGATTTTTTAACAAATTAGAGTAGGAAAATCCGAAACCTCTTGCGAAAGTTTAAAATAAAATGTAGTATATATTGGTTATGGTACGAGTAGCAATTAATGGATACGGTAGAATAGGACGTGTCGCCCATAGAATCCTCATTAATAAATATAGTAACGAAGCTGAAGTCGTAGCGGTTAACGCAGGTTCTTCTACAGATTTAAAAGGATGGATGTATCTGCTGAAATATGATTCTATATATGGTGTTTTATCTTCTGAACTTTCTGTAAAAGAGAATCTAGATCCTTCAAAAAAAGACCTTTTAGGAAGTCTTACCGTAAACGGAAAAGATATTCCCGTCTATTCTCAAAAAGATCCAACTCTTCTTCCATGGAAAGATCTAAATGTAGATGTTGTTATTGAATCTACTGGTGTTTTTACGAAATATGAAAAGCTTGAATTACATTTAAAAGCAGGAGCAAAATCAGTTGTACTTTCGGCACCAGCAAAATCCAGTGAAGCAGGTACAGTCCCTACCTATGTAGTTTCGATAAACGATAAAACATATAAAGGTGAGAAAATGATCAGTAATGCTTCTTGTACGACGAATTGTATTACGCCCGTAGCTAAGATTATTGATCAAGTGTTTGGGATAGAGAAAGCGATGATGACAACAGTTCATGGATATACATCAGATCAGAGATTACTTGATGGAGGTCATAAAGATTATCGTCGAGCACGTGCTGCAGCAGTAAACATCGTTCCTACTACTACAGGAGCAGCAAAAGCAGCAGCAAAAGCATATAGTCCTATGGCAGGCATTTTTGACGGGCTTGCGGTTCGTGTACCTGTTCCAACTGGTTCACTTTCAGATATTACTTTCTTATTAAAGAAGGAAACGACAAAAGAGGAAGTAAACGAAGCACTGCGTAAAGCAGCTGCGAGTGAAGAATATAAAGGTGTTCTTGAAGTTTCTGAAGATCCACTCGTATCAAGTGATATTGTAGGAAACTCGCATTCTTCGATTGTGGATTTATCATTAACCCAAATAGTGGGAGGAAATTTGTTAAAAGTCATCGCATGGTATGATAATGAGTTTGGATATGCTAATCGTTTAGTAGAACAGTCTCTCCATATTGGAAGTAATGTATGAGTGGAAAGCCTCTTAAAGAAGAAGTAGAATCCCAAGAAAAACGTGGTGTATTATTAGTGCTGACTGGTCCTACGGGTGTCGGTAAAGACACAATTCTCAATGAACTTCATAGACAGAATCCCTCAACAATTAAAATAGTTACTACAACGAGTCGTGTTATGCGTAAGGATGAAAAAGAAGGAGAGCCTTACTATTTTATTTCTCGCGAAGAATTTACAAAAAAAATTGAGGAGCATGCTTTTTTCGAATGGGTTGAGTTTCGGGGGGACTTTAAAGGTACACAAAAAGAAACACTGCTCAATGCCTTAGCAACAGGAAAAGATGTTCTCTGGCGAATAGATAGCCGGGGAGTAAAAAATATAAAAGAGAAGGTAAGCAGTATGGTAGATCGCGTAGTTTTTATATTCTTGACAGCCCCATTTGAGATCTTACTTGAAAGAGTTAAAAAAGATGAAGGTGAAGATTACTTACTTAGATGGAATGAGTCAATTGTTCGTTGGGAAATGGAACAGTATGATGATTGCGACTATCTCGTATATAACAAAGAAGGAGCTTTAGAAAAAACATTATCTGACATTCTGGCGATCATGCAAGCAAAACGTCTTGAAATTCATAAGGTTTTACCCAATAACAGATAGTTATTATTGAAATGTTTAATAAGCTGATGTATAGTACGTAAGTATGTCGAGATTACTGACATTCCTATTAGTTATTTTATTATTTTCTCCCTTCATTGTCAGTGTGTTTGCTCAAGACGTTACATCTTCAGAGACTATTACTGTTGAAGAAAAGGTAGAAGTAAAACAAGAAGAGGAATATACATTACCATATCCCGGAATTCTTCCAGATAGTCCTTTCTACATCCTAAAAACAGGTAGGGATAATCTTATTAGCTTTCTTATTTCGGAATCTAAGAAAAAAGCAGAGTTTAATCTTCTCCAGGCAGATAAACGCTTGCAAGCAGGAGTGTATCTGATAGATAAAAATAAAAAATACGATCTTGCAGAACAAACTATCTCGAAAGGAGAAAACTACTTTGACCAAGCAATTACAAAACTGGACGAAGCAAAAAAACAAGGAACTGATATATCAGAGTTAGAAGGAAAGATGAAAAAAGCTGTTAAAAAACATATAAGTGTTATTACTGATATCGAAAAAAAATCTCCGAAAGATAAAAAGAAACTTTTTACTGCTCTTCGTAGTCGTGTAGAAAAACTATCTGCTCGACTAGCTTCTGAAAAATAATTTTTCTCTTTGAACAAATAATTTGTAAGAAAAACGATATGTTTTTTTGTTCTTTTGAAGGTAAAAAGCTAGCATGATTCTTTTTGATATAGATGATAGTAGTTGACTATGATGCTGTAGTGCCATATTATTTTTTAGGACACTACATATAGAAAAGAAGTTTCCAATTTCGAATGTCCAATATCAAATTTCAAATAGTAAGATAGGTATGAATTTTACAGGCAAATCTTATTATTGGACATAAGATATTTGAAATTTGGCATTTGAAATTTAGTATGCACTGTCCATATTGCGGAAGTAATAAATCAGACGTTGTAGAAACAAGAGATAGTGAAGATTTGGATACAATTAGAAGAAGAAGAACGTGTATAGCATGCAGTAAGCGATTTACGACTTACGAACGGGTAGAAAATATTCACCTTACAGTTATAAAAAAGGATGGGAAGAGGGAACAATTTAACAGAGAAAAATTAAGACTGGGCTTACTTAAGTCTTGCGAAAAAACGAAAATTTCCTTACAAGATATTGAGAAGATAGTAACCGCAACAGAAAGAGAATTACGAGGGGCTGACTCTATTGAGATATACAGCATTCAGATTGGTGAGTCAGTAGCAGAGAAACTAAAACAACTGGATAAAGTGGCTTATATTCGTTTTGCAAGTGTTTTCAAGCATTTTGTAGATGCGGAAGATTTTGAAAAAGAGATAAAACGTTTGTCAGGAGAGATGCAGGCAGCAGGGATAAAAACTATATAACATTTATTATGCAACTAGACGGTATTCGACAAAAAGTATTTTTAGATAGATATGCCTTAAAAGATAAAGATGGCAGTCTTGTAGAGCAGACGCCAGAAGAAACATGGACACGTGTTGCAAAAGGAATTGCAGCAAATGAAAAGAAAAAAGTTAGAAAACATTGGGAAGAACAATTCTATAACGTAATGAAAGATTTCAAGTTCGTTCCTGGAGGTCGTATTCTTTCAGGAGCTGGATCTGGTTATCAAGTGACATACTTTAACTGTTTCGTTATTCCCTCGCCTAAAGATTCTCGTCACGGTATTTTAGAATCTCTTGGTCAACTTGTAGAGATTCAAGCACGTTCTGGCGGAGTCGGTTTAAATCTTTCTTCACTACGTCCTAAAGGGGCGCGAGTAAAGAAAGTGAATGGTACATCTTCAGGACCTGTAAATTGGGCTACTCTTTTTTCAGTTGCTACTCATGATATCGTTCAACAAGGTGGTTCACGCCGCGGTGCGACAATGTTAATGCTTTGGGATTGGCATCCAGATATCGAAGAGTTTATTACTGTAAAACAAGATTTAACGAAAATTAACGGTGCAAACTTATCAGTTTGTATCTCCGATGCATTTATGGAAGCTGTAAAGGCAGATGGGGATTGGGATCTCGTATATCCTGACTTAGATGACCCACGATATGATACAGATTGGGATGGCCAAATAAATGACTGGAGAGCAATGGGGGGTAAAGTAAAGACTTATAAAACAGTTAAGGCTCGATATCTCTGGGATCTTATTTGTACAGCAGCGTGGCGTTCAGCAGAGCCTGGATTACACTTTTTGGAGAGAAGTAATAAATGGGGTAATACGTGGTATTTTGAAAAATTGTTAGCGACAAATCCTTGTGGTGAACAGCCCTTAGGAGCATGGGCAGTGTGTAATCTCGGGGCTATGAATCTTTCTGCATATGTCCGAGATTATGAGGCTGGAAAAGCAGGATGGTTTGATTTTGATGCCTTTGGTAAAGATGTGCAGGTCGCTATGCGCTTTATGGATAATGTTATTGACCAGACCTATTATTTCTATGAACAAAATGAAAAAGTTGCTAAAGAAATTCGAAGAACTGGACTCGGCATTATGGGTCTTGGGGATACATTAATTAAAATGCAGATTCGTTATGGTGCTGAAGAATCACTTCCAATAATTGAGAAGATTTTCAAAACTCTTCGCGACAATGCTTATAGCGCTTCTTCAGATATTGCTAAGGAAAAAGGATCATTTCCGAAATTTGATGCACAGAAGTATCTCCAAAGTCACTTCATTCAGGATCTACCAAAAAATTTACAGAAAAAAATTGCTGAACAAGGAGTTAGAAATGCAGTATTATTAACAATTGCTCCGACAGGAACAACATCACTCGTGGCGGGAGTTTCTTCCGGTGTAGAGCCAGTCTATGAATTTTCATTTAAACGCAGATGGAGGGGTGGAGAAGATATGATGTATCATCCATTATACGAAGCATGGATGAAGGCATATCCTGATCAGGAAAAACCAGCATACTTTGTTTCGGCAAATGATTTATCTCCATTGGATCACACGAGGGTACAGGCAGTTGCTCAGAAATATATTGATTCTTCTATCTCTAAAACAGTAAATGCGCCGAATGCTCATACAGTAGAAGACGTAAAAACACTTTATATGGCAGCATATGATATGGGTCTAAAAGGTATAACCTATATGCGTGATGGATCTCGACAAGGAGTACTTGAGAGAGTGGAGTCAAAGAAAGAGGAGAAGAAAGAAGAAGTAATAAAACCAATTATTCCTATTACCCCACGAGTTCCACGACCGCTTATGTTAGTAGGTACGACATATAAAGCAGAAAGTCCAGTGGGGAAGATGTATATAACCATTAATCATGATGAAAAAAGCGAGCCGTTTGAAGTTTTTATAAATAATGGAAAAAGTGGTTCCGATGTGTCAGCCATGGCAGATGCATTAGGTAGAATGATATCCTTTGTTCTTCGTATTCATAGTCCTGTCCCAGCCCGTGAACGTATGCGTGAGATTGTTTCTGAGTTAACTGGTATTGGGGGATCTCGAAGTGTAGGCTTCGGAGAAAATCGAGTACGCTCAGTTCCAGATGCAGTAGCAAAAGTTTTGGCACGACATTCAAATTTCCGGGTGAATGGAAAAGTAGAAGATAAGGTTGTCTTAGGAACAAAAGAGGCCAAAGAGCCAGAAGTGACAAATGGATTGAGTACTAATGGTCATACGAATGGATATATAAATGGAAAGGTATCACAAGCACCATTACTTGCAGATGCTCCAGCAACTGTATTACAACAATTGGCGCTTCCGGCTAACGATATTATGCCAACTGGAGGAGGAACAGGAACAAACCTTTTTGATATTTGCCCAGAATGTGGATCAGGCTCTTTCGCTTACGAAGAAGGCTGCAAGAAATGTTATGGATGTGGGTATAGTGAATGTTAATTAGTAAGCCCGGTATTACTGTTTAGTTATTTCTTCATTAGAGACTGGTTCTCCCCATTTTAATCGCAATAATGGTTCTTCCTAGGATAGCACTCTCCAATACACTGTTACTATTTCGGAAGTCCATTTCCTACAATGATAAAGTCTGCTATATAGTGTTTTGGTCCTTGCGAAGACACCATCATTTGTTTATTATAAAAAAAGGTATAGGTAAGTGATGTGTAAATCATCCACAGTGCCGCTACTGTCCTTCGATTAGCTTAGTATCACTGAGCGACTTGAAGCGTAAAGTCAGAAAACTATACTTGTTTTATATCCCGAGCTAGGAATTCTTTTGTGATCCTTCTCGGTTTGCCAAGAAGGATTTTTTTATGAATATAACATCGAAGAAGATTGCCATAACACTTTTGATTTTAGGAATGTCTGGAGTAACAATTTTGTATACCGTTTTTTCTCAACAACAAAAAAAAGAAGATGCGAAGATACTTATTCAACCAACTGCACAACAGGAAATAAAAAGTTTTTCTTATATGGGTAGAGAAGGTATTGATGCATTAACCCTCTTAAAAGAAGAGACGGTAGTTGATCAAGAAGCTTCAGGTTTAGTAGCAAGTATTAATGGCCGAAAGGCTGATAAAAGCAAAAGAGAATATTGGGCGTTTTATGTGAACAGAAAAATGGCTGAAGTGGGTCCTGCTGATTATGTAACCAAGGATACAGATAAGATTGAGTGGAAATTGAAACATTATTAATCTAGAATTCAGAGTTTATAATGCAGAATTAAGTTTAGAAGGTATAAATCAACACCTTGAAATTTATTTTGAACTCTGAATTTTAAATTCTGAATTTGATTAAAACAAATTATGAATCTAAAAAAGTTATTACCCGTATTAACAATTATATGTTTCGCAGTAATCTTGCGTTTATTTCCTCATCCTGCTAATTTTGCTCCCATAACAGCGTTAGCATTATTTGGGGGTACATATCTGAACAAAAAATATGCATTAATTA
>CAZEJU010000008.1:0-59582 GCA_964512695.1 uncultured Gammaproteobacteria bacterium | reverse complement strand
ATAAAAGTAGTAAAGACTCGTGGTGAATGGCTAACGACAGGTGATCCTGAAAATTATTTTATGGCTCATCTAAAATATGTTCTTCATAATGAAAAATACAAGGATAAGGTAAAAGAGCTGTTAAAAAAGACTTCTGCATAATTTAATTTTTTCTTCTAATAGATAGAGTACTCTAGTTACATCTAGCATTGCCACGATATGGTTTTCTTTGTATAAATAAAGTATCTTACTATGTTTGAGGAAACCACTGCGGAACATACCGATAGTCATGCTTTTAGTCATAGAGATATATTCTCAGAGATTAAAAAGTTACATCGAGAAAGAGTAGATATAGCTGCGATACCGAATGAATATGATAATACTCCGAAAGTAGCCCTACATCCTCTAAAAAACGTTACTGTCTCTGTTCCTAGGGGACATGACAAGGTAGAAGTTTTAGATTTTACAGAACAGATGGAAAAAGCGTTAAATTACTATGGAAGAACGAGTGATCTAGAGACAAATACAGACAGAACGAACATCCTCCAACAAATTGCTGACAAGATGACTGAAGGGACTCATGTATCCGGTACGCGTGTGGTGATTATGAATAAAGGAGAAGCTGCTGATGCGTTTGTTATGCCAGATGGAACCATTATGATTTCCCAATCCTGTATAAATTCCCTAAAAAATCTCGATCAAATAGCCGCTGTGATTGCTCATGAAGTCGGCCATTTACTAAACGAAACATTTCAGAAAAAAGTAAAAGAAAAGAACGAGATCCATGCATTCGGAGTTGGTTGGGTTCATGAAATGACATCAGATGCTATGAGTCCTAAATTATTAGAAAAAGCAGGATTTAATTCTTTAGCTTTTTCAGATGCTATAGCAATCATATCTGGTAATGAGCGTGGAAGCGTGCATCAAAGCGGTTTATCCCGTGCTTCTCAAGTCGTAGGGCAACATGGAGCTGTAGATTACGACACAAGTAGCACACCGACAAAAGATATACCTCCTATACTCAAAAAAGACGTTAAAAAAACGAATCTGGAACTCTGTAAGTCATTACTTGAAAAAGGAGATATAGGAAGCGTATCTAGTATTCTGCCAAAATTACACCCGAAAGATCTGAAAGAAGTTTCTGAAAAGATTCTTTGGAAATATGAATCTCCTGACAACAGATTAGAAGAATATGGGATAAAGCATGGGATAGACACAGTTACACACTTATTAACTTCAAGATTAGAGACAGCAGGATATGAAAAAGAAGATATCCGTTTATTTTTACTCCTTTTATCTTCTTATCATCCAATCGAGGAACTTGTTCCTGATCCCGAATCCTTGGTTTCTCTTACCAATCGCCTGGGACAATTTATCGATATGGATATGTACAGAAAAATGAACCAAATAGTGTTTGAAAATGCTAATGTGCCTACTGTAGAATCATTATTCTATAGAATATTGGAAGCTAGAATACTTGATGTGGATTTTCATAAGAACAGAAAAGGGAATGTGCCGGTTACGAAAGACTCCTTTCTTCAGATTCTCAAACAGCTTAGTGACTATGATGCTAAAAGAATACTGAAGTATGAAGACAGGTCGCTTACAGAGGTTCTACTTTCCTATATCGATAAAACATACCTCTACATGGCTGGAGAAAATGATGTAGATACTGACCAGATACGAGAGTTTTTCGAGGAAGTAAAAGACATGGGTATAATCCCTGTAACGAGAGGTATCTATATGCCGACCATGAAAAAAGATATTCTCTTGCCTGATGGAGAATGGAAGAGTATATCTGTGGAAAACCGTAAGGCTGTAATAGAACAGTTTTTTAGCGTTTTTCGTACTGAGAGTTTTCAGACAAGTGAAATAGAAACATTTTTTTCTAATCTAGAACAGGTAGAGGATGATTACTCGGCTAACAGAGTAATGGAGATTTTTCTGGAAAGAACACGAAAGCTCATGGATGAAGAAAAAGTTCCCGATGATAGACGGTTAGAAGTCTTGCATGCGATAAGTAGCCGTATAGATGGGATGAAATATAAAGGCAAAATGGTAATCCAAAATGCTCTCCTGCCTGAAACAGAAGCAGCTCCAGCTGTGCCTGCAGACACAGTGAGTAATGATAATTACTACCGGACAAATTTAAAAATGATCATGGGGCTCTCTCTGTTTTCAACTGATTCTGATGCATTCTATACCTATATGACTGATGTTATGAACACATCCGGTATAGATACTAAAACCCTTACAAGGACTCAAGTTATTAATCTCTGTCAAGGTTTATTACTCACTTCATCGAATCGTTTAGAACAAAATTTAGCGAGATATGGAGAAACTGGGGTTCAGTTCATAGATGGTAGCGGACGTCTGACAAACATTACAGATATTAATCGTTTTTCTTCATTACCTTTTATAAAAGAAGTAATTGAAAAAGAGGAAGATATGGCAGTTCCCAGATCACTCGCTGAGGTAAACACACTTATCATGGACATGCAACGAAGATATCATTTCTTTAATTCTTATAATAGTTTCTCCTTGTTTAACGATGATATGAAAGCACTCGTTCTGGGAAGACCTATCCGAGCTGCTTTAGAGTCATGTATCACTGACGATATGGAGGATAGTGATCTTAATGATTTATTAGAGTGTATAAAACTATGTTATCCTAAAGGACCTCGAAAAGAAGACATACTAAAAGCTATTAATTTGCGATTTTTATCATCTGATACTCTGTCTTTAGAAGAAAAAATAGCATACGTCAGTAATAACTTTGAGAGTGTAGGCCCCGAAGGCATGGTAGCAGTCGCAGAGCAAATTACTACTTTTGAGCAGTATCTCATATTTCGAGAAGAAATGGGTAAAAAGCTCTCAGCTTATCTGGAGGGATCTGAACTCGTAACAGGAATAGCGCTCGTGGATCTTTCCAGTTCACTCTTAGCGAACCGGTATAGTGATCTTATGAGAACCTGTGAGTCAGATGGTGAAAGCGCTGCAAAAATGACAACTAGTGCTGCCCGACAGTGGATTCACACTTATTTTGATAGCCCTAGTGCAGTTCAGACTCGTAATATAAGGTTTGATCCACACACTCAGAAGTTTATCGTAAATGCTGATGGACGATTAACATTTATGTCCTTTGCTGATGCTGTGGCGTCTGTAAAAGGACTGGATCATACGAAAAGATTTGCTATAGCTCATAAGGCTTTAGTAGAACAAGATGGCGCATTAGCAAATGATAAAAGTAAACAAGAACTGGGAGAATCATTAGTGAATTCGCTTGACATACGATCAGGTTTCGTGAGATCTGTACTTTCACATGCGATTCTGTCAGGTGAAGCTAAGCTCGTAGCGTTTCCTGCAGCGAATATGCTTTCATCGTTACTATTTCGGGCATACGATGTAGCAGCCATAGACACACAGGAATTGATGGGATTGAGAACAGGGTTCTATAGTCACGACCCGAAAAAAATGGAAGCAGTAGTATCGGAAGAGGGATTGCGTCGTATGCTTCAAAGTACTACCCGGGAACTAATTGATTTTGGTACAGCATATAAAAAAGACACTAGAGGCTATTTTGCTCAATTATCTTCTGAAAGCGAGGAGCAATTTTATACAGTGGATACTGCGTTGGGTCGTCTCTTTTCATTAGATACTGAAGTAAAGGAACAAGTTGACGAAAAAATGGAAGGGGTAGACGATGGGATTGAATCCATTATTAGAGGTGTAGAGTTTACGGGTGCTTTAGGAATTCGTGCATTACAACTTTCCCGACAGCTGAAACGATTTTCTCCTGAGGTAGATCGACGCTTAGCGAAAACATTTGATAGAAACCCAGGTCTTAATAAATTACTTTTTTGGGAATATCTCTATACGAGAGTTAATAATGGATCAGAAGCAGATAGAAGATTTGTAACAGAGCAACTTATAACTCTGGATGAGGAGGCTGGAGCTGGAAGTTTGTTTTCAACACGCTTCGCAACAGTTAAAGGGGAGGACGGAACAGTTCATAAAGCAGTTGTGAAAGTACTCAATCCAAATGCTGAGGCGTTTGTGGGCGAAAGCTATAATCTTACACAAACTGTTCTCTCGAAAATACATAAAGAAACCGTATTCGGAAAGAATAAAAGTTATGCTAGGTTAGGGGAAACTTTAGTAGATTTAGCCAACCAGTGGTGTATTCGGGATATTAATGATCCCTATTTCCAATCAGACGATAAGAATTTCAGAAGAGTGGTTGGTGATGTAAATGCTGCTGTAGGATCTGAAGAGTATGTAGTTCCTGAAGTATTATATAATTCTCAAAAAATAAAATCAGAAAAAGCTGCCGAGGGAAGAACATTGAATGTATTGTTAGAAGACGAAAACATCGATGAAGCTACGAAACAGGAGGCTTTAAGAAAAGTTTGGGTTCTATTTAAAGCGCAGTTTAATGGAGAAGAGTTTAATGATGAGGGCAGTACATTTCGCATATTTCATGCAGATCCTCATGTGGGTAATTTCATTATTGGTGAGGATGGAAAGGTAAATATAATAGATCGTTCGATGTATTTACGGTTAAGTGAGGCAGATATAGCAGTACTGAAACCGTTATTAGAAGGAAATGATTATCGAACATTTCTTTTTGCCTTTGTCAGCAGAATGCTGGATGTAAATAAAGTACGGGGGAGTGTACAGCGGAATGCCATTAAAGCGAGTATTATGGCCAAGCTCTTACAGGAACGAGTTACCCACGCTTCGACAAGCGCAGATAATCTCATGATGATAAGATCGGTTATGGAGAAACTTACAGAAAATGGGGTAGAAGTGCCATTAGAGATGCAGCTTATGATCAGAAATATTGGCGCTTTCCATAAGCTGCTTGAAGAATATGGGTTAAAAAGAAGTACCTAGTAGTATGTGATACTATTAATGAATGGTTCGAATCTATACTTTTCTGGGTGGAACGTTTCATTTTATACTATTTGTCATTTTTTCTTTTCTTACTGACAAAAACGTTTTTAGACAACTTGACTTTGATACAACAGTGCGTTTACAAGATAATATTTCTCGACGTTATGATGATCTTTTCTCTTGGTTTAGTTTTTTTGGTTCTTTCGAAGTACTTCTTATCATTCTCGTTATTGTGTTAGTAATAAAACGGAAAATTATTGCTGGTTTTATAACATTCTTTTTATTCGGTTTATTTCATATTATTGAGATTTTTGGGAAATCAGTTGTTGAAAATATACCTCCCCCTGAATTTTTGCTTCGAACTCATAGAATGGTGGAATTTCCTCAGTTCCACGTAAGATCAGAATATTCTTATCCTTCTGGACATAGTGGACGAACCATATTCCTTTCTGTCTTATTTATACTATTTATTTTACAGATGAGAAAACTTCCCATACAGCTGAAAATCGTAATAGTATCGGGAATCATAGTTTTCGATTTTTTTATGTTGCTCTCACGTATATACCTAGGCGAACATTGGTTAACAGATGTTATTGGAGGAATGCTTCTGGGAGCAGCCTTTGCGCTTATCGGAGGTGTATTTTATTTGCAAAAGCAATCGAATACATATAGGGAAAAACAGTACCTAAAAACCAAAAAGTCCGGTGGTGAATAGAGCATTTGTCACGTTTGTTTCCTTTAGTACCTCTTTCTTACTTAGTGTGTTACAATAGCCGAATTGTTGCCCATGCGATTACCAAAATACCGAAAACATTTTAGATCACGGCCATGGTTTGCTTTTTCCTTTTTTCTTCTCGGTTTAGCAACCACTCTTGTTACGGCATTGTATATGGACCGAGTGGCAGATAGCAAAGATAAACTTTTTTTCGAACGAACAGTCGTCCAGAAAATTGAAGCTCTTGATAAACGCTTAGATATTTATATAACCATGTTACGGGCTGGGGCAGGAATGTTTGCAACACAGCAGTTTATAAGTAGAGAAGAATTTTTTAGTTATGTTAATCTTCTTCAGCTTCGTCCACGCTATCCCGGAGTTCAAGGTATAGGTTTTTCAGAACGAGTATTCGTCAGCGATTTGGAAGAATTTCTTACGAACGTCCGTTCAGAGATAGGAGAAGAATTTATAGTTTTTCCAAATACACCTCGAGAAGAATATTTCATTATTAAGTACCTTGAACCTCAGGATGAGAGAAATAAAGTTGCATTAGGGTATGATATGTTCACTGAACCAGTACGAAGAGAAGCGATGAGCAGAGCGCGAGATACTGGTCAACCAGCTGTGTCAGGGATAGTCACGCTAGTCCAGGAATTAGACAAAAATAAGCAACCAGGTTTTATAATATATGTCCCTGTGTATAAAAGTTCGGTAATTCCTGAAAATGTCGTGGAGAGGAGAGCGCTTTTTTATGGTTTCGTTTATAGCCCATTCCGTGCATACGACCTTTTTACAAATGTCTATGGTACAGCAATTGATGCTGAAATATATATCTATGATGGTAAACTAGCACAACGCAATGCGCTACTGTTTACGAATGTAAGTGCAGATAATCAACCCAAAAGTAATAGTATAGTTCGCAGCCTGTCTGTTGCTGGAAGAACATGGACTATTTACTTAGCACCTACAGCTCATTTTACCTACTCGGTGGAACGAGGCCTTATACCTTTTTTATTAATTGGTGGATTATCGACAAGTATAGCTTTATTTCTGTTAAGTCACTGGCAGTACACTGCACGGAGACGCGCGGAGAGATTGGCAGATGCTTATTTTAATACCCAAAGTGAATTACGGGAAAGTGAAACGAGACTTCGCCGCATTGTAGATGCGAATGTTATTGGTGTCTTTTTTGCAGATCTAGATGGTGCAATTTATGAAGCAAATGAAGCTTTTCTAAAAATGACCAAATATACACAACGCGATTTGCAAAAAAGGAAGCTTAGCATTATCAGCTTAACTCCTGATGAATATATTGAACAATATAAAGAAGAGCGTAAAGAATTACAAAAAAAAGGGTTTCATATCCCTTATGAAAAAGAATATATAAGGAAAGACGGTTCCAGGATTCCTGTTCTGGTGGGAAAGGCATTTATCCGGGGAAAGCCAGGTTTAATTATTGGTTTAATTATCGATTTAACAGAACGGAAAAGATTAGAACGGCAAAAAGATGACTTTATCAGCATAGCAAGCCATGAGCTGAAAACCCCTGTGACTAGTTTGAAAGCATATGTACAAGTATTAGCAAAACGTTTACAGAAGAAGGGAGATACTGAGAACGCGGATCATCTCGTTAAAATGGATCAGCAACTTAATAAGCTGACAAACCTTATTAAAGATCTCTTAGATGTAACAAAAATAGAAGCTGGTAGATTACCTATGTCATACGAATATTTTGATTTTAATAGTTTAATAACAGAAGTAGTTGAGGAGATGCAGCGGACTTCGGAAAAGCACAGATTGCACATTACAGGTGAAGTAAAGAAAAAAGTGTATGGAGATCAGGAACGCCTAGGCCAAGTACTCGTTAATTTATTATCAAATGCTATAAAGTATTCTCCAACCGCTGATAAGGTTTCTATTTCTGTAGAAAGTGTAAAACATGAAATAAAAGTATGTGTCCGAGACTATGGAGTGGGTATACCTAAGGCTCTTCAAAAACGTATCTTCGAACGTTTTTTTAGAGTAAGTGGAGAAAGAGAAGATACATTTCCTGGTTTAGGACTGGGACTTTATGTCTCTGCAGAAATCATTAAACGTCATGGGGGAAAGATATGGGTTGAAAGTCCTGTAGAAGGTGCTGCCGGTATTGAAGAAGGTTCTATGTTCTGTTTTACTGTACCTTTTGATGGGCAATAATGTTTTAGCAACAAAAACCAGAGATATACATTCGGTACATCTCTGGTTCTCTTTCAATACGTTTTTATTTTTTTTTACTTGCCGTACTTTTTTCACCAACAGATGATGCAATCTGATCTGTTGTTTTTCGTACAGAAGATTCATTTTCTTCGACTGCTTCCATTGTGTCAGCAGCAATTTCTTTGACAGTGTCCGCAGCATTTCCGAGAACTTTTTTACCTTGGTCGGTTGTTAACATCGCTCCTGCTACTCCTCCTACTGCTGCGCCTATGGCTGCTCCAGTAGCGCTTGCCCCTAGACTTATACCGCCTTTTTTACCTTTTTTAGAAGCTGTTTTTTTTGCTTTTTTTTGTTGCATTTTTATATCACCCCCCAACTAGTAGATAGTATCAAGTAGTTAGTAGTATGTTGTAAGTTAAAAATTGTTCCTAAATACTTGATACATGCTACAAGTTACTTTCTACTTTACTCATGTGTGATCATGAACAGAGAAGTGTTATAAGAATGTAATAGGAAACATAATAGGATTAAAAATTGAGGATTTGAGGATAGTTAGGAGGGGGTAATTAAAGGAATATTTTTCGTAAATGGTGAATATCGTAGAGGTGTTTAACTTGACGTAGCTGTAAGGCCAGTTGCTTTCCCTTTTTTTCAACGGCGTTTACATTCGTAGAGCTATACTTTAACTGTAAATAGGTAATCCATGAATCAGCACGCCAATTTTTAATCAGTTGATCTAAAAAGAGTGTATAGACTGGTAGGAATACTTTCTCTAGTGTTGCGATAAGCCTAGATGGTTCTTGTAGTGAGTTAATAACTTCTGGAATACTTTTGTGAATAATACCATTAACTTTATCGAAATCTGTTTTATACGCATCATTTTTTACGACATTGAATAGTGATTGGCTAAGATCATTATTTACGTGAGCATTCACACCTAATGCCATGTAGATAAATTGATGATGCGAGTTCTCTTTACATTCATCAAAAAGTATTTTCCATGCAGGAGGCGTTTTTACTCCCTCAACATATGATTTAAGAGCGTTGAAATAGTAGCTCGCGAAAACAATATCTACGTTCGTCATGACATCATCATATGTAAAATATCCCGTACCGATTTTTTTATATACATTTTGTGTGATAATAAGATACGTATTATTAAAAGCACTGACATTTTGCAAATCAGTATTCTTCAGTTCGTTTTGTAGATGTTGCATGTGATCAATTACTTCAGTTACTGAAGAGAATGAAGCTTTATAAAAATCATAGAAAAATTGTTTCATACGATGAATTATAGCTTATGAAGTCTCATTTCAGAATGAGAGAATTTACCTATAGTTGTTGAGGTTTTATCTTTTTCGGTATATAATGCGACGATGTCGCGAGAAAGAGCCAGTTTTCCGCATACAATAGATATTCTTTCTACCCGTGCTAGAAGAACAGCATACAGGATAGATAAATTAAGAAATGCTGCAGTTGGGGTAGCCAGTGGACCGACTGGTTTAACGAAAGAACAGGGACATGTAGGAGAATACATAGCAGCTTGCACCGAGCGCTTCGATAGAACTTTACCAGATGCGTATAACCCGTCAGATGAAGTTATTGATACATCTATGCTCGCATTAGTTGATAGTACAGTAGCATCTGGTGCTAGAGATTGGTTACGTCTTCCTTGGGGAAGCCAGCAAAGAGTTCAGCTTGATAGACTTGCAGGTACTATTATTTCATTTGTTGATGATCATAGTAATAAAATTCCAAGGGAGTTTTTCCCTGTTGATAAAATGTTGGAATATCTATTCACGGTCAGAGAAAATTATCTCCGTGCAGGAAGAAGACTTACCATACCCGACCAGTATGCGGTAGCATTGGATATAGCTGATGATAATCCTGTTGCTGCAGCTGTATTAGCTCATAGTTCATATCGGTCAGTTGCGAGAGGATGGGACACTCGAGTAGATGAACGGTTACGATTTCCTGTTATATCAGAAGATCCGCGCATGCTTGATATGGTAAAGGTTGCTGAAAGTACAGCTATGTTTAGTAGTACATCGAAAGCAGATCCTTTGGGTGACACGTATCATTTTTGGGGACAATATTCTGCGGGATTAGTTTCCGAACTTAATAAGTCAGACCATCCGGCACAAGCCACTTTTCTTAAAACAGCTTTTTATTACGGTCCAAATATGATGTCTTTTGTACGAGAAACAATATTAAAAAAGACACAAGCTGCTGGTAATCATCTGGAAGTAGACAGACATGCTCTCCGTCTTGGTACAATAGTAGGTAGAAGACTCCAAGAATCTCAAGTTTATAATGAAAATTAACGTTTCTGTTACTGATGTTCCACTCTTTCGGTCAATGGAGTATATTTTCGCAGGATTGAAAGAGGCTGGAGCAGACGGAATAGAGCTTGTAATCGGGTTAAAGTCCCGTTGGCGTTTAGAGAAACTTCATAAACTTTCTGAAAAATATACACTTCCTATAAGGTCATTTCATCAACCTCCATGGTCGGGTATCGATTTGTATCGCGATGGTGCATTTGTTAAAGAAGCGAGATCTATAGGTGTTACGACTATTAATTTTCATCCGCTACCGAAAAAATCCTTTACAGAAATGATGTCATATTTAGAGTGGATAGCAGCATTGCAATCAACGTATCAAATACAGGCGCTTCTCGAGAATATGCCTAGGACTGTTCGGCCATCCTTACTGAAGAAATTAGTTCCATATCATCCGGAAACTACTGATATTGTAAAATGTATCGATATCGTTAAGAGGTATCATTTTGGTATGACATTCGATACATCGCATGCTTTTGTGAAAGAGCCACAGAATGAAGTATGGTTTTCACAAATGTTTCCCTATATGAAAAATATTCATCTCAGTAGTTTTCATGCGAAACAAGAACATCTCCCATTTTTCCTTGGTGATTTAAAAATCAACTCATTTATCCAGGAATTGAAAAAAAGAAATTATAATGGGTTGATAACGCTAGAAATTTTTTATCCTACAAAGATTAGTCTGAGAACGTATGATTTCGAAGCGATTAGAAAATCAATCGAAATGATTAAGCATGTTTGATATTCGATGAGAAGGGATGCTTTTTTTGAATAAGAAATACATTATTTAATTCCGAGTTTTCCTCCACATTCTTTATGGAAATGTAGCTCCACCAGTGTTTTTCCGTCTGGCATTTTATACCACACATGGTAGCCTTTTCGTAGATTATCGTTTGGATCGATATCTAAATCTTTTCCACACGCATCGCATGTATATGCTTTTAATTCAGGTTCTTTATAATGCGGCCAAGACGCAATTATTTCGTTAAATCTTTTCTTGGCTTTTTCGGTATAGTTATATCCTTGACCGAAGGTATCTCTGTTTACTTTTGCTCGTTTTGATTCATCAATCTTTATAGTACCCGCTTGGAACTCAGGTTCGCAGGTATCATCGCACATATGAATAGGAAGGCGGTAACCTTGTGTATATACCCAGTGATACCATGCTTCATTCTTATATTTTTGACAGTTCGCGCATCTGAATCCACGATATTCTGGTATTTCACTTGGCCGCCATGTCTCGACGATTTTTAACAATATTTCTTGATGTTTCTGCATGATTACATGTATCGTATTATGTAGGATCTTGAAATGCATTTATCGGATATCTTTGTTGCGTTGCTCCGCTTTGTCTAAAACGAATATATCCATCTGTACTAAGGTATGCTTGTACGATAGCTCCAGGTGCGAAACTCCCTGATTCATTATAGTCAGCTACTGCTTGGAATAATAAGCTCTCTAATGTAGCTCTGATATCGCGTGCGCCGTAAAGGTCAACACGAGATTGCTGGATTAACCATCTTTTTAAATTATCAGCCACGAGTAAATTAACCGCGCCTTTGGGATTATTTTTTGTCTGTGCTTCAATGCCTTGTAAAAGAAATTTGTCAAAAATTAATTCAAAATGCCTTTCTTCAAGTTCATTAAAAACAATCATATTTTGTTTTCCTATACGACCGAGAAATTCCGGAAATTCACTTAATCTTCCATTTTCAATCCCCTCTAGGAAGATGGTTTCATAATCCACAGCATTTCCGGTAGATAAAGTAGTGTTAGTCGTATGAAAGCCAATAGGCCTCTGCATTGCTTCATGTGTAGCTTGTAATCGCGCGGCATGAAGCGCGGCACTTCCTTCGTTAGATGTAAGTATAATAAACGTATTATGAAACTTTAATTCTTTTGGTACGATTTTTTTACCTTGTGAGCCATTTGGGTCTGGCTCATCTGTGGGAAGGTAAAGTGTCGTTTGTCCTTCCTCAAGTACTTCCATCAGCCATTTCCATATTTCAGGGTGAGCTTTTTCAATCTCATCAAAAATAACCACGGCACCGTCTTGTATATGCCGAGGCATTATGAGTGTATTTGTTCCGAATCCTACAAATTTCGGATCTGATCCTCTCAGACGGGTAACAGAAGACGGGCCAGCGAGATTCGCGCAATCGATACGGATCGTATGCGTGGCGGGATTTTCTGGAAATAGTATTTTAGCTGTTTGTTTCGCGAGTTCTGTTTTTCCTACACCTGTGGGGCCGAGATACAATTTTACTCCCATCGGTCTGTTAGGATCTCGAAATCCGCTTCTTGCTCTTGTTATCGTTCTTGCCATATCTTCGCATGCGTGATCTTGTCCAAAAACAGTGGATTTTAATTGCCTTGCAAGTTCATCTGAATAGAAGCGATCAGGTCTACGCACGTCTTCAAATGGAAGGTTTCCAAACTCTTCTTCAGTGAAGTTTAAAGAGCTTGCAGTTAGAATCCCGCTGTGATCGACACCTATTTGGCTATCTCTTTCTGCTGGCATAATGTGTTGAGCAGTATAAAACTCTACCATTTTTCTTGTCAACTAGGAAGTTCTGCTTTTTATGGAATGAAGTATAATACTATCTAATCATTATGAGAAATACAAAAATAGCATATTTTCTGGTCGGCTTATATAGATCATGTTTCTGGATGGGGATTTGGGTACTTTTTTATCTTCGGTTTACGAACTATACAGGCATTGGAATACTTGAGTCTCTTATGATTATCTCCCGAATTCTTACAGAAATTCCTACTGGCGCGATCGCGGACTTACTGGGAAAAAAGAAGACACTTCTTATCGCGTTTCTCCTTTCGATTATAGGCAATTTCGTCATGGGAAACGCGGGAGGTTTTGAAATGCTTATTGTTTCTGTTCTTCTCTTCACAACCGCAGGATCGTTCTTCTCAGGGACTTTAGAAGCCCTTGTCTATGATTCATTGAAAGAAGAGAAGAAAGAAAAACTCTATGAGAAAGCTATTTCGAATATGTTTACGATTCAGTTAGGCGTTTTCGCTTTATGCAGTATTATGGGTGGATATCTTTACACTATTTCGCCAGGATTACCGTTTTTCGCGGTCGGTGTACTTCATATAGTTGCTTTATTTTTAACGTTTTTCATTCGTGAACCTCGCATTGATTCTCTACAGTTTTCTCTCCGGAATTTTATACAACAAAACAAAGAAGGGTTTAAAGAGTTATTCAAACATAGTCCAGCTAGGCGAGAAATACTCTATTTATTATCTATTACTGTTTTTCTCGTAATGCTCTATGAAGTATTAAATGATGTATTAGCTGTGGAATTCGGTTTTCAAGCAAGAGATCTCGGAGTTTTAATGGCGATTGTTTATGTATTTGGCGCGTTCGGGTCACAGTTAACTGTGCGGGTTACCAAAAGATTTAACACAGTAGGCACAGTAACGTGTATGTCTCTTTTAGTGGCAAGTACATTATTTATGAGCCCATATGTAACATTATTACTAGGTGGATTAACGATTATTTTAAGAAGCGCTCCACATGCAGTTTTAGAAAATATGGGTTCGATAGTGGTGAACAAACATACTGCATCGAAATATCGAGCAACGACCCTGTCAACATTTAACATGCTCAGAAGTATTCCATATGCATTTTTCGCAATCGGAATAGGAAGTATTATGGATTCGATTACTGCAAAGAATGTCGCAGGTATTTTAGGAATAGTTGTTTTAGTAACAGTTCTATTATTTCAAATAAGAATACCAAGATTTATGAAGAACATAACAAGTAATAATTGACAGAGTTATTTGCTCATCGTTACTCTCTTCCATTTATTCTGTCCCACATAACCTTTCAAACGTATCTCAGTGCATGGTAGCAGATGGTGTGGTTAATACGAATAAGATCGCTGGAAGAGTGAAAGAAGAGGTTGAAGTATATAGGAAAAAGGAAAAAAGTAAGAGCCTAGTATTATAAATAACTTCTCCATCTGTTTCTCCTGTTCGAAGATAGTCTGGAAATTATAATCGAAAATTTTATTGAAAGCAAAAAGTAGAGAACGGGTTTTTCGTCCGTAATATGTAAGGTGGTTAATTGACTTTCCTCACTATTTCTATTATTCTGACCTTGATTACGCAATTATATAAAACAACTAGCGTTTTATTATTATTGTAGTTTTCCCGTTTCTTGCGGTTAAAGAGAAGGTTCATTTACATCCCACGGTACTTATTAACCCAGAGCATGATTGCGGGAGAAAAAGAGTATAAAGTTTTTGGTATTACCTATTTAGGATAAAAAATAGTAATGCTGTACATATGATTTGGCTAGTAGCTATACGCTAGCAGCAAGGAGCTATTTCTTTATCTCTTCTTTTTCCGCAGTCAATGCTTCATAGGGAAGCGATGATTGCAGTGTACTAATAGGAGAAGTCAACAATGTGTACTTGGTGGCCAAATGAAGAGGCGATTGCTCTTCTAGATGAGGAGCACGATGAATATGCGCTTCAACTGTTAGAACGAATGCTCGACGGACTTGAGCGATTGGGAACAGAGACTATGATTACCTGGCTTGAAACCCAGCATGAGAGACTTCGTCGCAGGTCACCGTTGACCTGCATCAAGTACGGTCTGTTCGCACTTGTCATCATTGTCTTTGATGCCGACTTTTCGGCCACGTTTGCCGAAAGAGTGCCTTGGCAGTCATGATCCGTCTTGTTCGTGAACCTCATACGACCCCGCTCCTGGAACGAGCGGGGTTTTAGTAATGTGAATATTTAAAATTAATGCGTATGGACAAAACAATGTAATTATTACCTCTGTCCAGTATACTGGACAGTATGGTGCTATGTATCGATACATAGCACCATAGAAATCTTTACTTTTTTTATAAGTTGAGTGTATACTATAAACAGTTTAGAAATGCGTTTGTCGCTCTTCGCTTGTAATAAGCTTCGAAGAGACATGAAGTCTACCGCAGTAGACAAGCAGCATACGAAAAATCCATAGTTGGAATTAAGTATGACGGAAGTCACCGTAAAATATGACAAAGTGTGTCGGCAACGGAGCACTCAATGAGCGTTATTCATGGTTTGTTGCTTCTCCGATAAGGAGGATTTTTGATGGATAACGGAATCAAGGTGGTACCACGGAGAAAAATTAAAAGTTAAAAGTTAAAAGGTAAAAGGTAAAAATTGTATAAGGAAAGATAGTAGTAATTTTACTTTGGACTTTTGACTTTACGCTTTTAACTTTCTTGTTCCGTCCTTGAGAATTATTATTGTTCGAGCATTTTCACTTTGTTCGAAAAATAATATTCTGGAGGGCGGTTTTTTTATGGAGAGAAAGTATCGATTATTAGCTATACATAGTCAATCAGATCGGCCTGATGCGCCATTGCATTTCGAAGGTGAACCTTCGGAACAAGCATATGAAAGTAGAGCCCTGGCTTTACCTGGAGATGCTGTGGGTTTAAGCCGGCCTATTGAAGTTGCCTACGCCTTTTACTATCAAGGAGTACTCGGACAGCGAATGCCAGAGATTATTATTCCTAAAAGTAATGGCGGTTCACTTTCTGACGCGATTAGGCATGATACCGCTGCAAGGGAACAAATCAGAGCTTTTGATAACAGATCAGAAAAGAGAACTGTTTTATCAGTTTTTGATCCCACAGCGAAAGAAATTGATTTAGCAAAACAGCTTCAAGAAGAAGGAATTCCGATAGTTCCTGAAGTTAATTATCGAGTGGCGACAGAGTTAGGGAATAAAGCTGGATTCCGAAAGTTCTGTGCTGAGAACGGTTTACCGCAATTAGCTGGTGGTGTCTTTACAGGTGTTAAAGACATTCAAGCATTTGTACAAACCATGCAAGCAGAAGGCAAGAAAGTTATCGTAAAGCATCCTTTCGGGACTGCGGGTGAGGGTTTGCTAGTTGTAGAATCTATTGATCAATTACCTCATGATACATTTGATCACTGGATACAAGGAGCAGGATCAGTCGTAGCAGAGGAGTTTAGTACGCGGGGTACAGAACATGCAGTTCATGTGTATGTCGATCCTTTACAGAAGGATGCAAAGATAGTAGGCCTCTATGAACAACTCGTAGCGAAGAAAGACGATGGAGGGTTTGCTCACTATGGTTGCAGGTATCCTATTCCAGACTCAGATACGAGACAGCGACTTTCCGATATCGCTCACGATACAGTTATTCCGGCTCTGGCTAAAGTAAATTATACAGGTCCTGCTTGTTTCGATGTTTTAGCAAATCCAGATCATTTTATGGAGTTGAATGCTCGAACTGGAGCGAATATGTATGCTCATCGGATGGTAGAGCGGGTAGCTAGAGAAGTGTATGGAATAGAAAATACACAAGATGTGGCTTTCATGTTTTTAGCAGGGTTACCACATGATGCTCGGTCTTTTGCAGAATTTATTAGTCGAAACGAGGCAGCATTAGCTCCACATGATGAAGGAATGTTACTTTTAACAAATCCAGGACGGCATGCATTTGGAAGTTATGATGTTATAGCATTAAGTCCATATGGGTTACCAAATGCCGAAGGTGTTTTAGAAAAAGGTTTAGGGAAGATGTGGGGTAAAGAAGCTGCGCAACGGTTCTTCGATAGGATTTACACACGGTAGAAAAATTTTTACCTGGCTACATTGTTAATTAATCTCTTCATAAAACCCCTGAGTAATTGTTTAGGGAGTTTTCTGGAGGCTTTCGGTGATACCATCGAGAAGTGGTAGGAATTTATCAATTGCGTCTCCTTTATATTCAATCTTGTACTTCGTCTGTGTCGGAATCGTATATTGATTTGTCACACCTACTTCACCAAATCCAGGTCCTTTTCCCGGGGTACTGATAAATGCCTCGAGTACTTTATTGTTCTTTTTTAATCGAATAATTGTTCTTTGTAGTGGGAATCCCATTATCTGCATTGGCTGGTTTGAATAGTCACAAACAATATCTTTCGATAGACATTCTTTAGGTCCTGGTAAATCTACTTTTGGAGGGTTTACCGTAAACTCCCAAATAACTCTTTTATTATAAATTCGGAGTTTTGCAGCATTACAACAGTTAGCATCTGTAAAGTCTTCATTAAGATCTGCCTCGGCTGAAGCAATGCTCCAGTTTTTCGGATATGTCAGCGTGTACTTGTGAGTAGTATTTATATATGTCGTGTACTCAAATACCACTGTTGATTCGTCATTGTTTGGTAGTTGGCCTGGAAAAGGCGTTACTGTAGGTGTGGGTTTCGGTGTGGGTGTGGGTGTAGGCTTAATCCGAAGATTTGCCTGGATAACTTTCGGAGAAATTTTTTCTTGATATTTTTTACCCATATAAAAGCCGATAAAAGGGAATGTAATGAGAAGAATGATACCAAGAGTTCTCGTAGCGGTGGTATCTGTCTTAAAGTTCTCCGGTATGTTCATGTAGGCAGAGTATTTCACTTGTATGTATAAAAGTCAAATGAATGTGCTGGTTGCCTAGATAGAGAACGGTTGCTCTCCTTTCATTTGTAAACATTCTAACACAACTTCGAGAGGGGTTTTGTATTTCAGACTCCTATGGAATCTTTTTGTATTGTACTTTTCGTTAAAGAGCATACAATGCCGATTGATGGTATCGACATCATCCAAGAGATCATATTGGTAGTTGAAATACTCGTATTCTGCTGTCTGATGCAGTCTCTCAACCCTACCATTTTGTTTAGGACAGTGTGGATCAGTAAAAAAGTGAGGAATACCCCAGCTTTCTATCTCTTTATGAAAATTAAGAAGATACTCACTCCCGTTATCAGTATTTACTGCCTGGATTGGAAAAGGAAAGTATTCTTTTACTCTTTTTATAAAATCTTGTCCTGAAGCGCTTGATATTGTTTTGTAGCAATAGATAAATCCGTATCTACTCTTGCAATCAATAGCAGTGAAAAGATAAAACTTCTTGTTTAACAAATATAAATATTTCGTATCTATTTGCACCAAAGATCCTACCTCTTTCTCCCTCAACTCTCGTGCAGCTTTAATCCTGGCTATGGCAAAATTCCTATGCTTCCTTACCCTTTTCCTGTGCTGTGCATTTAACAGCTCATTATGTCTATTGATGACTTTTTGAATAGCAGACTGTCCTACCTGTATCCCTTCTCTCCTTAACTCTTCCTGAATCTCATACTTTGATTTCTCAGAATCTTTTAATCGAATATCATAGATGCTTTTTTGTATCCATACAGGCGTTGTCATCTCCCGTACCTTCTTTGGCCGTCTGGTCTTAGTATCAAACTCCAAACTCTTCAAATTCTTAGGATGAAACCTGTTCTTCCAGCGATAAAAAACTGATTTTGAAATACCAAAATGTCGACATGTTGCCTCAGCGTTTTTCCTATGAGAAAAATACCAGTCTAACCAAGTCAATCTCTTGAGTCCTTCTTTTGATAATGAAGCATTCCGTATCTGCTCGGTTGGTAGTATATTGTAATGACGCATTAATACGTCAGTATATCTTCGTGTCATTTACCTTTCAACCGTTCTGTATGTATAGCAACCTAGACAATGAAATACTTTGCAGAGTTGCAGAGTTGCAGAGTTGCAGAGTTGCAGAGTTGCAGAGTTATTATTCTTGCGATTACTTTGTAACTTTAGATCTGTGTGACTCTGATACTTTACAGATTTCTCCTCGCATATTCGATTCTTTGATATACAGTAACTATGGAAAGAGCGGTAAGTATAAGAAATAGCAATTCCGCAATATTGAAATACGAGAAACGGAAGGTGGGCAAAAAGGTATATAAGAGAAGGGTTATAAAAATAAAAATCAGTCTTTCCGTTCTTTCGATAATACCAACAGCAAGTGAGATTTTCTTTTCAGCTGCTAACTCAGCACGAGAACGTATATAACTTATGAGATATGATGTGATAAGTAAAGGAATAATAATTTCCCAGCGAATTATATGTGCGAAACCAAAAGCAGTTATAATAACGCCATCTGAAATTCTGTCACATGTTGAATCGAGAAATGCTCCGAATTTCGTTGTTTTTTTATGTAATCGGGCAATTGCTCCATCAAGCATATCAAACGCGTTACCAGGAAATACTAAAAGAGCTATAAGGAGTTGTTTGTTAATTAAAAGAAAGAAAAAGATAATAGGAAAAAAAAGCCCTAGTATTGTAAAAACATTTGGGTTAGTATGAGGAAAATAATGGGCGAGAATGATAAGATATTTCTCGAATGTTGATTTTTTTGCACTTAACATGTCTGACCATAAGTATATCATTGATCTTCACACACATTCTATTTTCTCTCATGATGGAGGATTGAGTGAAACAGATTATAAAAGGATACTTGAAAATAATGTTTTGGATTACATAGCTATTACAGATCATAATGAAGTGGCTTTCGCAATGGAAATGCAGAAACGCTTCGGTGAAAGAATAATAGTAGGCGAAGAGATTATGTCTCAGCAGGGAGAAATTATCGGGCTGTTTCTTAAAGAAAAAGTAGAACCTCAATTAACTCTCGAACAGACGTTTCAGGAAATCCATAAACAACGAGGTTTTGTGTATATACCACACCCCTTTGAAACCTTAAGAAAAGGATTACACTACGATGAAATTGTAGACCATATTACAGACATTGATATTATAGAAGTGTTTAATGCAAGAGCATGGGGTAGAGGAAAAGCACTTACTGCACAGACTCTCGCAGCAAGATATAAAAAACCTGGAGCTGCAAGTAGCGATGCGCATACAATACGAGGTATAGGAACGGCCTACAGTATTGTTAAAGAAAAAGTTACACGAGAAAACCTTCCTCATATATTATTAGACGCTAAATTAGAGAAAAATTATGCACTGTTCTTTGCCTATTTAGCACCGTTTTATAATAAGTGGAGAAAGAAAATGAAATGGTAAATATGAGTTGCAAAGAATAGTAACTTTGCCAGGTACAGTCTGGTAACTTGCTCGGTAATTTTAAGATTTAGCTATGAATTATAGGAAACCTATTTATTTATTCAATCCTTATTCGAATGAAGGACAGGCCCGAAAAAATTGGCAGAGACTCGTTCAGCAATATCCTGCAATGTTAAAAAATGCTTATGATATAACAACGATTCAAAATCTTTCAAGTTTTCTGAAAAAAGAACATCCTGATCTTATCGTTATCGCAGCAGGTGATGGAACAATCACAAAAGTAGGAACAATAGTAATGAAGTTAGAAAAAAGGCCAACGTTAGCTGTTATTCCGCTTGGATTCGGTAATGCCATGTCGTACTGTCTTGGAGTTGATACGCTGGAAAAGGCTATGAATACAATTCTAAGCTCATCTCCATCCGTAACAATTGATGTCATGAAAACAAACTTGCCGGATTTTCCGATAGGATTGTTTAATATAAGCGCAGGATTTGATGCTCGAATAATACATGATCGAAATAAAAACCGGTATATTGGTTTCCGCTCCTATCTCGTTTCTGCTATAAAAAGTTTCTTAACGCATCCACACCGAGATATTACATTCACCATAGATCATGCTGTTACTGTAAACGCGACTGTGTCATCACTTATGGTCGCAAATGGACCGATATTAGGACTTAATTATTTGGTTTCTACTGCTGCTAAGTTAAATGATGGATTTCTAGACTGTACAGTTTTTTCCACGAAATATACGTATATCCGTAATCTGCGTTTTCGCGGCTTTAAACATCCATTATTTTCGAGAGTGGGAAAAGTACACTTTAAAGCTTCGCATATACGAATAGAAGGGGAGCCATTTGTTCAAGTAGATGGTGATCCAGTATTACAAAAAAGAGGAATAGAAATAGAAGTAGTAAAAAAACAGTTGCAGTTTCTTTATAATAAAGATATGGATATGGAATCCCCAACAGTAGGCTTTACTCTATAAACCAAATGTTTTTGGGAAGAAGTTTACTATGATACAAGATTTACAATTCATCTTTTGGTTTTTTCTGCCCGCGGGTATAGCAAATATGGCACCTGTTTTTGCTGCCAAATTTCCATTTCTAGAAAAGTTTTCCTATCCTGTAGATTTTTATAAAACATTTCGAGGAAAAAGAATACTAGGTGATCATAAAACAATACGCGGATTTATTAGTGGAATAATCCTAGGAATTCTTGGTGCGAGTATACAGTATTTTTTAAATCCTAAATTTTTCGCTGCATTACCCGCAAATCCATTTATTCTCGGATTCCTCCTTAGCTTAGGTGCTTTAACTGGTGATGCTATTAAAAGTTTTTTTAAAAGACAAAGTAATATACCACATGGAAAAGATAGGTTACCTAATTATCAAATTGACTATATTCTAGGAGCAATAGTTTTTACTTTCTTCTATAGTAAACTATCGTGGTATTTTTATTTTCTCGGGGTAATTTTGTATTTCTTATTACACATTGTTGTCACTGTTTTCGGTTATCTTGTGGCTTTAAAGGATGAACCGGTTTGAACTACGTAACCATATTAATCATTCTTCTTATTATTTTTTTTCTCTAAAACTAATGGTAATTTTATAACTATCTTCTGCGGTAAAAGCTCTCGAAGAATAGGATCTTTTTCTGGAGTTTGCGTAGGTGTATTCATGAGGATAGGTGTGAGAATAGGACTTACAAGTTGTGGAATAGTAGTAGGTGATGGTTGCGACTCTATAACGGAGGGTTGTATCGAAGTAGGCGTCGGAAGAGGTGTAGAAGTCAATACTACTGTTGGAGTTATAGTTGATACCTGAAAACTTGTGCTTTCTGATTTGACTAGGGGTGAGGTAGGTGGAGGCGCCGTACTTCTTCGTTTAGCAGTAATTTTATTTATGATATGAGATTTATCTTGGGGAAGAGGAGTTGCTTGATGAGAAAAGGTAATCCACGTAGTATAGGCTAATCCCAGGATAACAAACGTACTCCAGTGTTTTTCTATATGATGTATAAAAAGATTCCGTATCATACTTCGGGAGTATAGCAAAAGTCGTTAGAAGAAGTAAACGTTTATAATAAGCTTGCTAAACAATTAAAATGAATAGCTTTGGCACAGAAGGGCTGTGTTATATGCCTCTTTGTAAATGTTAATAGTTGCATGTTCTACGGTAAAATGTAAATAAATTATTTTATTAGGTTCGTCGAATTCTACTGATACATGTCTAGGATTTGGACGAACATTCAACCACCAAGCACCTTCTATTTTTACTGTTTTCGTAAAGTCACTGTCTATAATTGTGAACGTCACAGGGGTACATCCACCAGGAGTGGGTTTGGATGTAAGAGTTGGTGAAGGCATAACTGTAGGGGATGGTTTAGCCATAGTTGGTACTGTTGTGGAAGTTGGTTTAGGTGTATTCGTAGGTTGTAGGACGATTGTTGGTGTAATAGTAGGCACAGGAGTTGCTGAAGGTATAACAGTTAGTAAGGCAATCCCAGCTGTCGATGTCGTTTGTTGTTCAGCTAACACAGTCGGTGAAGGACTTTTTACTCTTTTCTGTTCTGCAATAAGCTCATGTACTACTGTAAGAAATACTGTACATATAATTGCGAATGTGACCAGACTTGTAACAGTTATTCTTTTTAGGATTGCTTTTTTTATCTGTTGGTTCATACAAGGCTAAAGTATATCAAAATAGACCTATAAATGCAAGCTATAGGATTAAAGAGAAGTATCGTAGCAGAGTCAATTTTTCTTATTCGTGCTAGTATTAGAATGGTATGTCCGTTTATGGTGGTTTATTTTTCATTTGTAATATTCTTCTTGGAATTTTTTTAACATCTCATTTTTTCCCTTCACGTAGAGGTCTTGTTAAGCTTGCAATAGCATTTTTTCTGGGACATATGGTTTGGACTACCACCATATTACTTTTGGCTTTCATTTTTAAAGAGAGTGACGACGCAATTGGTTTAGCGATGAAAGTAGCAATTTTTAGTATGTGTAGTTTTTTTGCTTATCTCTTTTTTAAAAAGCCTAAAAGCGTGCATCTTGAAGTAACGAGAAAAGATTTTGTGCTTTTAATAGTACTTTTTTTAGGATGCTTTTATATAATGAATAAAAGCTTTAGTTATGGTAATAATAGTTTTTTAATCGCGTCGAATTTATATCAGGATTTTGGCGCGCATATTCCTTTTATTCGGTCATTTTCTTTAGGAAAAAATATACCACCAGAATTTCCTTTTTTTTCAGACCTACCTCTTATCTACCATTTCTTTTTTTACTTTTTGATAGGTTTATATGAAAAAGTAGGAATACGAATAGACTATGCTTTCAACTGTATTTCTGCATTAGCATTAACGGGAGTTATGGTATTACTCTACGATTTCAGTTTTCTACTTTTTAAGAAAAAAAGTATCGCAGTACTTACTACAGTTTTATTTTTAACAAATAGCACCTTGATGTTTATAGATGCATTTAAAAAATACTGGGGGAATAATCTTTTTTCAGGTTTGTATCATCATGCAACATATTTAGGAGATGGTCCTTTTGGTAAGAGTATTATAAGCGTATTCTGGAATTTTAATACATATTTGAATCAGAGACATTTTCTTTTCGCAATAGGTTTACTTCTTATGTTTATAATAGCCCTACAAACATTGTTCATAAATAAAGTAAGTAGTAAATCCCTCATTTTTTTTGCAATCCTTAGTGGTATATTACCTTTTTGGCATACATCCGTATTTATTATTATCGTATTATATTGTGCTGTTTTTTTAACGGTAAACTATTTTCAAAAAAAAGAATGGAAACATATTTTTTTGTTTTTATGTATTTCATTAGGTATTGGACTTCCGCAGTTATTCTTTATGAAGTCCCATCAAACAATCTCATTTTCTGTTATTAATCCCGGTTTTCTTATTGCGGAAAAATCATCCTTATTAAGTTTCTTTCATTATTGGTTTTTTAATCTTGGCATAAGTTTATTTACTATTCCGGCAGGAATTTTTCTTTTACGAAGGAAACAAGTAGTATTAGCAGTATTTATAATATCGCTATTTTTTCTTCCGAATATTTTTCAACTAGGTCCGCAAATGTTTGATAATCATAAATTGTTCAATGTATGTATACTCTTCGGAAATATATTTACAGCATTTGTACTTATGTGGTTATGGTCAAGGAATATTGTTTTCAAGTTTTTCTCCATTCTATTTTTTTGTATTCTTATTCTTTCAGGAATCATCGATGCATTGGTTATTAAAAATGATGTGAAGGCCGTAATTCCAGATTATAGTAAGGCATCGTTTGCGAGATGGCTGGAGAAAAACACAAAACCGACAGACGTTTTTTTAGCAGATACTGAAATGTTTGATCCAGCTACGATATCAGGAAGGAAAAGTTTTATTACCCGCCCGCATTATATGTGGTTATACGGTATTAATCCTAATAAAAGAATAATAATGAAAACACTGGTCTTATCAGGCGAAGTTGTAGATAAAGTAGATTACGTTGTTTTGCAAGAATATGAGAATAAAACAAAATTTAAGGAATATGACGATTATGAAAAAGTTTATGATGATAAAAAAAATACAGTTTATAGAATTAAATAGTTTTTAGAGGCGGATGTAATAATTGACGAAAGTAAGGGGAGATAAATGTTTATCAAGCCTAACAATTATTTCTTATTTCTCAGAGTCTTAACTATACTATCCATTTCTTCAAGCATATTCTTATCGAACGTTTTAGGAAGAGAATACGTTATTACTCCAAATTCTGTGGGAGATCCATAGTTTATTCCATCTTGTGAACCGCAGAAATCAAATTGTGTAAGATTTATTTTGTTAGGATCGTTTGATGAATCTGCCATGAATCTTCTATATGCTTTACCATTAATTGTGAGTTCAGTATATTGCTTATCCCGAAGATCGCTATATGGTCCTTCAGGTACTTCACCTTCGAAAATACATCCGCCACCTCCCATAGGAGCTATATAAATTTGTATTGAATAATCGCTATTTTTGAGAGTTAATGTGTTCGTAACACCATTAGAATTTTCGAGGGTAGGTTTCCAAACGTCCGGATACATTATTGTATAGCCACCATCTTCTGATGTCCTATTTGTAAATGTAATCCAATTGGGGTTACCAATTGTTTCTATGGGTTGTGTAATACGTGGTGAAGATTCACTTTTAGCTACCTGTTGTGTCGGTTTCAGAGTGCTTTTTTCAGCAAGTTTATTATTTTGTGTACCAGCTAAATAACTTCCTCCTGCTACGAGAAAGAGTATTAATGCAGCGAGAAACCCTTTAAAAAAGCCAAATGACCGGCCAGGATTAATACTTGATGGTGGAGGAGTGATAGGTTGATTTTGGTTTGTATTTTCCATACATTTAGTATTTCAATCCCCGTAGTAAAAGTTATTTTACTAGCCTAAAGTTTTTCTTTATATAAATTTCGTCAATTATATATAACACTCCATTATAAGTGAATACTGTTTTATTAACGTTTTCTGGTAATGGAGCTGGTTGTGTGGTATCCCTTGTTCCTACTACTTTTAATCCATCGACACCGGAGATGTTAACTGGAGTTTTTGTGATTTGATAACCATTAGTGGGGGATTGTAGGTTTTCTATATAATTTTCAACTGTGTTTGGATTATTATATGACTTTCGGCTAACAAATAAGGCAGTGAATGGTCCTTCTGTGGCACACTCTATCGAAGGATCTGCAGGTAATGGATATTTTGTAGTCCAAAGCGCGAGATTATCATAATATTCATTTTTATTCGGACACGTGACTACTCTTTCACCAGGTTCTAAATCAAATGTAAAGTTATATTCTGTATTTTCATAAACGTTAGAGTTGTTACTTGTAACTGTGGGAGAAACTGTTGATAGTGTAGGAGAGACTAAGGTATTTTTAGTCGGAGTTTCTTTCATATTTTTTTGCGTAGTATTCATACCGAAGTAGTACACTCCAGCTCCGGCATTTAATAAAAGTGAAAGACCAAACCCGATCAAAAATGCATTTCGGACTTTATGTGTTTTTGGAGCGTTTTGTACAGAAGATGTTGTGGCATCTACCTGTTGTGTTACTGGCTCTTGCTGCGGTGTCTGATTCTCCATATATAGTAAGTATTTACTATCGAAAGTGGGAAGTCAAGAATATCTTAATCTCCCACACAGAATGCAACATTCAAATAGACTGAATGTAGGCGAGGAGAACCAAAGACAATCATCAACTCATAACAACGCCTTGGATCAGTTAGCTCTGTAAATAAGGAGTTAGGTATTCATCGAGGAACGGTGTATCGATGGGTAAAACAAGGGACAGCTGCTGCGCATGAACGGTTTGGTACTCTATCCACACGTGGATTGAAACGGATAAACCCCGGAGTAAACATCCTCGTCAGAAACTCGAAGCCGTGTCCCGAATGGTACGCGGCAGGGCTGCCCGGATTCGAACCAGGAAAAGCGGTTTTGGAGACCGCTGTGATAGCCGTTTCACCACAGCCCCTAATGAGTTTTTCTAACCTGGCTTCCTATTATAGCTTATTTGACCTAAACATTGAAGTTATAGAAACTACTGGAATAAGCGCATAATAAGTTAACTTATTATACACGGGTATACAAGAAGCTTAGTCGAGGATGGTAGGTTTTACATATCCGCCTGCGGCTCTTATAGAATAACGTGCCAACGAAATCAATGTTTTTTTAAATGCTTCATATTCTTTTCGCTGTTTTAATATTTTTAATGCAAGCTGAAATCCTTCACCATGGGCTTCCTTATAAAAACGTGTTTTCGCGACAGTTATACGCGTAACATGAAGGATATCAGCTATTTGGGAGTCGTTAAGCCCTTCTTCTAAAAAGATAATAACTCCAAGTCTCTTAGCGATCATGAGTCTTTCCGTATCCGTAAGTAATACATTAAGGAAACTGGACATCTCATTATTATTTTGTATGGTAGTAAATACTAGATCGAGACTATTAATTAACTCTTTTTCCGTTTTCTTTGAGAGTTTATTTTTGGAAATATGTGGCATAACTCTACTGTATAATATACTAACTTATTATACAATGATACTTTACATTAAAGGGGTAAGTATATTTAAAGGGTTATTCGAATGTAGGAGTAGATTCGTGGTACTACGGAGAAAAATTAAAAGGTAAAAATTGTATAAGGAAAGATAGTAGTAATTTTACTTTTTGACTTTTGACTTTACACTTTTAATTTTCTTGTTCCGTCCTTGAAAATCCCCATAAAAAAAGCATATGTTTCCATATGCCATTCGCTTTTTGCAATTTGCCATTAGCAACTACTTGAGTTTATCATTCTCTTTATGGTCAGTAACTTTGCGGCATTTTTGACAGAACTTTTTTAATACAAGTTTCTCAGGAGTTTCCATTTTATTCTTTTCAGTAATATAGTTTCTGCTTTTACAGATTTGACAAACGAGTCCAATTTTTATTCTGTGTTCACCTTTTTTAGCCATATGTACGTTTTGCGCAGATGTGACAGATCCGCGGATAAAGGCTATTATAGCAAAAGTAGCACACGAGATACAATAAGCACAAAAAGCATCCCGCTGCTGGCAAATAGCTACTATTAGGATATTGCATATATAGTAAATATTTGTGTAAGCTGGATGTATGGAAGAGAAACAGCCCGCGAGTGAAGAGAAAGAAAATCATCAAGTTATTTCTTCAGCGGATACTCCTGTATCCACGGACCACAGAGCAAAAAGAAAAAAGTTTTTAATAAACAGTTTCTTGATTGTATTAATTATCAGTTTAGTAATAGGCATATTTGTCTACTATCAATTTCTCAATTCTCCAAAAATGATTATTCGTGACACCTTTAAAAAATTTGAAAAAATTACCTCAGTAGGATATTCCGTAAAGATGGAAATGGAAGTAAATCAAGACGTATTCGGAAAAGATTTTATGACTCCGATAGCTGCACGTGAATATATCGGCTTTGGTATTACGCTAGATGGTGCTTTAGATATGAAAGATATAGAAGAAGTGAAGTCTCTTATGAATGTCCATATAGTAACCTATGGTCAGGGTAAAGATAGTCTCGAAATAGATGCAGAAACGCGTACGATAGGCGATAATTTATACATCATGTTAACGAAATTACCAGCTTCTGTAGGCGTGCCGTTCAGTTATTTGAAAGATGAGTGGATTCATGTAAATGTTCATGATATGCAGAAGAAGTATGCATTACCCATTACAAAAGATGATAAAGCGTTAACAGAAGAACAGGAAAAACGTATACAGATGCTGTTTCAGAACTCTGATCTTTTTACTATAAAAGAAAAAGGTGATGAGATGATTAACGATATCGATGCTTACCATTATGCTATTGAGTTTAATAAATATGAATTACGGAATGCTTTGAAAGAATTCTATCGTATAGCCTATGAAGGAGAATTGAGTAGAAGAGAACGTCAGGAAATGGGTAAGGCCTTCGATAAAATGGTTGTAAAAGACACGGAATTATGGATAGGAAAAAAAGACCATATGTTATATAGGATTAATACGACCATTGTTTTTGATACGAAAGATGGAGACGTCGCGGTACCTCTTAAAATTCGACTGAAGGATCATAACGAGCCGGTATCAGTGAAAAAACCTCGGGATGCCAGAGATTTTGAAGAAATAATGCAGGATATTATTCAGCAGTATTATTATGAGCAACTACAGAGTCAATATAAAAGTAATGTTTTTCCTTCACGTGATCGAGTCTTAGGAGCGCGGATCGGTCAGAATCCAGCGAAGGATAAAGAAATGTATAGAGATATTACTGAGAAAAGGCGTTTATTAGAATCAGGTATTAAAGGTAGAATTATAAGCGATTATCTTCTTAAGTCTGCTCTCAGTTTTTAATTTGGGGTTGCCCATAAGATTAGGGTTTGGTAAAATTACCTCTACGTGCCTTCTTAGCTCAGTGGCAGAGCAGCTGTTTTGTAAACAGCAGGTCGTCGGTTCAAATCCGACAGAAGGCTCATTACAGTATCTAGTATTAAGTATTTAGTTTCAAGTATAATTATTTTTGTTTAATACAAAATACTTATTTTTGCTGAGTTGGCGGAGTAGTCAATCGCACCTCGCTGTAGACGAGGCGACCGGAAGGTCTACGGGAGTGCAAATCTCTCACTCAGCACAGTACCTCTAGCATGGTAATCGTTGCCCGAATGGCTCAGTGGTAGAGCGAGATCTTGGTAAGATCTAGGCCGCGGGTCCGATTCCCGCTTCGGGCTCAATATTTTAATGCTCCTCTGTCGTACTGTGTGACTAAACGAGCCTTGTTTACGTTCAGTCCGTTCCACGAAAAAGCCGCTCCTTCTATATCATTCGATATGTCCGGAAACGGCTATTTAATACTCTTAAACATTTGTAATAAAATAATAAATTCAAATTCTTTGATACCGAGTAGAGTAGTGTTTTTTCCCTGAGTGTAAAATAATAGGAAGGTTCTTTATCACGCCACGGCGAGATAAAATCCAACCTCGTCTTCCGATGTTACATCGGAATACCTCAAAGAAAATGGATTTGTAGAGAAAAAATAAAACTCCTCCCTCCTGTATCAAAGAACAATTATAGTATATGCGTATTTTAGTTGAAGGTCAAGACATATAGTATTCTCTCGGTAATATCTCGTGTAATAGTACTTAATGTGAATGAACATAGTCCGTATGTATTTAATAATAATTTTAATTAAGAGTTAGAGTCCGAGAAATTGGATCGCGTGGATATAGAGAGTTCCTATAACCTTTTGAAGAGAAAATGGACCAAGTGGAACCATCAATAGAAAAAATAATATAAAAGTTCCTAATTCACCAATGGATAAATACGCTTGAGCGTCACGCTCTGGAAGTATTAAAGAAAAAAGTTTTGAGCCATCGAGTGGAGGAATGGGTAAAAGGTTAAAAATTGCTAGGAGAATGTTAACATGTGCCACTGTTTCCACAATACCTATCAGAATAGGTGAGCTATTTAAACTCTTCATCATATGAAATATAAGAGCGGCAAGAATTGCTAATAAAACATTTGTTAATGGGCCGGCAAGTGAAACAAGTGCTAAATCTTTCCTTCCATCTTTTAAATTAAAAGGATCTACTGGTACTGGTTTTGCCCCTCCAAATAAAATAGGTGATCCACTGATTAATAATAGTAATGGAAGTGCAATACTCATAAATGGATCAATATGAGGTAGAGGATTGAGGGTTAATCTGCCCAGCAAACGTGCCGTAGGGTCACCAAGTCTATCTGCTACGTAACCGTGGGCTACTTCATGAAGAATAGCTGAAAAAATAAGAATAACTAAAGACAGGATCATTGACAAAGGATCGAATAGATTCATAAAAAAGAATTTTCCATTTTCCAGCTTCCATTTGCCATTAATTTATTATTTTAAGATGTTATTAAGATTAAATGGAAAATGATAAATAGCAAATGGACAATTATTAGGTTCTGTGGTATAGTATACCGTACTAAAGGAGATTTTTCTATGGCACTACGATGTATAAATTGTAATAAAGGCGTTATGTATGGACATAATGTCTCTCATGCAAAAAACAGAACAAAAAGAAAGTTTCGACCCAATCTACATGCTGCTAAGATCCAAATCGGCACTATCTCCCGACGTGTCAGACTTTGCACAAAATGCCTGAGGATGTATAAAAGGTCAAAGCAGGAAATGGCAAAAGTACTTGAAACCTCCGCAAGCCAAACGACTCCAGCTTTGGTATAATTATTTAGTATTTAGTATTTTCTCCATTGTTGTTTTTAAGAAGGGATAACCGTTATAAAAGTCTTTTAATCCCATTGGTTTTTTGCCTTCCATTTGAATCATGCGTTCAGGTAGTAGTTTTATTCTTTTTTCTTCATTGTTTGGCATACTGACTTTCGTCCATACTCCCGGCCAGGGATGATACGCACGAATCATTTGTTCAATTTTTTTAGGTGTAGGAGAATTTTGTATATCGATATAACCGCTATCTCTATGTAATCGAGGTGTAAACGTGGCATCTTGATGATTTTGTTCTGTTAATTGTATCTCACCTTTTCTATATCCCGGCAGATTGGCAGCAAGTAATCCAGCTCCATCACTAAATAATCGTATATAAGCCGCATCTGCAGTTTCGTTTGGATATATAGCAGCGGTTTGCTGTATAAGAATCGGGCCATGGTCAACTTCATTATCGAGTTTTATTATGGTTACTCCTGTGGTTGTATCGCCATTCAACAGTGCTTCCTGAACTGGAGTGGGACCTCGGTATTTAGGTAAAAGTGAAGGGTGAATATTCAGTATTCCTTTTGGAAACATTTGGAGAACTTTATCAGGAACGATAATTCCGAAACTTGCGAGTATGGCAACTTCAGCGTTTACTTCCCGGATTCGGTTAACTATTCCATCATCAAATAAGGTGGTAACTGACAAAAAAGGTATATTTTTTTCTTTGGCGTATGTACTTACTGGATCAGATGATTTATGTTCTGTTGTGACTATGAGAGCTACATCGAGAACATTTAAAATTGGTAGCACATACTGTGAAGCTCCGAAAAATACTATTTTGGAATTATACATATCTTACTTATTATTAAAAATCCTTGTTTATAGTATACAATATGTGGGAGAAACAGGGATGGGTAATGAATGTACTATGTGGTTAGTCCAGGGGAGAAAAGTTTCAGTAATTGTTCAGGATGACGTAACAGTGAAACTACTAAACAACATAGTAACGATTCATTAAATCGACATTTCTTCGAAGACTGTCTCGCCATTTTCATCAGTAACAGCTTTATAAATTTTTTCTTTTTGTTCAAGGACGCGTTTAGGAAAGAGCATTCCTTCCAGATGATCACATTCGTGTTGAATAATTGTTGCTAAAAAACCAGTAAATGTTTCTTTTCTCTCAGTGCCTGTTTCGTCTTGATAGGAAAGTTCTACCGAATCTGCACGATGAACAACTCCCCACACGTCTTTGAGGGAAAGACATCCTTCCAATTTTACGCCTTTATCTTTTTTACCAGTAGATACAGGATATTTCTTTTCACTAAAGGATAGAATTTTGGGATTAATAAAAACCCGTAAAGGTGAAGTTTCAGATTCCTTTATTATAAAAAGTTGAAGGGAATGTGCGACTTGAGGTGCTGCTAGTCCGACACCTTCAGGATCTGTAGTCTTTTCAAGTGTTAAAGCCATTTTTTTAATCAGATCGTGGATGGATTTATCAATCTTATTAATTCTTTTTGCTTTTTGCGATAAAACTGGATGCGGTGCCTGAACGATGGTTAACATGAAGGTATTATACCATGACTCATCTCATAAATTCGTTAAGAAGTGGCTATTTTTTCCATTCTTGTAAAAGTTTTTTTGCTTCTTCGTGTTTTGGATTTAGTTGTAACAACTTTTCTACTGTAGTTTCCGCTTGTTTTTGTATTTCGAAATCGACGACAATAGAGCCGCCTTTTACAGCTTGATCCCGGTACATAAGTGCTAATGCGTAATAAACATCCTGATAATCAGGTTTAAGTACTAGGGTTTTCTCTAAGACTTCTATGGCTTTATCAGTATTTCCTGTTTGTCCATACATAACGCCTAAGTTATACCAAATTCTCGCATCTGTAGGCGCGAGGGCAGCTGCCTGTTGCGCAGCATCGAGTGCAGAAGCTTGATAATTTGGACTTAATTGTGACAGTGTATAAAACATACGGACTCGTGTCTTCCAGAAAGGTAAATACTTCGGATGTTCTGCTAAGGTTCTGCTATTTATATCCACAGCTTCCTGAATATACCGCGCTGCTGAATTCGCTTGTTGTTGGTCATAATACGCGAAACCCAGTTGAGCTGCTGCTAAACTCAATTCATCTTGGAAAACAGGTTCTGATGGCCAAATATCTGTAGCTTCACGTAAAAGAAGATATGCATTTTGGTAATCTCCAGCTCGGTTCAAATTGTATCCTAGGCCATATTTTTGGTCTGCTTGCCAAAAACGGAACAGCATAAAAAGCATGAATGCGGAAAAAAGGAGTAGAAGTGTTATAACTAACCATTGGTTTCCTGAAGTGTAATGCATTACTGTTTTATTTGTATTTGTTTTTTCATATATTGCAGGATATGAATAATATGATTTTTCTTTTTCTCGTAAGGTATAAACGATTACTGGAAAAAGAAAAAGAAAAAGATTCATAATTACGACTGAGAAACCAAAGAAATTAGTTATTAATATTGTTACCCAGCCCGTGAAAAAGGCTAGTGTCATTATTTTTTCAGCATCGGAATATATGTCTTCCTCGCTAAATCGTTTTATTGTTTTATTAGTGTCTTGTGACAGGGTAATAATGTGTCCTTGTAATATTTTTTTAAATACATAGAACATAAAATATCCAATAAAAAGTATGTATGTTCCAAGACCTATGCTGCCAGTTGTTGCTAAGTAATTCAGATATTCATTATGTGCTTTGTTATAAAGATAATCCCATTCAGAAGTGTAGTTATGTTCTACAGGACGGTGTTGATAATACGCGAACGCGAATGTCTCTACCCCTGTTCCGATAACTGGATTTGCTTTCCATACATCAAATGCACCTTTCCACACAATCTGTCGAATATTTCCTGAATCAGTAATATTTACATCTGGAGGTGATTGGGTTTGAGTCTGGGTTTGTGGGGAATTTGTTGGCACTGATTTTTGTGATGAAAGATGTTGCGTTATTCCTGAAAACGAAAAGTATTTATAAACGCCTTCTAACGGGGATCCCGCAAAGAAAGTAATAAGGAGAAATATTGCATGAATTACAACGAACTGATATCTATATCTGCTACCATACATTCCTAAAACTATTAAAAAACCCAAGATTCCTACAAACCAGAACAGAAGATCGTTCGATCTAAATACAGAGAAAATAAGCAGAAGCATATTTCCCAAAAAGTACGTAAGGAATAAAAGCGTTTTTTTACTTTTACCTAACGATAGAACAAACCAATAAAAAATATTTGCTATCCAGAATCCGATAAACCCAGCACGAGTGTTTGTGTAAACAAGACAAAGGTAAAATAAAGCTGTAAGGAGCAAGTAGTAAGCGGCAGGGTACTTAGCCTTGTGGAAACTTCGTAAAAACATGGTAACAGATAGTGGTAGTAAAGCGGCGAGGAAGGCTGCTAACCATGCTGGTTGCCCGAGCGTAGAGAAAATACGAATGGTAGGTTTAAATGCGTCAGTCCAGCAGGTAACACTTAGTTCTCCTCTGAAAATATAGCAGGTAGGATCTTTACCGAAATGAGAAGGCAATCCCCATAAAGTAACGAGAAAACCTGATAAAAGAAGCCACTTCAGAAGTGTAAAAATTTGTTCTTTAGTGAAATGGGTAACAAATGCATAATAAAGCAAAAAATAGGTAATTAACGATAAGAAACCACCATTAAACCTTGAGTAGTAGCCCCAAAAAGAGACATGCGGATCAAGTGAAATAAACGTGGATACTAGTTGGGATGTAAGAAAAAGCAAAATAGGTATATCAAAAAACGTTTTTCGGATTTTTATTTGTTTTTCTATAATTGTTTCTATTCCCCAGGCTGTAATAATAATGAGAGAGCTTAGATATAAAACAAGTATTTTATTTAGTTCGAATAATTCAGACGTGCTACCCCAAAAAACAAGTGGAACTAGGAAAAAAAGTGCGTAAAAAGTATAAATGATGGTCTTACGACAGTATCCAGCTATATCCATGCATTGTGATCGTAGCATATTTTTCGATAAAGCAGCAAGGTTTGGAGATCTACTATTTGACATGTACTACGACTTAGTTATAATCTCCTTCAACATGACAGCTGAGTTTTTAGGAGATCATCCAGAACAGCAGAAAGCTCCCACAGCGGAGCAGAAAAAGGCTATTAATAGATTGCATAAGGTAAACCATAGATTGAGAAGAGTACAGCATCCTTTTGAGTCAGCTCCTATTAATAGTCGTTTACAAGCCGTTTACGCAGCAATTGCAGAAAGTACGAATGAAAATATTGCGCAAGATTTTCTCCGGCTTCAGATGGGTATTCAGGATGGCCCAATAGCGTTTGACGAGAGTGAACTTGAAGGACTCCCGCCTCATGCTGTAAGAAGATTTGTAGATATGTACAATCATAGATTAGAAAGTATTTGGCCGTGGTTAACTCTTGTAGATACCCGTCAGTTTCAAGTTTTTGGAATAGAAATCCCGGAGGGTGATTATCAGTGGGATCTAGGAGAATTTGTAGGACTCTATAAACATATTGCAGATGAAATAGGTTTGTTTCCTTCACCCGCAAGAGTAGAAAACGTTCCGAAACAACGATGGGTACAGCATGCCTCACGATCCTTAGCTGGACATTTAGAGTTCTACAGAGCTATTCAAAATTCAGGATCTCTTTCTGTTGCCGCGCAGGGTGTTGTCGATAGCATTAATACTGCCCGAAGTAATTACGCAATGCATGATAAGGAAACTTTACAGCGTGTAATGATAGCAAAAAGTGGTTTTAGTCCGGAAAGAATACAGGAATTACGGGAAGATGGTTTATGGGAAGATCATGAGGATTTAACGTATATGTGCGTTGATAGAGGACTTCGCGATACGCTTCTTGGACATTATGGAATTATGAGAGATATGTTTGGAGGAACGACATCTGGATATCTTAATGGACAAGCAATGTTGGCCTTGCGTGGAGTACTCAGGGTGCATTAATGAAAAGTTTATTTAGTAATAATTTTTACTGTATCTTGCCAGAGTTTATCATCTTCCGCATTTATACCATACTGTCCTATGCTAAAAAAGAGAAATTTTGTGGGATGCTTTGTGTCTTCTAGAAAATAACGCATACCATTTGTTTTGGCATAGTTTGGAGAGCATTCTTCAGATTTTTTCCAATAGAGATCCATTCCATCCCCAGAGTTCCAATCGAAGGGGAACGATATCTCCGCAGTTTTATATGATTCAGGGTATGTAGAATCATTTATAACATACGGTTCAACGGAACAGTCGTTCGCTGATTTATTCGATAGAAAGCGTTTTTTAATAGCCTCTTCTAGAGATTCTGTCGCTGGTTTGTCGAATACTTCTACAAATTGACCCTCACAAATCCGGTCTTTGTAGGCATAAATACAGATTTTATTTCCTTCTTCTTTAACAAACATTTCCTCGTTACCATTTGTCCGTTGATATGTAAACGATATCCCTAAATTTTTGGATGTATAGGTAGCAATTTCTTTATCGTTACTAAATGTTGGAGTAGCTGTAGTCGAAGGAAGCGCAGTAGTGGGTGAAACTACTACTTTACTTTGTATATCTTTATCTCTTCTAGAAGTTATATATATATTTTGGATTAATAGAAGAAGAGCAATTCCTAGTGTGCAAAAAATCGCGATTTTCCATCTTTTGAAAAAAGATTCACGCGGTGAGTGGTTTGGAGGAGGTTGTAGAGTACTTTCGTCCATATAAGAAAATTATAACTTTTTTTTCCAAAAAACCAATACGTAATTTCTATTGGCATTGCATGACTAAGTTGGTAGAATGATGGGTATGTTAGATCGCTTTTGGAATATTTTTAGTCACGATTTAGGCATCGACCTCGGAACCGCAAATACACTGGTGTATGTAAAAGAGAAAGGCATTGTTATCCGTGAACCTTCTGTTATAGCGATGAGGAAGAAAACGAAAGAGATTATAGCTATCGGAAGAGATGCGAAGAAGATGATTGGCAAGACTCCTCCTTCTATTATAACTGTTCAGCCATTAAAAGAAGGTGTAATTGCAGATTTTGATGCTACTGAAGCTATGATAAAACATTATATTCGTCAGGTTCATGAACATAAAAAATTTATCCCACCCATGCTTATACATCCATTAATCGTCATAGGCGTGCCTTCGAGTGTGACTGAAGTCGAACGACGTGCAGTTTGGGAAGCTGCTTTAAGCGCTGGGGCTCGAGAAGCATATCTTATAGAAGAGCCTATGGCTGCCGCATTGGGAGAAAATATCGAAATTTTTAAATCAAAAGGGGTAATGGTAGTAGATATTGGGGGAGGTACGACTGAGATTGCTGTTATTTCACTAGGAGGAATTGTCGTTGGCAGGTCATTAAAAGTTGCAGGTTGGAATATGGATCAAGCTATTCTTCATTATGTCCGTTTAAAACATGGGCTAGTTTTAGGGGAAAAGACTGCAGAAGATGTAAAAATCCATATAGGTACTGCATACGTTAAAAATTCAAAAATAAAAAATCAAAAGTCAAAACTTGAAAATCAAAAAGCAGAAAAAGAAGATGGCACAGAGAAAGAAAGAAAAGTAGGAGACAATATTGAAATACGAACTGAAAGAGGAGAGAAAATGGCAATTGTACGAGGTCGGGATATAGAAACTGGTTTACCTAGAAGCTTACGATTAACAGAAGCTGAAATCCGTGAAGCATTGTCGCCAAGTATCAATCAAATTCTTCAGGCAATTAGTGATGTTATAGAGGAAGCACCACCTGAATTATTATCCGATATTTTAGAACAGGGAATTCTTCTTACTGGTGGAGGTGCGCATTTGTCAGGTCTCGATCAACTAATTGTAGAGCGGGTGCGAATGCCAGTTATTGTTTCGGATGATCCTTTAACGAGTGTAGTTCGTGGAACAGGGAAGGTTCTCAAGGATCAAAAAGTTTTAGAAAGAGTAAAAGTGTTTGGGGGAATCAAGTAAGTTAAAAGTCAAAAGTCAAAAAATAAAATTAAAAATCACTTTACACTTTTGACTTTTAATTTTGAATTAGTTTTCTATGCGGCAAAAAAAAATTATTTTTCAGGTTTTTATCGTTTTTTTAATAGCATCTTTTTTAGTTTTTGTCGTATCTAAAACCACTCCTTTTCAATTTTTTCAGACATTTTTAGAAAAAGGTCTAGTACCTTTACAAAGAATAATGTTTAGCCTGGGTCAGTTACCTTATGAAACACCATCTGAAGAAGTGAAACGTTTGCGAGAAGAGACACTAGACCTTCAGAGTGAACTGACTAAGAAAGAACTTATTGAAAAAGATAATCAAGCTTTCAGGGATCAGTTCGAAACAAAAGACATTGATACCCAGAAGTTACTTCCTGCTATGGTTATAGGTACAAATGCCAGAGTACCTGGAACTGAGCCTACTCAAATCACCATCGATAAAGGTGAAAATGCAGGAGTTAGAAAAGGAATGTCTGTTATTTATAAGAATTTCCTTTTAGGAATTATTAGTCGAACTTCTTCTGAATTGTCAGTAATCTCTTTAATTACGAACGATAAGACGTCGTTAACAGCACGAACTGTGCAAACAGAAGCATTGGGAATTATTAAAGGTAAAAAAGAAGGGTTACTTTTAGAACAAGTTGTTTTAGCTGAAAAGTTAGAAATACATGATACTGTTTTGTCTCGAGGCGATGTAAAAGATGATGGTATGGGATATAGGCCAGACTTGCTTATAGGTAAAATTACAGCAGTCCAGAGAAAACCTAGTTCGTTATTTCAAACTGCTCAGGTTAAACCTTTCATAAAATTTTCAACACTACGAATGGTATATGTGATGGTAGGGAAGTAAGCTGTCATCGCGAGGCAACAAAGTTGCCGTGGCGATCTCAACCAATGTACATTGTCTGAAAGGTATGAGATTGCTTCGCCCTCCGATGTTCATCGGAGTCCTCGCAGTGACAAAAGTCTATGAAAAAGATTTCATTTTTTTTATCTACATATGGGTTTTCGTTAGCAGTTATTGCTATTTGTCTATCTCCTTTTTTCGAAGTTGCGATAATCCCTTTACCATTAACTTTTCTTTATCTCTTATTATTGTTTATTTTTACGAGAAGTGTAGATGTGTTTCTTGTAGGTTTTTTTGTGGGGATACTTATTGATATTCTCATGGTGCAGCAGATAGGTTTAAGCAGTATTTTTTTCATTTTCTTCTTATTTCTCACATCTCTTTACAGTCGAAAATATGAGGTTCAGACAATTCCATATGTTTTTATTATGACTTTCGCTAGTACTTTCTTATATTTGTTAAGTATTAAAGAGCAGGTGGAATTAGTTGTTCCACTCCTTTCTGCATTTTTAGGGACGATATTATTTGTATTTCTTCAAAAACTGAAAAAAGTATCTTCCCGACATCCTCACTAGGAGCAGTAGCTTCCAATGACATTTAGATTTTTCGGTAAATTAGTAAAAGCATATAATTCTCATAACTTTAACTTATAACTTGTAACTTGTAACTTCTCTCGGTATACTCTTCTCATGAAGATTGGGGTTGCCATAACCGATCATATAAAAACAGAAAAAGTATCACGAAAGCATTATTCAGAGGATCAAATGCTTCATTTCCGCCCATTTTATCTCGTACTTCTGTTAATCATTTTTTCTTCCACTCTTATTTTTAAACTCGTTAATATTCAGATAGTGAATGGAGCATATTATCGTTCTCTAGCAGATACGAATAGAACCCGGACAAATTTTATACAAGCACAACGTGGAGTTATTTTCGATAGAAAGGGTGTCCCACTTGTCTATAATACTCCTGAATTTATGGAAAAAGAAGGAGAGTCTAATCGTGAATTGACTCGGGAGAAAGCATTAGAACTTCTTTCAGAAAATAAAAATCTTCATATTGACTCCATACGTTACTATCCGATGAAAGAGTATACAGCACATGTACTTGGTTATGTCGGACTTGTTTCGAAAGAAGAATTAGCAAGGTTTGATCCGATGCTTTATAGCAATAACGATACTGTAGGTAAAACTGGTATTGAGAAGCAGTATGAGAAAGAATTACATGGTATTCCAGGAAGAGAACTTATAGAGGTTGACGCGTTAGGTAATAAAGTACGGACACTTGGACAAAATGATCCAGTTCCTGGAAAGGATATTACCTTAACTTTAGATAGTACATTGCAAAAAGCAGCATATGAAGCATTACCAGACGGAAAAAAAGGAGTTGTTATCGTCTCGAATTTACAAGGAGAAATACTTACAATGGTTTCAAAACCTTCATATGATACTAACTTATTTACCATGGGTGATAGGTATGAAGCTACAGGTAGTGCCTATACAAATATAGCTCAAGTATTAACTGATACTGAAAACCAGCCGCTTATGAACCGAGCGGTTTCTGGTACATATCCGCCTGGATCTACGTTCAAGCTGATAACTGCCGCTGCTGGATTAGAGAAAAAGATTATTGATGATAACTATAAAGTTGAAGATACAGGAATTTTAAAAGTGGGTTCATTTTCCTTCGGTAATTGGTTTTATTTAGAACAAGGAAAAAAGGATGGAGTTGTTAATGTCGTAAAAGCTATTAGCCGTTCAAATGATATTTTTTTCTATAAACTTTCTGAAAAAATAACAGTTGATACATTATCGGCAGTTGCGTCGGAATTCGGTGTCGGAAAAATACTGGGTATTGATTTACCTGGTGAAGTTAAAGGTATTTTACCGACCAGAGACTGGAAGAAAAAAAATATGAAAGAAACATGGTATTTAGGAGATACCTACCACTATGGAATTGGTCAAGGCTATCTTTTAACTACACCTTTACAAGTTAATGTTTGGACGACTGCTATAGCTAATGGTGGTATTGTCGCAAAGCCTCATTTATTAAAAAATGAAAAAGGGAAAATGGAAAATGGAAAATTTCTGAGCGAAAAGACTATTTCACTCATTAGGCAGGGGATGATTGATAGTTGTCGTGATGGCGGAGTTGCATGGCCATTATTTAAATTAAAAATTAAAAATGAAAAGTTAAAAATTGATGGGAAGAATTTTTTAGAAGTACAAGAGGCATCAAAATCTGCACAAATGAAAGATCAGCGAGAACTTGTTGTAGCTTGTAAGACGGGGACAGCCCAACATGGTGGAGAAACAACAGAACCTCATGCTTGGATTACATTGTTCGCTCCCGCGTATAATCCTGAAATTGTAGTGACGGTTTTGGTTGAAGAAGGAGGACAAGGATCAAGTGTGGCAGGACCAGTCGCGAAGAAGGTACTAGAGAAGTATTTTACTGCGAACAACTAACTCCTAACTGTTAACTTCTAATCTTTTTTAAAAAACTTTGAAAAACCGCCTAGCTGATTACAAACATGAAAATAACATTTCTCAAAATGCTCATATTGTTCTTCAGAAATAAGTTCAAGAGTTAAGGCGACATCCAAACATGCAAGTGTTTCATCAACGGACCCTAATGCTATAGCCAGATATCGGTTGAAATCTTTATCTGATTGTCTTGATGATCCTTCTGCTACATTTAACAATATTGAAAGTGAACTTCTTTTCATCTGATCTATTAAATAAAAATAGCTTTTAGGAAATGTATTGCTTAATAACACAATTTCTTTGTGAAGTAGTTTTGCATCTTGGTAAACTTTAAAATGTCTAAATCTAAAAGACATAACTCTCATATATCACAATATAAAAAAGTTAGTAGTTAGAAGTTAGCTGTTACTAGTTATTCTCTCATTTCATTTCTTCCACATTCCCTGATTGAAGATCGAGGAGATAATAGGTTTTTTCCTGTACGGAATTTGTCCAGCGCGAGAAGGCTATTGTGTTTTCATTTACCCAAGTTTCAATAAATCCAGGAATATATCCTTTATTAGATTGGGATTTTGTATCGTAGATCCATATTACCTCATTCGGTACTCCAGGTTCGCGATATCCTTCACGTCTTAAGTATGCTATTTTTGAACCTTCAGGCGAGAGATAGGGAAACTGAACATCAGCCCAATTGCCTTTATCGATTTCGATTCCTTCTTTATTTGGGAAATCTGCATAAATAATATTCGCGTCATTTGTCGGATTCCTCGAAAGGGTGTAGGTCCATTTTTTTCCATCTTTCTGAAATTGAAATTGAGATGCTCCGAAGGGAAATAATTCTTTGATAAATCCGAAATCTGCCTCAAATGTTTCAGTATCAAAAACAACAAGTCTATCGCTTTCATAGACAGGTTTTGCTAAAACACGCTGTTCATCAATAAAGGTTTCCACGTGTGTTAAAGGCGAAAGTTTTTTCGTCTCTCCGGTTTCTATATTAAATAAAAAGAAACCTGAATTAAGGCTCGGATCAAATTGTATTTTTGATTCTGGATATCCCATTCCTTCTGTTTGCGATTTAATTGTATTATCCGCAACTTGGTAGAGGATTTTTTTACTGTCTGGTGACCAGCCAGTTATATATGCGACTTTCCCTTGTTCAGTTATTTGTTTTTTTTCAAGTGTTTCATGGGATAGTAACCAGAGGTTCTGTTTTTCTTGATCTATATAAACAGCATAGAGATGATTAGGTGAATTATGAGGGTCAGATGTTCCTGAACCAACAGTATAATAGCCTGTTAGTGCTAAAACATTTTTATGTTCATGAAGTTTTTTATCGGCTATGGAATATGTAAACAAGAGTGAACCATTTTTTGCTGGATCTAGACGGGAAAAGGTAAATCCTGTTTTTTTCGATACCGGTTTTTTCCAGTTGGTTTTTTTAATGATAGATTGATCATCGCTTCCATTCTTTTCTGTAGAAATGATCTCAGTAGTTTCTTTAGACGAAATGTTTTTATTTTCTAGACCTAATGCATAACCGCCTATGAATAATAAGCCGGATATAAGTCCGAAAGCTAATATTTTCAAGTGATTAGAACGATTATTATGACTTGGCGGGGTAACAGATGAAGAATTAGTATTATCCATACATCTAGTATGTCATTGAGGATTCTTATAAGTCAAGAAAACAATGTATTTTGGAAATCATTTTAGAGTAGATGTTACACTAGAAATATGGATGAAAGGTATTATTGGCTAGCTTTTTCTGTTTTTTCTGAAGGCATCGGTCCGAAGCGATTTCAACTATTACAGGAACATTTCGGATCAGCTAAAAGTGCTTGGAATGCCACAGAAAAAGAATTACAAGAGAGTGGCGCAAATATAGGACCTATCATTGCTTCAAAATTTACTGCATTTAAACAAGCATTTTCAATTGAAAAGTATCTTCATGCTTTAGAAGAAAAAAATGTTACTTTTATTACCTTTAGCGAAGAAGCATATCCAGAATTATTAAAGGAAATTAAGAATCCACCAATTGTGTTGTATGTGAAGCAGAAAGCGATCCTATCGAGATCGTTGTCTTTCCAGGATGATAAATGTGTAGGTATTGTGGGAACACGAAAAATTACGGCTTATGGTAGGCAAGTGACAGAGCAAATTACTGAAGTATTAGTTAAAGCAGGTTATATCGTAGTTTCAGGTCTGGCTTTTGGGGTAGACGCAGTAGCGCATACTGTAACTATTGAAAATAAGGGTATAACAATCGCAGTTCTTGGGTGTGGTGTTGATTGTTGTTCTCCAAAAGAAAACCAACAATTGTATGAGCGGATAGTGGAAGAACATGGCAGTATCATATCCGAGTACCCTTTAGGTGCGAATCCCACGAAAGGCTCGTTTCCTTCCAGAAATAGAATAATTGCCGGTCTTTCACAGGCTGTCATCGTAACTGAAGGGGCAGAAGATAGTGGGGCTTTATATACTGCATCTGAAGCGTTAGATCTTGGCAGACCAGTTTTTGCAGTCCCTGGCCCTATAACTTCACAGTTATCGAAGGGGCCGCTTTCATTAGTGTCAAAAGGTGCAAAGCTCGTAACAAGTGTGGATGATATCTTGCAAGGATTGAGAGTTGAGAATGGAGGATTGAAAGTTAATACAAACACTATAAAAGGTGAAACTGTCGAAGAACAATCGGTCATCGATTTTTTAAAGAATGAAAGTTTGCAGTTTGATGAACTCGTAAAAAAGACAGGATTTGATTCATCTAAGCTTGGCGTTTTATTGTCAATAATGGAGATGAAAGGGATGATAAAGGATAGGGGAGGAGTATTATCGTTGGAACGGTAAATATATGAACTTTTATTTGAATTTTTTACTTTTTATGTAATATCAAATAACGTATATTTAAATAGTACATACTGATTATGAATTAATAATTCCTCGTAGAGACTTGAAATCTTTCTTTCATCTTGTTACCTTGAATATATGGTTCAGTCTGATAGAGAAGATAAAGTTCATCAAAAATACCCTGTAGTATCTTTGAAATTCATAACTATTTCCACAATCGTTTTTGTTTTTTTTACGCTTTTTGTGTTATGGTTGTTTACTGTACTTACTTCATCTGGGAATGCTCAGGCAGCTGATGTAGACGAGACAAGGGTGCTTCATCTTCGAAAAATTAAAAGAAATATTGAGAACTATGCTGCTACACAAAATTTTCTTCCGGAATCTCTTCGGTCCTTGATCAAAACTAAAGGATCATTAATGATTAAAGATCCTGAGACAGATGAAGAGTACGACTATGATGTCATAGATGAAAATACATATAAACTCTGCGCTGTTTTTGCTACAGAAAGTCCAGTGGGTGGAGCAGAAGTAGATCCTTCATTTAGGCATAAGGAAGGAAGACAATGTTTTTCATTTTTTGTGAATTTTAAAAGACGTCAGTATGATTATTATGATTATTTATATCCTACATACAGTTATTACACTCCTTTTCCAACCCCAACACCAATGATAATAGAGGATGAAAAAATTGAAAGTGTTACCACAAATGTGTTGTACGAAATTTCCTCTAATTTTCCATACGGTTTTTTCTCAGATAACGAAAATGAATATGGAATTATTAATTACCATGATGAACCTGTGAGTGTTACTGTTACATTTAAAGAACCTGAAGTACTGACTCAGATAGAGAACGTTTTTGCAGCGTGTTCTGGTGATGATTGTTTTATTTGGAATGCAGTAGGGGTAACTGAAGAAGGTAAAAATGAAACAATCGTTAAAGAAGTAAAAAGTTCCACTACAAGTTATGTATCTTTAGCAAATATTACATCGACTGCCGCTTATGAAAAAGTAATTATTACGGTAAAACGTGGTGGTGACGGCCATATACATTGGAATAAGATTAGATTTACCTATAAATAACTTCTTATTGACCCTTCGTGTATAATGAGAGAGTATTAAGTAATAAGTATCAAGTAGTAAGAAAAAAATGAAAAAAATTATACTTAATACATACCCCGATGATACTTTTCATTCGGGATCCCGGTATATCGGGGCTACTTACTACCTGATACTTTTTTTATGAAGCATTTAGTAATTGTTGAATCACCTACAAAAGCGAGAACTATAGGAAGATATCTCGGAAAAGATTATGAGATTAGACCATCCATGGGGCATGTCATGGATTTACCGAAGAGTAAGCTTGGCGTTGATGTATCAGATGATTTCGCTTTAGAACACGAGGTTTTAGAAGATAAAAAAAAGATTATTTCAGAACTACAGAAATTAGCTAAAGAAGCAGATAGTATTATTCTCGCGACTGATCCTGATAGGGAAGGAGAAGCTATAGCTTCGGATGTTAAAAATATCCTCAGCCCAGGTCAAAAGTCAAAAAGTAAAAGTCAAAAGTTTATGCGTATAGTTTTTCATGAAATTACAGAAAATGCAATTAAGGAAGCTTTTGAACATCCACGTGAAGTAGATGAAAATTTAGTAAATGCGCAAATAGCCCGTCGTGTATTGGATAGGCTTGTGGGTTATCAATTGTCTCCAATTCTTTGGAAAAAGATCCGTCGTGGATTATCGGCAGGCAGAGTGCAATCTGTCGCACTTCGGTTAATTGTAGAAAGGGAGAAAGAAATCGGAAAATTTATAAAAGAATCTTATTGGACTATTCATGCATTATTCGCACGAGGAAATGATAGTACAGAATTTGAATTACTATCGATTGACAACGAAAAAATAGAGCAATCTCTAGCACACGTTTTATATGATGGAGAATACACAATTACAAAATCAACTATCGTATCTCAAGAGCAAGCAGATACTTTACTTTCAGATATTAGAAAATATATTTATATAGTTACAGAAGTTGCGACACGAGAGACGAAGCGTTCACCGTATCCGCCATTTACTACATCTACCCTCCAACAACAAGCAGCTCAGCGTTTCGGTTATCCAGGAAAACGGACGATGAGTCTAGCTCAAAAGTTATATGAAGAAGGGTATATAACATACCACAGAACAGATTCCTTAACGTTATCACCAGAAGCTATTAAACAATTACGAGGATATATAGAAAAAACATATGGAGAAAAATATCTTCCAACTGAGCCTCGTTTGTATTTTACGAAACAAAAAAATGCCCAAGAAGCACATGAAGCAATCCGCCCAACGCAAATAGGTAGAACTCCGGCTATTGTTAGTCAAGATTTAGGACCGCAATATGGGAAATTATATGAACTTATTTGGAACAGAGCTATAGCTTCCCAGATGCCAGATGCTCTACTTGAATCAACTACTGTATATGCAGAATCTGAAAATAAAAGGTATCTTTTTAAAACAGCAGGTTCGGTACTTATCTTTGATGGATTTTTGCGGGTAACCCCTCAAGCATTTGAAGATAAACGGTTACCGAAATTTACAACAGGTGAACGTTTAGATCTCCGGGAGGTCCGAGCGGATGCTCATGAAACGACACCACCACCTCGGTATAATGATGCATCGCTTATAAAAACGCTTGAGGAGAAAGGAATTGGCAGGCCGTCTACATATGCTTCTATTATTTCGACATTAACTGATAGGACATATATCGATAGAGAAGAAAAAAAATTTGTTCCTACTTCTGTAGGTGTCGCTGTAAATGATTTTTTAGTTGCCAACTTTTCTACAATAGATGATGTTCCTTTTACAGCTTCGATGGAAGATAACCTTGATTTAGTAGCCAATGGAGAAAAAGAATGGCGTGAAATGATGAAGGAATTTTATAAGCCGTTTTCTCAAAGGCTAAAAGAAGTAGAGAATGTCGATCGCGTTCAAATTCCAGTTGAAGAGACGGGTGAAGTATGTCCAGAATGTAAGCAAGGCCAATTAGTAATTAGAACTGGCAAGTTCGGTAAGTTTTTCTCATGCAATCAGTTTCCCGATTGCCGATTTACAAAGCCATTCGTAGAAGAAACGAATGTTCTGTGCCCGAAGGATGGTGGAAAGGTGATTATTAAAAAAACGAAAAAAGGTAGGAAATTTTACGGATGCTCGAATTACCCTAATTGTGAATTTGCAGCATGGAAATTGGAAGATATACAAAAAGCAAAAGGCGTAGGGCACATGCCAACAAGGTAGAAAATTTCGTATTTACAAGAATCAGAGAAAAAAATCGTTCGTAAAACCTGCAACGCTTCATAGATTCTTAATCTATAAGATTATAATTATAGGTTCGTACAGTCTTTAATGAGGTTATTTGTGTCGGTATGATATTCGTATGTCTTCTGACCAGCGCTGACTACAACTTTATAACCGAAAACGATTACTGATAAAGAATTTCCCGAGCCACAGCCAAGTGCGCTATTCGGCCACCCTATATATTCACTACCGACTACTGTAATAGCACTTGCAGTTTTTTGCAATTTTTTTGCTAGATCTTCTTTAACTAGATTTATCATTTTTGCTTTATTTTCTGGGGTATCTTCGTCTGTTGCAAGAGTATTTGTAAAAGTAAGGGTTGATAATATCTGGTCATAATATGTTTTTCCACCTTTAACATCTAATCCAGGACTCACAATAACATTTTTTCCATTTCCATCAAGAATGTAGGTCTCCATACCTTCATTCATAGGAGAGTTAGGATATCGTACCTCCCGCTGATAAGCTGTGTAGCCATTTATAGTAAAACTTTTTTCATTCAAAATTACAGCAGGACCGAGATTATTTGTATTTGCTAACGCTTGACTCGCAAGTGTGTTCTGCAACTCAGTATTATTTTTTGCTTGGATGGAATCATCTGTTCGAATTACAGTGAGATATTTTTCTTTATCGGCTGTAGGATCAGAGCTTCTTCCCGGGGCTGTTTTAGGATCGTAGTTTTGTACCCGAAGATACTCCGGACCGTTCGTCGTATCAACAAACCAATCAGGTGGGTATCTAAATGAAATTCTAAGCTCGAACGCATCGTACGTTTTCCAGTTTACTGGTATCGTAGTTGTGGGAAATGGTTGGGGTGTTGTGGGTTCAGGTAATGGTGTCGCTGTCGGTGTAGTATCACCCTTTGTGATTTTTTGTTTATCATTTGCTGCTTGGAATGGGTTTTTCATAAATAAAGCAGTTACTAAAGCGATACAAATAAGTACAATACCTAGAATTAAAATTTTCGGTAAGTTTCGATGCTTTTCCCAAAATGTAGGTGGGGGTAATCTCTGCCAATGAGACATGGGAAGTTGCATATCATGCGGCTCTGGCAATTTTTTTTGTGAGGAATCTTCCATACATACAGTATTTCAAGAATAGTAACAGGATGTCAAATCTTTTATTTCACCGAAGTAATAGTAAGTGTATATCGGCCGAATTTATCCTCTTCATCATCTTTATAAAAATCTTGTCCCTTTACTATATAGTAATACGTACCTGTTTGTGGTGCGGTCCAAGCTAAGCGGGTTTGCATCTGAACGACGGATCCATACCCGTATAGTTCAGTTGCTATGAAACTTTTCTGTTTGTTTTCTGTTGCTAAAAACTCATAAGAATCTCCTTTCGTCGCGGTAAACATATATCCATCCATAACAGTATCTTTTTCCTGATAATCATTTTCTGAAAGTTCTGCTTGGAGAGCTTTAAAACCTGCTAAACTGATAGTTTTATACGTGAGTCCATCATAAGGAACTTGTGAAGGTGCGAGAGATATAGGAGTGGTAGGATCTGGTATTCCAGATAATGATGGTGTGTTTTTGTAAAAACTGAGAGAATTAAGAAGCTTTTGAAATAAAGTTTTCGCATAGGTATTATCTGATGTTCTTGTATTGGCAAGCCAGAGAATGTAATTATCTGTATTGATAAAAACATGTTCTACTTCATAATCCCGGTTAGTAGAAAGTACGCGAATGCTGGAATATTTATTTAGAGAAAATGCCTCTTTTTTTAAGGACGTATCTGGAAGTACATTACTAACTGTCGTCTCTAATGTATTTGTGTTATCCAACACTGTCAGTAAAGTCTGTTGTAAGTTACATGAACTCGTTGGGGTATCGGGGAAACAAAGAGTTTCGCTTCCTGTAGGAGAAAAGATAACTTTAAATAACAAATCTGGGGATGATGACGGATAGACAATTTGCCAACTAACAGGGTATTTAAGCGAAATTCCATATGGTTCGTTCATATATAACTGTGTAGCGTATGGATCTGGTGTCGGTGATGGTCTAACTCTATGCGTAGGTCTTCTGGAGTTTGCTGTACTATTAGTTTCTTCGTATTCAGATCTATTCATAAATCCGAGCAAAAGAATAGTACCTAGTACAAAAAAGATCAACATTATTGCAGCAATTATGGCTATTGTTAATCCTTTATTATATGAAGGCAGGGGATGGGCTGGAGTAGGGAATGAATGCGGTGTATCATATCGCGGTGTGTCAGGACTTGCTGGTTGTACAGTGTGAGCGGAAGGTTCAATTGGTTTTTCCATATATTGCCAATCAGTTTTTAATGAAACTTACTGCTTCTATTTTTCCTATTCTTTTTTCATGATCTATAACATGGTCTTTAATTTCTTCGATGCCTTTTTTCATATCTGCATGATCTTGTTCGTTATGTTCAAAATAAGGTAGAATAAGAGATCCAAAAAAAATCTTTGAGAGATTCCTTCATCTTTTTTTCAAATAAATTTTCTATTTGGTTGAGATCATTTTTAGATAACATATCTGTATTTTTGCATTTCGTATTATTAGTTTCCATGAGGTTTACTACGTCAAAATATTATTTTCTATTTAAAGAATACTAACGTATCAGTTACTTGTCTATAGCTACCATTACTTTTAGGATACCAGATTTTGTATTTATACCCTGCGTTTTCTGTAAAAATAAAAACAACTTCTTCATTTAGTTTTTCTGATACATGATCATCCACATATTTATCAGTAACAGTAAACTGATATGCAGCTTTACCGTTCAGTGTTATTGTTTGGATCGGTCCTACTGTCCGTTTCGGGTAGGCTGAATCAGTCGCGGCTTTATTATATTCCCACTTTTTATTGACATATTCTTCAAGGGATAACTTTAAAAGATCACGAGAAGTTACCGCGCTTTGTCCGAAATTTTTCGGGTCTTGTACTTCGATTTTCCATTTCGAGGTATCAACTTGAGTCTTTGTATTATCATAAGCCATAATATATGTGGGAGTACTTGTAGCTGTTTTTAGGGATTCTACTATATAAGTAGTAGGATATTTAAAACTGAATCCATAGATTGAATCAGCATACAAAAGCCAAGATTCAGTTACATCTGGAAGTTCTTCATCTAATAGAACGAGTGTTCCGAGCATGAGATTGAATGTTGTTAAATCCGTGGCTCTGGGACTTATAGTTATTTGATACACTTTATTACTATTTAAAAATAATACATCCGCTCCAGTTCCATTTCCTCCAGATGGGATATCTGTTACAAATAATACTTCTTTTCCCGCAATAGTTTTCCGTGTTACCTTCTCTTGTGGTGCTAATTCTTTCGTATAACGAATTCCCGGACCTTGGCCTAAAAGAGTGTCTAGTGTAAAGTTCGCAGTATTCCGGGCAACTGTAATAGTTATTGTACTTTGGACATCAGTGAACGCTGCTGATGAGTAGATAGTTGGATATGTTGTAGAGAAAGGCGTTTTTTGTTCAGTAACTGTAAATCGTTCAGGATATTGTATGGTATAGCTTTTGGTTCTGTAGGTTTTCCAGGTCGCTGTGGGATTAATAGTTGGACTTGGATTTGTCTCTGCTTGTGAAGAAGTTTCCGGAGTAGGAAATTCATATGACTGCATAACCTTCATACGGATTTCTTTTCTTTTTCCTGTTTGGGTCATTACGAAAACTCCACCTATCATTGAAATAACAAGTAGTGTAATAACACCTATTGAAAGTATGTTTTTAGGTAAAACTTTCTTTTTCTTCGTAGACTCAAAGTATTCGAGAGTATTAGTATCCATGTTATTAGTATTTCAGGAGGGGAGGAGTATGTCAAATAAGTTTAAATTTGCGAACGGTTTAAATTCCTGGTGTTAAACTTGCTAAGATAAGAAGAGAAAGTACGACTATTCCCTGTGTTACTATACCCCATGGTTTATCAAGCCTTATATTTGTGGCTTTTTGAAAATGATATGTCCATGAAAATGGCGGAAATTTCATGTGAAACATATAATAGGGGGCAGCAAGCCAATCAAAGAATTGCGCTACGAAAACCATTATTACTCCATAAAAAAAGTTTACTTGGGGAACTACGAAAAGCAGTAACAATGTCGCGGTTACTGCGCTTATTATTACATCCATAGCTCCTTCATTGAAAAGTTGTCTACTTGTTTTCTTCTCAAAGTGTGTACCAGCGTCCCAGTGTGGAATGAGATCACATATAACGTGAGAAACAAGTGCTACAGGGATGCCGAAAATGGGATGAGGGAGTATCGCAGCGAGGCTTACTCCGATTATGGCATGAGATGTAGCAGTCATATGATAGGTATTTAGTATAAAGTATTACGTAGTAAGTATAAAGAACATAAATAAGCTTCTGGTAACTAGCTCATAACCGTTGGTCATGAAAACTTAGAATCTAGAAACAAGTAGCGATACACCTGTAGCTTTTAGTATAATCATTTTCATGATTAAACTCGATGCGGGAGAACTACGGTTAGCAAAAGGAGATCCGGAAATCGCAAAACATATTAAAAGAAATCCAGTATATATCATTTTAGATAATGTGTTGGATACATATAACGTCGGTGCAATTTTTCGGTTAGCAGATGCTGTGGCAGCTGAAAAAGTTTATTTATGTGGTGGAACAGAAACACCACCAAACTCCAGAATTAAAAAAGCTTCGATTAATACAACGGAGTGGGTGGCTTGGAGCTATGCTCCAACTGCCGTTGAAGCGCTCCAAGAACTCAAAACTCAAAATTCAAAACTCAAAATTATAGCTGTAGAACAAGACAAAAGAAGTATTCTATATGACAAAATTAATTATACCTTCCCAGTTGCATTGGTTGTAGGACATGAAACAGATGGAGTATCCCAAGAAGTACTAGAAATGGCAGATTACATCGCAGAAATTCCGATGTGGGGAATAAATAAATCGTTAAATGTGATGGTTAGTTTAGGAATTGCTTTATTCGAAGTGATGAAACACCTACCTAAGATTAATAAGATTTAAGATTTAGGATTCAAGACGTAAGAATAGATGCAAGGAGGTTAGTTGTTAGCAGTTAGAAGTTAGTAGTTAAACTATGAAGAAAGGGCCGTTTGAAATACTCTCAAGTGATATCGTTTATACGAATCCCTGGATGACAGTTCGGGAAGACAAGGTTATTCGGCCTGGTGGTGAAAAGGGTTTATTTGGCGTTATTGATTTGGGATTAGGAGTAAATATCGTCGCATTAAATAAGGATAAAGAAATATATCTTATTAAAGAATATTATTATGCTTATGAGACGTATGGTGTACAAACTCCCGCAGGAGGTATTGATAAAGACGAAACACCTCTGGAGGCTGCAAAACGTGAATTAATGGAAGAGGCTGGTTGTCAGAGCGAACATTGGGTAGACTTAGGAATGATCCAACCATTTACTATGGTCATTAAATCAACCGCATATTTATTTCTCGCCCTGGATGTAGAAGAAGTAGATGTGGAGAGAGATGAACTTGTAGAAACCTTCAAAGTACCTTTTCAAAAGGCATATGATATGGCTATGAATAATGAGATTGTGTTAGGTGGAAGTGTTTTAGCAATAGTAAAAGCTAAAGAGTGGTTAGAGAAACAAAAATAGTTATTGTAGAATTAATTCACTTAAGGAACCGCCGGTATGAATGCGTTTAATAGCTTCAGCAAGTAGAGGAGCAGAAGATACTATTTGAATTTTAGGATGGTTTTGAACTTCAGGTCGATGATTGACAGTATCGGTGATCCAGATTCTTTGAAGTGGAGATCTATCTAGCAATTCTAATGGATATGTATTTGTAGCAGGTACATTAGAAAAGTAACCATGTGTAGCCATAGCGTATGTTGCTACAGCACCGTTTGCCATAGCCATCTCAGCAGCATTATGTAAAGAACCCAATGTATCGATTCGGTTATCAGCAAATAAAATAGTTTTTCCTTGAACATCTCCGAGAATTCCTTTTGCGATAGAAACATTTGGTTTCGGTCGTTTTTTATTAATAATCGCTGTACCTTCTGCCAAGGGGTATAACTCAGATAATTTTTCGGCATGTTTTGCAGCCCCAGCATCAGGTGCTGTAAGAACAACTGGAAAAGGTAAATCTTTTTGTACCTGTGGGAGTAACACTGCGCTGCCAAATAAATTATCTAAAGGACCATCGAAAAAACCTTGAGTTTGAGGAGAATGGAGATCAAGTGTCAAGATTCTTCTTGCTCCTGCAGTTTTTATTAAATTAGCTACTAATGCCGCAGCTATAGGAACTCGTGACTGGTCCTTTCTATCAGACCTCCCAAAACCATAATCAGGGATGACTGCTGTTATTTCATCAGCTGAAGAGCGTTGAGCTGTATCTATAAGCATTAATAATTCCATCATAGAACGGTTAATATCAGGTGGAGCTACTGTCTGTACTATGAAGACATGTTTATTTCTGAGATTTCGGGAGATTTTTATATTTGGTTCACCATTTGCGAAGACTGTGACTGCCTGATCATCGGGGTGTTTTCCGAGATATGTACCTATATCTCGTGCAAGCTGGGGATTAGAGGTACCGGTGACGATTTCTATTTCATCAGTTTTTAGAACACATTCATCTTTGGGTTTTCCTATTTTTTCTTCAAGTCTTCTTAATCGGTCGAGAATAGTAGTATCATCAGGGAAAGGAGGTGAACCATTTTGTCCCACAGCTTGTTCTAGTCTTGCCAGCCTGGAAAGAACATCAGCCTTTCTATGAAGCGAATCTCCTTCAATTAATGGTTGAGACATTATAAAATACTAATATCACTCGTATAATAACTTCTCGTTTTAGTAGAGTCAAGCAGTAGGCAAAAAAAGCTAAAAGACTAAGAATGTTGATTTGTTATCTACTTCTTTGCAAATCAGTTAGTTTCAATATATTATGGTGTAACTTTGGCAGAAAATTCAGCATCCTATGGATAAACAAAAAACCTTAGAAAACATTGCAAAAGAAATTGAAAATTGCGAGATTTGTAAAGTCGGTAAAATAGGTGTGGCTGTTCCGGGTGAAGGAAACCCTGATGCAGATATCGTTTTTATAGGTGAAGCACCAGGAAAACAGGAAGCAAAAACAGGGAAACCTTTCATCGGTAGATCGGGAAATCTTCTTAGAAAAATGATGAAAAGTATAGGATTAGACGACCTAAACGATGTTTATATTACAAGTCCAGTAAAATACTTACCGGAACGTGGTACGCCAACCCCTACAGAAATTGCTCATGGAAGAGAACATCTTATGAAGCAACTTGCTGTTATTAAGCCTAAGGTAGTCGTACTTTTAGGGAGAGTTGCTGCGGAAGGAGTGCTGCAGAAAAAAGTATTCGTGGTAAAAGAAAGAGGGGAAGTTATAGACGAGAAGAATGGCATACAATACTTTTTAACATATCATCCTGCTGCAGTACTTCGTTTTCCAAATAAGTTCAAAGAGGATATGCAGAAAGATTTTCAGAAAATTAAAGATATCTTGTAATGAACTTAGGCTAGATTACTGTTCTATTTGACCGGTTGTAATATTTCTCATTGTGTAAAATAATAGCGTCATGTACCCAGGAAAAATAATCTTTTCCATCTGCATTATTCTTATCTAATTTTTCAGGATGATCTTGGTTATCGATACCGATAAGATCGCCATCTTTATCAACTTCTCCTATCACTGCGACACTTTTATTTGGCGCTTCATAAAGTACATAGACACCATTTTTATTAATACTCCCTTCAGGTGCTTCGAGATGATGAAAAGAAGGGAATACGAGAACTCTATAAGGCGGTTCAGGGGTAACTTTCTTAATACTTTCTGTTGGGGTAATTTCATGGAGTACCAACCCTCCATTGCGGCTTTGGTGAAGAGGATTAGCTTCTGTGTACGCAAACAGAAACTGTGCTTCCATTCCACGGCACGTGGTTTTTCTGAATTTCTGTGGTCCATGTGAGTTTGCTTTTCGTTGCATGCGGCTATTTAGTAAATCACGTAATTTATCTGGTTTCCCATGCACTTTACCTGCTTCTGTGGAGGGAAGCACTAGTCTCATACCATCGATTTTAATTGGGTCTTCTCCGCCAGTTCGTCCGATAACTGTTACATCACTTGCATCGATTACTGATTCAATGAGCGTAGGATGGTAGACTGTCCTTTTGGTTGTAGGTAAATATAAAACTCCATATTCTTTGGGAATTTCACGTTCCGCGTAAGTAGACTTCATTCCTACAGCATGTATTGATTCATCTCCTTTAACTCCCAAAGCCTCACCTGAAAGTCTTGCCGTGTCATACACAACGTATTTATTATTTTGGCTTGGCCTTCCTTCAATAAGACATACGCCTCTTTTTTCCTCTTCATGGATTAACTCGTCGATCAGTACACCCTGGAAATCATTATCGAGGTTACGAGCTTTTATTCGATGAATTCCTAGTTCTTGGATAGTTGCCATACGTATGGGGAAGTATAATATATTTTTGTAAGGAGAAAAGCTAGTTGATTTCCATCCCATAGTGTAGTATACTCTGGTCTTGTAGATATGTATAATAAGCCTATAAATAATTCGACTAAAAAGACGCAACTTCTTACTGCTCTATTCATTATATTTTGTATTCTATCGATCGGGGTAAGTATTTTCCTTTTTGGAAAAGCTACGTCTGCGAAACAGGATACAATTGAGAAAATTACCGTTAATTCCTGGAAAAGTGTGAACGCTCCAGCTCCTGTACCTCTGTTTGAGTCTCAAGGTGCTATTGTGGGTCAGAAAATGTATGTCTTCGGTGGATTTTATACACAGGATGCGAAAGCAACAGCAGAATCTTTTGTATATGATAGTGAAACAAATACATGGTCTAAGATAAAAGACATGCCAGAACCCATAACACATGCTGGGACAGCAGTCGAGGGTACTACTATATATTTTGCCGGAGGATTTGTGGGGGCACATCCTGGACCTTTGACGAATCGTGTATGGAAATACGACACAAAAACAGATACGTATGGTGAAGTTACTCCATTACCGGAAGCACGAACAGCGGGCGTATTAGTAATTTTGGATAAGAAGTTGCATTTTTTCGGTGGAGGGTATAGAAATAACGATGAAACTTCGATTACGAAGGATTCTGAAAAGCACTGGGTATTAGACCTTGAAAATCCAACCGGATGGATTGAAAAATCACCTTTACCGAATCCTCGAAACCACTTCGCTGGAGTTGTTCTGGGAGGGAAAATTTATGCTATTGGTGGTCAACATCTGGAAGGAATTGCACGTGAGTATGTAGCAGATCTTCATGTATATGATTCAGAAAAAGATATGTGGGAGGAAAAGACACCTATGCCATTCGGAAATAGCCACATAGGTGCTGCAACGTTTGAATTAGGTGGACAAATTATTACTATTGGTGGAATTACCGAAGGACAACAACTTATTTCAAGTGTTTTACTATATGATCCAAAAGCTGATAATTGGGAATATCTGAATGCTGTCCCAGAAGATATCCAAGCAGCTGTAGCTGGTGTGATAGGAAATGAGATATATATGACTACAGGGAAGAATGGTAAGAATATTCTTGTTTCCGAAACAGTAAAAGCTTCATTTCATATAACTCAGCTTTAGATTCTTTATTCTTCAAAACCCTGAGGTGTCAATAAGAATTCACCTTAGGAGTGTACTAGGTAGGACACCTCGGGATATCATGAAGTCTCTATTGTAAGGTGTTTTATTCTGTCTAAGTCTCTTTGGTAATCAGCCTGGTCTACAATAAAGTCTCTATAGGATTTTTCATCTTTAAAGTTTGAAAATATTATCTCCTTTTTACATATTCCTTGATTTTCTGTATCTACATATTCCTCAATTGATGACCAAGGATAATGCATAAGCTGTTCTAAGTTTTTAACTACAAATGAAGTGTAAGGATTTAAATGAATGTACCGATGAACGTGTAAAAGTTGTTCCTCATCTTCTATCCGTACAGCTTTAAATTGCCCTTGCAAAAGAGGACCTATACCCATCTGTTTAGTGTTAAAGTAGCGTGTGTAACTGTTTTGAAAGTTCGCTACAAATTTTGAGATACCTTTATCAGCAGTTTGTTCTAATAAGAAATGGAAGTGATTTGGCATAAAACAAAAAGTATTGATATTGACTATGTTGGGATACTTCATTAGTTCTTTCCATACCTCTGCTCTTTTGTCTCGAGGGAATTGGATAAACTTTGAGTATCTAATTGGTGGATTTTCAAATTGGTAAAAAGTGATAAGTTCAAGAGCTCGTTTATAGTCGCGAACATTTAAGAAAATTGGTTTTTTGTTTACTCCACGATTATAGATATGATAAAACTCACCCGTAACAAGAGGAATATTTCTTCCAGGCATAATTTAGTTTATTAAGGTTTTTCCGAGGTGTCAATAGTGATACACCTCTAAGGTGTACGTGTGGAAGGTGTACGGGTGCGAAATATACGAACCTTTATTTCTTAATTCTATATTTTATATATGTTCTGATCATTTGTTTTTTTCTTTCAATCGATATATTCTAGGTATATGGATGAAGCAAACCTAGGGCAGGAAACTACTATGACGATTATAAAAATGTCTCATGGAAGCAAAGATACCGGCAAAAGTTTGGGCTCTTCTGCAGTTCAAGAAAAAGCACAGAGATTTACTATACCTATCATCGATGCCCGGGAAAATCCTGATGAGAGGCAACTACAACGACTTCGAAACAGATTAGAAACAGAACAACTAGACGTTCAATTACAAAAACTATATAAGGTAATAGGACGGTATGCTGCTCGTCAACCCACTGACTTGGCTATAAAACTTGTTAAAGGTGGTACTATGGGTGGACAAGTAGCTATCAATATAGATTCTCCAGGAAGGCTGATTGATTTTTCGTTACCTACAGAAGGGCAATTAGAGCAGATGCGTCAGATGCCTCATCCTAAATATGGAGTCCTATCTTCAGCTTCATTTCAGGAGATTATGTTTGCAGTAGCTGCCTCGACTATAAAACATGAAGCATCACATGGAATATTAGATAGTACTCCCACATCACAACTCGCAAAGGATTTACAACGAATAACAGGGATAGAAAATACAGATGGAGAAGTTGCAGCATTACTAGATGAAGGAATAGCTTATGCGTTTCAGGGGTTAGAGGCAGCTTCTATAGATCCGATTGGTAGCTTAGCCCCTATCGTTAACGATACAGATGATTTTACCGAGCGTACTCGTAAGCAACTAGGAGAAGGTTTACGGCCACTACTGATGAAATATATAGCTGAAGGGAAGCAGTTAGACGAAGTATTTCTTACAGTTGCGGGAAAAGAACTATCGGAGATAGATTTGAATCATTATATTGAGGTTAGTAAAATGAAAAAATTAAAGAGAACGTCTTCTCACGCTTGAAAGAAAATATTAATTCTGCAATTTACCGAGGTGTCAATATGGATACACCTCTAAGGTGTACGTGTAAGGGTGGGGTGGGGATATGTAAAGGTATGTTCCTGCTTGACAAGGGATTTTAATCATATATAATGAAGCACAGTTATGTGAGAATATTTGCTAAAAGTTTTTGGATTTGAACCCGCTTTTAGCGGGTTTTATTTTAAAAAGATAACTCATATAGCACTTTACAATATAGAATACTTTATTCTATAATCTTCTGTACCTCTTAACTTGTCCGCCGTTAAGGTGAGATTAATAAGTCGTAAGATTACTTGTTTGACAATTTATAAGGGAATTTGATTCCGCTAGAACACTTACTTGCTCGCGTGGTTTATATCCATGCCTCGCAAAAGCGTGTCTACGGGATTCGCCTCGAAAATTGCAGACAATTTGCTCGTTGAAATCAGAAAGTGGTAGGGAATTTTTTAGATTTGGATTTCCCTTCTCGCACATTACGCGCGGGACTATATCCAAATCGTCAATGGAGAAATGATTTTTTTGTCCCCCCGATCTTACCATTCGCTTTAGTTCATTTGAACTGCGGCTCATGGAGCGATCTTTGGAGGACTGCAAAGAATCAACTTCGTTGATTCTTTTTGAGAATTTGATCCTGGTTCAGGATGAATGCTGGCGGCGTGCCTTAAGCATGCAAGTCAAGGGGATTCCGTAGCAATACGGAGTAACCGGCAGACGGGTGAGTAACGCGTAGGAATCTACCTCTGGGTGGAACATAGCCCCGCGAAAGCGGGGGTAATTTTCCATAGTCTCGCAAGAGTAAAGGACTTAACGGTCCGCCGAGAGAGGAGCCTGCGTCCTATCAGCTAGTTGGCGGGGTAAATGCCCACCAAGGCGATGACGGGTAGC
>CAZEJU010000007.1:30312-73178 GCA_964512695.1 uncultured Gammaproteobacteria bacterium | reverse complement strand
TTCCATTTCCGTAGAGAACACCGTTTGTCGTAAATGTTGTCGTCCCTGTACCGCCATTACCCACTGGTAATGTTCCTGTCACATACGATGCTCCACCTGCTAAATTCAATGCAGCAGATGAGAGAACTCCTGAACCATTTGACTGGACGACACCTGTGCTAAGTCCTGATAATGTTAATCCCGCAAAGGTAGGGGAAGCACCTGTATGGATATTTTGTGGCAATGAGAGAGTGACACTGCCAGTTGATCCCGACACGTTTACTTGGTTTGCTGTACCTGTCAAAGATGTTACACCTGTATTTGAAAGGTTTAACGTTCCTCCGAGCGATACTGATCCACCTCCAGATAAGCCAGTTCCGGTATTAATAGTTACTGAGGAATTTGCTAACTCAGCATTATCGATTTGACCATTTGGCAGAGAAACTGTTCCAGATGCTACCGTCAGTCCGGTTAGTCCTGTCAGTGTTCCAGTAGCAGTGATATTGCCGTTATTCGCGATTGTGAAGCGTGTAGTACCAGCAGCGCTAGCAGTGAAGATGTCCTGATTGCCAGTTTCATCAAAAATAGCTAACGCTTTTCCAGTTATAGCACCTGTTACATGTAGTTTGCTAACTGGAGAATCAGTTCCGATACCTAGTTTTCCTCCTGCTGCATCGACTTTAAATCCGGATGCTGGAGATGTGACAGAATTGGCAGTATCGAAGTAAGCGATCTGTCCTACTGTTCCTGAACCAGCTAGACCACCAGCACCAGCTGTACAGGTCACGAGATTATTTGAAGCATCCAAACATAATGCACTTCCTGTACCAGAGGCAAGTCCAGTTATTGTAACGTTACTACCCGAAGCTCCATCAGTGGTGAATGTGATGTCGGCAGTTGTGGTGGGGTCAAAAGTAATCCCTCCACTGTCAGAAAATGTCGCAAAAGCATTCCCTGCATCTTGAATAATCAAATCACCTGTAGAAGAAAGATTATGTATTTCGTTTCCCGTGCCATTATTAGTAAAAGTTAAATTGAGCGCACCACCTCCGAAGCTAATAGCAGTAGAGGCATCAATCGTTAGGTTGTCTGCAAGTTCTGTGAAATCAAGAATATCATCAGCGACCGCGATGTTAATCTCGTTTGAAGGGGAAGCGGTGAGTGTGAAATCAGTTGTGAAATCGAGCGTATCAACATTTGTACCGATAGCAACATCATTTGCTTCGACATTGATGATCGCGCTAGCAGCTCCTGAATCATTCGCACATTCCCACACATCAGTGGATTCATTCCATTTGATAACTTGGCCATTATTACAGCCCTGAATAAGCGTAAGACCAGATGATAAAACTTCTAAGCCTGATCCCGAAGAGGTGGTTGATGATAATCCATCAGCTGAAGCAGCTAATCGGAGCGTTAAAGCATTTGATGAAACTTGTAAACCGTTTCCTGTCAAATCATTAAAAGTATCCGAGCCTAATGTAAGCGTACCCCCAATACCAAAATTACCGGCTACACCGGTGACTGAGGTTAAAATATTTGCCAATTGTATATTGGCTTCTCCTGTCGGTGATTCGCCGACATCGAAATCACCAGCTAGAAAATCAAGAAATTCTGTACTGGTGACCACTGAAGTATCTCCTTCCTGAACACCTAATGCGGATTGTGAAGAACCAGTTATGGTTACTTTTTTATTACTTGTATCTGCACTCAGCGTAATTCCTGTGCCTGCAATTAATTCAAGTGTATCTGTGCTGTTACCTGCGCTAATTGTATTTGAGCCGATTTTTATATCTTTAAAAATCTTTAAGCTAGATGAATTGTCCGTGGCGTTAATCCGTAAACCATCAATCGTGATGTTATTTCCAGCGATCAAGGAAATTGCACCTGTCTGGTTCTGAAAAGAAAGTACTCCACTATTTGAGACAGTTGGGGTCTGGCTGTCATCAATAGTGACTCCTAGGCCTGGAGTAAGTGAGTAGATAACATTTGGTGCAGTAATATCTGCTGAGAACGTCGCGAAGTTATCGACAAGTAACGTGTCTTCGATTTCTACGCTATCAGTGAATAAGGTGGGAACATTAATGTTAAATATGAAATTTTGGCTTTGTTTTTTAGCTCCTAACACTCGTTTTCCGCTCTGAGAATTATCGTTAGCTTTAGAAAAACCTGTTTTCGTGAGGAGACTATTTACGAATGATTCTCCTGTACGTACGGAAATATTGGCTAACAGAAGGTAGCTAAAACCCAATAGGACGATGGTGAGCATTCCACCCGCAACGAATGGGAGTATATTTCTTTTCGGGAACGAGGATAAAATTCTTTGAAGAGTATCAAACGGTTGGAGAAGGAAAGGGACATTTTCAGAAGCTTTCTCTGCTTCTAGCTGTATTGGTTGCTCAACTTGGACAGTGCTTTTTTGTTCGAGATAGTTTTCGAGTTGATCTTCTGGATATCTTCGTTGATTACCTGCTGTTCTTAGCGGAATAAGCAAACCTTTTTCTTCCCAGCGGCGTAATGTTTTAGTAGATACACCGAGTTTATCAGCGGCTTGTTGGATTGTTAATAGTTTACTCATGGGCAGAATGTATAATGTTGGACATATGTGTACATTCTGCCTAATGTACAAGTTTGTCTATATTTAGTCTAAGAATATCGTTGAGACTCTGTCAAGTTTTATACTATATATTTGATTTTTCTTATCATAAACTTATCATTGGGCTAAATAATTGCTTCATAATATTTATATTGCTGAGCTTTAAATCTTGATAAGATTACGATAAGATTATTAAATCATGAAAATTTTTATTTAGAATAGATAAATTTTCACAGACTTTTTATTGCTGCAATTAAGCCTATAATTATTACTTTTAAAATAAAATTATTCGACAAGGTAATCACGATATGTCCGAAGAAAAGACTTACTTCATAACTACAACATTTCTAAAAATATGTCTTCATCACACAGAAGTTCTTGTAACGAAACTTTCCACCCAACAGGATCTACAAAGTGATTTGTTATTGTTATATGTGAATGCTCGAGTATTGGTTATCTTTTGGTTCTTGAATCTTTAGGTAAGTGGGATCTTGGTAAAGAATCGGAATGATAAAAAGCGGCTTACAAAAAAGTGGTAAGACTTTATGGGAATAATGGGAATAACTTAAAAGTTTTTCGACCTTATAAAGAACAAAAAAGTCGAGATGATTTGAGAAATTATCACTCTATATAGGATTCTTCTTTTTACTCGCTTCTCCTTTGACAAACTTGGACATTGAACTGGAAAAAAGCCAATCTATTTTAAATAGATAATTTTTATAGGATGCTTTATTACGATTTGCAAATACTATATAAATGCACTACAGTGAAAGGAGAGGTTGTTATGAAATGCATAGTTAGTTTTTTAATTGGGGTTATCTTTATATTCCAAGTAAATATTTCTGTTCATGCTGCAGATATATCGGCAGAAGGAGTAGCGATTGATATAGAAATAGTAGGTAATCGTCTGGAGGAGGGATCGATCGTCAGTCTTACGGATGGTACATATCGACTGAGTACAGTTCCATATGATGGAACTGTTTTTGGCATAGTCACTGATAATCCCGCGGCGGTTTTTAAAGATAGAACGCAAAAAAATAAACGTTCAGTTGTTACAAATGGTAGAGCGTTAGTCCGTGTGTCATCCGTGAATGGAATTATTAAAAAAGGAGATTTAATTGCGACGTCGAGTATTCCCGGAGTAGGTCAGAAAGCGACAGAGAACGGGTATGTGATTGGTGTGGCTGACGAAGGATACGAAAGTAATGATCCGAAGGCTATTGATACTATTTATGTAACGCTCCATTTAGACTTTGGAATGGTTTCTACAAGCGTACGTGAAAATTTAATAGCGAGTCTTAGAAGCGGAGCCCGCGCTCCCTTTTCTTCACCTTTAAATGCTCTCCGATATGTGACCGCAGGGTTAATCGCTCTTCTCTCATTTGCTGGCGGTTTTCTTTTCTTTGGACGTATATCGAGTCGTGGTGTAGATGCTGTGGCTCGTAATCCTTTAGCGCGTCGATTTATACTGCTCAGTATTGGATTAAACGTGCTTATTACCATTGCTGTGATGAGCTTAGGAGTTGCCCTGGCATATATGATATTGATAATATGAAAGAGATCTAAAGTTTCAGAGTTTCAGAGTCGCATAGTGAATTAAGCTTTGCAACTTTGCCACTTTGCATCTTTTAAACTAGTTAAACCTGCCCTTATGGAACAAGTTACAACCTATCTATTAGTAGGAATTATAGTTATTTTATCAGGATTGCTTGCTGCATTCAGTTTATATATTGGAAAACTCTTCCTAAAAGTTCATAAAACACAGAAAGAAAATACATATCTTAAGTTTCATGTTCAAGAAAAAAGTTTAGAGAAAATAAATGCTACCCGTGAGCGATCTCTGAAAATAATTACTGAGGCTACTTTACAAGCAGAGGACATTCTTAAGCAAGCGGCATTCTTAAAGAAAGATACAGATCAAGAACTCCAGATGCATCTTGATTCATTAGCTAAACAGCAAAAAGAAACATTACTACACTCATCAGAAGCGATACTAAAAGAGTTTGAAGAACTCCTAGAACAACTTAAAATAGAGGATATCAATATATATAAATCTGCAACAAAAGATATAGAAAGAGTAACGCTTGATGAGGTTAAAAGTTTTGAACAGCAGTTAAAACAAGAAACAACAGGACAACAAAAAATCGTTGAAGAAAAAATACAACAGGCTTTTATTCATGCTCAACAAGAAATTGATACCTATAAAAAAGAACGATTAGAAAAGATTACTACAGAGATTGAGGCTCTATTGCAGGAGGTTACAAAAGACGTATTAGGAAAACGTTTGTCGTTCCAGGATCACCAAGAATTAATTCGGGAAGCAATCACAAAAGCGGAAGAAAAAATGATGGTTTGAGTCTGTTATCAGTTTAGAACAGACAAACTGAAGACAGAAAAACTGGTTGCTGAAAACAGAGAACAGAAACCTGATAACAGATTAAGCGAAATAAAAATGGAAAATAAACTAGACTATGATCGTGTACTTCAATCACTTTCTACACGCCAAGAGATTTTAGATCTTATAGAGGCTATAGATACGTTATTATCTTCCTTGTATCAAACAAAGCAGATGTCGCTGGATGATCGTTTAGGAGAAACGGTTTCCTTACATGCAAAGAACACGTTACATAAGCTCTATGAACTACATAAGTTAGAAAATGCAGACCAAACTGCTCTAAAAGACTTTTTCACGGATGTCAGGAATCAGTTAGGGAAATTTTCTACGGTTATCTTAACGGTTGCTGTAGAACCAGATAAAAAGATCCTTGATGAATCTTTACATTCTTTGCGAGAGAAGATGGGCGATAATCTAGTCTTTGACATAGTCGTAGATCAGAAAATTCTTGGGGGTGCCCAAGTTATTTGGGGGGGTAACTATTTCGATTTCAGTCTGAAGAAGGAAATAGAAGAGTGGTTTGAAAGTAGAGCAAAGAATAAAAATAAAATCTAAAAAATTTCATTTGAATTTTTGAGGTTTCATTTTTGACTTTATAGTATTATGAAATCTTTTGCTGATTATCTTAACGAAACTGGAGAGATAGGATTTGTGGAATCTGTAAATAATACGGTGATTTCAGTCAGTGGTATTCCGCATGTCAGGCCTCAAGAGATTGTCATGCTTGAAACAGGAGAATCCGGTTTTGTTCTTTCATTACACAGAGAAGTATGTGATGTCTTACTATTCTCTCAAACTGCTGTTAAACCAGGTACGAGGGTCGTTCGTACATAGGGTACGTTAGCAGTTCCGCTTGGAAATCATTTACTAGTAAATGTTATTGATCCTTTCGGTAAGCCTCTCGATGATTTGGTACACTTTCCGGCTATAGATGCATTAAAAAAAGAACCTATTGATATTCGTCCTCCAGGCATAGGGGATAGACAGAAGATTAATAAAACATTTGAAACTGGTGTAGCTCTCGTGGATCTCATCTTACCTTTAGGAAAGGGACAGAGAGAATTAATTATAGGTGATAGAAAAACAGGAAAAACGAACTTCATTCTGCAGACGATGCTTACCCAAGCACGTCAAGGTGTTATTTGTATCTATGTAGCTATAGGCAAAAAACAGCAAGCTATTCGTAAAACAGACGATTTTTTAAAAAACCACGGTATTTCTGATATGTCTGTTATCGTCGGTACATCTGCCAATGATTCTCCTGGTGTTATTTATCTAGCGCCTTATACCGGTATGCGAATTGCCGAATACTTTAAGGAGCAGGGAAGAGACACAGTGGTTATTTTTGATGATTTAACCACTCACGCGAGGTATTACCGCCAAATAAGTTTACTTATTAAACGTTTTCCAGGAAGAAACTCCTATCCTGCAGATATATTCTACGCACATGCGCGTTTACTCGAGCGTGCTGGAAACTTCATTGTTAAAAAAGCCGATGGTACTGAAGCAGAAAACTCCATTACGTGCCTGCCTATAGCTGAGACTGTTCAAGGCGATCTTTCAGGCTACATTCAGACGAATGTCATGTCTATAACTGACGGTCATTTGTATTTTGATATTGATTTATTTACCAAGGGAAGAAGACCACCCATTCATCCGTTTTTATCAGTCACACGTATCGGGCGACAGACGCAATCCTCTCTAAGACAGACGTTAAATAGAGAAATTCTCAGTTTTCTTTCTATGTATGAAAAAATGCAGAATTTTACACATTTCGGAGCAGAAGTTAGTACGAGCGTGGCAGCTACATTGGCCACAGGGAATAAAATAACGGCTTTTTTTGATCAGATAGGAGAAGATGTTATTCCTTTAGATTTACAAATTTTTCTTTTTTCTCTTTTATGGGTAGATGTTTGGAGAGAAAAAGATATTCCTGTTATGAAAGAGGATATGAATAGAATAATTAAAGTTTATAATGAAAATAAGGATCTCCAAGCTGAAGTAAAACAGATGATAGAAGCAAGTGATACGTTTAATAAAATGCTTGCTGGTATCCGAGGCAAACCAGACACGTTCTATAAGAAACTAGGATTGTAAAACAATTAAAAGTCTAAAGTCAAAAATTAAAAGTAATGGATTATTTTTTATAACTTTACACTTTTTGACTTTTAACTTTTAACTAAAGGTATGGCTAGTAAATACGAACTGAAATCATTAATAAACCAGTTAGATTTGTTAAAAACGTTAACACAAACGTACCAACAAATATCCGCGAATCATATTCGCAGAACAAGGACGACTGTATTAAAGAATCGTGATTTTATTACTGAATTACTGCTTCTTTTTCAAGATGTGCGAATCGCGTATAAAGATGAACTCGTAACACTTATGAAACAGAAAAAAATAAAGAATACGGAAAAGTTGTCTCTCATCAAACATAATGGAAAGTCAGTTGCGGTTTTTGTGGCTGCAAATACTGGATTATATGGAAGTATTATTAATAAAACAGCTTCTATGTTGGCTAACTTCCTGAAAGATAATCAAGCTGATGTTACCATAATAGGTAAAGCTGGGGAGCCACTTTTTAAAGCTACAAATCCGGATAAACAGTATACGTTTTTCGAATTTCCAGATGCCTCTATCGATCCTGAGGGGTTAGGGAAAATAGTTAATCATTTATTGCAATATGAAAAAGTACTCGTTTTCTACGCACAATTCCAAAGTATCGTCTCGCAAGACCCTACGATCAGCGCATTGGGCAGCAGTATGGATTTAGAAGAACAAGACCCGGAAGCAGTCAAGAAATATCTCTTCGAACCTTCGCTTGAACAGATTGTGGTTTTTTTCGAGACAGAAATTTTTGGTTTAATTTTCGAGCAGACAATTAGAGAATCTCAGCTCGCGAAACAGGCATCACGTATGTATTCTATGGACCAGGCAATACAAAATATAAACAGACGCCTTCAGGAATCGAATACGAAGAATAATATTTTGCATCACCGTGCGCAGAATGCGAAACAAGTCAATAGTTTGACAAGTATGTCCCTTTGGGGTTAATAGATTCAAGATTTAAGAATAATATTTTAAAGTTTATTCATGAATCATGAATCTTACATCATGAATCAGTCTTAATAAAGATGAAAGGTAAAATAATAAGTATTAATGGGCAAATTATCGAGGTTTCTTTTCCAGAACTGAAACCATCCCTTCACGATATCTTACATCTTGAAGATAATCCTGAAGTATTATTGCAGGTATATGCTTCAAGTGATCCTGGGACGTATTACTGTTTGCTGTTGTCAACGACCGCAGAGATTTTTCGTGGTCAAATAGTCATAAATACTGGTAAATCGTTAGAGTTTCCAGTAGGCGATGGAGTATTAGGAAGAGTTCTGGATATCTTCGGAAAACCCCAGGATGGAAATGGAGATCTTCTTACAACTGAAAAACGATCTATATATGCGAATTCATTATTGTTTAATGACGTAAGTATTCATCAGGAGATTTTAGAAACTGGTATTAAAGCAATTGATTTTTTCGCGCCAATGCTTCGTGGTGGTAAGACGGGTTTATTCGGGGGTGCTGGAGTAGGGAAAACCATTCTTCTTACTGAAATTATTCATAACATTGTCCAACTTACTCGAACAGATAATGACACGAAAAACATTTCTGTTTTTGCGGGTATAGGCGAACGTAGTAGAGAAGGACAGGAACTATACGCGTCGCTTGGTGAAAGTGGTGTCCTACCGTTTTCCACGCTAATCTACGGACCTATGGGAGAGAATCCCACAAATCGTTTTCTTACTGCATATGCTGCTGCTACTGTTGCGGAGCATTTCCGTGATGTAAAGAAGAAAGATGTTTTATTTTTCATCGATAACATTTTCCGTTTCGCACAGGCCGGAAATGAACTATCGCTTTTAACCAGAAGTATTCCTTCAGAAGATGGTTATCAGCCGACTCTGGATAGTGAAATGGCTTCTTTTCATGAACGTTTGTTACCAACAGAAGAAAATTCTATAACGACTATCGAAACAATTTATGTGCCTAATGATGACATTCTCGATCAAGGAGTCCAGGCTGTTTTTCCATACCTTGATTCAACTTTATATTTTTCTCGTGCTGTTTATCAGGAAGGCCGATTCCCTGCTATTGACCTTCTGGCATCAACTTCAAGCGGAGTAACTCCAAGTATCGCTGGTCAGGAACATTATGAAGCAAATATAGCGGCACAAGCACTTTTGAAAAAAGCTATTAATTTAGAACATATCGTTTCATTAGTCGGAGAATCGGAATTATCAGCGGAGGATAAGGTTCTCTATGTGAGGGCAAAGAAACTGAAAAACTATATGAGCCAAAATTTTTTTGTTGCTCAGAATCAAACCGGTAGACCAGGTAAGTATGTTCAGGCTAAAAAGACTGTTAAAGACGTAAAGGCTATTATCAGTGGTGAATACGATGCGGTGTCTGAAGAGAAGTTTTTATTTATTGGAGACCTGAGTGAAATAGAGAAATCTTGAATTTTGAACCTATATGCCGAATCAAATTTTCTATTCCCAAACATTCCCGTGCCTTGTTCGTAATAGAGAAACTATTTTATTCCAAGGTGATGCATTCGCATTGTCTACTGTAAATAATAAAGGTAAGCTTGATGTTATACCTGGTCATACGCATTTCGTATCTATTATCGAACAATCTCTAAAAATCGTTAAAACTGATGGAAAAACTGTTGAATTTCCTGTGAATAAAGGTATACTAAAGGTGTTTGATAATGAGGTTAAAGTCTTTCTTGGAATATTTTCGAGTGTATCAAAGGCTGAAACTAAGACCGATACGAATGAATAATATAATTAAATTCTTAATTTGAAATTTTTAATTATTCAAATCTACATGTTTTAAGTGTTAGTATTAAAAATTGATTTCAAATTTAAAACTATAAATTAAAAATTTATATGAAGACATTCTCTTATACTATTTCTCCTTTACTTCAGCAACATCTAAAATCTATTGAGCTTGCCCGTCAGCGTATTTTGTTATATCCTTTGTCAAAAGAAGCGGAGTTAAATTTCCGTTGGCATGCGAATGTGAAACGAATATATTATTCACTTCATTTAGCACATCATCCCGTGGATGAAAAAGAGATAACGAAAGCCTTAACAAAACCTGAGAAAAGAACGATTCATCCAGGTGAGAAAGATATTATCCAGTATAAAAAAGCTTTTGATTATATCGCTAGGTCCTGGTTTGTAACTAAAAAGCCCATTATGCCCCAGACGTTACAATCATTATATAAAATAGCAAATGGAGAGAAACTTCCGTTATCTGATAATGAAGTAGTTGAGCTTCTGGTGTTTCTTCAAACAAGTTCCGAGAACCCTTTTATCCAATCTTTTATAGGATTTACACAATTTAACCAATTACTTTCTCAGACAGATCAAGCAGGTAAATTCGTTCGTCTTCTCCCGTATATATTTCTTTATAAATCAGGTTTGGATTTTCGCGGCCTTTTAGTCATAGAGTCCTACTTTTATAAAAACGAACGGTTATTACGAGAATTACCATTGGCTATCCAGAAGCAAGAGAGTATTACTGTATGGATAGAGCATTTTATAGAAGGAATTGCAAAGGAACTTGAAGAAGTGTATATAGCTATTACCCAGGGAGAAATATCTTCTGTACCAGTGACATTTCTCGAGCTTTCTGAACGTCAGAAAGAAATTTTAGAAGTATTTGACCCGCCAGGTACGAAAATTACGAATAAACGAGTACAGCAGGCATTTAAAATCTCCCAAATTACAGCATCCCGTGATTTATCCCATCTCTCCAGCCTCGGTTTATTATTCCCTTATGGAAAGGGAAGATCTGTGTATTATATGAGAGTATAGTTATCTTATGGCTAATAGGTAATAGGCAAGTTTCAGTTCTGTCTGTCACAGCATAATGCAAATGATTAGACAGAAAGGTTGTTTAGTGGCTATTTTCAGTATAATCTCCATATACGTATCTTAGAATAAACGTTTATTTCCTTTTATAAGTCCTTTATAGTTAAAAGTTTAAAATTTCAAATAAAAAATTAATTGATTATCCACCAGTTGAATTGAATATCTTCTGAGTAGATGGCTGGGATTTGGATAGTGAAAGATCCTGGAATATTATTAGCAGCATCCTCTGGCGTTTGCCGGGATAAATATGGAATAAATGGTGTTTGGGTACGGGGAGTGACGTAGATTAATGAATCTTCTTTTACATATGGACTGTAAATAGTTCTACTCGTATAACCAGCTGTAATAGCAGATACACCTGCGGATCCGCTAGCAGTAGTTTCGATTACCGAAGTGTCAGCTTGCGCTCCCCGGACTATCTTTAGAGATGATAAAGTTGCTGCTCCAGAGGCGAGAACTTCACCGAAACTATTTACTGTAAATACAGAGTTTCCACTCGAATCTTGAATCTTTAATTTTGAATCTTTAATCTGTCGGTCAGTTGCGATTCCGTCGTTACCGTTCGCTATGACGTTAGTAAGTTTAATCACCAAATCGTCACCGGGGACTGGGGCTATCGTGTTTGTCAATAAGTTACCTTTAATGCTTACATTCTTTGCGAATAATGCATTACCGTTTACTGAAAGATTTCCATCAACATCGATATTAACCAAACCTCCCATCAAAGAAATATTTCCTTGCCGTAACGGTTGTAATTCGAGAGAAGCACCAAGCACATTAATGGTGTTATCTGCCAGAATCAGGTTTCCTCCGACTGATAATTGATTAGCTACTGATACATCCGCAAGACTCGTAGAGCCATAAACCATCAAACCGTTTGTGACTGTGCTAAAGTCTGTTTGAAAGTTCGGAATGTATGCGAATGATGAAGAGACGGATGCTACGTAGTCGATAGCTATGGAGTTAGAAGTTGTAGATTGTACCCCGGGGGTACTGCCTGCTTCGAAGCTGTTTGAGCTGTCGGTAACATTATTTGAAGCAATAGCTGCTGAGGCAGATGAAGGAGAGAATTGAGCATTCAAAGTTGAGAGTTCAGAATTGTTTGATGCAATATAACTTGCTGATTCAGTGGCATTTTGAGTTGCTTGGTTATTCTGAAAGACCGCGGCGAGTGTGGCAATTTTAGAATCCAAACCCGCGATATCATCTGCTATGATTCTTCCTGCACGAAGTGTTCCGTTAATGTTAGCATCTTTGGCTGCTAGCGTACCGCTAAAAGTAGCATTGCCATCGGCATCGAAGTTTGCGACAATTTTATCTGTTCCGGCTTTATTACTTCTGATTGCGATTTCCGATTTTTTGAATTCTAGCGTTATCTCGGAATCGTCAGATAATGGTGAAATATACTGTGTTTCTATATCTGTAGCGACGAGCTTTGGTGTGGTGACAGAAGTAGTATTTTTGAAAGGTAGTGCTTCTATCACTGAGACTATGTAATCGCGCAGAGTACTACCATTAACTGTTAGCTGATCAGTTACTATAGCTAAGGTATCAAATGTACCTTCTTTCGCATTAAGTAACCCCACAGACAGTTTGGCAGAGACGATTTGAGCAAATGCAGCAACCCTTTGCATAATACTGCCATCCTGTTTCTTAACAATATAACTATTTGATAATGCGTTACTTGATTGTTGAATAGTAATATTATTGAATTGTTGATTTATGAGATCCCCCGAATCATTAATATCGAGATCTTCGATACTAGTTTCAATGCTTTTTACCTTTGCGTGTAATTCTTTAATCGCACTTATACTGAGCATCGTTAATTCAGGTCCATAGGAAACCCGTTTGAAGCCTCTCTCATCAGTATCAACGAGGTGTGGGAAGATCTGTTCGACTTCTTGAGCTATTAAACCGTAAGATGTTCCGAAGCCGAAACCATATTCCGGGAATTCATCAACTCTCATGGAAAATGTAACTGGTTGAAGATCGGTAACCTTATCAAGTACATTCTCGATAGGCTTTATGTCTTTTTTTAATCGTGCATCTGAAGAACATGTACCCACAAGAGCTGTTCCGTCATATCGTTTTAAACATCCATCTGTGCTTGTAGTACCAACTCTAATATCCCCATAAACATGAAGTTTATCAGTTAATGACGTATTAGTGCCAACACCAAATTTTCCCGAGTTGATAAATGAATCTTCACCGGATATGGCTGCTAATTTTATTAATGCTGAAGAAGTATTACTGCCACCCAGTAAAAAGGTATCATTCTGGTTCACAAGGGATACATTTCCATTATCCCGTCTCAGAAATCCGCTGGTAGATGCACCAGGGGTCATAAATAAGTTTGTGAGGTAAGCGTTATTAAAAGCCATTGAAGAAGAACCCAGATCATATTTCCCAGTTTCTCCAGGTGTGAGATTACTGGCTAAGCGAGCGCTAATACTGATAGTGTCAGTTATACTATCTCCGAATTGTAAATTTCCTAAAAGATTAGCATTATTTCTGATCGTAGTATTACCAGTTGTCGCACCTAGGATAAGATCAGTCGCAGAAGCACCTATCGAGAGATTTATAACAGCATCTGGAAAGAGTGAAAAGGAAGTTTGTGTTGTCGTTATGCTGTTGCCATTGACAGAGAGCTTACCAGAGAAAACAGCGTTACCTTGGTCGTCGAGTGTAAACCTTGTCACTCCGCTACCAGATGCGCTAATAATGAAACCTCCAGAGAATTCTTGATGAAGAGATAAGGCTGGACTTGCACTCGATGTAGCTACTATAGCTACGGTATCCTGGAAAAGGACTGACCCAGGCGCTATGCTAGACTGGTCTTCTGTAGAATTTACGATTCCTTTTTGGATATCTATTATACCCTTACCTTCAGGGGAAAGGATGAGAGAGCCATCAGAACCTGTATTTGTTGTTAGGAAAAGCGATTGCCCGGTTATAGTGAATTGTCCGTCTGTAGTTTGGAAGGTAGTACCAGTAGATCCGCCGATAGCTAGATTGCCCGCCGAATCGAGCGCGAGTAAAACGTTTCTATTTTCATTGGTTGAGGTGATAGGTGCTAGACCTTGTACTCTCTGAGTATCTTGAGCGAATCCGGCAGTTGCTAATTGTTCGCGCGGCCGAAGTTCCTCCGACGCTTCTACAGCTATACCGACATATAGATTCGGATTAGCTTGAAATATATTGTCAGTTAGAGGTGCTTGATTGCCAAGCGTTGTTATAAAGTTTCCATCAGTATCAGGCTTGACAGTAATCACATCTTGCCACAGCAATGCTGATCCAGAACTGATAGGGCTATTATACAGCGAAAACCGCAGTGATGATTGTGCGGTTATCGGGAGATTTGAGCTATCTGCTAATCTTCCTTTAAAGGTTAGTATCCGGGGTGGGGAGGTAGGAAGTGCAGCGAATACCATTGTTTGTTGTAGAGCATCGTCAATCTTTAGGAAATAAAAGCTATATAGGAGAAATCCTATATAACCTACTAATACTGCGAAATGAATATAATGAACCACAGGATATTGATGATATTTTCTATACCATGCAGGACGTTTATGCTTTGCATGAATGAAGAGTTTCTTAAAGAATGGTAAGCCTTCAGTTTTTATTGCTAATGGGGCATAGAATTCTTTACGAATATTCTGAATATTCTGAAGTTTACCTCGGACGTGGATGTTCTTTTCAGATGCTCCTTTAATAATGAAATTATCGAATTCGATTGTTGTTTTTCCTTTTAGAGAATCTGTTAGGGACTCTGTAACTGCTTTTTTAAAAAATGTTTTGCCTGTCAGCATGAGTAGCAGAAGTTGTGCTTTGTTGCTAAACGAAATCAGTGGGAGGATTAATAGAGAATCAAACAGTACTATTCCAAGCCTTGAAACTGTTACATACAATCTGTACGGAGCAAACCAATGCCTTTTTGTTTCATGTGATTCACGCTCTAACGAGGCAGGGCTGACTTTACTATCAAATTTTTCTAATTGGTGTAATGCTAGAGAATGCTCTGTCACCTGATTATTTTTTTTGCTAATTGAGGCTATTTCTATCACTTGTTCGGGGAGAATGATATTAGCTTCGTACAGCCATGAGATATACTTTCTTATCGAAGATAATTTCCTGTTAATAGAAGAAAATGAAAACAAATTTTCGTTAATGAGCCTTTTTTTATATTCTTCAACAGTACCTGTATGTATTTTTGAAAGCAGCTTATCTGGTTGAATAGCTTCATTCTTCGTAACTTCCTTTATCCATTCTAAAAACTGATTGATATCAAGCACGTAGTTCTTTATAGTAACCTGAGAACACTTATTCGAATACAGGTAGTTCTTAAACGCTCCTAGATACAGTGGATCCACATATTTATCTGCCTCTTTATGGGGTGAAGAAAGCGGAGATTTAGCTATAAGCTGTTTTTCTTCAATAAAGGAAAAGAAGTTTTTAAGAGACGCAGCATGTCTTTTCATGCTACGGCCAGATATAGTGTTTTGTGGACCTGTAAAGTTATTGTTAGAGTAAGATGATTCGTTTAAATAGGTATTGATATCTTTTGATACTACTAAGTTAGGGGAGAAAGGTTTTTTATAGATATCTTCATACCATCGAACAAACCGTGAAATGTCTGATACATAGTTTTTCACAGTTACTTTAGAGTAGTTCTGTGAAAACAAATAGTCTTTAAATATTTCGGTAATATTGTTCATGGGCAGGAAAAGATTTTAGCTTCAAGATTATACAGATTATACGAATTATACAGTCATGAAAAATCTGGTATATCTCTAGACTAAAGAAGTTATTCAGCCTTGTCAAGAGGCAGAACAATTTTAATTTTTAGCTTTGTGAAAAGATGAATAATACGAAAAAAATGTGAAAAAGCGTGAAAATGCCGTGAAGCAGTTAATAAACTTACTTTATTCTGATAATTTTCTGAATAAAATAAACTCATGTGTTTCACTATCTAACAAATTTGAATGTATCTTAATATAATAAAAGACATCTATGTGTATCAATAATAATTCCAAATTCATTTAAAAGCCAAATAATAAAGATTTTTAAAAGTCATTTGTTAAATAACGAGGTGCTTTAGGCTCAGCAAAACTAGTAAAAATATTATTTTAACAAGTGAGCAGAGAAGCAATAGTATATACTATAGGGAATTAAAGCATAAATACTTTAAATAATAGTTGTAAACACGCATGAGTTATAGGATATATTTAGCAGATTTATAGATGAGTGCTAATAGTTTTGTATAATCCTTTGGATTGTCATTTCAGCATTATCATAATAAAATCGATTTTATTATCTAAATAGAAACAGTATTTATATACTAAGCCCATCAGTTACTATTAAATGTATTATGCTTCAAAAATATATAATATAAGACTAAAGAAAACGCATATAATTCTTATTAATGAAGAGAAGATGTAAGCTTAAGTTATATACTTATTTATATCTTCCTTTTTAAATAATGTTATAACAATAAAGAGAAATATTAGTTTTCTTATAGCCTTGAAATGAGGCTAGATAATTTGTCGATAGAAAATACCGACCGTGTAGTGACCTGTAGCGTCTTTATTTTTACTAAGACTACTAGAATGCTGTTTTAATGAGAAACAATTTGGCGGCAATGAAATTATATTTTTATTAACTACAGGTTTCTTACTTTTTTAAAATTTAAAAAGGTAGAGAAAAGAAGACTTAACTTATAAAAAATATCTTGCCATTTTAGATGGGTTTATTTACTTACATGTGGATTTATCATTCCTTTCAATCTAGTGATAAGCTTTAAAAATATTGCTAAATCAATCTCTTCTTCAATTCATTTACATTCACCAGGAGATATATTCCTTGTTAGAAAGAAAGAACGGCTATAGATCCTAAAATAGTATGAGTCTTATTAAAATGTAAAATCTTTTTAGTAACCTAAAGCAGAGTTTAACTCATTACTATATAAACAGATTTGTTTTGTATATAAAGATACTTTAGTTAATTTGCTTTAAGCATCTCTTTGCTCTCTTTGTTGGATAACGGAGTAAGCCATCTTATGTATCTCTAGGCAAGTACAGAGTCTAAATTTTTATATTAGAGCTTACAATCTGGTCCGTTTCCGGGGAATATTTTTACTATTAGTCTCATTTCACCAACCCTGATGTCTTTTGTGTCATTTATTTATATTTATCTAAAAATGTTTTTTTTGGTTTTACTACTTAATGGATTCGAGTGCTTGATACTATGATTTTTTTTACTAAATTATCTTTTCTTCTCGATAAAACAGTAGTCCCATAACATTTTATACCTCCCTATAGTGATTAAAAAGACATACATATACTGTAAACACGTAACTTCCCTATAGTATCGTGTATTTTCACGCTGTTTTAGCTTCTTTTATGTATTATAGGTCATCTTTAATTACTGTCCTATATATGCTTGACAGGGTGTTATTAATATTATTAACATGAATATATGAGTTCTAATCTGCCTAAAGAGAAAAAAATCGCTATAGTTAGGAAAATCGCCAAAGGAAAAGAAATATCTAATCTCGCTCGAGTTTACGGTGTATCCAGAACAACTATTTATGCGTGGAAAAGAATCTATGCATCAGCTATGCAACCAATATCACTTAAGGCTAATCAAAAAAAGACTAAGAACACTTTAAAGGAAGTAAGAATTAACCAGAAGAAAATCCTCGAAGTAAGTGTACATAATCCCAGCTTTTCATTACAGAAAGGAGGAGAGCGTACCGGTGTAAGTACCTATACAGCCTGGAAGACATTACCTAGGCATAACCTCGGATCATTTAAAAGACGCTTACGTGTTCACGAAAAGATACAGAGGCAAAGTAAAAATTCCTTCAATGCTGCAAAGAAATTAGAAGTACTGAAAGCCTATCAGAATGGCATGAAAGTGACTGAAGTTAGTAAAAAGTTTGGTATCTCTCGAACAACATTTTATAAACTTAAAGATCAGTATACTAAGTCACGCGGTAGCTTAGAAGGGTTAAAAGATAAAAGAGCCAGAGGAAACAGCCATTATCGTTTTAAAGACTTTAATAAATCTATTATATTAGAAGTAGTTATAAAAAATCCTGAATTTTCGGTACGTGAAATAACTGCATGGATTAGGAAACATACACAGAATGCTGTCAGTACCTTTTATATATATGGCATTTTAAAAGAATACGGATGCACAAGCTCACAACAGAGATACGCGTATTCATCGAACCATAAAAATAGTATCATTCAAAATAATGATCTGATAAGAAATGATTCTTCCAGCCTCCGAACTGATAGCACTTTCTTTGTTTCTCAAAAGAAGAAACATATACCCATCTTTCTTAATGGTTTACTATTTCCACTAACACTTATCTTTGTATATTTATTAAGCTTACAACTATCTACCATCGTTAAGAGAGCTGATAGCTTCGTAACGGCTATTAAGCATGTGGTATATACGACTGCTGGTTCACCACGTAACATATCAGGTGAAATGAGTAAGCAGTCATATACAGTTACTGGTAATAATCCTTATAGTATTGACTTGCCAGAAGAAAAATCTGCTACCCAAAATTTCAAAGCTGGAGTATTGGCCATAAATACCGATAGCAATTTATATAGCGTAGGTGAAACGGTTCACATGAATATTGGCTACCTAGATCCTAAAGGTAAAACTATATGTGGGGGCAATTTAGAAGTGGTAATTACAGACCCAGAAGGGCAGATGAAGACCTACGCAACTGCTGATCAAACAATTAGTGTATCTAATCTCTGCGGTAGTACAAATCCAGATAGTCTCTCTGATTACGAACTAGATTACAAAACAGTTATGCCTGGTAAATATATAGTCCGTTTGCATTCTTTTTCTGAGGCAGGGAATAAAACAATAGTATCTTCCTTTATCACTCAGAATGATAAAGTGCTTGATGTTAGTCGTTCAGCAGCTACTCGTATTTGGCCATTAGGATTGTATAGTATGCGGGTAAATCTTATTGCGGAAGAAGCTTTCCAGGGTATCATCGAAGAGGAAGTTCCTAGGGAGTTTATAATTCAACCTCAGGAGGACTTTTCAATCATAGATAAAGATATGAAACGATATATTCAATGGAAAGTGAATTTGAAAGCGGGTGATTCTCGTGAGTTTACATATACTTACGATGCTCCTGATATCTCACCTGACTTTTATACTCTTGGAGCTTTAAAAATCTATGATGCTAAAGCAAACCTGCTTTATAAAGAATATAAACCATGGCAGCTCGCGATAGATGAAGTAGGGAAATGAGTAGTAAGTAGAAGTTCGGTGGGTAAAATTGATTTCGTTTGTGTAGTCTTCGTAGTAGGAAAACACTGCGGAAGAACTCCCTATAGTAGTGAGAAAATTATGATCACCTAAAGTATAAGACTGATAATAAGGATTTTGCCTCAATAAAAAATACTCGATTTTAGCCTCATATTTATATTATAAGACGTATTATTTTTTGATCCACAAGTTATCCACATTTTTTAATATGAATTGATTAAAGTATTGGATAGATGACCGTGAATGCATTTCTTGTTTTAATCTTTTGTTTCGTGCGACTGAAAAGAAACGTTAATAGCTAATATAAATTGTGAGATTGAGAGAGACTACCTTCGTGATTTTTTATAGCGACTTCATTTAGTAATGTAGGATGACTTTTTACTTAGAAAGTAGAAGGTGTTTATAACTCGTTACAGTTAACCCGTATACCTTTTCAGTCTTTTCTTAATGAGAAGAAGAGCTGTCGTGATACATACAAAAATAAGAAAGAGGCGATAGGGGAAGGCAAAGAATGTAATCGTTCTGCTGAATTCCGGCCCTTTATCTGAGAGAGCAATAGTAATCGTAGCTGTATATGCACCAACTAAGAAAGATTCAGGCCAAAGAGTTACGAGTGTATCTGAAGTCTGTTTTGACGGGTTATTTTTTGCAACAAGAAACCTTCGACTATTTGCTAATACCGTGCTAGTCTGTAAAGGTAATTTACCCACGAGTTGTCCGAACATATTATGAATAGTTATAGTACCAATTGGCTTTATATAGTTGTTATCGGCATTATGGATTCGAAGCGCTATGGGAACAGGACCCCCTTCCACAAACTGTGGAATAGAGAATAACTCAATATTTCCATCAGCACGGTTATTATCGGGAATACTCACGATAATATTACTTGCGATTCCGACTCTCACATTAGATAGTGCCGTTTTCTGTTGTGCTTTTTCTTGAGAACCCTGCTCAAGTGCTATGATGGAAAAATAATGATCTCCTGGGCTGTTGCTCGATAATGCCTCAACTTCCACAAGAAAACTTTTTTCTTGGTTTGGGGATACTATCATTCTGTCTATTTTTTGGTTATCAACCAGAATTGCTATCTGCTTTTTAAATTCAGTAAATTCTTTATTTTCAGGGACGTATTGTATCTGACCATTATCTTTATCAGACGCTTTAAACTCCCGAAGAGTAAATGTAATAGTTTTGGCAGTTGAAGAAAAATTTTTGATAGTAAGATTAACTGTCTTTTTTTCGCCAGGAGTTATTTCCAGCGTCGTGATAGCTGGTGACAGAGAAAAGGAGCTTTGTTCTGCTGACGCAATGGTTATTGTTTGTGTAAAGAGGAAAGCTGTTAGTAGTAAGAAAATCACATTTTTACTTTTCATACTTCACTCCATAATACTTGATATACAGTACTTTTTAAACGGTGGTTATGTATTTAGAAGCCGGGAGCTAGAATATATGTTACAGTATTTGTATAGTCAGCCAGAGGTTGAGCGCCAGCGATATTCAGTTTATAGGTAATTTTACTGGTAGTTTTTTTCGTGTTATGGCCACTGATAATAGGTTGCATAGTTTCACCTAAAGATTCAGACGCGAATTGCTTAAAGAATCCTTCTTTAAAATCCTGACCACAGCCAAATCCTTCTATATCATCACATCGATATCCAAAACCATAGGTTAAAAAGTTTTGCCAGGTTGCCGCTACATATTCTGTACATGCACTATTATCACAACTTGTGTCTGGAATAAAAACATTTTTTGATTGTTGGGGAGAAGATGATTCATAAGAAAAAACAGAATAGTTTTCTGATGTGTCGTTTATTACTTCGATAGTTAATTGCCGAAGAAGGGGGTTCGTCGGAGACAACTCACCGAAATCTATAAGAGTAGGGGATATATGTATTCGAAAGTTTTTTGGGTGCATTTTTTCTTTAGCTGGGGGTTGAGGTGCTTGGAGGAAAGGTGTAATAGGCTGTAATGTAGAGGTATCCCAAACCGGTTGAATTTCTACATGGGTTTCATTAGCAGGCATCCCGGTAGTGCCCATTAAATCCTGACCGGAGTTAGCAGAAAACGCATAGTTAGTGCTAGTTAAAAAAAATAAAAATATAATAAGGAGTACAAGTACGTTGGTCCTTAGATTATTTTGAAGTAATTTGATAAGAATATGATTAGTTAAACCAAGAGTTTTCTTCTGCTTTTTTTGCATACTTTTGTATTTTAATACTACTGTAGTTATTAGCAGAAGGCAAGTTTCTATTACTTTTTAATGTGGTTGACCTGTGTTATACTTACTGTGTGGATATTAATAACTCAGAAAATACTGACAAGAAATTATACAATCCTGCAGAGATTGAGTCGAAATGGCAAGCAATTTGGGAAAAGAATAATGTCTATCAAACGGACTTAGAGACTGATAAGAAAAAGTTTTATAATTTGATGATGTTTCCGTATCCTTCGGCAGAAGGATTGCATGTGGGGAACGTATATACATTTGGTGGTATTGACGCATATGGAAGATTTAAGCGAATGCAAGGATATGAGGTTTTTGAACCCATAGGATTAGATGGTTTCGGGATTCATTCAGAAAACTATGCGATAAAAGTTGGTCGGACTCCCCAAGAACACGCAAATATTTCAGAAGATCATTTTTATAAACAGCTTCGAATGATCGGGAATAGTTTTGATTGGTCCAGGAAGGTAGAAACATATAAACCAGAGTATTATAAGTGGACTCAGTGGTTGTTTACGGAGTTATTTAAAGCAGGTTTAGCTTATAAAGCTGAAGCTTCAGTGAACTTCTGTCCTTCTTGTAAAACAGTCTTATCAGATGAGCAAGTGATTGATGGAAAATGTGAACGTTGCAGTAGTGTTGTCGAAAAGCGTCAGTTATCGCAATGGTTTTTCAGAATTACTGATTATGCGGAACGATTGCTAGCTAATACAGAAAAACTAGATTGGACTGAGAAAGTAAAGATTGCACAGAAAAATTGGATAGGCAAAAAGACAGGGATTAACATTACGTATGGTGTGGAGGGTAGCGATAAGAAAATTGTCGTTTTTACTACTCGTCCAGATACGAACTTCGGTGCGACGTTTATTGCGTTAGCACCAGAGAATCCTTTAAGTATTGAACTTGCAACTCCAGAAAATAAGCAAGCAGTAGAAGAATACATTCAACAATCAACGAAAAAAACTGACATTGAAAGACAAGCTGAAGGTAGAGAAAAGACAGGTGTGTTTACAGGATCATATGCAGTTAATCAATTAAACGGATACAGAATGCCTATCTGGGTATCAGATTTTGTATTGTCTACTTTTGGAACAGGGGCATTAGTAGGAGTGCCTGCACACGATCGTAGAGATTTCGAATTCGCCAAAAAGTTTGATTTAGCAATCAAAAGAGTAGTTATTGGCAGTGATAATGATGAATCGCCAATTACAGTTATTGACCAAGTACAGGAAGAAGAAGGAATAATGATGAACTCAGAATTTCTTAATGGGATGGATATCCATCAAGCTACACAGAAGATCATGGACTATATGGAAGAAGAAGGTTGGGGTGAACGAGTGGTTTCGTATCATCTTCGGGATTGGTTGATTTCCCGACAGCGATATTGGGGACCACCAATACCCATGATTTACTGCGAAAGTTGCGCGAAGGAAGGGAAGAGTTGGTTTACTACCGATGAAGGAAAAGATAAACAAATTCATAATTCAGAATTCATAATTCAGAATTCAAAAGGCTGGTATCCTGTTCCTTTAGAACAGTTACCTGTAGCGTTGCCTGTAGTAGAAGATTTTAAACCACTTGGCACTGGAAAAGCGCCGTTGGCTAATTATCCTGAATTTTATGAAACCACATGCCCTGGTTGTGGAGGGAAAGCAACTCGAGAAACAGATGTGTCTGATACATTTCTGGATTCTAGTTGGTATTTCTTTAGATATCTGGTTACAGACCTAAACAGTGTTCCAATACCCATGGAAGATGCAGAGTTACAAAGTTTCAAAGTTGCAGAGAAAGAAGATGGAAGAGGGAAAATGCGAGCCTTTGGAAAGGGTAGTCCCCTTGTGGGGGAAGATGGAAAATTAGTAGAGCAGCGGTTAGCGTGGCTTCCTGTAACGAGTTATATTGGCGGTGCGGAGCATGCGGTGCTACACCTTTTATACTCTCGTTTTATTACTATGGTGCTTAAAGATCTGGGATATATAGATTTCGAAGAACCGTTTGCCAAATTTAGAGCTAATGGATTAATCATAAAAGATGGTGCGAAAATGAGCAAAAGCAAAGGGAATGTGATAAACCCTGATGATTATGTTCGGAAATTTGGAGCAGATACATTGAGAACGTATCTTGGTTTTATTGGTCCGTTTACACAAGGAGGGGATTTTCAGGATACGGGAATTGAGGGTATAAGTCGGTTTTTAAATAGAGTATGGAAGTTAGTCGTCAGTTGTCAGTTGTCGGTTGTCAGTATGAATAAGGATGCTGAGGCGATGATGCATAAGACTATTAAGGTAGTGACAGAGGATATGGAAGAATTACGTTTCAATACTGCTATTGCTAAGCTGATGACATATTACAATTTCTTAGTTGATCAGAAGGAAATAAGCAGAGAAGAGATAGGAGTACTACTAAAGCTATTAGCTCCTTTTGCACCACATATGACCGAAGAACTCTGGCAAAGAGTTCAGTCATCAGTAGATCAGTCTGTTAGTCAGCAAATTGTAAATCAGAAAACAGATATAAAGGAAGCTGAAGACCAAAAACTGAAAACAGAGAACTGGTCTATACATACTCAGAGTTGGCCGGTTTTTGATGTAGAAAAGATAGTATCTGATATGGTTACGATTGCTGTACAAGTGAATGGGAAGTTACGGGAAACTATAGAAACTTCCATCTCAAATATCAAATCTCAAAAAGATGTTGAAAATATAGCAAAGGAACGGGAGAATGTGAAGAAGTATTTGGGAGGGAAAACAATACGAAAAGTCATTTATGTACCTGGAAAAATTTTAAATTTCGTTATTACCTAACTACAAAGACCTTTATATATACACAGCTTCTCTTTCCGTAGATATTTTCATAGTTTGACTCATAATGCTAAAAAACCTATACTATTTAACTTACAGGATCATTTATCTTGTGGGATGCTTATACGCTCTTTTAAAAATCACAGTGTATGGAAATACTGAGAATGCCGGTGAAACAGAAGAAAAAGTCTCTACTGTATAGTTACGTAATTACACGTTATGGAGATCGATGTAACTGATTAACGACAGCTTTTTATTTTCTTTTGGTTCTTCGGCATTCTGAAATCAGATGACAACCTCGTCAGCTGATTAATTGCGCGAAAGGAGGAAACTATGACTTCGCGCATACTCGTCGTAGCTGTGGCTGCAGTCCTACTGCTCGTGGGCTTTCAAGCCTTCATGGCTAAGCCTGCGGACGCGTGTGTAACCTGTCTCCCAACGGTAGTGCGACAGGCTGCCCCGGGCTCGATCAGCGGTTGGGATCAGACCCAAGCCCCGTCAACCTGGTCGGGAGAAAGGGTCTGGGTTCACCAGGCTAACCCTCGATGTACAGTCGCGGGTTGCTTTGGTGGGGTGGAGTATACCACCTACAACCAAGCTGGAGCCCCTGTGAGAAAGTCCTCGGGGAAATACCTTCCCGGCCGACATGTAGTCGGGAAGTGCTGGCCAGGCGCGCAGGCTCAACAGTGCCGGTGACCCACCCCGTTTTGGGAGAAACGGGAGACAACTGAAGAGGAGCTGGAACTGAGAAATCAGTTTCAGCTCCAGTCTGTTACAGTACAACATACAGAGTGTTTCATCCGGCGCTTATTGTTTAAGAGCATGAATAGAAGTAATCATACTTTAAAACAAGCGCCGGATACTTACCGAAAATCGTAAAGGGCACATAAGCAAAACCCGCCAAAAGAAACGAACGCGTTTCTGAGGCGGGTTTTTCGTGAAACCATATGGTATAGTTATGTATATAAAAAAATAACACTATGGAGCTTCAGGTTGGCGTAAAAGCGCTTTTAAAAAATAAAGAGGGTAAGTATTTACTTCTGAAAAAATCGAAAAAGAAATATCCTAAAATGTTAGGGTATTGGGATATGCCAGGAGGGAGAATAGAGCCAGGTACTCCTTTACTTGAAAACCTGAAAAGAGAAATAAAAGAAGAATGTCAATTAGAGTTACGGGAAGAGCCTCAGATTATAGCTGCGCAAGATATTCTGCATATGCCCGGAAAGCATGTAGTGCGTTTAACTTTTTTAGGAAGTATTGATGGAGATCCAGTCGTGGATTCTTCAGAAATAGAGGACTATAAATGGCTCACGATAGACGAGATAAAAGAACAAGAAGACCTAGACGTTTTCCTGAAAGAAGTTCTCGAGAAGAAACTTCGTAATGTCCTCTGAAACGCTGCCACGTTTGCATCTGGGAAAAATCTCATATTCTCCACCAAGATTTGTACTCTTATTACAGCTCAGTATAGAAATTAGAGTATGTTGTTCTACGATGTTCGCAAGGACACCTGCTTGTCTTTCTTAAACTCTTAGCTCTTTGCCATTGTCTATTCGCGCGATACTATTTTTCCTCTATTGACAACAGAGTCGGGGATAATAAATGATGAATGTAGAAATACATGAGTTCAGATGATGGTAGTTTGATCAAAAAAATTACTTCTTTTATCGCTTCGTATAAGCTTCCTTTTGTGATCGGTTTTCTAGGTTTGATCTGTTTAGGATATGGTTTGATATCTTCAATATTTCCTTTTGCAGAAAAAAATACACAGGATATTGTTTTTACTGCTGGCAACGAAAGTAAAAACGTTATTGAGCAGGTAAGTGCAGAGGTGAAAATTGTTGTCGATATTAATGGAGCAGTTACGAATCCGGGAGTATTTACGTTTGACGAGAAGGCTCGTTTAGCCGATGGATTAGAAGCCGCAGGAGGCCTAAGTGAAGAAGCTGATAAGGAATTTGTAGCAAGAGAATTTAATCTAGCGATGAAATTAAAAGATGGGATGAAAATATATATTCCTGCGGTGGGAGAAGGAATAGGGAGTGCTGCAGTAGCAGGGGTTAGTGCAATTGGAAACAGCGGTGGAGTTTTGGGAGAAAATACAGATCTTATAAATATTAATACTGCAAATCAGAGTGAACTGGATACATTGCCAGGAGTAGGTAAAGTAACAGCTGGAAAGATTATAGATGGTAGACCATACAGCTCGATAGAAGAATTACTTGAAAAGAAGATAGTTAAGCAAAGCGTTTATGAAGATATAAAAGATCAGATAACAGTGTATTAGGGAAATATGGGAAATAGGGGAGATAATAAAAATACTAAGGGAGATAAGGGGAGGTCTTATAAAGCTGGGTATGAGTATCTGCTGGCATATAAGATTACAGTTCCTCTTTATGATTATACTGTTGTATTTTGTGATAGGTGGGTCAGTAAGTATTCACGAACTCATGATCAGATGGTTCAGGCTGCTAGAAGTGGTACTCAGAATATTCCTGAAGGGTTTCAACAGGAAGGCATTAAAGGGTATATAAAACTTGCAGGAGTTGCTAAAGGTTCGCTAGAAGAATTGCTGAAGGATTATCTAGCGTATGCGAGGCAGAAAGGAATAGCGATATGGGATAAAGAGAAAGCAGTAAGGGAAATAAGGGAGATAGGGGAAATATGGGAAATCCTTAGGGGAAACCCTACTCTCCCTTCTCGCCCTGATTTCCCTGATCTCCCTCATCACCCCGAGCATGCAGTGAATCTCATGATTACCCTTATTCACCAGGCTATCTTCCTCATAGATAAACTCATACTTTCCCTTAAAAAAAAGCATATGAAAGAAGGCGGTTTAACTGAAGAACTCTATAAAAAGAGAGTCGCGTATAGATCTGGATATAAAATTCTTTAGGACATGCAAAAACCATCTGTTTTTTTCTTCTTATTTTTCTTATTAGTATTTCTTAGTATTCGATTCTTTGTCTTCTATTCGCAAACTACACTATATAAAGATAAACAAAAGGTTAGCCTACGGACCTCGATCACATCAGAACCCATCGTTTCAGGCAGAACGCAACGGTTTCGAATAAAGCTCAATCATAGTTATGAAGCTTTTGTGACTACAGGGAAATTCCCGCAGTACTTTTATGGCCAAACTATTTCTGTAGCAGGGAAGATGCAAGTACGTGAAAAAGAGGGACGAATGAATTATTCTCTTTTTTATCCTCAAGTTCTCCTCTCTGAAAAAGAAGGTTTTCTCTCTGTCTTCAGTCGAACGATTCGTGATAAAGCGATACATCTCTATGGAAGTGTTCTATCACCAGATACAACAGCTTTATTACTCGGTATTGTGCTTGGTGCGAAAACACAAATGTCTGAAGAGTTTCTCACTGATTTACGCTCGGCTGGTGTCATGCATGTGATAGCAGCTTCTGGTATGAATGTGACGATGGTAGCAGGAGCGTTATTCTCTCTTTTTAGTTATATATTTTCCCGACGGACTGGGTTGGTTTTAAGTTTTCTTGGAGTGCTTTTTTACGCTTTTATTGCGGGATTTGAACCTTCTATCGTTCGTGCCTCTATCATGGCTGGATTAACCTTTTTAGCAAGTATTCTCGGTAAGCAAAAGCATGCCATCTACCTACTTGGAGTAACAGCATATGGCATGCTTTTCATCGAACCAGTTCTTCTGTATGACATAGGATTTCAGTTGTCGTTTCTGGCTACACTCGGCATCATGCTACTGAAACCTCTCATTCAGTTAGGGAAAATTGGGGAAATAAGCGTGATAAGGGTAATAAGGGAGGATTTTTTGACAACACTAGCTGCTCAAATAGCTACCTTACCGATTTTACTCATAAACTTCGGTTCGGTGAATGTACTTTCCCTTATCGTCAATGTACTTGTTCTCTGGACAATCCCATTTCTTATGGTTATCGGTGGGTTCAGTTTATTAGTCGGTTTTCTTTTTCCTCCATTAGGTAGCATCATCGCAGCTTTAACTATTCCGTTTCTCTGGTTTTTCGAGAAAATAGTTTCTTTCTTTGGTGTAATGAAACTCCCTTTAATATTTGAGTCAGATAGTTTTATCTTATGGTTGGGATATTATCTGACATTAGTAGCTTTTATAGTATTCCGTTACCAAAAGAAAAACTCAGCTGGGAAAAGAAATAGTTAAGCTTACCCTTGGATAATTTAGCTATGTAAAACATAACCATGAAAAAAACAGTAATCGTTGGAAGTATTTTATTCGTTTGTCTGTTAACTTTTATCGTCAGTGATTATCTTCGCTTCTCTGACGGAAAACTTCATGTTACTTTTTGTGATATAGGGCAAGGAGATGCTGTTCTAATCCGTACTCCTTCTGGTAAAAATATTCTCTATGATGGTGGACCTGATAGGTCGGTACTTTCTTGTTTATCTAAACATATGCCATTCTGGGATAGAACACTGCACCAAGTAATTCTTTCACATCCGCATGAAGATCACTTCGCTGGTATTTACTATTTAATAGATCGATATAGAATTTTATCTTTTGATACTGTTGAATTGAATAATGAAACTTCCGGTTTTCAAATATTTCTAGAAAAAATAAAGAAGAAAAATATTCAGATACGCCATGTTTTTAGAGGGGATACATATAAGGTGGGGGATGTAACGATTACAGTTCTAGGACCCAGCAGGGAATATCTCGATAAAACGAGTCCGAATGGTCAGATAGGTGAGAGTAAAGAGTTTGCGTCCGCTATAGTGCAGGTCACGTATAAAGACTTCGATCTTATGCTTACAGGAGACAGTCAGGTATCAGGCTTAAAGGAAATATGGGAAGGATCAGGGAGAGCGGGGAAATATAAGAGATTCGGGGAATTAAAGGATATAGAAATTTTACATGTGCCGCATCATGGATCGCGTTTTGGATTGGATGAAAAGATAGTAGAGCAGGTATCGCCGACGTTAGCAGTTATTTCAGTAGGGAAAAATAATTATGGCCATCCGAGTAGAGAGATACTAAAGATATTAGGGGAAAAGGATATGAGGATAGTGAGGACAGATCAGATGGGGGATGTAGCGATAGTGAGTGATGGTAAGAATTTTTATGTTAAGCAGTAGGTCATGGCAAAGATGGGAGCGTAAACTGCCTACAGCCATGGTAACAGTGCCAGTTAGCATTTCGACTGGACCTCGACCTGTATGAAAGCTATTAAAAAAAATTTGTATCATTTCTAACCGATAGTTTTTAATCTTTTCCTATATAATACTGCCAAAAGCGAGTGATTAAGTATAAGATATTCTGATTTTGCGAACAAAATCTCCATCTAGTTACTTGACAGACTCTACAATTAGTTTTATAATCCCCCAATCCTATAGCAAATATCGCTATGGGATTTTTTTCTGTTATCTCGTTTTCTGAATTATTTGCACAGGTATTCGAAGTAACAGAAAGCACATTAAAAATCCAGTTCAGTATTTTTAGTTTCCAGGTAAAATCCTGGGAATTCCTTTGTTCGGGTTCGAACATAGGGGAGATAATAATCGATATCTTTATTGTTTCATTGTCTCTCATTTGTTCGAACTCGACGAAGCTTACTCAGAGAGAGTAGGCAGGTAGCGAGTTCGGCAGAACCGCAGTAGCCGGTCGTCAGTGAGCCAAGGCGTTGTTTAACAACGGCCCGGCAGCACCGAGTGAATCCGGCACATTTCATCCTCGCAGGGCTCAAAGCCTCGCCTGTCCCTACCCGCTGTGTCAGGGAGGCTGGCTCAGAGCCCACTACGCACCTAAGGAGGTGTCGTATGTCCCTACAAATCAATAGTGTGGTTCGTTTCGTTGCCCGCCGGCTGTTTACTGTGTTGGTCGTTCTCGGCTTACTGCTCCCGCAGTTGGTCCAGGCGACCGTCGTCAAGGCCGCACCGGCCGATAGCCCTGTAGCGGTTGACTGTTCCGGTTCCTACCAGGTCAAGACCGGAGGGAATGTCGGCGGCGTGGCCCTTCAAACGGGGTGGTCGGCTGCTCAGATCCTGGCGCAAAACCCAGGTTTGACGGCGTCCACCCGCCTGACTGCGGGGCAGATCGTGATCCTACCGCCCTGTGGCAGCCAGCGCTCTGCGCCCTCGCTGGACTATACCCGCCCCATCCCGGGTGGGACGACGCGGCAGTCGGCGGTCGGTGCCGGACGCTACTACCTCCGCCCCGTCAATAATCAGCAGGCTTACGTCCAGCTGGCTATTGCCATACCCGTCGGCGCGGCCATCGTCGTCTCCGCTCCCGTCTCGGTCCCCTCATCTTCGGCCATCGCTGCGGGGTCCATCATTTTGGGCACTGCGGTCGTTGGCAAGGTATGGTACGAGAACGGGGGGGGCGAATCAGTCAGCAGCTTGCTGGCCAAGTGCCAGCGTTTGCTGGACGAGCGTTTCCCGCACATGCTAGAAGGGGACTATCGAGCTCGGCAGAGAGTCGAGAACGCAGGTCGCGTCCAGGAGGCTGGCAACGGCAACGGGCAGATTCCACCACCTTCGGGGTGCTGGCATAGGCCTGCGGGTACGTATGCGGGCGTCCCACGGGATGCTGCGACGATCGTGGAGTATACCGTTCCCGTCTTCAAGTCGGGCGGCAATAAGTACACGACTGTCAGCATCTTGTACAACGTAACGAACATGAAGGCGTCCACCCTGACCCATGGGAGTACCATCCAGAACCAGCCTGGCTGGCAACTCCTCAGCATGAGCGATAGGCGGTGCGGCGTTGCCCATAACGTCGCAAAGCTCATAGTCCACGCGCTGGTTCGGGCAGGCGTGCCCTAGGAGTTGATTCTCCTTAACTGAACTGGAAGGTCACGCGGTGCAAAGCACCGCGTGACCAACCTTTGTAAAATTTAAAAAAACTCTGTATGCATCATATCTGTACGAATCTCTTCGTTTCTCTTCAATTTGCCAATACTCTTTTTTCCATTTTATTCCACACTATTTCTTTATTCCTGGTATTCGTTTTCCCTGTGGAAATGAGGATCTCGAAAGAACAAGCTGCAGGGTCGGATACAATCATTTGATAGCTTGGATGAGGCAATTGTGTATTATTTTTCTATTAGAGCGTAGCGTGGAGGGCGGCTGCGGTTCTGGCATGTAATTGTAGAAGATCAGCTCTATTATAGCATTTATCAAGAACATCTGCTGGATTTTTTGAGCCTTTTCTCTGAGCTCTATTATCATTTGCGAGCATGGCTGCACCACGAGCTAGAACTGCCTCCCAGTTAGTGGTTGAGAAGGGAATTAAACGATCATTTTCATCTTCAAATCCACCTTTTATAAGATCCTTAAGAAGCCCATGAGGGAGGTTACGATCTGGTTCTGGTAGGTATTGAACTTGAGGAACGTTCGCGTCCCTTATGTTATCAATCCATGCACCGTTTTCCAGAAGAATCGACCGACCGAGGGTAACTCCTGGAACTTCTATATCAGCCATGCCATACAAACCAGAACGTGCTGCCAAAAGATCGTTACCAGCTAAAGCTAGAGTGGTATCTCTTATATCCACAGCTCCTGCACGTCGGAGTGCTTCAAGTACTACCCATGGAGCTGTAAGTCCCTGCGCGAACATTTCATACGCCCAATCATCAACTATCTCTACTCGTGCCTGCCCTTTTGCCTTCATCACTTCTCTTTTTTGGCCGAGTACTTCTGCCAGTTGACCAACCAGTTCTGTGACAGGTTCATCTTCTTCTAGAGCGTGAAAATATGCTTCACGTGCTTCAGCGTTTAAAAACTCTGGGGGAAGTAAGTCAAGTTCTACGGAGATTCTTCCCGAAATCTCTCTTCCGATATTTGCACGCGCAATAAGTGTTGCATCTGGGTTATGTGTTGTGTCTGGTTTTTGGGGATCATACAGTAGTAAATCAGTTCGTTCTGCGAGTCCTTCTGCTGCTATATGTGCAAGTCCGCCTGAGCGGAGTAGAGGGACGACGACTTGGGGATGCTTATGGCGAACAATACCTAGATATCTATTTACACCCATGGCTAAGTCTCTCTGGGTTTCTAGCGGTATACGGATTTCTGAAATTCTCACTTTTTCATTTCCATTATCAGTAGTCGTGGTACGTTCTATATTCGGCATAGTCAATTCTCCTATTTCAGACATAGCCTCATTATATCGACTTTTTTTTGGAATGTAAATACCGAATACATATCCTATAGAACTTGACATAAGGCGATGATATGGTAAAATGTGCGGATTATAGTATAAAACTATAGTATAAGATATCAGTTATGAAGGTTCTCTATTCATAGAGTTTCTTTCGTTTCTGAGTTTTAGCACATTAAAAAGGAAAGGATGAAGTTAAGAAAAGAACTTTTCCTTTCGGGAAGCGTAAGATATTTGCGAGTATATTGTATGAGGTAACTCATGTTATGTAACAAGTTTCAGGTTACGAGTTACGGTTATTCATAAGTGTCTTTGGCTTCCTGAAGGAAAGAAGTATTACTTTTTTTGGAGAAAGGAGGTGATGATTCATCTCCTTCAGGAATAAAACGGCCGAGTGGTCGTGTTCGTTTCGGGTAACCGAGACGACAACGCTGCCTCTGGCGTTCCCAGGGGTATTTGGACGTGACACTATCTGTGAATTCGCGCTCCGTCAAGCTGACGCGAGCGCAGACCCTACACAAGGAGACTTTCGATGTTGTCCATTTTAGCCCTTCGGGGTAACCCAAGTTTTCGCCGGACGCTCAATGTGTCCCTCGGACTGCTCGCGCTTGCGCTTCTTGCGGTTCTTGGCCCCGGCCGCGCTGATGCTGCACCAGTCGAGGCCCCGGCCGCGCAGGAGGCGGGAAACTGGGTGATCTACTCAAATGGAGGACTTTGGGCTTATCCGACCAACGCCTACGGCGTTGCGGTTGGCCCACACCAGCGTCTGATTCAACCTGTCGGTGGTGGCAACATCGTGTTGCAGCCGACGAATCTAAGAATGATTCCGCAAGGGTACACCTCGGTCTACCACTCCCCTTGGGGAACGGGACGGGTGTATATCGCGGGTGGTATCTCCGCCTATACACCGTTGGTTCAGCCCAGCCGGGGTGCTGCCGGTGGGCGTTACGGCTCTGGACCAGTCCGCGGCGGCGGGGGTTATTACTACAACCCCAACTGCGGCGGTGGGTGGAGGTTCGGCAACTGCCGCTAAACCCGGCGCTCACATTCGAAAGGGGGCACGGGCGACTGATGCCTGTGCCCCTATCTGTGGGTTTAGGTTCGGCTCTCTTGCCAGTCCGCATATCTATGGTGGATCGGTTCACAAACTCATTCGTTTTACTCCCTCCGCTTCATCCTTTCCTAACACGCAAATCTTATACCATACCATCAGTTACCATATAACTTGGAACAGAGAACGTACATCATAAACCTTCAAATATCCGCATATCCTAAAAACTTCGACGCCTGATTCAATCGGAGCTAGTTCCGGGTGAAAAAATCTTACATCTATACTCCCTTAATGCGGTTGGGAAGAGACGGTTTGTGGGCCTCCTGCGAGGGAGGCGGGAAGGGAAGTTAATGGTAGCGTGAAGCTGACTTTATAGCCCCTGCCTTCATGTGTCTCTACACTCACTGTACCTTTATGCGCTTCAATTATTCCTTTTACGACATATAAACCAAGTCCGCTGCTCATCAGATGGGAGTCTTTTGCATTTAACGAGGCAAATTTCGTAAATAACTGTTTTTGTTTTTCATCAGCTATACCTATGCCATTGTCAAACACTGAAACAAGGATATCTTTATCATTTGCTTTCGCACTTAACGTGATCGTTCCACCTGCAGGTGTATATTTCAGACTATTTGATAAAAGATTATTCATCACTTGCGATATAAGTTTTTGATCGTACATCACTGTGGGAAGTTGTGGATCTATATCTCCGACGAGTGTTAAATGGCCTGCTTTCGCTTGCGCGGTAAACATCATAACCTTTTCTTCGAGAAGATCTTTTAAGTGATTAGGTGTTGCTTGGACCGTTAATTTATTATTCATCACTTTCGATGCATCGAGAAATGCCGAAATATGATCCAGAAGTTTCATGCATTCTTTTTTTATCAGATCAAGCATCTTGCTTTGCTCATCGGGGGACAGATTATTTGGTGTAGCATTTATGAGGATTGCTGCATCTTTCACTGCAGTGAGTGGTGCCCGTAATTCATGAACCACTTCATAGAATTGATCACGCATAGCAGCATCACGGTCTTTCCAAACTCTTTCCTGCTTCTTATAACGCAGAAAATAGGTAAGCGCTAAAGCGCCAAAAAAAAGAGCTAAGAGAAGTAATAGGACAGTTTGTATTTCCACGTTTTAACCGTTTTCGATATCAGAAGATTGTGCGTCTGCAGGATAATTCAGAAGCTGATGGACTTTGGATTCTTTTAGAAGATCACTTACGCGTTCAATGAGGTATTCAGGGTCTATCTGGTACTTTAACATATAATCCAGAGCCCCTATTTGGATAGCTTCTTTCATTTGTTGATTTTGTGTGTAGTTAGAAAGAATAACAACAGGAATATTTTGCGTTTCTGGATCTGCTTTTAGTGTGCGGAGAACTTCATTTCCGGGAATATCAGTAAGGACTTGGTCAAGGAGAATAAGATCAGGCTTTTCGCTTTTCGCTTTATCGACACCACCTAAGCCTGTAGTCGAGCTGATGACATCATATCCTGCTTTCGAGAGAGCAGTTGAATAAATCATAGTTATTGCTTCGTCATCATCGACTATTAGGATTTTCATGGATTAATTATCAAGCTATCATTAATTAGTATAAATTGCAAGAACTAAGAACTTACTTAACTTTTCAAAGTGAATATCAGGTCCTCATCGATTGGAATTTCTCAGCTTTCAGTTTCGAACAGATCTCGTAGGGTAATCTACTACGAAAGAGATGCTACTGTATGAGAAGGTAAGAGATTTCTAGGTGTATAATACCCATCAATATGCCTTTCGGCCGATATTTCGATGCAGAACCCACTTATTCTCCTCATCTTGATAGAGGAGGAAGTGTTTTCAGGGAGAGAGGAGTCAAACTTGATCCCCTCCAAGAATATAATAAAGGTGAGCTAGCAGGTTCGTATTTTCTGCGTGTTCCATTCGAACACAAAGGCAGAAAATTGTGGGCTCCCACTGCATTTGTCAGGCATCGTAACCCATACACATTAGCTCAACGAGAAGATCATCCCCGCGTATTAGTAGTTGGTGCGTCTGGATTCGGTTGTCCGGCACTTCCTGATGAAAGTTATTTTTCTCCGCTTATTAAAGAGTTATATAAACTTAATCCGAATATCATAGCTTTCGATTATATGCATCCAGGTATGCTACAACGTGAAAAAGGTGATACTAAAGCGTATCCTCCATTTGCGACTGAAGCACTGGAGATGTACTCAATTATTAATCAACCATATTTTTTCCGGGAAAGTGTCAACACGCTTTGTAAAGAAATACTTGATGTTGACATGATAGATGGGGTTTCCCTTATCGGTAGTTCGATGGGATCGTTATCATTAGTCTATGGATCTGACTTAGATGCAATTCCACTTGAAGATGATCGTATTATTCGTTCTATTTCGGGTTCTGTCATTGCTGGGCTTGGATCTGATGTTGAGACAGCTCGATTCTTGGAACCCTTACGGTCGCGGTTACACACAAATATAAATAAATTACCTCATCCAGTTTCTCGTACAATTTTTTCTCAATTCGTGAGAGCTTCACATTTCGGATGGAGCAGGTTTTTACATTTACCGAAGGATGATTCTTATTTTAGAGAAGCTGTAGCTTCTGTTCCTCCCTCTGTACTTGGAAAGCATACTGAAGATTTATTACATAATATGGATGACATTTTATTAGCATTTTCAGATTTGCCAACTGCTCCCATCGATAACGTTTTTGTAGGCAGGCAAGACATGGTGGTGAATTCACAGGCTGTTAAAACATGGGCTAAGGAATTGCGGCAAGCGAAGAAGCGTGGGGTAGAAGTCATAGAAATGGATGCTGATCATGTTCCTGAAAGAAATTTACTGCACGCGAAGCACATGGCTGGGCATATGCTGCCACAGCATCTTCGGTAGATCAAAGAAACGTGCTATACTACAGCCATGGTCAAAGATATTCTGCAGAAAACGCTTCAGGAAATAATTGAACAACAATACGCTACAAATATTGCAGTTACGTTAGAACAGCCTGCTGATTTACAGTTCGGAGATTTTACGACAAATGCAGCTATGGTTTTAGCAAAACAGCTTTCGGCAAATCCTCGGGAAATAGCTTCAAAAATAAAGGAAAAAATGGAAGATGGAAAACGCGAACCTTTGGAAAAGGTAGTCACCTTGGGGGGGAAAATGGAAATTATTGAGAAAGTGGATATAGCAGGACCAGGGTTTATTAATATCTGGATTAAGCGAGGTACAATTGTCAGTCATATTAATTCTCTGCTATCGGATAGGGAAAAGATTGCAAAGACAAACGAATCGAAAAAGTTTATCGTCGAATATTCATCTCCCAATATCGCGAAACCATTTACCATAGGCCATTTACGCTCGACCATCATAGGTGATGCTATAGCAAACCTATTGGAATACACTGGAGCAATTGTATATCGAGATAACCATGTCGGAGACTGGGGAACTCAGTTTGGTAAACAAATTTATGCAATTAAAACATGGGGTAACGAAAAAGAGATTGAAGAAGCCGAAAAACCTGTAAAAATCCTCGTGGAATTATATGTGAAATTCCATGAAGAAGCCGAGAAAAATCCGGAACTAGAAAATGAAGGACGGGAGTGGTTTAGAAAATTAGAATCAGGTGATCCAGAAGCGAGAAGATTGTGGAAGAAATGTATTGAGTGGTCATGGAAGGAGTTTGATCAGATATATAAAAAACTGAATGTGAGGTTTACGGAAAACGATGGCAAAGGTTATGGAGAAGCATTTTTTGAAGACAAAATGCAGGCTGTGATTGTCGCATTAAAAGAAAAAGGCTTATTAAAAGAAGGGAAAGATGGGGCTCAACTTATATTCTTCCCAAATGACGAATATCCACCCCTTATGATTGTGAAACAAGATGGAGCTACGTTATATTCCACACGTGATTTAGCGACTGATACATTTCGATTGGAACACTATGGTAAAGAGATAACTATCATTAATGAAGTGGGAGCAGAGCAGGGATTGTACTTCCGACAGCTCTATGCATTAGAAGAGATGCTTGGCTTGTATAGAAAAGATCAGAGAGTTCATATAAAGCATGGTTTGTATAGGTTCAAAGAAGGAAAAATGTCGACAAGAAAGGGAAATGTTATCTGGTTGGAAGATGTGTTGGAGGAAGCGATCAGTAGAGCAAAACATTTGGCAAATAATTCGGAAAAATCAGAAGACTCAGTACGTACCGGGTTTTCTGAAAATAGACTTGCGCACATTGTGGGTATTGGTGCATTGAAATGGAATGATTTGAAACGAAGTCCCCATGAAGATATAGCATTTGACTGGGATACAATTCTCAGTATGGAAGGAAATTCAGGGCCATATATACAGTATACATATGCGAGAACGCAGAGCGTTATTGCAAAGTCAATAGTTAAAAGTCAAAAGTTAAAAGTTGGTTTAGAAGTGGAAATTGGAAATTTGGATTTGCAAGCTGAAGAAGAAATGCTTCTTCGTTTACTCTATCGTTTTGATGAAGTTGTCATTGATGCGGCAAGGAAATTTAGTCCTAATATTTTGGCAAATTATGTATTCCAGCTTGCGCAGCAATATAATTTGTTCTATCAAAAAGTTCCTATTTTAAAATCCGAAGGAGTGTCTCAAGCATTTAGATTATGGTTGAACACAGCGACTGGAGAAATTCTGAAAAAGGGTTTAAACCTCCTCGGAATTCAAGCCCCAGAAAAAATGTAGTCTAGCTAATAGCATATGGCTTATGGCTATTAGGTTTAAGCTATGCGAGTAGCTAGATGCAAGTTGCTATTAACTTCTTTATCTGTAATCTATCTCTTGGCAACTGGTAACCTTATGTGCTAGAATACCTTCATGAAGTACAATAAAGTTGTTCTTTCTAACGGTATTCGACTTCTCACAATCCCCATGCCCTCATTCGAATCAGCCACAGTTCTCGTAATGGCTGGAGCAGGTTCGCGCTATGAGTCAAAGAAAAATAATGGTATTTCTCATTTCCTCGAACATATGGCATTTAAAGGAACGCCAAAACGTCCATCAGCTCTGGCAATCTCGTCTTTAATTGATGGTATTGGTGGAGAATTTAATGCATTTACTGGTAAAGAAACTACTGGTTACTATATCAAAGCAGGTAAGAACAATGTCGAACTGTGTCTTGATGTTTTATCCGACATGTTAATGAATAGTCTACTCGATGAGAAAGAAATTGAGAAAGAAAAAGGAGTGGTTATAGAAGAAATTAATCTTTACGAAGACACTCCAGTTAGAAAAATAGGTGATATTTATGAACAACTCCTGTATGGAGATACACCGCTTGGTTGGGATATCGCGGGGGAAAAAGATAGTATCCGCACCATTACACGAGCCGATTTTATGGAATATTTGGATAATTTTTATAGCGGTTCTAATATAACTGTTGTTATCGCAGGTGGTATTGATTCCGCTGAAACGGAACATTTAGTCGAAAAATATTTCGGACAGATGAAAAAATTTGACACAAAGCCATATGAGTCTGTTCAGGATGGTCAAGATAAGCCAAACGTATTAGTCAGGGAAAAGAATACAGAACAAATTCACATAGCGCTTGGTGTTCGTACAGTCGCGATCGATCACGAGGATAAATATCCATTATCTGTTTTAGCATCTGTAATGGGAGGCGGAATGAGTTCACGGTTATTTGAGGAAGTCCGTGAGAAGCGAGGTCTAGCATATTATGTCCGCACACATTCTGATCATTATATGGATTGCGGGAGTGTCGTTAGTATGGCTGGGATAGATCCTAAAAGAGTTGAGGAGGCAGTATCAGTGATGATGGAACAGTATCGTACAGTCGCTGCCGGTTTATTGAATATCACAGATGAAGAGTTAAAAAAAGCGAAAGAATACTTAAAAGGTCATTTAGTTCTCGAACTGGAAGATAGCCGATCAGTTGCCAGTTTTTACGCTCACCAGGAGTTAACAGAAAAAATTGTCGATAATCCTGATGATGTACTTAAAAAGATCGATGCAGTGACGAAAGACCAAGTAGATGAAGTAGGAAAGAGATATTTTAAGAATGAAGGCCTAAACCTTGCGTTAATCGGAAACTATACGGATAGACAGAAGTTGGAAGAAGTGCTACACTTTTAAAGTAGAAATAAGCAATAAGAGAAAAGAAATAAGATAGTAGAATACTTATCTCTTGTTGCCTATCACTTATCTCTTATAACTATGGAGCGTTCATTAGTATTAGTTAAACCAGATGGCGTAAAAAGAGGAATTGTGGGCGATATAATTCATCGTTTTGAAAAAGCTGGATTAAAAATCGTCGGTATGAAAATGGTGTGGGTGGACCGGGAATTGGTGAATAAGCATTATCCAGATAGCCGGACCGAGTTAATCCGGGGAATTGGAGAAAAAACACTTCAGAATTATAAAGAACACGGAAAGAATCCATTGAAAGAACTGGGAACTGATGATCCCATGAAGATCGGATTAGCTGTAAATAACTGGAATAAGGAATATCTTTCAGCAGGACCAGTTGTAGCTATGGTTTTAGAAGGACATCATGCAGTGACGAATGTACGAAGAATTGTCGGCCATACATTTCCATCTATGGCAAATCCAGGCACTATTCGCGGTGATTATTCGCTCGATAATCCTGTATTAGCGAATGAAAAGAAGCGTCCAGTTATTAATATCATTCATGCCTCAGGAAATGTAGAAGAAGCAGCATACGAAGTGGATCTTTGGTTTGATAAAAAAGAACTTCATTCATACCCCCGAGCAGAAGAGCATGTGATGTTTTAAATTTAATGGCTAACTAATAACAACTCACTACTTACAACTCACAACTAACAACTCATAATTCATAACTCGTAATTAAATTTCTTCTATTGACTTTTTTTCTTACAAACTATCATACTGGCTATAGTATGGATAATCAGACAGAAAATACTGATCTCGCTCCTCAGCTAACTGAACCCCCCCAACATGCTGATTCTTCAGCGGAGCAAGTTGTTCCTGAACAGCAGGCGGCTATGCCTCCTATGACATTAGTGCATGTTCCCGGAAAAAAGTTCTTTATAATCCTTGCAATAATTTTTTCCTTATTATTTTTTTCATCAGGTGTACTTTTAGTTCTTGCGGCATATGATATCGTTCCCTTCGGTAGTTCGTCATTTCGTACAGGTTTAGCGGATTCTATTCAGGGATTACCTTTTATGCCAAAAACACCCTTCTACGTGGCACGAAAAGTCTCTCTTACTTTAGCTAAGACAAATAAGTTTACTTTTGATTTAGGGGTAGAGGGGGAAAATTTCGAAAATCTTCTACCATTCAGTCGATCAAGAAATACAAAAAGTTCTATGAAGTTTACTGTAAAAGGGAAACTTGATGTGACGAACATTGATAAACCCAATATGGATATTAACGTATCTAATATGAAAGACATTGATTTTGATCTACGGGCGATTAATAAAGAAACATATTTTAAACTAAATATTCTTCCAGATGGAGCAAAAGCACTCATTACATTCATTGGTTATCCTGAAAAAATGGCAGATGATCTTACGGGGCGATGGTTATCACTCCCATCATCAGATTACGAAAGTTCAGAAAAAACAAAGATGAGAAAAAAGGAAGAAATAGAAGAATGGAATAATCTGATCGGACAAAAAATGTTAGATGCGTATAAAGAAAAAACATTCACTCCAGAATTTAGTATTGTTTCCGATACGCTGGATAAAAAAGCTGTCAGAAAAATGACTATTTCTATGGATAAAAAAGCTCTGGATGAGTTTGAAGAAATGGCTAGTGAAGTTGATAAAACAGTCTATGGGGAAAAGGAGACAAGTTATTTACCTATAGGACAGATTAAACCGAAGAAAGCTAGAATCGTGTTATGGGTTAATGATGACTATTTTGTTGAGAAATTTACTTTAGATACTGTTCTTGAAGCTCCATATTATGGTGATATTATTTCTTCTTTACCTGGCTACGCTCCTGTACGTATTTCATCATCTGACCAACAGGGTCAGGTTGGTATTATGCCTGTTGTAGAGACTATTGAGATTCCTGTGCGGATACAGATGAATCTCCGTGATATCGGAAAAGAAATTACTGTGGAAAAACCCAAAGATGCAGTTTTATTCAGTGAATATATGGATAGTTTATATGCGAAATATAGAGAGGATTATTTACCAGTAATTGATCCAGTAGGCCAGCTTTCGAAAGCAAATAATATGAAAAGAAGGAGTGATATAAATGCGATCCTGAATGCTGTGAATCAATACACGGCTGCCAATAAAGGTAATATTCCACCAGGTATTACGCAGAATTCTTTACAGATAAGTAAGTCTGGAGCGGATCTTTGTGCTATGTTGGTACCTGAGTATACCCTAAATTTACCTGTCGATCCTTATATAAATACAGGAAAAAATGTAGATGAGCTTGGTTGTTCAGAATCCTATTATACAGGTTATATGATCTATCAATCCCCAGTGGACTCGAGCATAACCGTTACAGCGCCGTATGCTGAGTTAGACGATGTTATTTCTGTCACGCGTTGAAACTCATCAATATCCACAAAAATACCCGCTTAGGTTTGGCAGATGCCATAGCAAGCGGGTATAGGATAGTTCGTGAACTGTACAAAGCTCTCCGGTCATACCCTAATGTCGAAGTACAATGTGAAACCTAAATATACTTTCAACATTACGGTATGTTTGACCGGAGAGCATCTTAGAAAGGAGGATTTACCTCAGGCCGCTGCCGGCGCAGGTGCGGGATAGAACCGCGTATCCTACGCCGGCTTATGCGCGCTGGTTCATGGCTGTTTGTTGGGCATGAAGATTTGCCCAAGCAACCAGGCAATCGTCTGGATCATCCAGACGAATGCTATTATCTTTAGTTCCTCAATCAGAGGCCAGTCCAGCAACAGGACGAGCAGCCAGCTGTTGACCCACGTCCGGATAAACACAATGAAGCGGTCCCATACCCACATGTGGGTGAAGGCGAGCCGGTTCATGTTCATCCCGGTGCTGGTGCAAATCCAGATCCAGGGGAGTACTGGCCACAGAATCAGCTGGACCACTTCCCGGATCGTAGCCTGTAGCGGTCCCAGCGAGGACGCCACCAGCGCGATCGTGTCGAGAACTTCGATTTCCCGGGTCGTGTACTGAACCCATAGTTCATTCACGAGCGGGATCACGAAACCAAAATTTACCAGCCCGATGCCAATGCCGGTAACCTGGGATACCACCAGGATGATCAGGAATACCCATTCGTTTGCACTATTCTTGCTGGTCATCGCTGGTCTCCTTTTCTTTTTTTGTTCAAGAGCGATGAAGGGATTATAGTTATTAACCTATAGTTAGTCAACCTTTATACTATGAAATAGTAGCAATAAAAATACCCGCTTGGGTTTGGCAGATGCCATAGCAAGCGGGTATAGGATAGTTCGTGAACTGTACAAAG
>CAZEJU010000007.1:0-30212 GCA_964512695.1 uncultured Gammaproteobacteria bacterium | reverse complement strand
CAATGTGAAACCTAAATATACTTTCAACATTACGGTATGTTTGACCGGAGAGCATTTTAGAAAGGAGGTTTTACCTCAGGCCGCTGCCGGCGCAGGTACGGGATAGAACCGCGTGTCCTGCGCCGGCTTATGTGCGCTGGCTCATGGCCGCTGCTTCGGGGGAGGCAGAATCTTGCTCACGATAAGCCAGAGAGTTATCTCTATGCTTACCATAAGCACCGTCAGCTCCCAAGCGATGAGCGTGACGGCGGTTAGGGTCACGAGCAACGGAGCAAGCTCGATCACGCCGTTGCGTTTGATCTCACGCCGCAGCTTGCGCCCGGCGATGAGATAGGTCAGGCGTAGTAAGTAAATAGCTACGCCTATCCCCGCCAGAACCTGGACGACGATGACTCCGACTTCCATCAGGTCGGCAATGACCTGGAATACAGGCCGGAGTTCGACGAACTTGGCCTGAGCCTTTTGGCTCAGGAACTCGAGGCCGCGTAAGAAAAAGTTCCACGCCATAACGGCGAGGAACACAACTCCGAGGAATCCGCCAATCCACAAGAGTACCTTGTAGAGTGGCGGTGGGCCGCCTTGAGGCAGACCTCCTTCTTTGGCCACCGCTGGCCTCCTTTCTTTTAATGTTCTGAGTAACTCCTAAAATGGATTATATCATTATCCTATAGCGTGTCAAGAGTAGCACACTTACGGTAAATTAATAAGCTTGTAGCTCGACAACTTGCATATATTTTCATCTATCTGTCAAGAAAGAAACAGTATATTTAGAGAGAATGTAGTTCGATTAAAGGGAAAAATAAAGTCAGAAAACATGAAACGTACTAGTGGCTACAACAACATACATATGATATAGAGTATTCTTCGTGAGGTTGCGAATGTTATCTATTTCTCGTACTATCTTCTCTATTTTCTGGACAGTCATCATTGGTTAAAGTTGTAAACATACATATCATAGGAATAACCTTATAGTAACGTATATGCAATATTTTCTGAGGCTGATATCTTAGTTGACTTCATCTTATAATATATGTTATAGTTAACAAATATGGCATCAAACTTAGAATTTGATTGGGGAAGCCCCATTTTTGAGAAAATAAGTGAGAGAAGAAAAGTAGCGGATCTTTATGGCTTTCGTCAACCGTGGGACTTAACAGGTCCGCTTACAGCTGGTCGATATAGAGATTTCACTTTAGCCGAACTTCCTTTAAAGGAAAATGGCAAGACTAATACTCCTCTTCCCGTTATGCGTTCTATTTATAACTTGGCTTTATTTCGTGGAGGGAAGAAAGGAAGGGAATTTGCCACATTTATAGCACAGGAGCGAATTCATCCCTATTTCATCTTAGGACCAAAATCTGGAACGCAGAGAAGAAATGATAGGTCTTTATGGGGGTTAGCAACAAATGAATGGGATAGGGATGCCATGGGTTCCGGATGGTTAGCAGCATCTATTAAAGATTTTAGAACACTCTTCAATGAAACTGACATAACTCCTGGACAAGTCATAACCTTCATCCAAGGTAAAGATAAAGAACATGTTAGTTATTTCATCGATAAGGCGACACGTCCTCAGCGATGGGTTTTGAATAGTGATATTGCTTCATATGTTGAGAAAACAAAACAAGACCTGAATGGGGGAAGAATTTATTTTGTTAAAGATGAGCAGACTGGTAAAGATGTTCCTCATGTGACTGATGGAGTTATCAGAGAAGATGGAAGAGAGATGAGAAAGTTTATTCCTGCTGCGTATCAACTATGGGAAAACAAAAAATTACGAGGTTTAGAAGAAGAAAGAGTTCGAAGAACAGGTCAGAGAACTGATCCCAGAGTGGTAGCATCTGCTTTTATTCCTCAGGAAGTTATGAATGAGATTGATCTTGTTTGTGATACAGCAGTAAATGAGGATACATTAAATACGAGAAGAATTATGGAAATAGCATTAGGAAATGAAAAAACACCAGTTTATGAAATGATACAGAGAACCATAGGTATAGAAACTGCGCGTTTTACATATGGATATCGTCCGGCTGAAGCTACACCTCCTCCCATTTCACCCGAAGCATTTAAAGAACTTATCCGCACGATGCAATCAGCTGAAGGGCGCGGTTCATACTTTAGTAGATTTGGTGGAGAAGATCCTATGGCTGCGTATGCAGTATTTATGAAAAACGCTATGAGAATGATGGTTCCAGATATTTCTTCACAGGCTAAGATAGACACACGGGCTCGGAAAAACTGGTTAGATGCGAACAACTTTGGAGATATAGAAAATCCTGGAAACACTGGGGTTATGCCTCGGGCAGCAATAGGTATGTGGGATCGTATTTCTGGAAAAATGGGTAGGTCAGAAGGCGCTGGTATGTTCGGATCCATGAATGATCGTCTAAGTATTTATAATCTAGAAGGCATGCGATCTAACTTAACTGAAATCGTTGAAGATGCTCCGCATATAGATGCATTAAAGACCATGGCAATGCTGTATGATAGAAAATCTGGTGGTCGAGGTGGTATTTATAAAAATGTTGAAGCTGCTATCAACGGTCTAGCTGGTAAAATGACAGACCATCCTGAAAATTTAGGATTATTACTTTTAACAGCGTCTCACTTACGCGCATATCAGGGCATAGCTGGGAATCTAGCTCGGATACCCGGATTTAACGATATACTTGATCCAGGAGATCCTACAACTGGAAGGAGAGGGGATGATGCTGGTATGATGACGATGATACAGCTTCATGCTAAAGACCTTGAATATCAAATTTATAGGACAATTGCTCAGCATTTCTTAAGTGGCGTAGAAACAAAGAAGGAATTTTTACTATCTAAAAGTGAAGCACACTATAAACAGTTCGCATTCTTCTTAGAGTGGGCAGCATGTGAAGCGCCGGATGTGTTAACACATACGACTATTACGAACGGTGGCACTAGGACTATTGCGTCCACTGTGGCAGATATTCTACCTGAGGCGAATATAGGATTTACCAGTGAGCCATATAATTTAGATATGGTAGATATGATGGTCAATGTAAGAAATTATACGATGCCGGAGTATGTTCCGAATCCGAAGTATGGGCAGCCATTATTTGATCCTAATACGAGGAAACCTATACTTGATCCAGCCACTAATGCGCAAGCTATTGATAAAAGATTTAGGTTAAGAAAAAAGATAAATGCTCATGGTGTGCAGGAAAGTGCTGACGTAAAGGCATTACGAGAAGGCATTGAAGATCACCTCTACAGAGTAGCAACATATACGATAAATAATAAATTAAGTCCAGTTAAGCATGTCGCATGTCCTGATTATGCTAAAGAAGATCCAGGTTTAGTAGCATATTTAAAGCGGAACGAAGGGGTAGTAGAAATATCTATGCATGGATTAACCAATCAGCGGTTAGAACAATTGGCAAGTGGACCACTTATGACACAAATGCAGATGACGATTGATAATATGCATCAAGTCGCCGTGCCATATAATCTTTCAGCACGTCCGACCCCTGAACGAAGAAGATATGATAGTTTAAAGCTTGCAGTTAAGCATATCCTAGCGGCTTTAGAAAATGGAAAAGCTGATCCTCAAACCATACAGGATTTAAAGAATAAGTTAAGCGAAATGGATACGGCTTTAAATAGCGCGACACAAGAACAAAGTAAATATACACGAAGAGGTCCTACCGCAACCCCTTAAAATGCTTTTGTCGGAGACGAGGGAATTGAACCCTCTGCCTCTCGGTCCCGAACCGAGCGTTCTGCCGATGAACTAGTCTCCGTAATTGCGGCGTAAGCGATGCAATACATCGCGTGTTTTCCCTTAAGCTACAGCAGGTAAGCCATTCTTCAAAGAAGAATACGGTTATTATACCTCATTTTATAGTGTGAACTTTCACTACTTTCTGCTCTCAAGAAACTTTATGGTAAAATACAATGAGTTATCTGGCTATTTGAGTATTTTATCTGTTCAGAAATAGATAGTGTGAAAAGAACAGAAATAGAGAATTGATAATATTTGATATAGAAAGATATTGATTAGCCCCTATAGCTCAACGGATAGAGCAGACCCGTCCTAAGGGTAAGATAGAAGTTCAATTCTTCTTAGGGGTACATAAAGGCAGTTCCCTGCCTGCCGGCAGGCAGGAATTCTGCCCGGGGATACTATAGTAATTTTTAATTTGAAATCAATTTATAATATGTAAATGTTTTAAAATTATGTCACTTGATATTGAATAAAAATTAAAAATTCTACAAAATGTCTCGTAAGGAACAGATACAATTTCTCATCATCCACAGTATTGGGAATTTTTTGGTTCTCTTTGGTTTATATATCGTCTACATAACCTTTGCTCCTGCTTTATCCCAAGAAATCAGATTCCGGATAGAAAAAGCCAAAGGAGTGACCTACACAGTAAAAGAAAAAAAGGAAGTTTCGAAAGGCGAAGAAAAAAAGATTCAGTCTTCTTTTGATCTTCTTAATGCATTTGCCTCTGATACACAAGATCGTATTTTGATACCTTACGATAGTTATTTCAGTATTTTGATACCAAAAATTGGTGCAAATTCACGTGTTATTCCAAATGTAGATCCTGCTAATGAAAAAGAATTCCGACGAGTACTCCTTAATGGGATAGCACATGCGAAAGGAACTGTGTTTCCGGGAATGAAAGGAAATGTTTATCTTTTCGCACATTCAACTGATACAGTAGGGAATACTGGAAGATATAACGCGGTTTTTTATTTGTTAAAAGAATTAGAAAAAGGAGACGAAATAGTAATTTTCTACCAGAATGTACGGTATAATTATATTATTACTGATTCCTTTACGGCAGATCCGGAAGATGTATCATTATTCGTGAATAGTAGAGGAGAAGAACAAAAAGTAATTTTACAGACATGCTGGCCGCCAGGGACCACGTGGAAACGTTTATTTATAGTAGCTAAACCCTCTCTTCAAGGAGAAAGAAAGATAAGCGACTAGTCCTATAACTCCAAATAACTCTAGTTCTTTTCGAGCCTAGTATTTTGTGAAAAGAATAGACGATAAGATTATGATTAGATTTTTCACTCCTAATTACCTTATTCGATTAAGAAGAAGAGCATTTTTTAATAAGATGTTTTTCTAGTCCCATAGTAGGAAATTTTTCCATTCATCCTTTCCATACCTTAAAAGAAGATTTAGGATTCAAGAGTAAATTGTTGATTTATATTCATGAATCTTACATCATGTATCTTGAATCTTATTTTAGGCCGATGGTATAGAGGTTTGCGGGGACACCTGCGTTATTAAAATTCGTTAAGATGACGAGTTTCGAGCTATTCGGCCAGGGAAATACGTAACCATTCACAAAAGGTCCAGCATAGATAGTCGTACTATTTGATCCATCCTCTTCTAAAATTCTGATTTTATTATCATTTACGAGAATCAAATGTTCTGAGTCTGGAAACCATTGAATAGGGGGTACACAAGGCTGCGGAGCCTCTTTACAACCAGTATCATTCGCGTCAAGTACTTTCGTATTGAAATCATCTTTCAGATCATAAACATACACACTATTTTCCGACAGTTTCCTTTCTTCTCTCATAGCGTCTAGTCCAATATGTCTTGGTGTGATTATTAAAGGTAATTCTGCTGAGCTAGATGCTGTATATAGTATTTTAGAATCATCAATTGACCAACCTATAATATCGAAATTTTCCTGAATTAATGCTTTTTGCTTCTTCGGTAACGCATTAATTCTCGCTGCTGCTTTCTCAATTTTATCTGATTCCCAATCATCTAATACTGTTTGTAAGATGGCTGTAACATTTTGTGGATCATCATTAAAACCCGAGGTCCGTAAAAGGTAATACGTGGGTAAGGCTGTTTCACTATTTATAATAGTAGCTAAAAGTTCTTCACCATCGGGACTCCATGCAAACGTGGCTTGCGAGAATACATCATTTACATCATTCGTTATTTGTCGTGCTGAGCTGCGGAGTGTAAGAATAGGAGTAGTATTCATATCAAGAACATAGATTCCATTCTTTTTAGCTGATTGTGAGGCTACAGTAAAAGCAATTTTCTTTCCAGAGGGGTCAAGAACTGGGTTTCTTACGCCACTTGAGGTTATATTTTCGAGTCTGGGAGCAGTAGGAAATAAGAGCGCATCTGCTTTCGTAACGACTTCTTTCTGAATTCTGACTTTTTTCTCCCAGGGAAAATAGCCTTCTTTCGTTATCTTAACAGTATATTCTCCAGGTAATAAATCAATAGTGTCATCTGTAGCGCTTGTTAGATTGCCGTTTATGAATACTTGAGCCCCATCAGGAATACTTTTTGCCACGAGTAATCCTGTCTTTGAGATTGTCGGCTTACCTGTTTGCCAATTACCTATGCGGTAGCCCTTTCCATATAAGATTACAAGAGTAGTAGCGACAACAAGGAAAAGGAAAATAAGCAGAGAAGAAAGTAGTTGTTTACGCATAGGTTCGGTAATCTGTTTTTCCCGCGGAGCGGGATCTGGCTTCGCTATGACAGTTTTCTGTCGTCAGGTAATAGTTTGTCGGTCTCCTGCCTGCCGGCAGGTAGCTCTGTTTATCAGCCTGATTATACGAGATTAACTGGAAGCTGAAGACTGATAACCGCAAACTGACTACTGAATGCTATTATACCCCTTCCATCTGTACCCTTGCAACACAGTCTCTCACTGCTATAATCAAGATAAACCATGCTTAATAATAAAGTTGATATAGTTTATGTATGGTATGATATATTTAAAAGTTAAAAGTTAAAAGTTAAAAGTTAAAAGTCAAAAGTGAAAAGTTACACTTTGAGTCGTAGAGTATTGATGCTAGTAAACTTTTAATTATTACCTTAGACTTTTGACTTTTCATTTTCTATTATGTTTACTTTTCCCACAGCTAAAAAAATTGGCATTGATCTCGGAACCGCAAATACAGTTGTGTATGTTGTGGGTGAAGGGATAGTTTTAAATGAACCGACAGTAGTGGCTGTTACGGCAGAAGATAATAGGGTGGTAGCAGTAGGGAAAGAAGCGAAAGAAATGTTAGGAAGAACTCCTGGAAACGTCATAGCAATGCGTCCCATGCGTGATGGCGTTATCGCTGACTATACGATTACGGAAGCAATGCTTACGTACTTTATTAACAGGGCATGCGGAAAATCCCGCTTCTTTAAGCCAGAAGTTATGGTGTGCATTCCTTCAGGTGTTACCCAGGTAGAACGACGTGCTGTACTTGATGCTACCATGGCTGCAGGCGCAAGGGTGGCATACCTTATAGATGAGCCTTTAGCAGCTGCCATCGGGGCTCGTATACCTATCGCTCAGCCTGCAGGGCATATGATTGTTAATATTGGGGGAGGATCTACGGAATCTGCTGTTATCTCGTTAGGAGGAGCAGTCGTTCATAGTTCGGTTCGGGTAGCTGGAAATAAAATAGATGAAGCTATCACAAATTACATTAGGAGAAAGTTTAATTTATTAATAGGTGAGACAACTGCTGAGCAGATTAAGATTGAACTTGGGAATGCAATGGCGGAAAAGTCTGAAGATACGAAGCAGGTTTCTTCCCCGATTGAGCGTCAGCGAGTCGAAAGGCAAGAAGATCTTCGCTATTCTCAACCGGAAAAGTTAGATAGGAAAACTAGGGAAATCCGTGGTCGGGATAATGTGACGGGTTTACCGAGAAGTATTGAACTAACTGAAGACCAAGTAAATGAAGCTATACTTCCAACATTAATGGAAATAATTGAAGGACCTAAGACGATTCTTGAACAATGTCCTCCTGAACTCGCAAGCGATATTATAGATAAAGGAATTGTAATGAGTGGGGGAACATCTTTATTAAAGAATCTGGATAAACTTATGACAAAAGTTACAGGAGTTCCCTGTCATGTGGCACCTGATCCATTACTGTGTGTTGTGCGGGGAACTGGTGTAGCAATGGAGAATATCGAACTTTATAAGAGAAGCATTAAGAAATAGTATAGGATATTTTGTAGTATGTATTTAGTATAATACATGGTAGTGAGATATAAGGCCTATAAAAGTGCCAGTTTATATAAGTTATTTATTGAAAGATAAAAGAATTTACAAGTTTTTACATGATGGTAAATCTTATAAGATATAGCTCTAAAATTTGCAGGAAACCTTCTCGATTTAAAGCGAATCATAGATTTTTAAGCTTACGATATTTGCGTATATAAATTGTCCAAAGAACGTCTAAACATCTAATTTTATTTAGTCTTTAACATCCTAAAGTAATTATGAAAAATTTGAAAAAAGAGGAGTTTTTGGGAGTTGGAATAACAAACGCTAGGAGAGATGAGGTCTTAGAGTATGTTAAGCATTTGTTGCAAAAAACTGATAGAAACTTTTACATAACTACCCCAAATCCCGAGATGCTAGTATTTGCGAATAAACAGAATAGATTCAAGACAATACTCAATAATGCAGAAATAGCCTTGCCTGATGGTAGGGGTATAGAGTTATTTAGTCCATTCCTTGGAATACACTTTAACGAGCGAATTAGTGGTACAGATTTTATGGAATTGCTCTGTAAAGAAAGTGTAAAATGGCACGCCAGTATTGGATTATTGGGGGCTAAGGAGGGGATAGCAGATAAGGTGGCTGACCGCTTGAGAAAAAAGTACCCAGGGATTAATATTGTTTATATTTCGGAAGAATGGATGGAATCTGTAGAAAGATCTAAGATTCAAGATTCAAGATTCGAGAAAAACAAAAAATTCATGAATCATGAATCTACATTCTGGGATGGAAACATAGATATTCTCTTCGTGGCTTTCGGGCATCCGAAGCAAGAAGAATGGATGAGTGAACATCTAGAAAAATACCCAGTGAGAGTTATGATGGGAGTTGGTGGAGCTTTTGATTATATAAGCGGAACATTACCCCGCGCTCCTAAGGTAGTAAGGCAAGTAGGATTTGAATGGCTTTTTCGGCTCGTTCGGCAACCGCAGCGGTTTAAAAGAGTTATTTGGACTGCTCTTATAGAATATACGTTTCTTGTTTTACGTTATAGATTAAAAAAAGAGTACAGAGAAAATCCTCCTAAATGATTTCCAATAGCCTTTGTCTAAAAATAACCCCTTAAATCGAATTGTATGACGTTAAAATTTTGAGGCTTATAGAGTATATTAAGGTTGTCTTAGTGCTTTTTCGTATACTTGCTCATACCTGTCAACCATTTTTTCAGAAGAGAAATTCTCTTCAACCCATCGTGTGCATTCAGCTCTGTTAATCGTTTGAATTGCTTTTATTTTCTCAGCCATTTCGTCGACAGTTTCAACTAAAAATCCAGTTTTTCTATCCTGGATAGTCTCTGGGAGAGCCCCATTTTTAAAGGAGATTACAGGTGTACCCGCGGCCATGGCTTCTACAGATACCAGGCCGAAAGGTTCGTGCCACAGGATAGGATTTAAAAATCCTTTAGCGTTTCCTAAAAACTCATTCTTTTTTTCACCACCAACTTCGCCTACATACTGGATTTGGTTATTATCAATAAGCGGTTTTATCTCTTCTTCATAGTATTTTCTATCAACTGGCTCTTCCATATCGATAGTTCCAGCTAGTATAAGCTTAACATTTGCCTTCTTTGCGGCAAGGATAGCTTCTTTCGTACCTTTATCTGGGTTAAATTTTCCTAACCATGCGAAATAGTCTTGAGGGTACGGATTGAACTGAAAATCTGAAATTTCTATACCATTATAAACAGTATCTATCCAGTTAAGGTTCTCATATCCTTTTCTTGCCGCGTTTGATATGGAAACAAAATTAAGATGCTTATTCGCATCAAGAACTTTTGCTCTATCTGGGTATCCTTTTAGTTGAGGTGAAGCGAAATGGATAGTATAGATCGTTTTGTGAGGAAGAAAACTGGCAGCGAGAAGGGAAATATAATCAACACTCATGCTTAGGTGAAGGTGGATGATGTCAAATTCCTTTTCTCGTTTAAAAACCTCTGTAAAATTTAGAAGAGGATACATGATATTACTTCGACCGATCCCCGCACGAAATAATGGTTTATCACAGACAGCCACTAATTTTGCCCTCGTTATTGCTTGTTTTGTTGCGAATAGTGTTACATCATGTCCGTTTTCTACCAAGCCTTCAGTTAACGAAGAGATAATACGTTCTGTTCCACCATACATAGGTGGCGGAATGTTCTCGTAAAGTGTTCCTACTTGAGCAATTTTCATTTTAAAAGTTAAAAGTCAAAAGTTAATAATTCATGAAAAATTATTTGTGAAAAGTTTTTTTGATTTTTATTTGTCAGAACTTACTTTAAGATTTTCTGTCATTATATTACAACTTTTCGTACAAAGAAGCAAAGAAAACTTTTAAAATATTTGATGACTGAGTAACAATTGTAATTTTTAGGTTTTTCCAAGTTTTCACAGAATAGAAAAGATTTTGGAAAAAATCCTATTCAGGCACAATTTGTGTTCAATAGAGAAACTCTCTTACATAAGGAGTTCAGCGAGGGAATTTAAGAAAGAACCATATTTTGCGACGTTATCAAAAGAAATATCAGCATTACTTTCAGCAATAGGCTGAGGAGTGTCAGGTTTTACCCAAATACTATAGAATTTCTGGCCTTTTGGTGATACTTTAGCCTTTTCTTTGCCTGTAGCAAAGGCAAAACCATCTTCGTTGCTGTCACCACTATAGATTATTGTATCGAAACCCCCGGGGATTCCTTTAAAAAGGAGATCTCTTTCTGGAGAACTGGGTTCATAAAAGTATTGTTTAATTGCATTACTTTTTCCATGAGCGATGTGTGGACTGATATGTACTGATAGTTTACCTTCTTGGTTTGGTTTATTTGAAATATGCAATGACGTCATTTTTACAAATGTCGTTAAGACTGTTTGATCTAAAGAAATCATTACTCTCTGCATGGTGTTTTGGTACGAATTTGAAATGTTTTTAACATACTCTGTTCTAATACTTGGATCAATATTATTAAGGTTATATGTATGAATAATTCCCTCTGGAAAGTCTGCATGTACACCGTTTCTTTCGATAATGATATCGCCGTCTTTCGTAGAAAGTACTGATTCAAAAGTCCCCTGTGGTAATACAGGGTTGCTATCTGCAAATGCATAAAGGTTTTTTCGGACTGTTTGGAGCAGTTCGGTTAGTTGTTTTCGTATTTTGTAGAAGTCAGGATGAATATGGGCAAAGATGTTACCATGATCATCTATTTTATACGTTTCCCAGCCGCTAGATCCTACAATAGATATATTGATAATCGCAGAATTAATCTCCCGAATTTTTGCAGCTGTACGTGCAGAGATAATACCTACATGAATCCCTGCATGGAGTAACTTCTTCAAAGCTTCTTGACATGTTACATCCATAATACAGGCGCGAGGGTCACTTTGGGGAAGAGAAATTGTGTAATCGAAGTCTGTTAATAAAGCTATACGCTTTTTTTCTGTATAGTCGTTTTTTATTTGTTGCAATAGCTCTTGAATGGTCATTGCCGTTATGGTAGCAGAGGAGGGGGATGAGAGCAAGCGACACAGAGTCAAAAAGCTTCAGAGTTTCAGAGATCCAAAGCCTTTATTTGTAACTGTGCAACTATGTAAGTTTGTGGCTTTTTTTACATATCCTTTACATTCCTTGAGCCTGTGCTATGCTATAATGTTTTCACTTCAGCGCAAAGCTGAGTGTAATTCTGCCTCAAAAAATTATGGCATCTTATTACGATCTTCGCGATTATTTTGATCGCCTTGGTTTTAAGGTCATTATTGTTGCGGATGGAGAAACGAAAATGCATGTCCGTAAAAATGACCAGGTAGTACTCCAGAATGTGCCAGGCGGCGTTTCTTCGTCATTTGATATTCTTGCCCAGGCTTCGAAAGCGACTTATATAGGCCGTGCCCGTACTGAAGAAGATAAATTGGGCGTGGATAAACGAGGGAAGGTTGTTATTCGGGGAAATGAAGGCGAGTATACATTAAAACGAATTTTTCTTAATAAGGAAGAAGTTAATGCTTACTATAATGGTTTCGCAAATCAAACACTCTGGCCACTTTGCCATGTAGCTTTCGAAAAACCCCAATTTCTTCAGGAATGGTATGAAGGGTATAAGGATGTTAATAAAAAGTTTGCACAGTCTATTAAAGAGGAAATTTCAGGTAAGACATTTGTGTGGATTCATGACTATCAATTATCACTGGTTCCATTGTATCTCGGAAGACTGAAAGATGTTGTGGTCGGGTTTTTCTGGCATATCCCGTGGCCTACTTGGGAGCTTTTCCGTATTCTTCCTGTAAAAAAAGACATATTATGGAGTTTACTTTCTTGCGATTTTCTTGGTTTTCATCGTGGTTATCAAGCACGAAATTTTTTAACAACTGTTCAAAGAGAACTCGCAGTGCGTATCGATGATGAAAAACGACAAATCCACTTTGATAAAAAGATAACAACTGTACGAAACTTACCGTTGGGTATTGATGTCGATGTAATTAAAAGGATTGTCGCACCTCCTTTAGAAGATTCTTTCTTACTTCGGGTTCTACAAGACATGCTTCGTGGGGAACAGGATGAAGAGCAAAAACAGAAAATCACAGATCCTCTGGATTTCTTCTTCCAAAATTATAAAGTTATTTTAGGTGTTGATAGACTCGATTATACGAAAGGTGTTCCATTACGACTGGCAGCGATAGATCGGTTTTTCGAGAAATTTCCCCAGTATCGAGAAAGAGCTGTATATCTGGGTATCATGTCACCGTCGAGAAGTGAAATTCCTTCATATAAACAGTTGAAACAGGATGTCGATGCTCTGGTTAAAAATATTAATGCCAAATATGCCACGTCTACGTGGCGTCCAATCCAGATTATTCACCAATCCTTTACCCGGGAAGAGGTATTAAATTTGTATAAAAAAGCAAAGCTTGCTGTCGTTACACCATTGGATGATGGTATGAATCTCGTTTCGAAAGAATTTGTCATTGCCCAATCGTTTTCTGAAGATCCTGGTAAGCTTGTTCTTTCACAGTTTGCTGGGTCAGCCATTGATTTAGGCGCAGCGTTAATCGTTAATCCATATGATATTGAGCAAGTGGCAGATAGTATGAAAGAAGGGTTAGAAATGGGTGTTCGCGAAAAGATTCGCAGAACAAAAGAAATGGTAGAGCTTATGGAAGAACGGAATATTTACACCTGGGCAGAAGAATTTGTGAAACATGCTATGAATGCCGCTCGGGAAAATAAGCGCGGAAATGGGAATAGTTAAGTTAAAGGTTAGTATACTTCTTTCTACCTCTAAGGTTGCACCATGATATTTAATCATATAAGCCAATAGAAATTTAGTGCTGCGAAATCTTATCCGCTGGACAAGAGGAGCAATTTATAGCAATATAGAGATATGAATTCAGAAGTTGGAAAAGGTACAGAACATGTTCAAGGAGATGAGGCGAAACAGCCTGAAAGTCCAGCACGGAGAGGACGACGGGTAACACCTACAGAGCAAGCCGCAGCGAGAGAGGCACTACAGAAACTAGAAGCGCAGAAGAAGGCAGCAGCACCGGGGAGAGAGAAAACAGAAGAGAGACTACCGTTAGAAGCAAAAGGTGTGGTAACTTCAGAGCAAGCGGGACAAAAAGAACAGCAAACAGATGATAAAGATAGAGAGGTAAGAGGTAGTGAGCGAGGGGGAGTACGAGGGAGGAGAGTAAATGCAGAAGCGCAAGCGGAAGCGAGAGAGGCACTAGAGAAACTAGAAGCGGAGAAGAAGGCAATGGAGGAAGCAACAGCACGGGAGAGAGAGGAAAAAGAAAAGAGAGAACGGTTAGCAGCAGAACGAGCTACACAACAAGCAGAAGAAGCGCAAGTGTCAGTCGGACCTCTTCTAGATACAGCGGGTAGAGAAGGAGCTGTCCGGGAAATGACAGATGAACAGTATTACCGAGAATATATGCGGTTAAATGTCAGGATAGATGAGTTAAGGGCTGCGCAAGCAAGGGGGGAGTTAACCGATACGACAGAGTTAGGTACTCTTACATCGGAATTGAAGCAAATTACCGATACTATAGGGAGTAGGTCAGTTGCTCTACGGGGGCTTCTGAATGCTGAATTGCAAATAAAAAATGCCCTTGGTCAGAATACGAGAATTAGTGAAAGGGATAACCCATGGGCAGCTCATGTCCGAAGACTTGCATCTCGCGATAATCCCCCTGGGTTTCTGAGAGATCAGGCAACAGCAATTCTTTGGCATATTTACCACCATAACCAGCGTATCAATGCAGCATCACAAGTAGATGTACAAACAGCAGCTCCTGCTCAGCGGCCAAATGTCCAGGAAGCTAGGGCTACCGCACGTGCTACAGATGGTAGAAGACGTGTTCATCGAAGAACACAGAGAGGAGATGGCCGTGATCAAGCTGGTGAACCTAGAACTGCAGATACACGCAGAAAGGTATTAGGTATACCATTACCTAAGTTTACACCTCCATGGGTTAGAAGAAATGAAGGACAAGCAGCTGACGCTAGGGGAAGAGGAGAGGGAATAGGGGTAGACGCTACAGATAGTTCAGCTACAGAAGAACCATTAACTATCGATGAAGCTTTGCAGCAACACGGAGACATGCTTGCACGTTTACGAAAAACGCAAGATGGATCTGATCCCGCTTCAAAAGATCCAGATTTTTGGAGGCAACTTAATAACGATGCGTATGCCTTAGCCAGAAGAGTGGGAGTTGATGAACATACTTATAGTAATATTATTTACTCCTTTGATAAAGATAAGGATCTTGGAGAGTATGGAGATGGTTTTCTCACTCCGATTGTAGAACAGGCGGTTCGTCTCCAAAGAGCAAATAAACAGACTGCAGCAGAGTTTATTCAAAAAGTGACGGGCGGAAAGCTTACCAATATAATAGAACGGAGTAATCAAACTATCGACCAATTAACAAATGCTGAGGCCGTAAGACAGTTACTTGATAAACTGGATACACGTGATTTTGATGACAGAGTAGATGGCGTCGTATTTACTGCTGCTATCAATACCGTAGCTCCCGGTCTTTTAGATATTCACCAAATGAATGTTGATTCGTATTCTATTGATGTTCATTATCATGATTGGGATGGTGATTTAAAAGTAAGAAAGGAAGAGATCATAGCATACGAAGAAAACGGAAATAGAGAGTTGGCTCAGCTTATGAAGGATGAGTTAGATGCCTTAAAAGAAAAAGTAGAACTCGCGAAAACGAAAACGATCGTGTTACCAGAGAATTTCCGGGATCTTCCGGCTGATGAATTTATAACACTTTATAGACAAGGGTTTTCGACAGATAATCCAGAAGGTAATAGTACTCGACGGCTTCTTACGCAGGATTTAGAAACACGTACAGGATTCCCTATGCAGGAGCTGGAAGAATTAGGTGGAGATTTAAGATATGAACTTCGTCATGCAACGCATTATTCCACAGAACATTATAAAAAATTTACTACGTATCGAGATAAACTAGCGGGACAAATAGATGCTATTACTGATCCCACGCTCCGTGATCTCGTTAGAACACGCTTGATTGGCCAGGTAACGGAACAGTTGCAGAGAATTGATGAAAAAAGAGCTACTGCCCGTGAAGAAATGTTACAAGAATTAGGAGGTTTATCTGATAATGATTTTGCTGTGAAATATGAGGAAGAGCGAGACGGAAGATTTTGGAGGAATTATATGAATACGATACCTTTTAGGCGAGAAATTTTAGCTGAAGAAGTACAGAGAAGAACAGGATTTCCCGCAGCACAGATGGAAGATTTAGCAGAAGAGATTAGGCAATCGCAGCGATATGGATCGGAAAGTGTGGATGTAACGGCTTTTTATGAAAAAGCACGAGACCTGCATGGGAAGCTTCAAGGGATAAATGATCCTGAACTAGAGCGATTGAAAGCTGTCCTTAGTAACCACTTACGCGAAGTGGTGGAAGATCCTTTAGCAGAGTTAGAAGCTCGTGCATCAGTTGAAGATAATAAAAGAGATGAGGATGAGGCTATACCACCAGCATGAGTTTCCACCGCCTCCGCCTAGCCTGTAGTCTATACGTGGGATAATTCAGACTTACCACCTTTTTGTGAAATTTAGATAGTAATTGATTATGTTTCATAGAGATTTCCTGCTTAGAGTATGCCTCACTCACGTAATGTTATCCTATAAATGATTACAATGAGTTGCTACAATAGAGAGATATGGATTCAGAAGTTGGAAAAGGTACAGAACATATTCAAGGAGATGAGGCGAAACAGCCTGAAAGTCCAGCACGGAGAGGACGACGGGTAACACCTGAAGAGCAAGCTGCAGCAAGAGCGGTATTAGGAGGAGGAAGTGACCGGCCTGCAGTGACAGAAACAGCAGCAGCGAAAGTTGTGATAACTTCAGAGCAAGCGGGACAAAAAGAACAGCAAGCAGATGATAAAGATAGGGAGGTAAGAGGTAGTGAGCGAGGGGGAGTACGAGGGAGGAGAGTAAATGCAGAAGCGCAAGCGAAAGCGAGAGAGGCACTAGAGAAACTAGAAGCGGAGAAGAAGGCAATAGAGGAAGCAACAGCAAAGGAGAGAGCGGAAAAAGAAAAGAGAGAACTGTTAGCAGCAGAACGAGCTACACAACAAGCAGAAGAAGCTGCAGAGAAAGCTCGACAGCTGGCTGAGGCGGAAGCCAAACAGAGGGAAGCGGAAAGAATTTCGCGACAGCAGGCAGTAGATTTACAGCAACAGCAAGAACTGGCACGGTTAGGACCTGCTCCAGTAGAACCGCAGCAAGCTGCTGAATGGAAAACAATGGGTCAAGAATGGGTCAGGATAGCGAATGCTGAACATGCTTTACAGGCAGCTACAAATTTATCTTATGAAGAGAGAAACAGACGCCATGATGAAATATTTGCACGCAGAGAAGTTATTATTAAGCAAATAATAGCAAAACACCCCGGTCTCGTAAAAGTAGATTATAACGGAGGTTACGGATACCATTTTATACACTTAGTAGCACACGATGCAGCCGTAGCTAAGGAAACACATGATAAAGTACACAAAGCGAATACAGCCCAGGATAATTTAATGCGAAGAATCGAAGATATGGGTGCTGATGCTGTTATCGCAACACCGACTGTCCAGATAAAAGCACAACTTCCTGAGCTAGAAACTGTAGGAGAAGAAGTAAAAATTCATTTGATGCCTACGCTTATACAACAACCGAAAACACTAGACATGCTTTTTACGTTATTAGAAAAACAACCTGAATTACGTGATTATATAGTACCTATGAAAGTCAGAAACCTAGATAATGGTGTACAAGACGAATTCCCAGAATTTGTTTTATATACTACGCGAGATAAAGCTCAAGTAGTTGTAAACGCCCTTCAACAGCATTTTTTTGGTGAAACTGGACAAGGCCGCGTGCCTCGATATAATGAAGCGGTCCCTGGTACAAATGGATTTATCTATCTCGCGGAGTCAGGGGGAGATCTAAAAAATGACTTACGAGGTATAAAACCAGAATTATTAAATAAATTATTTGATCAAGGTGGAAATCACGCACACATAAGAAATACTATTGGTTTGACTCCTGTATCCATGGGAAAATAAGGTATAGTAACTATAGCGTCCCATAATATATATCAAATATTCCTCAAATTTAGTCTTATAGCATATAAGTTAACTATATACGTAAGAGAGTATCGGATGCTAAAGCTAAAACCGTACATTTTAATAAAGTTACGGTAACTATTTATACATTACGTAACAGAAATTTTTATCTCCTAAGTATTTGAAGAAAAACTATTTATATAAACCACGGTTCATACCAGTCCATAAAAAAATCACGTAATTGAAAAAAAATATATTGAAAACATAATAAAAGTAATGATTAGTTTACTACAATGATTAGTAAACATTTTGAAAGTTGATGAGTATTTGGTCGGATGTAAAAATTTATTGCCGAAAAATCGAACTACATGACGTCGGTTCTTTTGGTAATAAAAAAATTTATTAAAGAAATCTAAAAGATTATGCTCTTATCAGCAAAAATGTAAAGGTCTTTAAAAAAATCGATGAGAAAAAGTTAAAAACAATACTTCGAAAAGATCAATTAAAAGATGAGTTAAGTTACATGTTAAAGCTTTAATTAAATTGTCGTAAATTTATACAATAATAGTTTTTGAAAGACCTTTATAGTTGTACCATTTGTGTACATATAAAAAAATGAGATTTACGCTTGATCTGCGGTTAGGCTGAGTAGCAGTTTACTCAAATCCCGCATTTTTTTTGATTTTCAATAGTAAAAATTCAAAAAATTTTCATTGCGCATTTTTTGTTATAACGATTCTTACTATAGGAGATAAATCATTCCCAAACTACCACCTCCTTATTCTCTAAAAGGTACAATTCACCATATTGTCGATTGATAAGAAAAGTTTATTGGGCAGAAGCGGTCAATTTATGAAAAAGTAGTAGAGTGTAAGCCCAACACCAACCATCACATAGGAAAGCAAAAAGATACTTTCCAGTGATAGGCAAGGAGACTTATTCTGTTTTTTGTTGAATTCCTAAAAGCCATAGTACTGCTTCTTTTTTATATCGTCGGTCGCCCCGTGAGTTTATGCGGATAGCAGGTAACTTACCTCTTTTACCCCAGCGTTTAATAGTCAGAGGAGAAACACGGAGAATTTCTGCGACTTCACGTACTGTTAATAAATCAGGAAGTTTTTCTATAGAGAGTTGTTTCTTATTATTGTTTGGAGATCCATCTGTCATAGTATAAATAGATAAAAGCTATTTTAAAGGTAACAAACTATAACAAACTTGTCAATGTCCTATAGCTCTAAAGTGCATGAAATTTTGTGTTACACGACAATACGCTATATTTATTACTGGCAAACCGGCATCTTTATGAGTCCTAGGTATCCATCCCGGTGGCACAGCATTTTCACGTATTGACATACTGTAGTAAGTATTTTAAGCTGCATAATATGCAGTCTGTCCGTGTACGAAAAGAATTAATTCTAGGAAGCATTATAATTTTACTCCTTCTCTTTAGTGGATTATATTTCTATAGAAAATCACAATATACAGTTTATACGAAGTTATCATGTGGTTTTGCAGGATTATCTTGTCCAAATGGGTATCGATGTCAGGGCGAAGGTAATTCGACTGGAGGATGGTGCGTAGGTAATGGATGGTCGCCGAAGCTTTCGGAAGTAACAGAGATACATTTAAGAGATCCGAAGAGAGTAATACCATTTAATAGTTTATTAAAAGATAGAAGACGGGATTTCAGCTTTTTATATCCTGCTGAGTTTAAGTTAGTTGATGTAGATAGTGGGAGTATTCATTTAGAAAAAAGTGGAGATAACTATATTCTTCTTGAAAAAAGTTATCCTTTAAATGAATTTAAAGAAGGAAATAGTGAAGAAGAGAAATTTAGAAAGTTTTACTTATCTTATAATGGAAAATATGGAAATGAACAGTTACCTGAATATAAACGTATTTCCCTTAGTAATAATAATTTCACTTATAAAATTTTCCTTACTGAACCAGCAAACTGTGGTTATATAGCGGTAGAACAAGAATCTCCATGGTCATGTTATCTGGCAGTTATTGATGGAAAAGGTGTTAGTTTAGCAAATATTAAAAATGTTTATGAACTTTCGATAGTGGAACTATTAAATTCAATAAAATTCAAGTAGTACATTTGGATTATCAGAGTCAAGAAAAAGAGTCCTTACCGCCAAAAGTTCACCACAAAAAAACGCTAAACTGTTTCAAGAAATGTTGGGCTTCCGATGTGCATCGGAATTATACTAGTTTAGCGTTTTCCAGCCTGCCGGCAGGCAGGTCTTATTTTAATTCCACAGTAGCACCTGCTGCTGTAAGTTTAGTCTTTGCTTCCTCAGCGGTTTTTTTGTTGACTTGCGTCATAACTTCTTTTGGTGCTGTGTCAACTAAATCTTTCGCTTCTTTCAGTCCAAGTGTTGGGACGAGTTCACGAATAGCTTTAATCACACCGATTTTATTTGCTCCTGCACTTGCGAGAACAACGTTAAAAATAGTTTGCTCTTCTGCTGGTGCTGCATCTGCTGCTGGAGCGCCACCTGCTGGTGCTGCGCCGATAGCCATCGGAGCTGCTGAAACACCAAATTTTTCTTCAAGTGCTTTTACGAGATCTGCAAGTTCAAGAACTGTCATCTCTTCGATTGCACTCATTAATTCTTCTTTCGTTAATTTTGCCATATAAACACCTCCTTTCAGTTGGTGAGATTTATGATTCAAGATTCATGATTTACGAATATTGTATTATTCTTGAATCTTACATCTTGAATCGTGAATCTCTTATTGTTTTTTTTGTTGTATCGCGTTTAAGGCGAAGACAAGCTTTTGCAAATTCCAATTGAGCGATCTGTGAAGTCCTGCTAGTGGAGATTGTAAATTACCTACTAGTTGCGCTCGAAGAACATTCAGTGGAGGAAGAGTCGCTAATTTTTCGACTTGTGCCGAATCAACTCTTTTACCTTCGATTACTCCAAATTTTATAACAGGACGCTCAAGTGCTTTTATAGATTTCGAGAGTTCTTTTATCGGTTCAATTGGATCGTTGTAAATAAACAGTGTTGCTGTAGCGCCTTCGAAAGCCTCATTTTCTTCAAGAGCCACATTACCGTCTTTTAATGCCCGAAGAAGAAGGGTGTTTTTTGTGGCAACATATTCAGCATCAAGTTTTTTCATTGCCCGTTTGAGAGCTTCGAGTTGATGGTGTGTTAAACCTTGATAATTTGTAAAAACAAATCCTTTCGCTTTAGAGACTTTTTCTGAAACTTCGGCTACGATAGCTTGTTTTTTTTGTCTATTAGAACTGATTTTTGTTTTTGTATCCATAAAAAAAGACATCTACCTAAGATGTCTATCGAGTAAAGTCAGATCCACCCCTGTCTACACGTCGTCCAGCTTTGCTGGCCTTCGTGCGCAGGCGAGCTCCTTTGCTCAGTCCGCTCCTCGGTAGGTCTTATTAGTATTCCCAAGCCTACTGTCTTAGGTTCGTATATGATAGCAGGGAAGAGGCTATGTGTCAACACTTGTCGTATTAGTTGGAGAATGGGAAGAGCTTTATCAACAGATATGACTCCAACCACATGAATCCAACGATTTCAAAGTTTATCATACGGAGGGAAAGATTTGTCCAGAGTTAGTAGGGTGGGGAAGAATAAGTTCGGGATCACTGAAGTCAAATGCTGCGATTTGTTTTAGGAATTGTCTTATTGTTGCTGCTGAATCAATCTCTTCAGGTAGATCGGTAGATTTGGGTATAAATGGTGTTAGGTCAGTTTTAGCAAACGAGTAAGTGCTATCTTCAACCAGTTTTTTTCCATCTTTACTATAATTTATATCACTGTGGGCTGTTTTCGAATTTCTCCATCTTCCAGGAACTGTGACCGTCACTTTTCTTTCTCCTGAAAAAAAATCTTTTTGAGTAACTCTCATTCGATGCAGACGGAAGAATTCTCCTTTTCTATAAGGCCATTTTTCATCTGCCAAATGTTTTTCTGTTAGGGTAATAACAACCCCATGATAAGGAAGTTTACTTCCATTTAGGGCGTAATCCCAGGAATCGTAGGTTTCATACCATATTTCTCGATTACCTTCTGGTTGCCTAAATTCATATCGTGCATTGCCATCTTCACGTTCCCGTATATGTTTTAGAAGGTACTTTTCATTTTCTGTAATCCCTTTATCTAAAGGAAGTATCTTTTCTTGGTCTATCATGTGTATAGTTTACTATCAGGTAAATTCTTGTGCTTGAGAGGAGATCTGACAGAAGCATTGTCAGGTTGACATGGAGACTAGTGACAATAATATAAAAAATTACAATGTAGGTAGTGAGATAAACCACTTCCAAATAGAAAGATGACCCTCCGAAAGTATTATGGGAGTGCAATTTTCATAGTTGTGGGATAGAGTAGTCCGATATCATCTTTACTTGGCCCAAATTCAGTTCTCTCTGGCTTTGGATGTAACCAATTAAATGTAGCATGAGATACCATAAAATCCCACTCTTTATTCCAAATAAAGCCTTCTTTCCATAATACTCCCGGTAGTGTGGGTGTAACCGTTTGTCCTATCTGTCTCTGTATCGTTCTTCGAATAGAATCTTCAAATCTTCCGAGTGTTCCCTGAAATGCATCAAATGCCGGTATTACTTGACCGTGATCCCAGGGCTGATATCCAGTGGCATGAGGAAACGCATCTGCTAATTCTCTTTGGAGGCGCTCTCTTCCTGTGCTGGTGGGTAATGATAGAATTCGTTTAGGTTGATTTGCATCGACTAATTGGATAGCTATGGGAAGGTGGATATATCTATCAAGCATAGTATGTCCACCCCATGAGTCTGTTTCTGCGTATAAACGTGCGGGTTTAGGGGTGTAATAGGTTTTTACTATCAAACTCTCATTTATGAGTGCGTCTTCATATAGATTTCTGAGATCACGCCATTTTGTTGTGGCTTCGGGATCAATTCCTTCAACATGATCAACCAATTTTGAAGCTCTAAACCATTCACTAGATTCCAAAGTAGTCATATAGCGTCGAACTTTCGGGACGAAATTGTTCTTAAATCTAAGCCATACATCTGAATCTGTTTCAGGCAATTCTGGTTGTAAATTAAGATAAACTAAGTCGGGTTGTTTTTTTACTAACCATTCGAAAAGTTCAACAGGGGAATCCTTTTCCATTTCTTTCATACGTACCGGACGGTTTTCCAGCAATTGCGCTCCTATGGCAGTCTCTACAGGAAAATCAAGAGGTTTATATATGGGTATATATCGTCTATCTAAATTTATAGGCCAGCCTGGGTGTTTCGGATTATCCCAAAGTTTTCTCCGGACTTCTATCGGGTATGTTTTTCCATCCTCAAATGTATTTTGCATATAGGTGCTATGGTAAAATAGAAAGCTGATCAGTGCTTGATAAGTTATATGAAGGTAGATTCTCAGTTTGAGAATCGGTCTAGAAGTATTTCTGACGTCTATTCGTCAGTTTTTGGGAGGAATGTGTTATAATACGTCCTAGAGTATGATTTCTGTATTCTCAGAGTGGTTAACTGAAAGTAGTAACTCTTTTATAGATGTTATTAATAGAAGGGAGTGCGCATCAGCACTTAACTATTCTTCCCGTGGTCAAGTATATCGTCTACCTCAAATTTTAGAAGTGTTACATTCACAGCCATTACTTTTTACTGATAAGACACTTCCTTTTCTTACGGTTCTCGATATGCACGAGATCGTAACAATTTCGAAAGAGACATTCATTGCCTTGTTAGATGAATATAAAGCGAAGAGAGGAGATAAAAGACTTGTCATTATACTCAAAAATGCAGACTTACTTCTGAATGATAGAATAGATTTACTTCCTATTATAAACACGTTCGCGCTTTCTCAAAGCTATTGTTCGGTAATATATTTCTTTAAGAAGAATATTACAGCGCCTTCATATGTAAAAAAACTTTCTCACTTTTCATCACTCTATCATAATATCCTTATAAAAAAACCCTACAATGCTTCGGAAATACGGCAATTTATCTTAGCTTTAGAGAAAGAATATACCTTATCTCTCGATAAAGCACTTCGTGAACAAATTATGACGCAATGTGGAGATAAGCTGTGGTTTATACGTGAAGCAATGAGACATCTCGCAAAGAAAGGAGATCGTACTACTCTTTTTACGCATGATGGAATGACTTTACGATTGAATACAGTTATAAGCGAGATGGAACAGTGGGAGCAGGATATTTTAAGAAAAATTGTCAGACAAGAGACAACATTCTCCCAAGATGAAAAGCAAATGATTCAGTATCTCTTAAACACTGGTTTTTTAAAACAGGAAAAAAATATGTATGTAATTAGTGTTCCTCTCCTTCATGAGTATGCCAAAAAGTATTTCGAGGAAGAAGTATCATTAAGTATTACAAAGGAAAAAGAGATTGTGGTTAATAACACAAATGTAACTTCTGTATTTTCTCCATCTGAGCGGAGACTCTTAAGATATCTTATCGGTAATAGGGGAAAAGTCGTATCAAGAGATGACATCTCTCATGCAGTATGGCAAGAAGAATCACAGGAAAAATATTCTGATTGGGCGATCGATCAACTCATAAGAAGAACTCGTCAGAAACTCCTCAAGCTTGGCTTAAGCGAAGATACGATTACTACGAAAAAGAACCAAGGATACCTCATACAAAGTTAAAAATTAAAAGTGAAAAGTTAAAAATATGAAAATTGAGGTTTTACTCTGAACAGAAACTTTTAATTTTTGACTTTAGACTTTTAATTATTTACAAGGTGTACTCCTAATTCTACTGCAGTAAAGCCGTCTCTTATGATCTTTTGTAATGTTGGTTCTTTACTATTTTCTTTCTTTTCTAAAAGGCTAATCCCCAGGTGGAGTCTATAGATTCTTTTTGGTTCAGGAGAGATAGATAATGGAAGTTTAGTAGTAACTTCCCCCAACGGCACTACAGAGACTTTCAGATAGGGGAGAGAGGAAGCGTTAGTATCAGCTAAAACATTACGAATTTCATTTATCATAGTTTGTGTTTCTTTTTCATGTAATCCAACAACGTTCGCAAATGTTTCTCTTATAAACGATTCATATTTTTCTTTTGAGATGATCCAACCTTCCTTGGACTCAGTAAAGGAAACATCGTTTTTATCGTACTCATAGTATAAATACGGTCTTCGAAAGTTTGTATCTGAGCTGATCATCCCAAGAGGATCAGCTGTTACAACCCATGTGTTATTAACTGTTTGAGGATCTGTGTATGTGAGAGGAGCGTGCGTTTGAACAGTAACTGTAGTCTCTTTTTCAGGATAGAGATAGAGAACAGGGGAAGTACCGGTAATATAACATGCTTTAAATCGGTCTTGGGTATCATCCCAATACGTATATGGTGTCGCATTACCAAAAATATAACCAAATGCTTGCATGGTAGCTGAAGGAAAGACATTTGGTTCATTTGCTAGACTTTGTAATGTCCCAGCTTGTTTGGCTTGTAAAAGCCTTTTTGCCACATTTGTTTCTAGTTTTTTCAATCTCGGCAGGTCCATATTTTTTCCCTCGGGGCTATCAGGTGAAGCATTACAATTTCTTACATCTGGTGGCGCCATAGGTTCTAAACTTCTTGATGAAGCGTCGCATGGCTGGTTCGTTAATGGAAAATTAAGTTGTCTGAAAAGACCATACATTTGTTCTTCGGTCGTGGCGCTAAAATCAGGCGCTCGTTTTGCGACATTTATCATGAGCTGTTTTTCAAAAGGTCCTGGAGGTTTTGTTAGATCATTCGCACCAAAATAAAATTTATTTTTAACATCTTCAATATCACTCACTGGGAATGTGGCGGATCTGAAGAAAAAAGTATGCGCCCCATGTCTATCATATTCGCGCCGTGTATCATTATAAAAGGTTTGGTTAATCGCGACAACCATTTGTCCTAATCCTGCTATCTGAATGGTGGTTGTTGTGCCATTTGTCCATGCTGGACAACTCGTTAAAGGATATTTTACGGTTGGGGTAGGTGTGAGAGGTGGGTACTCTATTTCTCCTCCCGCTACACGGGTGGGACTAGGGACAGTACCTGTCACACCTGTAGGATAATATGGTTCTAATTGCAGAGATTTTTTATTTTCTTGTGCTAATAATTTGGTTTTTGCACCGGCTACAGCTTTTCGCGAATATGTAAATATTGAATGACCGCTTTTTAACGCAGGAAGAGTTTGTAAAAACCGTACTGTGTACCCGGACTTTAATGTCGCGATACCGCGGATAGTATACATAGGAACAAGAGATTTCTGGGTAACACTAGGTGGGTTTTCTAAATATGTAAGGATATAGTCGGTGATAATAGCATTTTCTGCTTTTGCGAGATTTTCTGGATAGACTTTCTCCCAGGATACTGGTCCTGTTCCTGCTGGAATAGTTAAGGCAAAATCTCCTCCTGTTTGCATAAATTGTTCAAGTGCATCTTCGGGTGTAAGAAGATCGTTTTTCGAAACTTGTGATTTTTCAGAAATTTTTCTGAGGTTTGACTCAATAGAAAGGATTGTTCCTTCAGTGCTAACAGCGACAGTAACAGTATTAAAATCATTTGGACGCATCGTTCCTTGTTCGTTATTTGATGTAGCTATAATGGATGGATTTTTTAAGGTAAATGGTTCAGTTTCGCCAAGTTGTAGCGTAGTCAAAGGTTTTCCTTCAGGAAGATTTAACAGACCTATTGGATTTAAAATAGGTAATGCTGTTTTTTCCCAATCTCTATGGAATTCCACGAAGGTAACAGTGGGATATTCTTTTTGTTTATATGTTACTGCCCGTGTTAATGTTCCATCATCTACTCCAATTTGTTGTAAATATTTTTGGGCAACTGTAGAAGGCGTTGTGTCAGTATTGTTTTGAGGTTTATGTAAACCATATGATTGAAATGAAAATGTACCAGTATTACGATTCACGATAAGTATACCCATCGATTCAGTATCTGTAGTGTTTGCCATCATAATAAACGGATTCGTTAATGTTTTTTCTTCTCTTAATCCGAATGCGTGGCCAAGCGCGCGAATATCAGCAGTAGTAAGTTCGGTTTTTAAATTATAAAGTTGTAATGTATCTGGAACTTGAGGATATGCAGCACTAAACGTATAGTTATCAAATTCTAAGATAGGTGCTGAGAGAGAAGTAGATTTGGGATTTTCTTTTGATGTAATTTGTTTTTTAGATACTGTATTTTTTTTAGGAGAATAAATAAAGATAGAGATGAGAAAAAGGAAAACACTTATTCCACATAATACGGCAACTTTTTTTCCTTTTGAGCTTCTTAACCACGATTTAAAAGAGTACGAACTTTCTCCGACAGTACTATCCATAAGCTATAGTATAGTAAGCTTTTAAGAAAGAATGCAATATTGATCTTCACGGATATAAGAAGCTGATTAACGCGGATATCAGCGCAAATCTGTTTTACAATCCGCGAGAATCATTTTAGGAGAGGGTAGTTATATCCAATTTCATTCCAGGACTCATCGTACTTTTTAATGTTACACTTTTTATGTTTTTCATTTGTACTGCTTCAATTGCAGCTTTTACATTTTCTTCAATTTTTTTATCTCCGAAGGAAACTTTACCGACTGATAAATGTAAAAGTGGAAATTTAGCCTCAGTCTTGAAAGTTACTTGTCCACCCTCATACTTTTTAGCCACATCTTGAGGTTTTGGAGTAACAGTACCATTTTTGGGATTTGGCATAAGACCACGAGGCCCGAGAACTTTAGCAACGCGGGCGAGCTTCGGCATAGTCTCTGGTGTTGCTACTAAAACATCGAAATCAATAACTCCACTTTCGATTTTTTTTACTAACTCATCAACAGCTTTTGGATCTTCTGAAAAATTTGCGATGCTGATACGAATTTTTTTCCCCGTACCATGAGGCAGGGTTACATTTCCATTAATCCCTTTATCGACAGTATTAATATGTAACTCTACAGTTTCATCGAATTTCGCGCGTTGTAATTTCGGTAGAAGAGTTACAGCTTCTTGAAGAGAATATGTTTTATTTTTATCAACCATTTGTGCTACTGCTTGGTATGTATCTGAATGCTTTTTTAAGGCTTCATCAAGTGTTTTTTTCTTAACAACTTTCTTAGCCTCTTTACTAGTCTCAGGAGTTGTTTCAGTATCGGTATCTTCGATACCCGCGTTTTTCCGAGCTTCAATTTTTTTAGCTTCAGCTCTTTTTCGCGCTTCTTCTTTTTGTTCTTTTTCGGCTTGTTCGTCACCGATGACTTTTACTCTAATTTTTCCCATAGTTTATATGAAGTCACAAGTCAAAAGTGCTAAGTCCTAAATCTTATAACTTAGGACTTGTAACTACTTATTTAATGTCAACTCCCATACTTCTGGCTGTACCCATTACGATTCTGGTTGCCATTTCTACATTATCTGTATTTAAATCTTCAAGTTTCTGTTTAGCAATCTCTTCTGCTTGTGTTTTTGAAAGTATTCCGCCTGATTCCCGACCTGGTTTTTGGGAACCTTTATCTTTACTGATAGCCTTTTTAATCATTTCCGCGACAGGTGGTTTTTTCGTAACAAAACTGAATGTTCTATCTTCATAGACTGTGATAACAACGGGAAGAATGTTTCCTTTCTGATCTGCTGTTTTATCATTATATGCCTTCACGAATTCCATAATAGGTAATCCGTGTTGTCCTAATGCGGGGCCGACAGGTGGTGCAGGTGTCGCTGCTCCAGCTGGAATATTTAGTTTAATAATTGTTTTTATTTTTTTAGCCATACCTCGTTAATGATTTTCGCTGATTTGAGAACAGAGTCTCACTGATATCTGTGTTCATCCGCTCATTTATCCGTGTGAATCATATCTTTTTAACTTGAAGGAAATCCAATTCTACCACGGTTTCTCTTCCAAATAAAGTGACTAGTACTTTTAGCTTTCCGTGAGCTTCATCGATAGTATCTACTGTTCCTAAGAAATCTGTTAAAGGTCCATCCACGATTTTAACTGCTTCACCTATAGTAAATGATGTTTTGTACAATGGTTGATCTTGCTTCATGAATTGCTGGATAGCTTCAACTTCTTTTTCAGAAATTGGAGTTGGTTTATTTCCAGCACCGATAAACGCTGTTACGCCTTGTGTACTGCGAACAAGTAACCAGGATTCATCATCGAGAATCATTTTTACCAGGACATAACCTGGGAAGATTTTTTCTTGAACGTTTTCTTTTTTGCCTTGAGAAACTTTAATCGTATTACGGGTTGGTACGATAACATCGAAGACACGATTCTCAAAACCGAGAGCCTGTACTCTTTGTTGGAGATTCTTTGCTACTTTATTTTCATGGCCTGCATAGGTATGCACGATATACCATTTCGCATCTTTTGATGCGTCATTTGTAGTTGTTTGTTGTACTTCTTCTGTTTGTGTTGTTTGATCCATATTTTAAAATTAAAAGTTAAAAGTGAAAAATTAAAAGTTTAATAAAAAATTACTTATATTATTCTTATTTTACACTTTTGACTGTAAACTTTTTGACTATCGTAACAGTGTCTCTGTTATTTTAGCAAATGAGAAATCAAGTGCCCCTATATAGAGTGCTACAAGTGTGCTTACGAAAATAACTATGAACGTTAAACGCACGATATCATTTCTAGATGGCCAAACAACCTTTTGTAATTCATCTTTCGTTTCGATGAGGAATTTAAGAGGTGTGGCCATATAGTTTAGTTGTCAGCTGTCAGTTGTCGGTGGTCAGAAAACCGTGAACAGAATTACTGAAAAGCTCATCGCATTGTACCAAATAGCTAGGGGGAATGTAAAGAGGAGGACGCGGTGAATAGTTTTATCCAAGATTCAAGATTTACGATTCATGAGTCAAGAACTGACAGCTTGTTGTTGAAAATGTTTTTCATATTAGTATATAATTCTGAGTAATGAGGAAAAAAGTCCGAAAAGCGATAATTACTGACGCTGGTTTCGCAAGTCGCTATTTACCCATTACGAAAACTGTTCCGAAAGGAATGCTTCCATTTGGCAATCGTCCTATTATGCAGTTTGTGGTCGAAGAATGTGTACAAGCAGGTATTGAAGAGATCATTATTGTCGCTACCCCTGAAGGAAAGCCTATTTATGAAGACTATTTTAATAATAGTGTGAATCGAATCCGAAAACAATTGGCCGCGCAAGGAAAAGAAGACCGTTATGAGCCAGTCCAGCATGTACTCGATTTCCCAAAGATTGTTGTAATTGAACAAGACCCCAGTTTGCCTTATGGAAATGGTTCACCCATAGCCTCAGCGCAGAAATTTGTAGAGACTGAAGAAGCGTTTTTAGTTATGTATAGCGACGATGTCGTATTAGGGAGTAATGGTGACGTGAAAATGATGATTGATACATTCATTTATGACCCTAGTATTGCTGGCGTTATTATGGCACAAGAAGTCTCTCCAGACGTAGTCGATAAATATGGTATCATTAGCTTCAAGCCTGGCACAAAAGATGAGCTTGATAATATTATCGAAAAACCTGATAAAGAAAATGCTCCCAGTAATTTAGCTTCTTATGGCCGTTATCTCGTAACGCAAGAGATATTTGAATATTTACATCCCCATAACACAGGTAAAGATGGAGAATTATGGACTGT